>VIKE01000008.1 GCA_008080565.1 Rhodocyclaceae bacterium | reverse complement strand
ACGGGGCGTAATCATGGCGTTTCTCCGCGGCGGATCACATAGACGCTGGTGCTCTCGCCAGGGCGAAGGTTGTGGTGCTCGACGGCGATACCGGTGACGCTGCCCCGATCGCGGTCGAATTCTGGTTCGGCCAGCACCATGGGAGCATCGCTGATGTTTTGCAGCAGGTATTTCTCGCCGACCAGGCCGCGCCCCTCGTACTGGCGCACCCGGGAAAATCGTACTTCGTTCCACAACGGGAGCGTGCCGTGGGTCTCTTCGACCCGGATATCCGGCGGCACCCGATCCGAAGCCATAGCCACCAACAGCGCCTTCATGGCCCGTACCTGGTTGGGCGACGGGCTGGCTGGGGCTGATGGCGCATGCTTCAAGGCCTTCGGTGTCCTGTCGCGGATGACGATGGTGTCGGCCGGCGTATCCGAACGGCGTAGCAGTAACGTGTAGGTGGCGTTGGCTGATGCGACGAAGAGATTGGTCGGTTTGGCCGAATCGCCGACCGGACGGACGTAGATTTCGCCCTTGTCGCGGTCGCAGGTCAGGGCGATCTCGCCGGCCGGATTGATCGGTGATGAACCAGTTCCGGCTGGTGCCATGCCCGGGCTGGCGGGAAGTGCCGCCGCCATGCCGCATTGGCTCGAGTGGATATTGCCAAAGACATCGGTGATCGACGCCCCTTCGATGCGGATGCGGGTCGGCTCCCGGATCGACAGGATGGCTTCGACCGATGCGCCGTCGCTGGCCTCGACGAGTTGCAGTGCTTGGGCGGGCGGGGCCGTGATGGCGGCGAAAAGGGCGAAAAAGGCGATGACTTGAACAGCGCTCATCGTCCAGCCACGCCGTGGCGCCGGCTCGAGAACTGGGTGGGATATATCTTGGTGCGTATCAGTTGCCGACATTGGCTACCTCCTTGAAACTTTTCAGATGCATGCGTGCGCCGGCATAGCTGAACTCGACCCGATAGGCCTTGAGGTCGTTGGCCGTCTCGAAGCCATTGACCAGGGTGCGCAGGCGGCCACGAATGACGACGCTTTGTCCCTCTTCACTGGGGACCAGTTGCTGGGGTGCGAAGACAGTGGCGGCGTTTATCCGCTTCAGGCGTTCGGCTTCGACTTCCTGGCGGGTCTTCAGCGGGCCGTACTGTTCCGGTTCGACGTAGCCGAGCAGAATTTCCTTCTTCCAGTCGATCGAGGCCGGTGTCACGTCGAGGACCAGCCAGGCGATGAAACTGCCCATCTGCTCGAGGTATTCGCTGCTCGCCTTGTCGCGGGTGACCCAGAACAGGACGCCGACGGCGAGACCGAGCCCGCGGTTGCGGCGGCGCATTTCCTTGATGTCGCCGTTGAGTCGTTCGAAGTCCATGGGTTGTTCTCCTTGGCTCAGCCGACCATGCGGCGGATATGAGACGGTGGTGTGGCGCGCATCGTAGTTAGCGGACTGGCCGGCAGGTGCCAGTACAGCCAGTGGATGGCGAAGGCCGGGTGCTTGTCGGCCTTGAGGCGGGAGATCCAGCGTGAAACGAAGATGCCCGCCGCCATGCAGACGGCGAACGAGGTCTTGCTGCCGGACATATAGCCGACGAAAAACATCGACATCCCAGAAGCCGATCTTCCATTGGTCATCGAGACGCCGCGGGATATAGGTGTCTGCTTGCATATCGGACTCCAGGATGTCGATGTCGGCGTTTCAGATCACCGCGCCCATGATCGCGCCGGCGATCACCAGACCCACGGCGGCGAAGATGGCCAGCCCGATGTAGAACAGGACCGGCCCGAAATTGCGCAGTGCGGACAGCGAAATGAGGGCGACGACAAAACCGACGAAGCCGACCAGGGCCTTGATCCCCGGACCGAGTGCGGCGATCTGGGTCAGGGCTGAAGTAAGCGGCCCGGTGATGCCGGTGAAGGCCACCAGGTCCAGGGCGTAACCGGGAAAGGCCATGCCGAGACCGAGGGCGATCATTGCCAGCAGTACGGTAAGGTTCATCGGCTTGCGAGCGGCAAGGTTAGGGAAAAAAACAGGGGCTGTAGCGTTCATGAGAACCTCCGAACAAAAGCGTGATGACGAATGGGGGGTAGGAAGGCGGGTGGGCGCATAGACATGCCGGCGGGTGAGAGCGCATGCGCTCGGCGGGTAATGGTGTTGGAGGCCAGCCAACTGAAGCTGAGGTGTCATGGCTGCACCTTGTCGCGCAGATCAAAGACCAACTCCACCCGCCGGTTCTGCGTACGGCCGGCCAGGGTGTCGTTCGCGGCGATGAAACAGCACGCACCGCGCGCCTTGACGCTCAGCGTGGGCATCAGCCTCGGGTGGGCGCTGAGCAGGTGGTCGCGAACCGCCAGAGCGCGGGCGAGGGCCAGCGATTCGTTGAAGGCCAGCGGCCCGGTGTTGTCGGTGCGACCGATAATCAGCAGGGTGCTCATTGCCCCATTCAGGCTGGAACGGGCAGCGGGGCTTAGCTTTGCGCTGCCGAGGCCAAACTGGACAATGATCGTCCGCGAAGTGTCGGTCTTTGGTGATGTGGGCGGGGTGAGCGGTTCAGAGGGGATGGACTGGGCCGGGGAGGAGGGTGCTGCGCGAACAACCGTTCGAACTGAGGAATCCGTTGCGAGGGTTTTAGGTGTGCGGGTTGGGCAGGCTGGCGGTACGCAGTGTCCGAATGCTGCTTGGCGGCCGAAATCGAGTTGAGCCAGTTGTCCGGGAGCAGCGTCACCAGTGCTCTTTGTTTGATCCTGTGGCGACGCGCTATGGAATAGGCTGCACGATGCAGCCAGGAGGGTGCAGCACCCAATGAGGCCGAGCCTGTGGTAGTTGAGAAGGGCAGCCTTCATGGCGCCACCCTTACCGACATCAGGGCGAATGGCTCGCCTTGGGGCGTCTGTTTGCCCCTCTTTGTTATTCCGGCGAGTTGGCCGCTATGTTGGGTGGGCAACTGGCGATACACCCGCCAGGCGTATTGGGCGCGGGCTTTGGTGCAGGCTTGGCCCTTGAGCTGAGAGCAGGCCGCATTGTAGGCACCGACCGTATCCCACGTCGCGCCCTGCCGAGAGAACAGGTCGGACAGCAACCAGGCGCCGACCTGGATGTTGGTGCATGGCTCGAAGAGATCGGTTTCACGGATGCCGTGGCGTGCGAGGGTTGAGAGATGGCCGCTGTTGATCTGCATGAGGCCGATATCGTAGGAACCGGTGCGCTGTACATGCGTGCGGTTAACCGCTTTCGCATTCAGATTCGATTCGACACGGGCAATCGCGTAGAGCAGGTTCGCCGACACACCATAGCGCTGGGCAACTTCTTCCCAGCAGGCTAGGGCCCAACTGGGCTTGGTTGCCAGAATGGCAAGAGCAGCAAAGGGAGCAACAGCCAGCAGACGCATGAGTCAACTCTCCAACGGGACCGAAATGACCCACTGATCGGTGGGTACGGAGGTCTGGGCCGTCGGTGGAGACTGACGGTCAGGGTCAGGGTCGGGTTGGTCCGAGGGGTAGCCGGGCGAGGTGAGTGTGCGGATCTAGAACTGGTGGTGTGCGACGTTGGGGGCGTAGGTATCAGCGAGGTGGAGATTTCCGCTCATGATGTGCACGCGTTGCCATGTTGTGACGTGCCTGCCGCAGGATGTCCGCGCCGGACTCGTCCCATGCTCTGCACAGAGCGACACAGGCCGTCGTCAACTGGTCGAGTTGGAACTTTGGATTGGGATGCCGGTTGGCAGGGGAACGTTGCAGGTCCAATAACAACTGGTATTGCTGCCGCCACATTGATTCGCGGCGGCGTGCTGTCAGAGGGGCGCGAAGCACCAGTTCGGTCCAGAGAAACTGAAAGATGCGTGCGGAGGCATCCTGATGCGTGAAGACCAACGAAACGCAGCTACTAATGAGATCGGGGAAACGGAAGGTGGGCGATATATTGCCTTGACTGCGCAGCAGGCCATAGAGCCAGTCATGTTCCTCAAGCCATAGGCGCGTTTCGATGACATCTTGCAAGTCGTTTCCCCGTGATGGAGGTGCGATGTCGTGCTGGTGAGTCGTCGGTGTGGCGGTGACCATGGCGCTGACCTTTATACAGTGGCGGCGTATTGCTCATACGAGCATATGGCTGGAGGATAGGAAATCTTGGCTGTCGTGTCTCCAGGGAAAGGTGCTCTTATAGGAGGGATTTCGCTACCAGCGAATATGTTGAAATACGACGAAAGGTATGTTTCTACGCTATGGCATCTGAAATTAAATTGACCGTTTTCGCCTTGTACAAAGCTCCCATATTGCAGATTATGGAATGCAAGCGAACTATGTCATCCAGGCCGTCTCAGCAACTCGAACCCTTTCCCCATTGGTTTTTCATAATTACCCTTAGCCGCTGTTCGTAATCTCTATGATCAAGGGTTACGTTTTCCTAACCGCTCCAATACCACGGATTGAACATCCTCCGTCTGCCAATCGCCACGAATCCCTGCAGGACTTTCCTTGACGCCCGTCCTTCTGGCTATTTGCAGTTGTGGTGCAGTTTCCACTTGTCGGCGTGGCCCATGGCGACAGCCCAATCCGGTGGCGTGCATTCGTTGCCGGCCGGGATGGCCTGCTCCGTTGTCGTTGCCGCTTCGCTTTGTAGAAACTCGGCATCACGGGTATCGCTTAGCAAGTCGCGACCAATAAACGCCATCGCCAGGAAAAACAGCACCGTTACCGCAAGCTGCGCTGTGCCAATCGGCAGGGCGGTCCGCACTTCGCAAACTCCGCCCGGGCATAGTTGGGCCTGGCGTCGGCTAAAGAGATTGTAAATCTTGCAGCCGATGCAAATACCGAAGGCTGTTTCGAAGAACATCAGCAGAAGGCAGGTCGAGCAAATGATCAGATTGATCGGCCCGATGACGCGGTTGATGACCACCAGGAACAGCATGGCCAAGGCCAGCGTCCAGCCGATGGCCCAGGCAAATCGCTTTTGCGGGGCGCCAACGTATTCAGGCTGCTGTTTCCGCACCATCAAACGGCCAATAACCAAACTTGGCGCGTATTTCGGGTTAATGAAAATCCGCACGCTAAAGTCGATCAGGAAGGCCACGACAAACACCCGGGTGAACCGAAAATCACCAACCAGCCAGGCATTCATGAAGGCAATCAGTGCCAGAAAAAACAGGATGCCGGCACTTGCCCGCACCTCCCGCTCGTTGAGGACAGGGATATCGTAACCATCGATGTGTTCGCCAAAGGCAATCAGCTTGTTCATATCAGTCTTTTGTCTTGATCAATTTTCTAAAAACGAAACCGGAGATCAACTCCAGCTTCGGGGAATGGCCATGGCGTAAGTCCGTCGCTTTACCTATCAAGCGGAAGCCATAGCACCGCACGTAGTCCGCCGCCGACAAGATTTTCCAGCGTCACATTGCCGCCGTGTCCCCGTGCAATCTGCCGGACGATGGCCAACCCCAGGCCAACACCGCCTGTCTCGCGGCTACGCGATGATTCCAGCCGATAGAATGGCTCAAAAACCCGCTCCAACTCAGCCTCCGGTAGGCCGGGTCCATCGTCATCGATGGCGATCTGTAAGCGTTCGGCATCCTGGACGACTTCGATACTTACCTTGCCGCCATACTTCAGTCCGTTGTCGATCAGATTGCCGATGGCGCGACGCAATGCCTGCGGTCGACCCTCAATACGCAAGGATTCTGGCGCCTGCAGGCCGACTATTTCGCCGATCTCCGCATAGTCGTCCACCATGCTTTCCAGCAGTGCCGTCAGGTCCAGCGGCTGAATGGTTTCATCGACCGCTTTGCCGTGTAGAAAGTCGAGCGCTGTGCCGAGCATGCCCTGCATTTCATCGAGGTCGCGGACGAAGCGCTCGCGCAGATCTGGATCGTCGAGCATTTCGCTGCGCAGGCGTAAGCGGGTCACCGGTGTTTTCAGGTCGTGCGACACCGCAGCGAGAAAGCGTTCGCGCTCCTCAATGCTAGTGCGGATGCGCTGTTGCATGGTGTTGAATGCCTGGGCTGCCGCACGTACTTCCAGCGGGCCATTTTCCGGCAGCGGAGGGCTCTTCAGGTCATCGCCCAGAGCGCGGGCTGCCTGAGCGAAATCGGTGAGCGGCCGTACCGTCATGCGAACCGTGAGCCAGACCAGCACGAAGACCATGAGCAACATCACGCCCAGCGTCATGAAATGATGCAGCGGCAAGGCGATGATTTCCTGAGGGGCCTGACCCCGGATGCGCAGCCAGTCTCCTGAAGTCAGCTTTAGGTAGAGATCGAAGGAGAACGTGCCCGGTCGGGGGATCACCACCGGTTGCAAACTAATCGCCATGCCAAGCGCCTGACGCACCCGGGGCAGAAATTCACTATCCGCAAAATGACTTTCTGGCACCGTTGGAGTGCTGGATTCAATGCTCAGTTGCTGGCGGGGAGAACTGAGCAATTGAACCAGTCGGGAACGTTCTGCGGGCGGCTGGTTATCGACAGCGCGATATACTGCTGCGACACGCTGGGCGAACTCGGCATTGATCGTAGTGCTGATCATCCGCTGGCGTTCGGCCATGTGCATGGCGGCGCCAATCAGTTGGGCCAGGACGAGTCCCCCGGCCATCAAGAGAATGAGACGGCCGAACAAGGAGCGTGGCAGCAATCTCACGCCTCGCTCTCCACCGATGCCGCCAGTACGTAACCCTCGCCACGCACGGTCTTGATCAGGGATGGTTCGCGGCTGTCATCGCGCAGGCGTTTGCGTAGCCGCCCAACCAGCACGTCAATGCTGCGGTCAAACAGAATGGCCTCGCGTCCGTTGGCCAGTTCTAGCAATTGTTCACGGGCCAGTACGCGCTGTGGATGATCAAGAAAGACCCGCAGCAGACGATATTCGGCGCCGGATAGCGGCACGACCAAACCATCCGCAGCCGTGACATTGCGCGTGGCGACATCAAGGGTCCAGCCAGCGAAGCGCAGGGTGTGCACCTTATCGGTTTCCATATTGGTCGGCAGCGCCTGGGCGCGGCGCACCACGCTCTTGATGCGGGCAAGCAACTCGCGCGGGTTGAAGGGCTTGGCGAGGTAATCGTCGGCGCCCATTTCAAGGCCGATGATGCGATCCACTTCATCGCCACGCGCGGTCAACATCAGCACCGGCAGGTTGGTTTTGCCGCGTAATTCACGGCACAGCGTTAAACCATCTTCACCCGGCAGCATCAGGTCGAGAATGACCAGGTCAATGCGGTTAGCTTCTAGTGCGCGGCGCATAGCTTTGCCGTCGCCAACCGCACTGACCCGATAGCCTGCTTGCTCCAGATACTCGGTCAGCAGATTACGGATTTCCTTGTCGTCATCAACGATCAGCAAATGTTCTTGATTGGTACTCATGATAAATAGCCTACCTGATCCTCATTCCAAATGGGCGTTCAGGGCCACGATATCGTCTTCGCTCAGCGTACCCACGGCCTGCTTCAGACGGAGCAGTGCCATCAAGCTGTCGAAACGGGCGCGGGCCAGTTTTTGCGTGGTGTCGTACAACTGGCTTTGGGCATTGAGCACATCAATATTGATCCGCGTGCCGACTTCATAGCCCAACTGGTTGGCGGCCAGTGCCGAGTTTGAAGAGATCAATGCGGCCTCGTAGGCGCGGACTTGCTGCAAGCCCGAGCTGAGGCCGAGATAAGTCTGGCGGGCAGTCAAGGCGGCGGTGCGTTTGGCACCGTCGAGATCGGCCCCGGCTTTGTTCTGCAAGGCACTGGACTCACGCTGTTTGGAAGAAGCAGCCCCGCCGGAGAAGATCGGCAGTGAGAGCTGAATGCCGATTGCGGTCGACTCCGTTTCGAGGCCGGATTGTGTGGTGGCGCTATAGCCCAGGGCGTTGTGGCCACGGCTGACAACCAGATCGAGCGTCGGATAATGTCCCGCGCGCTGTTTGTCGACTTCACGCCGGGCAATTTCCAGGTTGGCCTGGGCGATGCGTACGCTGGTCGCATCGCTCTCGGCCAGCGCTACCCAGGCATTCATGTCGTTGGGTTGGGGCGCGTTCAATGTTACCTGGCGACGCCAGGGCTTCAGCTTTTCGTGACCTTTGCCGGTCAGGGTTTGCAGGGCAAATTTCTTGACTTCCAGGTCGTTGACCGCAGCAATCTCCTGCGCCAGGGCCAGATCGAGGCGGGCTTGTGCTTCATGGGTGTCGGTGATGGTCGCCGTGCCGACATCGAAATTCAGTTTGGCGGCGGCCAACTGTTCGCCAATGGAGGCCTTTTGCGCCTGCGTGGTGCTTAGCGAATGCTCGGCTAGCAAAACATCGAAATAGGCTTGCGCACTGCGCAGGACCAGATCCATCTTGGCGGCAGCGAACTGCGCCTCGGCGAGCGCGACCGAGAGTTCAGATTGCTGGTAGCTGACCCAGTTTTGCCAGCGGAACAGGGGCTGCGTTAGAGAGAGTGTCCAGCCATTGGTGTTGTAGTTGATCGGCAAGGTCGGTGCACCGGCAACGCTGCGGGTAACGTCAGTTTCGTTCCAGGTGCTGTTGCCGCTCAAGGCGATGCTGGGCAGCAGGCCGGCGCGACCCTGCGGCAGCTTTTCCCGTCCGGCCAGCAAGGCGGCCTGGGCGGCAGCGTATTGGGCATCGTGGGCGAGCGCGTCCTGATAAACCGAGCGTAGGTCAGCGGCTTGCGTGCTGCCGATCAGGCAAAAGGTAGCAGCGAGGGTGAGGGAGCGAAAATTTTTCATGATGATCAGGCTTCTTCCGGAATTTCACGACCCTCACCGGCCTCTTCTTCGGTGCGCCCGTCGCGGATGTGATAAATGCGCTTGAAGGTCGGGATGATTTTTTCGTCATGGGTGACGACGATGATCGCTGCGCCATAGCGTTGTGCCATCTGGTTGAGGATGCGCATGACGGCGAGGGCGCGGGTTGAGTCGAGCGGCGCGGTTGGCTCATCAGCCAAAATGACCGGTGGCTGATTGACCAGTGAGCGGGCGATGGCGACGCGCTGCTGTTCGCCACCGGAGAGCATGTTTACCCGCACCCCGGCGCGGTGACTGACATCGAGCGCTTCGATCAATTCGCGGGCGCGCTGGCGCGCTTCGTCGTTCGGCCGCCCGGCCAGCATAGGCAATAGCGCCACGTTGTCGGTAACGTCGAAAGGTGCTCTTGCCGGAACCGCTGGGGCCGACCAGGCCGACGACTTCGCCGCGTTGGATGGTCATATCGACACCACGCAGGGCGTGCACCGCATTCTCGCCACTGCCATAGGTTTTGGTCAGGCCGGAGAGACGGATGGCGACCGATTCGTTGTTTGTGCTCATCTCAGCCTCCAATCGCATCGGCCGGATCGACGCGCAAGGCAGCGCGGATCGCCAGCACGCTGGCCAAGGCGCAAACCACCAGCGTGACGACCAGCCCGCGCAGGGCATCGCCCGATTCGAGCAGCACGGTCTTCGGGAAAAACGGAGCCCACAACGTGGCTGACACCTGACCCACCGCGTAGCCGATCAGCCCGAGGGCGATTGCCTGTTGCAGGATCATCAGCGCGATGCTGCTATCGCGGGCGCCGATCAGTTTGAGGACGGCGATTTCGCGCTGCTTGTTGAGGGTCATGGTGTAGATGATGAAAGCGACGATGGCGGCGCTGACGATAGCGAGAATCACCAGGAACATACCGATCTGTTTGGCCGAGGTGGCGATCAGTTTGGCGATCAGAATGTCTTCCATATCGGCGCGCGTCCAGGCAGTCAGATGCTTCCAGCGGCCGATCTCAGCCTTGACTTCGTCAGCGGGATAGCCGGGCGAAAGGCGGATCAGCACCGCATTGACGTTGTGGCTGGTGGTCTGACTGGCCAGCACGGCATCGAGCAGGCCCGGTACACCGGGGCGGTTGAGCAACGGGTTGGCTGCAGTACGTGCGCGCTCGGCGATCAGACTGTCGTTGTCCTTGAGAAACTGGACTTCCTGCGCATCTTTCAGCGGAATGAACAGCATCGGGTCGCCGGAGGATGACGTGGCGCGGCGCGTCAGGCCAACCACGGTGTAGTCATGGCGACGAATGCTGACGCTGTCGCCGACACTCAGCCCGGTTGCCTGATCGGCCACCGCTTCGTAATGGCTGTTCAACAAGGGCCGCCCGCTGACGATTTGCGCCGGTTCACCCAGTGCGCCCGGCTCTATGCCGGCCAGCATGACCCGCACATCCTTGCCTTTGACCGGCACCTGCATGGTCAGGTAAGCCACGTTGGCGGCTTCGACGACGCCCGGCAGGACGGCGAGCGTGCGATACACATCATCACGTAGCGAAGAGGGTTCGGCCCAGGGGCCCAGCGTATCTTTCTGCACCACCCAGAGATCGGCCCCCGAAGCGGCAATTACCGCCTGGCCGTCGGAGACCATGCCGCGATAAACGCCGGCCATGGTTAGCGTGACTCCGATCAGCAGCCCGAGGCCAATGCCGGTAAAGACAAAGCGCCCGAGATGATGGCCGATGTCGCGACCAGCCAGATTGATCATGGCCGCGCTCCGCTATCACTGCTGACGCGCAGCCTATCGCCATCAACCAACGGCTTGGCCTTTTGCGTGACGACCTGCGTGCCTTCGGCCAGACCGTCGAGAATCTCGACCCCATTTTCGGTGCGAATTCCGACGTTGACCGTAACGAATCGGGCGCGGCCACCTTCCACCGTAAAGACGCCGGTTTGACCGGCCTGCCTGACCAGCGCGGCCGGCGGCATGGTCAAGGCGTTGCTGCGCGTTGGCAAGGAGAGAGCGACCTCGGCCATTTCATTGAGCGTCAGATCAGCCGGAGGTTGATCAAAAGCGACCATGACCAAACGTTCTTCAGTGACCGCATCGGACAACTGTTCAATGCGTGCCAACTTGCCGCTGAAGCGCTCACCCGGACGGCTGCGCAGTTTGATGATTGCCGGCAGGCCGATGGCTAGGCCAGCCGAGCGCCCCTGGTCGATGCGCACGCGTAGCCACAGCGAATCTTTCTCGGCCAGACGCAAGACCGCCTGCCCGGCGACCGCCGTGCTACCCGGCTCGACATCGCGGCTGATAACCACCCCGGTGACCGGGGAAATCAGTCTGGTATTGGCCAACTGCTTTTCCAGCGCCGCTGCTTCTGCGGCCAGGCGGGCGGCATCGGCACCGGAAACGCCGATATTGGCCTGACTGGCGTGCAGGGCTGCCACGGCGGCGCGTGCTTCGTGACCCTTGTTGCGCTCAGCCTCGGTACTGACAAAACCACGTTCGCGCAGTGAGGCATAGCGCTTGGCGTTGGCCCCGGCGGTTGCCAGCCGGCTCTCCGCTTCCTGCGCTTGCGCCTGGCTAGCCGCGACCGCAGATTTGGCGCGCAGCGTGGCCTGACGACTAGCTGTCAGGCGCTCGTTCAAATCCACCGGGTCCATTTCGGCCAGCAGGGTGCCGGCTTCAACCAGGGCGCCTTGTTCGACATACACCTTGGCGACACGTCCGGCGACTGTCGGGCCAACCAGAATATTGCGCTGGGCTTCAACGACGCCGATGCCGAACAGCGTCTGGCTTAGTTCGCCACGCATGACTTGCGCCGTACTGACCTGTACCGAGCCGGAGCCACCGCCACGCAGCACCATGACGGCGACAACAGCAATGAGTACGAGCAACGCCAGACCTATGGCCTGTTTGCGATTCATCGAGAATTTTTTCATCAAGGCACTCGCTGTTGATAGAGACTGCGGCTTATCGGCCACCAAAACGCATCCGCGTGAGCAGCCCGTCCTTGACGATGAACTGATGCCAAAGCGCGGCCAGCACATGCAAGGCAATCAGCCCCATGGCCAGACGCGAAGCCAGCCCGTGAATCTTGCGCGGGGTGAATTGCTTGAAGTCTTCGGGCAAGACGCCACTGCCAAACACCGCATCAAAGGCACCGCTTTGCAAGCCGAGCATGACGCCGCTGAAGACCATCAGCAGGATGATCAGGTTGAGCGCCAGATGTCCGGCCAGAGCCAGCTTGTGCCCGGCCAGGGCTGGTGGTGCCGGGAAGCGGCGGCGCATGACGATACGGCTGATGATCAGTAAGCCAGCCAGGCCGCCGAGCATCATGTGAATCCGCAGGTTGCCAATTTTCTCGACGGTGTTCGGCAAATCAGCCAGGACCAGCGTGCCGGTAACGAGCAGGAAGGCGATCAGCGCAGCGGCCAGCCAATGAACGGCGACCTGGGGCTTGGTGTAGCGAAAGGCTTGCATGGAAATCTCCCGAAAATTGGTGTGAGTACATTTTCGGGATTGCGCGATGGCCTGTCCGGGCGACTTGGTAACACAGTGTGTCAAAGCGAAGCTTGTCACCGTAGCTCACCAAAAGCCCTCTGTCTGGACATAACTTGCTTACATCTGGCGCTCAAACTTCGTTTCGCCATGTGGCAATTACGTAGCGCAGGAGACTTCCATGAAAACCTCTATTCGCAATCTGATCCTTGCCGGTGTGACCGGTGTTTCACTTATCTCTGCCTCTGTCGCGCTGGCCGGTGGCCCCGGCGGTTGTGGTGGCGGCAATTTTGGACCGGGTTACTCAAATCACGGCCCGGGCATGATGATGGGGCATGGCTGGGGTGGCCCGCGCCATGCGGCTTTTTCACCGGAGGAAATGGCGAGCAATCAAATGGAGATGCTCAAAAAATCACTGAAACTGCAAGCCGATCAGGAAAAACCCTGGAATGCCTTTGCGGGGTCGGTGGAAGCGCAGGCCAAACGGATGGGCGAGATGTTTGACGAAAAATCGGATTCCGCCAAAACGATGCCCGAGCGCATGGATATGGCCAGCAAGTTCGCCAAGGAACGTGAGCGCAGTTTTGAGGAAGTCAGCAAGGCCATGAAAGGACTGTACGAGGTGCTGACACCCGAGCAACGCAAGGTATTCGACCGTCGTGGGCCGTGGATGCGCGGTTGAGTGTTTTATTACCAGAGAGGCCTTCTGCCTCTCTGGTAAATAGCAGGATTAATGCTTTGCCGCTGAAGTTGCCTTGCTGGCGGCATCCAGCCCGCCCTTGGCTTTCCACTCGGCAAAGCCACCTTGCAGAATCCGCACGTTGTCGTAACCGGCAAGACGTAATGCAAAACCAGCCTGGGCCGACAGGCTGCCGGTGTTGCAGTAAATCAGCACCGGTTTGTCCTTGGGAATCGACTGACGCTGCGCGATCACCTGGCGCCATTCAAGATTGACCGCGCCGGGAATGTGCTCCTTCGCGTATTGATCCTTGTCGCGGGCATCGATGATGTGAAAACGTTTCCAGTCTTCACGCGGGATCTGCTCCGGGAACATGGTGGCGCCGCCGTAATCGACAAAATCTAGGTATTCCTCCATCGCCTTGACCGCTTCTTCGCGGTTGTCGGCGATGGCCGGTGCAGAAAGTACGACGAGCGCCAGCAGACCGGCGCGGAGCAGCTTGATTGACATGATTTGTCTCCTTTTTTGATTGCGTTGGGGTAAAACTGATTCAGCGCTGGCCGAGCAAGCCGAAGTGATAGGGGCAACTGGCCTGCAGATCAACGCTTTGGATCGCCTTGAAGCCGGCCTCCTGCATCCATGCCTGGCATTGTTCTGGAGTTGGCCGAATCTCCAGCGATGGGCCGCGCGGCGTAGCAATGTCGCTACGCCAATGGATCACCGAGAGCACCCCACCGGCGTCAAGCACGCGATGCGCTTCACGCAGCAAGGCCACCGGGTTCTCCAGATGCAACAGGTTGAAGATCATGGCATGAGCTTGCGAAGCGTTTTCCAGCCCGGTGCCGTCGGCAACGAAATCCCGTACTTCAGGCCGGATATTGTCGAGTTTCTCAACATCGGCTTTTTGCCGTACTGCCTCGACCATCTCCGGTTCGATGTCGAGGGCGGTGACGATGCCCGTCGTTCGCCGGGCCGCCGGCAGGGTAAAGGTGCCGAACCCACAACCAAACTCTACGGTGTGACCGAGGGAGTTGCCCAGGATCAGCAGTTGGTCGAGAGCCGCTTCCGGGTCGAAAAATGTTGCCCAGTAAGCCTCCTCCGGCATGCCGCTTTCACGTCCTTTCATGTTCCCCCCCGGCCACGTCTGACATCCCCTTCATCCCAGCGCCTGTTCCAGATCGGCGATCAGGTCGGCCGCATCTTCGAGGCCGACGGACAAACGCAGCATGGCATCCGAGATGCCGCGTCGTTGGCGTTCTTCCGGAGCCAGTCCGTGATGGGTAGTCGTACAAGGTTGTGTCACCAGGCTTTCGGCACCACCCAGGCTCGGCGCCAGGGCAAATAGACGCAAACGGTCCGCGACGCGGGTGGCATCGTCGCCCGTCCCCGTGATGTCGATGCTGACCATGCCACCGAAACCGTGCATCTGTTCACACGCCAGCGCATGACCGGGAAACTCCGGCAGCCCCGGATAATAGACGCGGGCGATCTTCGGATGTTTAAGCATGGCTTCCGCCACTGTCTGGGCAGTAGCGTTCTGTTGCTGCACGCGGGCAACCAGCGTGCGCAGGCTACGCGAAAGGAGCGAAGCAATTTCCGGTGCGATCATCGAACCAAGGTTTTTGCGCCAGTTCCAGACCGGCATTAGGTCGGCCTTACTGCCCATCAGCGTGCCGGCCGTCAGGTCGCTGTGGCCACCCAAATACTTGGTAGCGCTATGCACGACAAAATCGGCACCGAGTTCGAGCGGGCGCTGATTGACCGGTGAGGCGAAGGTGTTGTCCACCGCCACCTTGGCGCCATGCGCATGGGCAATGGCGGCGATGGCACGGATGTCGAGCAGTTCCAGCATCGGATTGGTCGGCGTCTCGAAGAAAACCAGTTTGGCGCCTTCAGCAAGCAAAGCATCCAATTGATCAATCTCGCTACCGAGTATCAGGTGGGTCTTGATCCCGAGCATCGGCAACTGGCTGGCCAGCAGTTCCAGCGTGCCGCCATAGGCATCACCAATGCAGACGACGCCTTCGCGTCCGTGGGTAAGGAACAGTGCAGTTTCCGCCGCCATCCCCGAGCAGAAAGCCCAGGCCATCTCGGCATTCTCCAATCCGGCCAGCGTTTCCTCCAGGGCAAAAATACTCGGATTCAGCCCGTAACGGGTATAGAGACTGCCGGGCTTTCTGCCATCAACCACATCAAGTAGGTCAGCAGTAGAGGGAAAGGCGAATGTCGTGGTGTTGTAAATCGGGATATGGGGGCTGCCATGAGCATCGCGGGCACTATGGCCATGAATGGCTCGGGTAGCGAGGCCATGGGTCTTGTTATTGGACATGTATTGTCTCCTTTAAGGTTTGGTTTGTTGAATTCGGTTTGCCTGTTCAGGCAGTGGCAGGTGCCGGCTTGATGAAGCCGCTAAATTTCAGGAAAACGAATGCATAAACGGCACAGGCCACGGCAATGCTCAGGTATGAGAAGCCAAGAAACAGGATCGACGGGTAGTAGCTGACATGGTTGTAAATCGCCAATACTTCCAAGCCAACCAGGACACAAACCAAGCCCCACTGCGCCGGATAGAAATCCGGCTTGGGAAATTGGTAGCGAAACCAATCCCGAAAGGCAACGCTGCACAGTGCGATCCAGAATAGCGACAGGGAAAACAGAATGACCACTGAGGCGAAGGCGAGTGAAGTGATGTCGATCCCCAGCGCGGTCTTCGTGTAAGCCGCGATCTTGTAAATCGAGATCGCAAACAGGCAGTTAATCGGCACGACAACGAAGTGCGCCGGTTTGAGTGGATCGGCCGGGGTATTACCGTGGGTCATCTGGGCAACAATCAGATAAATGCCCTTGATCCCGTAAATGAAGAGGCCAATGCTGATGGCGCATAAGGTCAGAATGCTGCCGGCCAATGTGACTTGCGGGTCAGTGGCGGTCATGGTGACGCCAGATCCGGCCAGCGCGACCATCCCCCAGGCGAATACGTCGAGCAGCCAGTTGTAGTTGAAGGTGATCGGCTTGCCATCACGAAATAGCCAAGTCTTGCCGAGGGCGACTGTCATGTACAGGAGGAGTAGGAAGAGCAAGGCATAAGGGTAGATACCCAGGCTGAGCAATGAAGGCACTGCCGCTGAAAAGCCGGGCAAGAAAAAAGCCACCGGGCCGAGCACAACATTGACCGT
Source organism: Rhodocyclaceae bacterium (assembly GCA_008080565.1). Lineage (GTDB taxonomy): Bacteria > Pseudomonadota > Gammaproteobacteria > Burkholderiales > Rhodocyclaceae > Azonexus. The sequence goes on along the minus strand of VIKE01000008.1, from coordinate 163,662 downwards.
CATGCCGAGCGCTACGACGGGCGAGAAAATGCCAACATTGATTGCGGGGTCAGCGAGGAATGTCGGCATGTCGTCACCGGATTTGCGCCATTGCATGAACTCCCGCGACAGCTTGACGACCAGATAGAAATGCAACAGGGTACTGACCAGCATGACCCCAACCAAAAACAGTGTCGCTAGATCGAACCGACCGGCCAAGTCATCGACACTGATGAGCTTTCCATGCCGTGGAAAGGTGAATTGCATGAGCACAAAAGGCATCAATGCCAGCCCACCAGCCGCCAATGCCGACTGAAATCTCAAGGGGGTAAATTTCATAAAATGCCTGTTTCCAAGGCAGTCTTGGTCGCTTTTGCGTGCCAGACTGCCCAATCGATCAATCAGAAAACCAGCACCTTGTCCGCCGCGGCAGTCCACTCGGCGAGTTCCTTCAAAGTGCTGCGCCGGGCGCCTTCGACCACCTGGTCCGGCGTCATACCGCGAGCATCCATGCAGGTGCCACACAGACAGACCTCACCGCCTACCATACGCACCATGTCGCCGGCGTTGTAATAGCCTTCGGGAACCTTCTGGCCCCCCGTGCCAGCCGCAGGGCGTTGTAGCTGCGTTCTGTCCCATAGGGCGCATCGTTGAGGACGAATAACGTGTTCATGGTCTATCTCCCTGGTTGATGTAACGGAAAACTATTTGCCACCCGCCTTGATGGTGGCTTTCAGCGCATCGAAGTCCTTGCGAACGGTGTCTTGGTATAGCAAGCCGGATTTGCTCTGCTTTGGGACACTTTCCATGTCCAGCACATCGGCGATGATCTGGTAACTGGCGGCACCGTTGAAATCCTTGCCATCGGCAACGATCAACTGGGTACCGTAGAACACGGCGGGCGCGGGAAGCCCAGGGGCCAGGCTAGACGGCAAGAGTTGAATCGGCACGCGGTAGGTGTTGGCAATCACGGCCGTCGGCATCCTTGGCTCCAGGCACTACCATCGAGACATCGGTAGCACTGACGGAAAAGGTGATGAGCACGCCGGATACGACAGAGATCAATGATTTCATGGGGGTTCCTCCGTTGGTAGGTATCAGTTTTTGCTGGTTTCGATGGGTAGACCGCCAGCGGCCCATTCGCTGACACCGTCGGTAATTTTCTGGGCGCTGTATCCCCTGGCGCGTAAGAGCTTCACGGCCTCGTCGGACATCAGACAGAACGGTCCGCGACAATAGGCAACGATGCTGCAATCAGCCGGCAGATCGGCCAGCCGTTTTTCCAGTTCGCCCAAGGGCATGGAGCGGGCAAATGGCAGGTGGCCGGCCTCGTATTCAGCCGGTGGGCGAACATCAATGACGATGACTTCGCCCTGCTTGGCCTTTTGCAACAGACTTTCCCGGCTCTCCGAGCAGAGGCTGTCCGGTGCGCTGGCCATCTGTTCAAGGGCAACGCGCAGTTCGACGAGGTGTTCCTCGGCGGTTTCGCGCAGCGTGACCCACAGATGGGCGACGTCGGGGCCGCTCAGGCGGTAGTGGATGTATTTGCCGTCACGCCGGGTTTCGACCAAACGGGCTTCGCGCAGTGCTTTCAGATGAGCACTGGCCAGACGCATATCAATATCAGCCTGAGTAGCAAGGGTTTCGACGGGCTTTTCGCCTTGGGCGAGCAGTTCGAGCAGTTCCAGACGCTTGGGGCTGGACAGCGCTTTACCGATGCGAGCGACGTGTTCGTAGAGGTAAGATTTGGCGGGCTTGGTTTTCATAACGACAATCTAACGGTTGTTGGATTGATCGTCAAGGAAATGCATTATTCGAATCAGCTCCTTATTCAGGCCGCCTTCCAGCCACTCACGATAATGCCCATACCCAACAGGGCAATTCCAGCCCCCAGCCAGTCGAATGCAGACAGTTTTACGCCATCAACCACGCGCAGCCAGAGCAGTGCCGTCGCAACATAGACACCACCGTAAGCCGCATAGACCCGGCCACTCGCCGCTGGATGCAAGGTCAGCAGCCAGACGAAGACAGCGAGGCTGATGGCTGCGGGCAGCAGTAACCAGGGCGAGCCCTCCTTGCGCAGCCAAAGGTAAGGCAGGAAGCAGCCGATGATTTCGGCCAGCGCGGTGGCAAAAAACAGCAGACCGGTTTTGATCATTGCTTGTTCTCAGTGCTTGTGCGGATGGTGCGCATCGGGAAAGTGGGAATGGGTATGCTCGATCGGCGCGTGCTGGTGACGATGGGTATGGCGCGTTCCGGGCAGCACCAGCCCAGGGTGATCATGGTCATGGTGGTCATCGCTTTCCCCATGGACATGCTCATGCGTATGCTCAAGGGCTTCGTGCCGGTGTCCATGCTCATGCCGCTCGGACAGATGCAACCATACACCCAAGGCCATCAGCAACCCGGCCGCCAGCAATGGCGGCGTCACCGGTTCGTTGAGCAACAGGATCGCCAGCAACGTTCCGAAGAATGGCGCCACGGAAAAATAGGCGCCGGTACGGGCAGTCCCCAGATGGCGCAAGGCGATGACAAAGAGCGTGAGGCTGGCGCCATAGCTGGCGAAACCAAGTAGTGCCGCCAGAACGACCATTTCGGGCACCGGCCAGGTCGCCCCGGCCAGAAGCGCCAGCGCGAGATTGGTGGTGCCGGCGACCAAGCCCTTGACCATGGCGATGAACGAGGCATCAGCCAGTGCGACCTTGCGCGTGAGGTTGTTGTCGATTGCCCAGGCAAAGCAGGCGCCCAGGATCGCCAGCGCGGGCCATGCCCCGGAGAACTGCGCATCGGATGGCCAACTCAGAACCAGTGCCCCGGCGACGATGGCGAGCATGCCCAGGGCGATACGGCGGTCGAAATTTTCGTGGAAGACGAACCAGGCAAGTAGTGCGGTCAGCACACCTTCGGCGTTCAACAGCAGCGATACACCCGATGCCGGCATGGCCGACAGGCCGAGCATCAATATTACCGGGCCGACGATACCGCCGGCCACAGTGGCGGCAGCAAGCCAGCGCCAATCATGATATTCGAGATGTACTCCAGGCATCCGGCGAATCCGGCGCACCAGCCATAATCCGATACCAGAGCCGAGATAGAGCAGAGCTGCTAGCAGCCAGGGGCTGATCTGGGCCAGCAACAGCTTAGATAACGGGGTACCGATTCCAAACAGACTGGCTGCTGTAAGGGCAACGGCAATGCCGCGATGCCAAGGCATGGGACTAAGCGCCCCGGGGTGCAGAAGGGGCAATGACCGCCTCCGCCGCAACGGGAGTCACCAGTGATTCGCCATGACAGACACACGCTTCATGCTGGGCCGCCGTGACCAACTCATGAAGAATCCCGCAATCTCCAGCCAGATGGCTGTTGCCGCAACGACCGCGCAAGGCGGTGAGTTGGCGCTCCAATGCCTGCATGCTTTGCAAACGAGCCTGGACACGGGCCAGTTGCGCATCAATCAGTTGGTCGATATCGCGGCAATCGCTTTCCGGATGCGCAACAAACGTCAGTAAGCGCTGGATGTCGGCCAGCGAAATATCCAAAGCCCGACAATGGCGGATGAAGGCCAGTCGTTCCACGTGTAAAGGGGCATAGGCGCGGTAGCCGTTTGGATTACGGGCCGGTACCGGTAGCAAACCTGTTCTTTCGTAGTAGCGAATGGTTTCGACATCCACACCCGTGGCTTGCCCGAGTTCACCAATTCTCATGATTTGATCTTTCTCGCGGTCCTCGCATTTCGGGAAACTTTATTTTACGCGCTTGACCTTGTAGCGACTACAGGGTGTGTAATGCATGCTACAGATTCAAAGGAGCGCTCGCCATGCCCGCTTGCAATTGTCAGACCGCCTGCACCCCGACGACGCCAATCCCGCCCCGCTACCGCAAGGCCTTATGGGCTGCGCTGGTGATCAATGCCGCCATGTTTGCCGTTGAAATCATCGGCGGCCTGCAGTCCGGTTCGGTCTCGCTACTGGCCGATGCCGTCGATTTTGCCGGAGATGCCGCGAACTACGGGATTTCATTGGCTGTCCTCGCCATGGGGCTGACTTGGCGAGCCCGTGCCGCGCTGCTCAAGGGCATGACCATGGCCGGTTTCGGCGTGTTCGTGTTCGCACGAACGATCTGGGTCGCATTCTCCGGCGTTACTCCGGAACCGCTGACGATGGGCGCCATCGGCTTGCTGGCCCTATTGGCCAACGGACTGGTGGCGCTGATGCTCTACGCCTTCCGCGATGGCGACGCCAATATGCGCTCGGTATGGTTGTGCAGTCGGAACGACGCAATCGGCAATGTCGCGGTGATGTTGGCCGCCGCCGGGGTGTTCGGCACCGGGATGGGCTGGCCGGATTTCATAGTAGCGGCGATCATGGCCGGACTGGCGCTATCCTCAGGGCTTTCCGTACTTCGGCAAGCTCGCCAGGAGTTAGCGTAGCGTCCCGCAGTGCTGGTCCCTGCTGACTAGAGCTTGCATATCTTGCCAAAACCCTTTCTTCTCAGTGCATCCAGGCAGCAGAAGGCCAATCCTCCCCTTCAGGTTGACAGACCAAGTCCGTAGTAATTAAAGTGTTCCAAATGCGACGTTTTCTCATCCTCGTTATGCTGTGTCTGCTCCCGCTCCAGGTGTCCTGGGCGGCGGTGTCAGACTATTGCGGGCACGAGCAGGGGAAAGCCGCGCAGCACTTCGGTCATCACGATCACGATCACAAAGCGGTTTCGGAAAAATCCAACTCGGGCAAGCAGCCCGGGAAACTCGACTGTGGGCATGATCACTGCCATTTGTCCGGCTTCCTCGGACTCCTGACTGAGCTTGTTGTTCATGCCTCGGTGCCGCCCACGCTACCTGCGTTGCGCGGCGACGAACGGATTTATTCGTCTCTCGCTCCGGATCGACTAGAACGTCCCAACTGGTACTCGCTCGCCTGATACGGCGGGACGGATGCCAGTTCTCAAAATAGCACGCGCTTTTTAGCCAGCGCTCTCCGTTTCGCCGAATTTATCCTGTAATTTCTGGAGAGTTCGATGCGAAGACGTTTATTGCCGCTTGGTTTGGCGGCACTGTTATGTAACCCCTCTTTTGCCCAAACGGTCGATGTCGGACGCAACGGCACTGACGAAATCGGTAATGTCAGGGCGTCGCATGCCGTTGAACCGGCATCCCCGCTCAGCCTGAATAGGGCGCTGGCCATGGCGTTTGGCGCCAGCCCGGAACTGAGGGGCGCAAGGCGCGAAGTGGAGGCGACCGAAGCCACGATCATTCAGGCGCAAGTCCGCCCGAATCCGGAGCTTGCAACGCTCATTGAGGATACGCAGAAGGCGACGCGGACCACGACCTTGCAGGTGAACCAGCCGATCGAGTTAGGAGGCAAGCGCGCAGCCAGGATCGATGCCGCCGAGCGCGGCCGCGATGCGGCATCGGCGGAACTGGACGCCAAGCGCGCCGAAATTCGCGCCGCCGTGGTGGCGGCCTTCTTCGATGTGCTCGTCGCTCAAGAGCGTTTGCGCCTGGCGCAGGGCTCGGTCGAACTGGCGCAACGCGCCAGCAGCGCCGCCGCGCGGCGGGTTCTGGCAGGCAAGGTGTCACCGGTCGAAGAAACCAAGGCACGCGTGGCTGAAGCCGGTGTGCGGATTGAATTGACGCTGGCAGTCAGTGAACTGGCGACAACGCGTAAGCGACTCGCCGGCACCTGGGGCAATCCGACCCCCCGTTTCGAGCGCGCCGAAGGTGATCTGGATGCCTTGCCGCCGCTGCCCACGCTGGCCGATTTGAACGTCCGCCTGGCCACGTCGCCCACGCTGTTACGGGCATAAATCGAGGTTGACCGCCGGCAAGCCCTCGCCGAGATCGAACGCAGCCGGCGCATTCCGAACGTGACCGTCAGCCTGGGCGCCAAACGCGATGAACAACTAGGCAGAAATCAGGCGATTCTCGGCTTGTCGATGCCTATCCCCGTGTTCGACCGCAATCAGGGCAACCTGCTCGAAGCACTGCACCGTACCGACAAGGCGCGGGACGACCTGTCGGCCACCGAAATCCGCCTGTCCAACGAACTGACACTGGCCTATGAGCGACTGAATTCCGCACGTGGGGAGACGGAGTCGCTACGGCGGGAGATCCTGCCCGGGGCGCAAAGTGCCTACGATGCCGCGACCAAGGGCTTCGAACTGGGCAAATTCAGCTTCCTCGACGTGCTGGATGCCCAGCGTACTTCATTTCAGGCCAAATCCCAGTATCTGCGCGCGCTGGCCGAGGCGCACCGGTCCGCAGCCGAGATCGAACGCATTCTCGGCGAGGCATCGACCAGTTCGCCCTCTGCCACAGCCGTCACAAACCCGTAGGCCCCCCCATGAAAATCGATTTCAAGAACAAACAAACGCTGTCCATTGCCGGCGTTCTCGCAGCCGGCGTGCTACTCGCCGGGCTGATCCTCGGTACCGACAAGTCGCAACCGGAAAACGACGAGCACGGCCACGGCGCTCACACGGAAGCGGCCACGCATGCCGACGAAGAACACCATGAGGCGGGTGCCCCCCAGAAAGGTCCGCATGGTGGGAAGCTGTTCACGCAGGATGGCTATGGTGTCGAGGTCACCATCTTCGAACAAGGCGTCGAGCCGGAGTTTCGCGTCTACACCTATCAGGACGGCAAGGCGCTTGACCCGGCGGTCAGCCCGGTCAGTCTCAGCATCGAGCGCCTGGGGCGCCCGCCGCAGGCTTTCAGTTTCGTCAAGGAAAAGGACTACCTCAAGGGTAATGCGGTGGTCGAAGAGCCGCATTCGTTCACCGTAACTATCGCAGCCCAGTACGGCGACAAGCCGTATCGTTTTGCCTACGAGCAGATCGAGGCTCGCGTCGTCATGTCCGATCAACAACTCAAGCAGAACCAGGTCGAGGTGCTGACGGCCGGACCGGCGCGCATCAAGAGCGCCCTGCAACTGATCGGTGAAATCCGCTTCAACGAGGATCGCCAGGTGCACATCGTGCCGCGCCTGACCGGCATCGTCGAATCGGCGGCGGCCAACGCCGGCGATCAGGTGCGCAAGGGCCAGATACTCGCCGTGATTTCCAGCCAGGCGCTGGCCGACCAGCGCAGCGAACTGCTGGCCGCGCAGAAGCGCCTGACGCTGGCGCGTACGACCTACGCCCGCGAGAAAAAACTGTGGGAAGAGAAGATTTCCGCCGAACAGGATTACCTGCAAGCCGGCAACGCCCTACAGGAAGCGGAGATTGCGACCCAGAACGCGCAACAAAAACTCGCTTCGCTCGGCGGCGAGCTGCGCGGGAGCGGCAATCTGACGCGCTACGAGATCCGCGCCCCGATCGACGGCGTCGTAATCGAGAAGCACCTTTCCTTGGGCGAGGCGGTCAAGGACGACGCCAACATCTTCATCATCGCCGACCTGGCCACGGTGTGGGCCGAGATGACGATCCATGCCAAGGACCTCAATACCGTCAAGGTTGGCCAGAAAGCCAGCGTCAAGGCGAGCGCATTCGAATCTGAGAGCAGCGGCACGGTCTCCTACGTTGGCTCGCTGATCGGAGAGCAGACCCGGACTGCAAAGGCGCGGGTCGTACTGCCCAACCCGAAAGGCATCTGGCGTCCCGGTCTGCCGGTCAACATCGAAGTGGTCGCCGACGAGGTCGAGGTGCCGGTGGCTGTCTCGGCGGAGGCGATCCAGAGTGTGCGCGATTGGACCGTCGTCTTCGGCCGCTACGGCGACAACCTGGAAGCGCGGCCCGTGAAGTTGGGGCGTAGCGACGGCAAATTCACCGAAGTCGTCAGTGGGCTCAACGCGGGCGAGCAGTACGCAGCGCAAAACAGCTTCCTGATCAAGGCCGACCTGGGTAAATCCGGCGCCAGCCACGATCACTAGGACATCACCATGAAACAGATCATTGCCATTGTGCAGCCCCATCGTCTGGAGCAGATCGAACACGCCCTGCATGGCCTGGCGCATTTGTCCGGATTCACGATCTTTCCGGCACGTGGCCATTCCCGCGGCCAAGGTCCGCACCATGCCTTCGCCGCCACCGAGTGGAACCCCGACGCCCACGACCGCCTGATCTTGATGATGTTCTGCCCCGATGAGCAGGCGCCAACGGTGGTCGAGGCGATTCGCACCGCCGCCCATACTGGCCTGCCAGGCGACGGTTTGATCGCGGTGTCCGAACTGACCGACGTGCTGCGCATCCGCTCCGGCGAACGCGGCGACGCGGCGCTCTAACCGAAAGATTCCCATGTTCGAAAAAATCATCCGTTTCGCCATCGAGCAGCGCTGGTTAGTACTGCTAATGGTGCTCGGTATGGCAGCGCTGGGCGCTTATAACTACCAGAAGTTGCCGATCGATGCCGTCCCCGATATCACCAACGTGCAGGTGCAGATCAACACGGCGGCCCCCGGTTATTCGCCGCTTGAAGCCGAGCAGCGCATAACCTACCCGATTGAAACCGTCATGGCCGGCTTGCCCGGCCTGCAACAGACCCGTTCGCTGTCGCGCTACGGCCTGTCGCAGGTGACGGTCATCTTCGAGGACGGTACCAACATTTATTTTGCACGCCAGCTGGTCAATGAACGCATTCAGCAGGCCAGAGGCAAACTGCCGGCCGGCGCCGAGCCCGGCATGGGACCGATCTCCACCGGTCTGGGGGAAATCTTCATGTGGACGGTCGAGGCGAGCGAAGGTGCGCTCAAGGCCGATGGCACGCCTTACACGCCGACCGATTTGCGCGAAATCCAGGATTGGATCATCAAGCCGCAGCTACGCAATGTGCCGGGCGTCACCGAAATCAACACCATCGGCGGCTACGCCAAGGAGTTTCAGGTCGCTCCCTTGCCCGACAAGCTGGTTGCCTACGGCCTGACCCTGCCGGACCTGGTCGCCGCGATCGAGCGCAACAATGCCAACGTCGGTGCCGGTTATATCGAAAAGCGCGGCGAGCAGTATCTGATCCGCGCCCCGGGTCAGGTGACCGACATCGCCGATATCGGCAATATTGTCGTCAGCAGTCGCCAGGGCGTGCCGATCCGTATCCGGGATGTCGCCGAAGTCGGCATCGGCAAAGAACTGCGCACCGGTGCGGCGACTGAGAACGGTCGTGAGGTGGTGCTCGGCACGGTGTTCATGCTGATCGGCGAGAATAGCCGCAAGGTTTCCCAGGCCGTCGCCAAACGTCTGGACGAGATCAACCGCACGCTGCCGCAAGGCGTGGTGGCCCAGACCGTTTATGACCGGACGATACTGGTGGACAAGGCGATCGACACGGTCAAAAAGAACCTGATCGAGGGCGCCTTGCTGGTGGTGGCGATTCTGTTCCTGTTTCTCGGCAACATCCGGGCGGCGATCATCACCGCCCTGGTCATTCCGCTCGCCATGCTGTTCACCTTCACCGGCATGGTCAGCAACAAGGTCAGCGCCAATCTGATGAGCCTGGGCGCGCTGGACTTCGGCATCATCATCGATGGTGCCGTGGTGATTGTGGAAAACTGCGTGCGCCGGCTGGCCCATGCCCAAGCCGCCGTAGGTCGGCCGTTGACGCGCAATGAACGTTTTCATGAAGTGTTCTCGGCAGCCAAGGAGTCGCGCCGTCCGCTGCTCTTCGGTCAGCTCATCATCATGGTGGTGTACTTGCCGATCTTCGCGCTCACCGGCGTCGAGGGGAAAATGTTCCATCCGATGGCGTTCACCGTAGTTGCCGCCTTGCTGGGCGCCATGATCCTGTCGGTCACCTTCATCCCGGCCGCCGTGGCGCTGCTGATCGGCGACCGTCCTGATGCTTTGGGCCAAGCGCGGCTACGCGCCGATGCTCGATCGGGTCATGGTCAACAAGCCCCTCGTCCTGACCGTCGCGGCGGTCGCCGTCATTCTCTCCGCCTTGCTGGCCACCCGCATGGGCAGCGAGTTCGCGCCAAGTCTCAACGAAGGCGACATTGCGCTGCATGCCTTGCGCATTCCGGGGACCAGCCTGACACAGGCGATCGACATGCAGATGGAACTGGAACGGACCATCAAGCAGTTTCCGGAGGTCGATCGGATTTTTGCCAAGCTTGGTACGGCCGAGATCGCCACCGACCCGATGCCGCCCAGCGTCGCCGACAATTTCATCATGTTGAAGCCGCAATCGGCATGGCCTGATCCCAGCCGCGACAAAGTCGAGCTGGTCAACTCTATGCAGGCTGCGGTGCTCAAGGTGCCCGGCAACAACTACGAGTTCACCCAGCCGATCCAGATGCGCTTCAACGAGTTGCTTTCCGGCGTACGCAGCGATGTCGCGGTCAAGGTATTCGGTGACGACATGGAGACGATGAACAGCACCGCCATGGAGATTGCCGAAGTGCTGGAGAAGGTGCCCGGCGCTGCCGACGTCAAGGTCGAACAAATCACGGGCTTGCCGATGATGACCATACAGATCGACCGCGAGAAGACCGCGCGCCTCGGAGTGAATGTCGGCGATGTTCAGGAAGCGATCGCCATCGCCGTGGGCGGCCGGGAAGCCGGCGTGCTGTTCCAGGGCGACCGGCGCTTCGACATCATCGTCCGGCTGCCCGAACGATTGCGCAATGACATGGCGGCCATGGAGCTACTGCCGATTCATTTGCCGATGGACGAAGCGGGCGGTCAAAGCCGCCGCGCCTATCTGCAACTTGGCGACGTGGCGACTTTTGACGTCGCGCCGGGCCCGAACCAGATCAGCCGCGAGGACGGCAAGCGGCGAGTGGTCGTCACGGTCAATGTCCGCGGACGCGATATCGGGTCTTTTGTCGCCGAGGCCGAACAGAAGATTCAGCAGCGGGTCAAGGTGCCGGTCGGCTACTGGACGACCTGGGGAGGCACCTTCGAGCAGTTGCAGTCGGCGGCAAAACGGCTGCAGATCGTCGTTCCAGTGGCGCTGTTGCTAGTCTTCATGCTGCTGTTCGCGATGTTCAACAACGTCAAGGACGGGCTGCTGGTATTTACCGGCGTACCGTTTGCGCTGACCGGTGGCATCCTGGCGCTCTGGCTGCGCGATATTCCGCTGTCCATTTCGGCCGGGGTCGGCTTCATCGCGCTATCCGGCGTGGCGGTGCTCAACGGCCTGGTGATGATCGCCTGCATCCGTTCCCTGCGCGAGGAAGGCCGGTCGCTGGATGTGGCGATTCACGAAGGCGCGCTGACGCGGTTGCGTCCGGTGCTGATGACCGCGCTCGTCGCGTCGCTCGGCTTCATTCCGATGGCCATCGCCACCGGCACCGGCGCCGAGGTGCAGCGCCCGCTGGCCACCGTCGTCATCGGCGGCATCCTGTCATCGACGGCGTTGACCCTGCTGGTCCTGCCTATTTTGTATCGGCTGGCTCACCGCAAGGATGAAGAGGAAGACGGGAGCGAAGATGCCAGCAGTAAGCCCAAGGTGCAGCAAGCCTGAGTCCGGATCAATCAGATCCAAGGAGCGACCGCATGTCCGAAAAACTTAAATTGCTGCAAGCGGAGGGGATGGAGTTATCGCCTTAATTGCCATCCGCATTGCCCGACACCCGGCGGATATTCGGTTAGCGTTTCATCCGCGCTTATGAAAACACCCCAGTGCCCGGCCAGCCAGCACACCAATCATCAATGGCGTGCTCGGCAGCAGCAGGGGATGTAGTGTCACCGGCAGGACGAAACCGATGACGCTCGCGCAGATGACGATGATCCCCAGGCTTGCATATAGCGCGTACATTTCCGGATCGTGCTGCAGGAACTCCTTGGCCTTGATCAGTCGTGCGAACCCACCGTCAGCAAGGGCGCCCAGTATGAATACGAGCAGCCATGGCAACCACTCGATCACGGTGGACAGTCGATAGCTGGCAAGCAGGAGCACAGCATCGACGGAGCGGAAGTAGGGGTTGTTGAAGAGCCGTTGGTTGACCGAGGTCATTTCAAGCAACACTGCGCCATTTGCCGCAGATCTCGAAGGCGCATCCTTTGCGGCAGGAATTGGGGTGACATTGGCGGTCGCTTCCTGCATCCTTACTGCTCGATCCAGCATATGCGTGGCGGGCTGGAGGCCCCAATACCCAGTTGCTATCTGATGTTCGTCGCGCAACTGGGCAAGGAATCGTTCTGGCGGATGCGCCGAGGGTACGTACAACACCAGAATCAACAGGATGAGCAGCGATAGTATGGCAACTGCGCGGATCACGCGGCCACCTTCGTGGGCGTTTGTGGCGTCTCCGCATCGGGATCGATGATTGGAAACCGCCCCTTGATGATCCGGCCGCCGGACACTGATGCGAAATACTGGAGATTGGGTAACTTGCCCAAGATATCGGCCGGCACCATCTCCTCCAGGCTTTCAGAGAGTTGAGTCGAGTAAGTCGACGAGAAGTCGCCCAGGTGGGCATCGGAACCATGACTCAGACCTACCCGTACCGTATGAATCGCGGTCTTGCCGAAGGTTTCGACGACGAAGTCCTGGGTCGGCCGGTCCTTGGTGCGTAGTGCGATCAGGTTGTTGAGGTTGCCCAGCGCCATGCGTGCTGCATCCTCGCTACCCAACCGCTTGGCCAGGTCGGCCAGGGTCTGCATCGCGCAGGTGGTGAAGATGCCGCCCTCAGCACCTTTGTTGAGGATTTCAATCAGCGGCTGATTGATCACATTGGCCACTTCATCGACGAATAGCGCGATGCGCCGGTAAATGCCCAGGTTGTAGCGCATGCCGGCACGCGCCGCTTGGTCGGCCAGCGCCAAGGCGCCGATGGCTGAAGCCACGGACGGATCGGGAAGCGAATCGAGGCACATGTACAACACATGGCCGGCACGCTCGATTTTCTCGAAGTTCATGATCGGCCTCGCATCGTCTGCATCGAAGGGGTCGGGAGATAAACTGCGCCCCAGATCGCCGGAGGTCAGCATCGACAGGATAGGGAGCAGGTTGGCGGTGATCTTTTGGTAATGCTCACGGTTGTGGCGAAAGGTCCGTACCTGAGCATCGATCACCTTGTTGCGTAGGTTCTGGGCGACGTGGTGCTCGTAGTAGGCGACGAAGGCCATCAGATCGGCGCTAGCCGCCTCGGACGGTCGCTTGAGGTTGCCGCGCTGGGCCTCATGCAACAGTTTCTTCATGTTGGGCAATTCACGCCAATCGGTCCCGAGGGTTTGGTCGAAGTAGCGGCGTAGCGAACTCTCCAGCACGGGATCGATGCCGCCCTCAATGTACTTGGTCAGTTTCATCAGGTTAGGTCGCTCTTCAATTTCGACCAGCCCCTGTACCACGACGTTGACCGCATCCCAGCCGAAAGCCGAGAAGGCCCCGGCCGTGTCCGGCGGCATGATGGACTGGATGCGCGAAGCGATCTCGGTGGGTTTCTGCCAGTTGAAAGTAAAATCGAGTCGCACGCCCCGTTCCGGGAAGGCCGGGTGGAACTCAAGGAAGGTATCGGGCTCCCGGTAATCAGTGCAGGCACGCTCGACGACACGCTTCAACCGGCGGCTGTTCTTCGGGTCGATGACAATCACCACATCGCCGCGCCGGATCGCCTGGGTGATCAGATTGGCCAGCGCGACCCCCTTGCCGGACTGGGTGGTGCCGACCAGCAGCGTGCCACCCTCGAAGTTCTGTAGAGGCCGGTGCAAGGGGCCTTCCTTTGGCTCAACGCCGTGGATGTAGGGCAAACCGATCTCGGCGTCCGGCTGTGGTTTGCTGCCGTAGCCCAAAAGTTCTAGCAAGCGTGGCGACACGGCGTATTCCCGGTAGTCGATCTTGGCGAGTTCATAGAGCCGCTGCGCATGGACGGGCTGCCATTCGAAGCCGAATCCGATGAATACGGAGGCCGGATCCTTGCACCATTTGGCCAATGCATTCGTGCCAATGACTTCGATGCTGCGTCCGCCCAGCGACGCGCGCAAGATCAGTATGTGCAAGGCCTGGGTGATCCGCCGTACGCCCATAGCAAAGCAGACGAGTGCCAGAGGCAGTGCTAGTTGGCGGGGAAGAGCGCCGACTACACCTACCCCCACGAAATAGAGCAGCGCCAGCCACCAGGCGATACCGGCATAGAGTTCATAAGCACGGCGCCAGGGCATTTCGTAGCGGCGCACCAGCATTCAGCTTTGCTCCGCTGCTGGCGCAGCAAAAGCGGTCAGATCAAGGCCACTTACGTAACGCGGGTCGAGCACGATGCCGATGGTGACGATGCCGTTGAATTCGCGCGACAGGGTCGGCGGACCGTTGCGGCCCTGCTTCACCAGCATGTTCGTTTCGGCGAGCGTACGCATGGCGAGAGAGGGTTGGACGCCGCGCCGGACGAACTCATCCAGAGGCACGAACACGCCCTGGGCGACGGTACACACCATGGCCGGACCTTGGCCGTCGTTGAGTGTGCGAATGGCATTGCTCAGGGCGTCACGCACGACAGGGTTCAGGCGCAAGGGGGCATGTAAGGCGAAACTTGTGGGGAGTGGTGCCGAAATGGGCTCCAATGTCTGAGTGAGAGATATTTCCTCGCCTGATGCCATGTGCGCTTCGTTTACGGCGGGCGGCTCGGGTTGGGGTATCAGCGATAACTGGGAACTGCTACTGATGAGGGAGGGTGGAGGTTCGGAGGCTGTTGTCCGCGGCGCGCTTGCGTCAGGGGCAGGTTGCAACTTGCATTCCAGCGTATCGGGTAAGGCCACGGGGGCGGGATCGACACCCGTGAGAAGGATGCCAGGGGCCGAGAGTTTGACGGCTTCCAAAGGGGTCTTGGTACCTGGTGGCCTGATTTGCCAGGTCGATCGACCGTTCGCCGCCTCGAACACGCCAGCGGCCAGCAGTAGTTCCAGTATTGTTTCCGGTGCCTTGGGAATGCCGGCCAATTGGTCAGCCTCAAGCAGCTTCTGGATATCCTCTGCAGCGCCGGGCCAGATCAGGAATAGCCCGTCTTGCCCGAACCACAGGCGAGACTTCTCGCGATTGGGCACCCAGGCCGAATTGCCGCTGGCCAGTCGCCGCAAGGCATCGACCAGATAGCGTTCTAGATGCGAACCGTATTGCGGTGAGCCGTAGCGGTCGGCACTGGCAGCGAGGTTGCGGTCGATGACCAGAGCCAGCGAGCGGCGGACCAGTTCGTCGAGGATATTGTGCTCGCGATAACTCGGAATGCCGCTGATGCTGGCCAGCAAGTGGGGCACGATCACCGTGTTGCCTTCGGAGAGATCGGCCATAACCGCCGGGGACACTACATGGGGCAGTGCAAACAGCCCCAGCCCCCGCGCCTCGACGGCCTGTGGTCGCCAGCGCAGAAAATATCGCTCCGCGCCTCTGTCCGCCAGCCAGTCAGACAAGGGTAGCAGGAAGGCTGGCCACGCTTCTCCGACGGTATCGGTGACGATGACATGACTCAGCAAACGATGCAGTTCGCAGCACAACCCTGCGATGAATGTTGCATGGCGCCAGCGCGGCTCCAACTGCCGACGTGCCGAGATGCTCATACGTCCCGAAAAGATGTGTGCATCGGTGCCCTGCAGACTGAAGAAGGCAGTCTCGAGGCCGAGTCGCAGCAGACCGCCGGGTTTGCTGAAGTAATTGTCGGGGGTTGCCGGCAGCAGATGCACGCAGGCGGCGTAACGCCGGACCAGCGTCAGCACGTCACGCTCGAAACTCTCTCGGTCAGCGCCGTAGCATAGCTTGATGCGCGTGATCAGGTCTGCTTCGCTGGTCAGCAGTTCATCGATTGACAGGGCGGCAAAGCCCGGGTCGGAGGCAGGGTAGGAACTGACAGGGATTGGTGTTACGGCCATGGCTGCATAGCGCTGTTGCACGGGAGGTAAAGTGCCCCATTCTTCGGTCAACAACTTTGCTTGTCGTGGTGAAACGGCGCTTATTCAGTGGGGTTATCGCCGTCGGCACCAGGGCTTAGCTTGTGGAAGAGGGCGAGCATGCCCAGTTGGCGCGCGGTCATATCGATGGGTGGGCGGGCCGGATAAGATGCCTGGATGCGGTGGTCGACGTGAAATCGCTCAAGCAGTTTACAGAAGGGGCAGGCGTCGCCTGGGTGGAGGGTGGTGCCGACTGCTGCGATGAACTCGCAACCGCAGCCCGGACAAGTCAGGACGGTCAGCGTTGGTGCGCTGGCCAGCCAGATGCCGTCGACGTAGGAGATAAGGTTGAAAGCCCGGTCCAGGCTGATCCGGTAAGGTGCTTGGGTGACCGACTGATAGGCTCGATAAGCCAGGATCAAGGCTTCCGCGGCGGTGAGGCCATGGCTGCGCAACTGGTGGTACTTGGCGCCAATGAGAGGCAGGCATCGGTGCGCAATATGAGGTTGGCGCCGTGGTACCACTCGGCCGAGTCCGGGGCTCGACCACGGGGAATTGTGTGTGCATCGGGGAAGAAAAGGCTCTGCACCTGGCGCGGTGGCATGCCGGTCATGATGTGAATCGTTTTCAAGCGGGCGCCGAGTGCAGCCAATTGCTTCGCCTGTTGCATCGCGTGCAAATGCCGGTCGCCTCGGGTCAACATGAGAGTCTTCCTAGCGCCGAATTTCCATTGGTGCGGACGGATGAATGATGGCCATGGGGCCTGCCAGGGCTCGCGGCGTATTTAGCAGCGTCACCAGATCTGCACGCGGCGGGAACAGGGTCGTGTCGCCGACATGGAGCACAAGGGACCACAACTCATCAAGGCTCAAGCCATTGAGGTAGTCGGCAAGTTTTGTGTCGAGTGCGAATTTGCAACAGGTTGAAGCCCGATCATGTTGTAGACCGGCGCGAATGACGGCAAGCACATTCAGGTTGATCCATTCGACATCGGTGAGCGTCACATGACCCATGATCCTGTTCTCCAGTTGGCCCCTGTTGGGATGCGAGCGTCAGACATTGGAGACGGAAACCTTCGTGAGCGATCCGGCACGCCAGCCTGGTCAGAGCAAGGGGCAGTCTATTTAGAATGGGCAGGTAATGGCAATAGCATTTGCGGAAAAGCTTGAAGGGTAATGGTCTTGCCATACTCAAGGGCTGATTGATGCTGTCGCTTGAGGAATGGCGCATGCGCCAGGTTAACTATCGCGTCATGCTGGAGCGACCCAGTGAATAAAATCGGATATTTGATTTTCGTGATTCATTTTCGATTGTGTGCCGCAAAAGACGAATTTCATACGGATCGCCAAGAAAGTATCTGTGTCAGTCCGGCCATGAAGAGTCATTCATTCATTCATTCATGGAAAATTTTCCCTGAGTAAACGGCTCTTTTCTGAACTAAAACCTGACACTCCGCAGTTGTAGATATTGGCCAGAAAAATCGTTTGAAAAATGTATTGATTCTGTAAATTCCATAATTTTTTCAGAAGCCAATCCGTAAACCGACGCGTATAGTGCGTGGCTCCAACGGGTGCACCAACTTGCCGTCGATACCACCACCACACGCGCCGCCCAGTGTTTCGTTACGGGTACAGGCACCGCCCCAGTATTCAATGTCGTTGGCCTTTTTGTCGAAGAGATTGAGCACATCAAGCGACACTTGCAATTTGGGGCTGAAGCGGTAGCCGGCTTTCAGGTTGATCATCCAGAAGGCAGTCGATTTCTGTTCGCCAGTTTCTTCCAGCGCATAGGCGCCGAGGTAACGCAGGCGCAGGCCACCGAACCACGTGCCACCACGATCAGCGGTAACGGCCATCGAGCCGGTGAGCGGAATGGCGTTTGGCACATGGCGACCGCCATTATCCGGGTTGGCCTCCTTGAAACGCGCCTGCGACCAGGCCAGATCGGCGTCGATGATCCAGCCATCAGCCGGGGTGATGTAGTTGGACCATTCGACACCGTGGCGCTGCGAGGCACCTTTCGGTCCGCTAATCCCTTCGTCGCCGATGAAAACCAGTTCTGAGGCCAGTTCCATCTGCCAGAGTGAAAGGCTACTATTCCAGCCCTTCAGCGGCGTGGTGCGCATGCCGAGTTCGCTGCCCTTAGCCTTGACGATCAGCGGTACGGCCTCGGCGGCGCTACCATCCTGCGGGTTGCTGCGTGCCGTGGCGCCGCGCACATCGTTACTGTGGAAACCGTGGCCCCAGTTGGCATAAAACTCGGTCTGGCCGAGCAGATTGAAGGGGCCGAAGACAACACCGAGCTTGGGGCTGGTCTGCCCGGCATCAACCGTGCCGCCATTGTCTATGTTGTACTGGCCGCCGAGGGTGGTGGCTTTGGCCGTAATCTGGTCGCGGCGCAGGCCGAGGTTGGTGCGTAGCCAATCCGTCCATTGCGTGCGGGCATCGAAGAAGGCAGCGATGGCGGTTTCGTTGATGCGGTCTTCGCGTACCGTGTTGGTCTGCCGCCGGTTTTCCGTGTTGTAGAGGCCAACGCTGCTGATCCGGTCGTGGCGCAATTGCAGCCCGGCGGTCAGTTCAGTGTCTTGCCAGTTCGGCCCGAGCAACCAGCTACGGCTGGCCTGGCCACCCCAAACCGTGCGCTCATCAGCCTGTTCATGCTGACCGCCCTGGGGAGCGCTGATGTAGCCGGAAGGCGCCGAGAACAGATTGAGGCCGTAATCGATGACATAAAGGCTGAACTTGCTGGCCCCTTGCGCATCGGTCTTCACCCAATCACCGGACAGACTATAACGGTGCGTCTTGCCACCGTCGTTGGCAGAGAGGGCACCGTAACGGCCGATCTCGCCGTTGATAATGGCGCGTTCCGGCACGTGTTCGGTCGCCGTCCAGTCGGCCTGATAGGCCATGCCGGTGATGGAAAAACCATTGGCGGCAGAGCCTGAAGTCAGGCGCAGCACGCCGTTGTGCTTCTTGAGGTTTTCCGGCTGATCCCACGGGCCATCGTTGCCAACAACCTCGATGGCGCCCAATACGTTGATCTCGCCATAGCTGTGACCGCCCGCCGCCAGCAGCCGACGGTAAATATTCTGGCCGAGGCTGAGGTCGACAAAACTCTTCTCAAGCTGGCGCAGATAGTCGATGCGGGCGCTGCCGGTGGTCGCAAAATCGCCATCTTCGGCGGCATAGGCGCCCTTGCGGTATTTCAAAATGTCGACCAGTTCAGGAATCAGGAAATTGAGGTCCATATAGCCCTGACCATGTGCGTGGCTGACCATATTGACCGGCATACCCATCAGTTGCGTGGAAAAGTCGCTGCCGTGATCGAGATTGAAGCCGCGCAGGAAATACTGGTTGGCTTTGCCATCGCCCGAGTGCTGAGTAACGATCATCCCGGGAACGGTTTCAAGAACCTCGGCGGGGCGAAGCAGGGGGCGGTTAGCCAATTGTTTTCCGGTGACCGTGCCTTCGGTAGCCGAATCAGCAACACCGGTCAGGTCATGGGCGCCGCCGCTGACGGTGACTTCGTGCAGGGTGGGAACGCCGGCGGCGTAACTGGTGCTCAGGCCGCTCAGGGCAAGGGCAATTAGTGATGGGACAAACAGCTGATGTTTCATGGTCAAACTCCAGAATTTGACCGTCCGCCAGGAATGCTGCGGCCCACGCCCCCAGGCATGGTTTTTCGCAGACATCCGCAACCCCGCAGACAGTCAATTGCAGTTGCCAGCCAATGGGTGGCTGGCACGAAAGCAACTGGCCGGTCTCCGGGCTCGCAAGTCTTGACGCGTCGCCTTCCCGGTTTTACCCAGTGGCCTTGTGACGCGCCCGCGCTCGCTTACCGTTGCGGGGGCAGCCGGGGATTAGCAGCATCACGTGCTGCGCACCCCGTTCCCGTTTCACCTTTGGTCGATGATCGAACCAAAGACACCTGTTGCGTTTTGTCCGGCCTTACTCTTTGGAAAAACCACGCCGGACGGTGGCTGATGCAAATAAGTCAGGCTTCGATTTCGTTGGCTTCGCCTTCCTCTGGCACTTCGGCGAGAAGAACTGCGGCGATGTAGTCTTCTGGCAGGCGATGCAAAACTGCCAGTTCGGCGGCGCTTTTGCCGCTGGCCTGAATGCTCGCCATCCAGCCATTGAGGCCGGTGGACAGCGAACGGCCGGCCTGTTCGCCATCGTGCGTGTTGCGCTCGCCATCTTCAACGGCGTACTTGTTGGCGTAGCCGCGCGGCGTCACCATCAGGCCATGCTTGACGAAGGTGTTGGAATTGCCGATCAGCACCGTGGACAGCATGCCTATGTCGCATTCGTTCATTTTCTCCAGCGTCGTGAATTCAATGCGCTGCTTCGGGCGATAGCCGGACTTGACGATGGCGACAGGCGTTTGCGGGTCGCGGTGGCGCAGGAACAGGCGCTGCGCTTCGACGATCTGCTGCGTCCGGCGGCCGCTCTTCGGGTTGTAGAGCGCGACGACGAAATCGGCATAGGCCACGGCGTCAAGCCGACGGGCGATGGTCGGCCACGGGGTCAGCAGGTCGGACAGCGAAATGGCACAGAAGTCGTGGGTCAGCGGCGCGCCGACCAGTGCGGCGCAGGTGTTGATGGCGGAGGCACCGGGGATGATCTCGACCTCGATATCCGAATCCGGCGTCCAGCCAGCTTGGAACAGCACCTCGAAGGTCGGCCCGGCCATGCCATAAACCCCGGCATCGCCGGACGAAATCAGCGCTACTTTCTTGCCCTGGCGGGCACGATCGAGCGATTCAATGGCGCGGTCCAACTCTTCGGTCATCGACTTCTTGATGACTTCCTTGCCAACCACCAGATCGGCGACCAGGCGGATGTAGGTGACGTAGCCGATGATCGTGTCGGCTTCGGCAATCGCGGCGCGGGCGCGGGCGGTCAGGTGGTCGTTGCTGCCCGGGCCAAGGCCGACAAGCATGATTTTTCCGGTTTTCTTGATGGCTTCTGGGGCGTTCATAGGGGCATCCTTGCAATGGAGACAGTGGCGTTGCGCCCATCCGGGCCGCGCAACTTGTGTTTTTCGATGATCAGGTGGGACGGGTCGGCATTGGCCGCGAGCAGGGCCGCCGCTTCCGATACCGACGGCGTGCCGGTGAATTTGCGGACGGTTTCCGACGGGTTGGGTACGTCGACCGCAGCCAGCGCCGCCGCCGGGTAGAAGGTACAGGCCCAGCCATTTTCGTGAATGACTTGGAGCAGCCCGACTTCATTGGCCTTGAGGTCGATGCTGGCCGTTGCCTCAACATCCGCGAGCGATGCGCCGCAAGCGGTCAGCGCCTCAGTGATGCATTGGGCAATGCTTGCCGCCGGCGTGCCGCGGTCACAGCCGAGGCCAAGGGCGATTCTCATGCGGCGTTCGGCGGCGAACTTGTCGCTGTCCACTTCTTCCAGCCGTGTAAAGCGCTGGATATTGGCGGCCAGCGGGCCACTGCGGCCATTGGCGTGGCCGCTCCACCAGTTATCGCTGCCAGCTTCCTGGACCAGCGCGACGGCTTCGTCATTGACCACGGCGGCGCTGCAGCGAACGATTTCGTCGTGGGTCGCCTCGAACTTCCAGCCCAGTTCGCGGCCGAGCAGATCGACGGCCAGCGTTTGCCGGGCGTCGGAAGCGGTGGTCAACACCGGCGTCGCGCCGAGTGCCGTGGCGAGATGGCCGGCCAGTCCATTGGCGCCGCCGAGGTGGCCGGAAAGCATGGGGATGACGAATTTTCCGGCCTCATCGATGACGACGACCGCCGGATCGGTTTCCTTGTTGCCGAGATGCGGCGCGATCAGGCGGACGACGGCGCCGAGCGAGACGATGGCGACAATGCCGTCAAATGCGGCGAACAGGGCCGGCACCTGATCGCCGACCTTGCCTTCGTAGCAATGGGCGGCACCTGGGGCGGCGGCTTCGGCTTCGTTGCGGAATTTTTCCGGCGTGAATAACTGGGCGCCGGGCAGGGCGGCGACGACTTTGCTAGCCAGCGCGATGCCGTGTTTGGTGATCGAAACGACTGCGATTTTCATGGGCTTGGGGTCCGTTTTTTAATTTTGGGTGTTTTTTCCGGTTGACCGTAACAATCTACGAATCAACCGCTTCCTTGCGTTTGCGGCAGCCGCGGCGCAATTCGCCACGCACGCGCTTGGGGTTTTGCACCAGCATCAGCGACAGGTAATTGACCTTTTCGCCTTTCAGGCTGGCCACATCGCGCACGATGCGTTCTTCCGGCGAACCGACTTTTTCGATGAACACCGAGGTGGTGAGCAGTTCGCGCCGCTCGAGCAGTTCAACCACTTCGTCGACCAGCGGCTTCACCTTGAGCAGGGCCAGTGTGTCGAATTCGTCGAGCAGATGGTCGATGATCTCGACGCCATAAGCGGCGGGGATGATGGCGAAGGTTTCGTCTTCTTCGGCCAGCGTGACGCCGGTAGTCGCTGCGGCAGCAGCGAAGGAGGAGACGCCGGGGATGGTCTCGACTTCCACATCAGGAACCAGCTCGCGAACAACGCGGGCAAGGTGGCCGAAAGTGGCGAAGGTCGAGGCATCACCTTCGACGAGGAAGACCAGATCGCGGCCTTGCGCCAGTAGTTCGACGGTTTGCACGGCGGCGCGGCTCCAGGCCTTGGCGAGGATGTCGGCATCGCGCGTCATCGGGAAAACGAGCTCAACCGCATCGGCGGGAATCGGCAAACCACCGCGTTCGACGATGGACAGCGCGTAGGACGATTCCTCGGCCTTCTTCACCGGATACAGCCAGCGCGCGCCGGATTGCAGCACGGCCCAGGCGCGGCGGGTAATCAGTTCAGGGTCACCGGGGCCGAGCGAGGCGCCGATCAGTTTTCCATAAGTACTCATGCGTTTCCCTTGCTGGCAGTAACAATCCACACCGGGTTCTGGGCGGCCAGGCGGTGCATGTCGAGAATCGGTTGGGAGCGGCTGGCTTGCAGTTGGACGACGTCCCAGACTGCACCGGCGGTTTTCAGGGCGGCAGTCGCCACAGCCAGGTTTTCGATGGTGACGAAGTTCATCACCAGTCGGCCACCCGGTTTCAGGCGGCCGAGAATCAGGCTGATCAACTCGGCGAGTTCACCGCCCGAACCGCCGATGAATACGGCGTCCGGGTCCGGCCAGGTGTCGAGTAGCGCCGGGGCTTTGCCTTCGAACAGCGTGTAGTTGCCGATGCGGAACTGTGCAGCGTTGGCGCGCGCGTTGGCGGCATCGCCTTCGTTCTTTTCAATCGCCCAGACATGGCCGTGCGGCGCGAGTCGGGCGCATTCGAGGCCGACCGAGCCGGAGCCGGCGCCGATGTCCCAGACCATGGCATCGGGCTTGAGGCGCATCTTGGCGAGCGACACGGCGCGCGCTTCCTGCTTGGTGATCAGGCCTTTTTCCGGCGAACGCTGGATGTAGTCGAGGTCTTCCAGCCCAAAACTCGGGCGGGCGGCATCCGGCGCGCGTTCAACGAGCACGACATTCGGTTCAGGAAATTGCCGATTGGCGACGTCGACCGCAGCAAGTTCAGTGAAAACCGCTTCATCGGGCAACAGCAGGCGGCAGGCAATCGACAGCTTCACTTCCTCGCCATAGCCGGCGGTAATCAGCGCCCGGGCCAGCCGCGCCGGGCTGTTGTCGGGGCCGGTGAACAGCGCCACGCGCGGGTGCAGGGCAATCGCCCGCATCAGCTTGTAGAGGCCATGCGCCGGCGTCGCGCCGACAAACCACTCGCCGGCATCGGCGCTGTGGCAGGTCGAAATCATGATGTCCTGCCAGGGCGTTTTGAAACGGGCGAAGGCCAGTTGCAGGGTGGAAACTGCTGGCAGAATCTCGAAACCGCCACGGCCCAGTTTGGTGGTCAGCCACGAGGCGATACCGTGGCAGAGCGGGTCGCCGGTAGCCAGCGCAACGATTATCTGGCCTGCCTCACGGGCGGCACTGATCCAGCCGGGCACCTGGCCGAGCAGGCCGTCCATGTCTTTCAAAACGGCGGTGGTCGAGAGGTAAGGGCGTACCAGTTCCAGCGAGCGGCCGGCGCCAATCACGACATCAGCCGAAGCCAGGCGCTTGCGAGCAGTATCGGAAAGACCGGGCCAGCCGTCGTCGAGTATGCCGAGCAGGGTGCAATGTTCAGAGGGCTTCATCTTCATCCAGTCGACAAATGAACCGACCCTCGAAATCGCAAACGAGGATGGTCAGGTGGTAATTGCCGGGGTAACAGGTTTTCAGGCTGCGTATGGCCTTGGCGGCCAGCGTCCGATGGAAATCGATGGCGAGACCGAGGGCGGCGAGGCGTTCAGCGGCAAAGCGTGCGGTCTCGGCGGCGCGGATTTCTTCGACCAGATCAGCCGGCACACCGACTTCCTGCGCCGATTCAGCGAGGATGTCGCGGTCGATTTCGGCTTTCCAGGCGTGGGTGACGGATAGCCCTTGGCACATTTTGGTTAGCTTTCCGACCATCGCGCCAACGTAAACCTTGGGGAATTCACGCTTAATGGCGCTGCTGAAGGCTGCCTTGACGAAGTCGCCCATCTGCACGAAACAGGATTCATCCAGTTCCGGCAATTGGCGCATGGCGAACTTTTCGGTGCGCCCGCCGGTGGTGAAAATAACGCTGGTCTGGCCCTGCTTGGCGGCGACATCGACGGCCTGCACGACGCTAGCGCGGAAGGCGGCAGTCGAGTAGGGTCGGACGATGCCGGTAGTGCCGAGAATGGAAATGCCGCCGAGAATGCCAAGTCGGGCGTTCAGCGTCTTCTTTGCCATTTCGTCACCGAGCGGCACGGAAATGGTGACTTCCAGACCGTCGTGGTCAAGTAGTTCGCTGGCCACCGCACGCACGTTATCGATGATGTTGCGCCGGGGAACGGGGTTGATTGCCGGGCCGCCGACTTCCAGACCGAGGCCGTCCTTGGTCACCACGCCGACGCCAAAACCGCCCTTGAGCAGCACTTCGCCGGCGCGATGCTTGAGAATGCGGACATCGGCCGTCATGTGCGCGCCATGTGTCGCATCCGGGTCATCGCCGGCATCCTTGATGATAACCGCGTGGGACAGCCCGGCGACCTCTTCGACGTAGCCGTCGGTCACGGCAAAACTGACCTCGCTGCCGTTCGGCAGACGGCAAACGACCGTCTCAGCGACTTCGCTGTTGAGCAGGCCAAGCGTTGCCGCCCGCGCTGCTGCCGCCGAGCAGGCGCCGGTGGTGAAGCCGGTGCGGTTACCGCGTTCGCGCCGACCATCGCCCTTGCGGACTTTGGCCGGTTTGCTTTCTTCGTTCATCGCTCGCTCAGGCCGCTTGCTTGTTCTGTTCGGCTTCGGCCAGCGACAGCATGGCGTGGATGGCGGCAACGACCAACGTCGAGCCGCCCTTGCGTCCCTTGATGGCGACCCACGGTACGTCGTTGACAGTCATCATCAAATCCTTCGATTCGGCCGCCGATACGAAACCGACCGGCATCGCAACGACCAGCGCCGGACGCACACCTTCTTCGCGAATCAGGCGCACCAGTTCGATCAGCGCGGTTGGCGCATTGCCGATGCCGACGATGGCGCCGTCGAGCTTGCCCAGTCGGTGCGCCTTGCGCATCGCCTGCACGGCACGGGTGCTGTTTTCTAGCTTGGCCTGGGCGATCACATCCTCGTCGGAAATGTAGTGATGGGTAGTCAGGCCGAAGTGGGCGAGGCGCGGCTTGGAGAGGCCGACGCAAATCATTTCGACGTCGGCGACGATAGGCGTGTTGCCCTTCAAGACCGCCTGAAAACCGGCGCGCATCGCCTCCGGATGGAAGGCAGTCAGACCGTTGAATTCGAAATCGGCGTTGGCGTGGATCATCCGGCGGACCAGCGGCCATTGCTCGGCGGTGTAATGGTGCGGGCCGGCTTCGGCGTCGATGACGGCGAAGGATTCGTGTTCGATGGCACGGCCGGCGGCGGTCAGTTGTTCGGTGGCGGTATTGATGGTCATGGTTTTCTCCCTGATCTCAGGCGTGAGCGTGATCGCAATTCGGGTGGGCATGGGCATGCCCGTGGTCGTGGCCGAGTGCATGGCCGCAGCCGGGCGTTGCCGCACCGGTTGCCGTGTGGCTGTGGTCGTGCAGATGTTCTTCCTCGGCGGCTTCGCGGTACTTGCAGCCGTCGCATTCGAGCATGCCGCCTTCAGGTTGCTCGCCGTCGATCTTGGCGTCGAGCAGTTCGAAAATGCCCTTGTCGAAGCCAAAGTGCGTACCGAGCGCGAAACTGACCTGCGGGTACTGGCGTTGCAGGCGTACTACCTGTTCCTTGATGCGCTCGATGAGCACGCCGGTGAACAGGTAAACCGGAATGATGGCGACCTGCATGATGCCCAGCTTGACGTGGCGCTGGACGACGGTTTCCAGACGCGGCCAGGTGACGCCGGTAAAGGCCAGATCGACCAGTTCGTGGTCGTTGTCCTCGAAAATCCAGCGCGCCATCTTGGCCAGCTCACCATTGGCGCCGGCATCTGACGAACCGCGGCCAAGCAGCACGACGCCGGTAGTCATCGGATCGGGCATCGCCAGCTGCTTCATCAGGCGGTCAAGCTGGCCTTGCAGCACAGCAAATATCTCGCGCCCCATGCCAAGGTGGCGGGTGACGACAAACTCGACGCCGGGGTGGCGCTCACGGGCCTCATCCAGCGCGTGCGGCAATTCCATCTTGACGTGGCCGGCGGCATTCAGGATGAAGGGAATGGCGATGACACGTGTGGCATTGCGCGTGGCGCGGTCGAGCCCGTCGTCGAGCAGCACATCGGCGTGCTCGATAAAGCAGACTTCAATCCGCCATTCGGGATGAAGTTCGCGCCACTGCGCGGCGAAATTGATCGTTTCCTTGTTGCCCTCGCGGCCGCGTGAGCCGTGGCCGACGAGGAGGATGGTGGTGTCATTGGTCATTGGGTTTCTCGGTCGCCTTGCGAAATCGGTGGGTGAAGCTCGGGTCGTAAAGCTTGGAGCGGATCAGGTCCGGCCAGTCTGCCGCGCCCAGCGTCGGGCTGGCGATGATCATGGCCTGGCTGGCGATCTTCTCGTCCTGACACTTGCGTTTGATGTCCTTGATCGTGCCGCGCACGATCTTCTCTGCGCCCGGCCAGCAGGCTTTCTGGACGACGAGAATCGGTGAGTCCTCCGACCAGCCGGCGGCAAGTAGCGCCTCCTGCACCTTGTGCAGCAAGGTGATCGACAGGTAGATGCAGAGCGTGGCTTTGTGCGCGGCCAGCGACTCGAGGTCCTCACCTGGCGGCATCGGCGTGCGGCCGGCAACGCGGGTGAGGATCACGGTCTGGGTGACTTCGGGCAGGGTCAAGGTTTCGCCGGCCGCGGCCATCGAGGCCATGGCAGAGGAAACGCCCGGCACCACGGCCCATTCAATGTCGGCGGCAGTCAGCGGCCGGGTCATCTCGATCAACGCGCCGTAGAGGCCGGGGTCACCGGTTTGCAGGCGGACGACGGTTCTATGCTTGGCCGCGGCGGCGATCAGCCAGTCGGTCATCTCTTCCAGCGTCATGTCCTTGGAGTCGCGGATGTCGCAGCCTTCCGGCGTGAATAGCGTCGCCGCCTGATCGACCAGCGAGCCGGCGAAGAGCACGGCGCCCGATTCTTCCAGCAGCTTGCGGCCCTTGACGGTGATCAGGTCGGGGTCGCCCGGGCCGGCGCCGACAAACCAGATTTTTCCGCTCATAAAACGAAAGTGTTACGGTCAACACGGAATTTGCGGCAATTTTTCATGGGTTTCCTTTGCAATATTCACGTTGGCCAGCATGGATAGCAGGCTGTGGGTGCACCGTGGGGCGGGCGTGGCTGGCAACAATCCGCAATCGACCAGCCCCCTGTGCAGGTTGATGACTTCCGGCAAGGGCAGGCCGACCGCAGCAAGTGCGGCGGCGTGCTCGCCGAGTTCGCTGGCGTTCAGCGAAACGGTGCAGCGGCCGCCGGCCATCAGGTGGATGTGCTCGGCCCAGCGATAGGCGAAGTCGATATTGTGGGTGGCCAAGAGCAGCGTGATGCCGCGTCGGTGCAGGCCATCGAGCACCGCCAGCAACTCTTTCTGCATGGCGTGGTCGAGGCCGGCCATCGGTTCGTCGAGCACCAGCAGTTCCGGCTCCATGGCCAGTACGCCGGCAATGCAGACGCGTTTTTTCTGGCCAAAACTCAGGTTGTGCACGGCCTTGTTGGCGTGTTCTGCCATGCCGACTGCCTGCAGGGCGGCGGTGACGCGCTGGCGTACCGTCGCCATGTCCAGTCCCAGGTTGAGCGGGCCGAAGGAAACGTCTTCCTGAACGCTGGCTGAAAATAGCTGGTGATCCGGGTTCTGGAAAACCATGCCGACCTTGCCGCGCAAATCGCGCAGGCCAGCCCGGCCGTAATCGATGTCCTTGCCGCCATAGCGCACAGCGCCGGACTGCGCTCGCAAGAGGCCGTTGCAGTGTTGAAACAGAGTGGTTTTGCCCGAACCGTTGGCACCGATCAGCACATTGCGGCTGCCGCGTGCGATGCGCAGCGAACAGCCGTCGAGACCGATGCTGCCATCGGGATAACGATAGCTGACCTGGCTCAGCTCGAGCAGTGGGCTGTTCATGCCATGCCCACGGCAAAGGCGATCAGGCCGGCGCCGGCCAGCCCGGCAATGCGGCAATCGCGGCGACTGTTGGCAAAGCTCGCTTCGAGAAAGCGCAGCGGGCCATCGTTATTGCGTGCCTGGGCGGCCAGGTGCAGGGCGTGGGCGCGCTGCCAGACCTGCAGCGTCAGGTTGGCAGCGAGGCCGCCCAGTGAGCGGACGGTCAGCCGGGCGCTGGCATAACCAAGACGAGCCGATTGCGCGTTCCATGTTTCATGCACGGCAGCGGAAAAAACAAAGAGCATGCGGTAGCAAAGCACCATGATTTCGAGCAGCAACTCGGGTGTTTTGAGGCGGCGGAGCAGGGCGATCAGGTCGACCAGCGGTGTCGTCAACACGAGGAAAAGGAGCGCCGCCAGCGCGCCCAGCGAGCGCGTGCCGACTTCGGCCAGTTTGGACAGGCCGTTCGGGGCGAGGTGCAACAATGGCTGGCCATCACCGACATCGACCGCAAAGGCCAGCGACAGGCTGCCCATGGCAAGAAAAAACAGGGCCGGCGTGGCAATACGCAAATAGCGGCCGGGCGTGATGCCGGCGCCGATCAGGGTGACCAGCAGCAAGAGTCCGGCGACCAGTGTTGCGGTCAACGGCGATTTGGCGGCAAAAATGGCAATAAAGCCACAGGCGGCAAAAAGCCCCTTGGCCGCCGGCGAAACGTAGCGCCAGCGATTGCTGTAAGCCGACTGCTCAATCAGCAAGGGTTTGCTTTTCCTGTGGTTTGGCCATTTGTTCGGCCATCTCGCGCCGCATTTTTTCGCGGGTCACCGAAGCGCCGAGGTAATAGCCGATGAAGCCGGCCCCCAGCGCGGCCTGCAAGGCAAAGAGCAGCGAAGAAATCTCGCCGCTGGCCGGTTCGAGGATGGGTTCGAACCACGGCCGGTAGTCCGGCGCGATGACGCCGATCAGGTCTTTGGCCTTGTTGTCGGCTCCGGCAAAAATCTCGGCCGCCTTGCCGTCAGCATCCGCTGCGGGCTTCTGCACCAGCCACAGCGGCAAGGCAGCAAGCAGCACGACGGCGATCAGGAGCAGTAAATTCTGGTGGCGTTTCATGCCCGTGCCTCGTTGGTCGGCAGCAGCTTCATGTCGCGCAACTCCTGCGGGTTAAAGCGGGCGAGGGCGTTGAAAATAACCACGGTGAGCAGGCCTTCGCTGATTGCCAGGGGAATCTGGGTGATCGCAAAAATGCTCGCGAACTTGGCAAACGAAGCCGTAAAACCGCCGAGCGGATCAGGAAAGGCCCAGGCCAGCTGCGCCGAGGTCGTTACGTAAGTCATCAAGTCAGCCAGGCTGGCGGCGAGAAATACACTGAGCGCAAAGGGTAGCTTGAGGCCACGGGCGAGGCGGAAAATGCCGGCCGCGACAAAGGGGCCGACGATGGCCATCGAAAACAGGTTGGCGCCGAGCGTGGTCAGCCCGCCGTGGGCCAGCAGCAGGGCCTGAAAGAGCAGGACGACGGCGCCAATCGGCGCCATGGCGGCCGGCCCGAAGAGCAGGGCGCCGAGGCCGGTGCCGGTCGGGTGCGAGCAACTGCCGGTGACCGAGGGCAGCTTGAGGGCCGACAGCACGAAGGAGAAAGCGGCAGCAACGCCAAGCAGCATGCGCTGTTCTGGCTGTTCGTGGATGCGTTTTTTGATGGCATGCAGGCCCCAGGCGACAAAAGGGGCTGACGCCACTGTCCAGCCGACGGCGTGTTGGAGCGGCAGGAAGCCTTCCATAATGTGCATTGTTCTCTCCCACAGCGAGAAGTGGCCAAAAGTGCCAGGCTGGGGCTATGAAAAATGCAGATCGGAAGAGACGGCCGGAAACGGAAAAGACAGGCGCAAATCAACAGAACCGCTCCCGTCACCCCGGGGAATGGCACATCATTTGATTTAGGCCGGTCTTCTGGCTCGCCTTCATCCTCGTTTGCCAACCTTCCCGTGCGGACACAGTGGCGTAGGGCAAATTCGTCAGGCTTACAGCAGCGGGGGCTGCGCCGGAATGGTTGAGTTGTTGGCTCGAACGTCACCGGCTTCCCGTTTCACCCGCCCCACAGACGTGAGGCAAGGCACCTAAATTGCATGTTATTCTACAGGAAATCCCTTGTTGCCTAGTTTGAGAGAGTCAAAATAAGTTCACAGTGAAAGCCTTGGATATGTTTGATTCCTTTTCGATAGTAATCTCCACCCATTGCTATCGCGGATTAACGGGCGACAGTTGATGCCGCTGAGCGGCAGCTATCTAATCACTAAACCGCCGGAAGGTTTTTATTTGACATCAGGCGGTTATGGGCCCGCTGCTGCCGGTGGCCGAATTTTCCAATTTGTTTCCCTATTGCGGGGCCTGCTGCCTTGCTACATTTTGTGTGCTCGTCAATCACGGAAATCGATTTGCAGAAAAATCAGGGTTATCAAGGTGCTTTTGAGTAGTTGAATGCCGAACCAGGACAAATGTCCTGGCCGGCTTTCAACAGGCTTCTGGATCAGGCCGCTTCGGCCAGTCCTTTCCACTCGTGGGCCGACAAGTCGATCAGCCGACCGCCCAAGGCTTCGAATTCCGTCGCGCGGTCGTAGTCCTCGACCTCCTGGCTGTAGTGCGTTACCGCATTGACCAGACCGTAGCCCGACAACTCCCCCTCGGCGATCAGATGGCGCAGTACGCCGGCCCGTTCGCCTTCGTTCAGCAGGTAGCGCTGGGCCAGCACCTCAATCGTCTTCACCGGATCGCCCACCAGCGGAATATTGAGCGTCTTCTGCAACTTCTGCGCCGTCTGGCGGAAGGTGGCTTCCGATACGGCCGCCTGCACTACGTCGCGTACTTTCAGGAAAAAGGCCTTGTCGTCGGCGCGCAGGGTGTCGTCCTGGTACACCTGGATGCGTTCATCTTCGCCACCGAGCGCGCGACCGACGTGCGTCTTGCGCAATGAGCGATCAGGCACGATCAGGCCATTGCTGCACACCAGCCGGAAGAGCAGTGGCTGCACTGACAGCGTGCCCTGGCCGACCTCCGAGTTCGAGATCACGACACCGGCCTGCACAACATCACCGGGTGCCATCTCATATTTCAGGCGCGGCGTGATGCACTTCAGATACATCTTGGTCTCAGTCAGTTCGACCGATTCGAAACGGACCTCAGGCAACTGCTGCAGGATGGGCAGCACGCTCTCGGCCAGGTCGAAGTTGTCCAGGCGGCGGTAGCGATCCGACAACACCGCACGTACCTGACCATCCAGGGTACGCAGCATGCGCCGCTCTTCCTCATTTTGCAGCCAGGTGTTTACATTGCGATCGAGCAAGGTGGGCAGCTCTTCACGCATGCGCTCGAAATAGGCATACGGAATCTTCAGCTTGTCCGCCAACTGGCGCCGCGCCAGGGGCGTGACGCCATACTGTACCGGGTTGCTGCCTTCCTCAATGATCAGGCGGGTTTCGCCCTGCTCGTCGGTGGCATGGCGGACCAGTGCCGAGGGCACGATCAAGTCCTTCTTCGAAAGTAGTTGGCGCTCAGAGAACGTCCGTTTTTCATAGCAATCTCCTTGTCGGAAAAGAAAAGCGGAGACGGCATTGCCCACGGGTGGGGATGCGCATCCCCGCCAGGGTCGATGACGGACCGGCGAATGCCGGTCCAGATAGGGCGCGAGGTGAATCGCACCGGAACTCCAGGGCTGTCTTCGCGATACCGTGGGGTATCGCCTGGTGTGACAACTACCAGTCGGGCAAATGACCTTTTCAGTGGCACCGCATGTCACTGCAGCGCCACTAAAAAGGCGGGTGCGCGCGCCTTGCTGCGGCGCACCCCCTGGTTGCTCAAGCTGCCCGTGCAGACAAGGCCTGCACGCGGCGTAGCCACAGATCGCTCCAGTCCACGCCAGCGTCCTTGGGCACAAACACCTGCACGTCACGGTTGCCTGTGCGATGCGTTTCGTGCTTCAGGCGCCGGGCCAGTACGAAGGCACCGGCCTGGCCGGCGAAGTCGCCGTCGGCATCGTTGTCGGCGTAGATCCAGACCCGGCGAACCGAGTCGGGAATCCACAGCTTCTCCAGATTGCCTGCGTTCAAGCCGGCCCAGAACGGCCGTCCCGTCGCCAGATACAGTGCGATGCTCTTCTCGATGCCTTCGCTGATCCCCAGGTCCTCGGTCGCCTCGAAGAGACGAACCGCGGCCCCGTTGATGCCGGAAGACAGCACCTTCTTCGCATCTGGTACGGCCAGTTTGGCGCCGTCCTGGAGGTAGGTTCGGTGCAAGGTGACTGCATGGCCATCCTCGCCCTGGATGCAGGCCAGCATGACTGGATACTCGGCGACCTTGTGCGATTTGCCGTCGGCATCCTTCTGGTAGTAGCCCAGCGCCGGATGGAAACGCAGCACCTTCGGATAGACCGGCAGCGCCACGCCACGACTGGTCAGGTAGCGATCGACTTCATCGCCAACCGTCACCGGTTTGGCCTCGTGCCAGATACGCTGGGCCAGTTTCTGCATGCGCTCAGCCGAAGGCTCGTTGACCTTTACGGGGGCCGTCACCGGCATCATCCCCAGGCAACGCTCGACATCACGCAATGCCGTGTTGAAATCAATGCCCTGGAGCGCCTGCAGCAACTTGAAGCCGCCGCCCGGGCCGCAACTGCGGCAGTGATAGTTCCCTTCGCCGAACTTGTCGGTGTACTGGAAGCGATCCGTGCCGCCGCACAAGGGGCAAGGGAGATTGCGCCGCTTGAGGATGCGTTCATCGATCCCCAGGCTCGCCAGTATCTCCGTCCATCGGCCATGGGCACGCTGCTTGACCGCTTCGATACGGGCTTCGTACTCACGATTCTGCATGGCATGCTCCTTCTTCGGTGAGCAGGGCTACCGAATAGCTGGGGGCTATGCCTACGCCGACGGTGACCTGGAAAGCCTTGCCATGGAGCAGGGGATAGCGGCCCAGCCGCAACTCCTGCAACAGCGAGTCCAATGTCTGCACCGGATCGACCGAACGCAGGCGACGGATCAAATCGGTCAGTGCATCGCGGTCGGCGTCCAGGTCAGCGGCGAGGAACTGATCGTTCTCGTCGATGAAGGACGAGGCCTGTCGCACCGATTCACCGGAGGTCTCGCCGGCCGGGATGTACAGCACGTCTCCGTGGCAGACCCCCGCGTCGGTGATTTCGGCGACATCCTTGGTACTTCGCAGGATCACTGAGTCGCATAGGATTACGGTGGGCCATACCCAGCGTCCTTCCAACTGGACGCGGATTTGTTCGGAGACCGCTTCGACCTGAACCGTTTCCTGATCCAGGAAACGCACGTGGCGCCATGCCCAGTGATTGGAACTCAGGCCTATCCAGTCGAAGATTAGATAGCCTTTGGCCCGGGCCAGCATCCAGCGTGCCGCGTTGTCGTCGCCCAACCAGTCGAGGGAAACCAGAGTCACCGCGCCGCTCTCGACAGTTTGCCGGGTGGGTGCCGTGGCGACTTGCCGGACATAGCTGCGGTCGTCATCCTGGATCGGATAGTCGACGATTTCATCGAATAACTCGACCGGCAGTACATCGAGGTCGTTGAGCAGATCCAACTGTCCCCAGGCGCGCATTGCTGCGTAGTAGATTGCGACGAAGCGCTCTGGTGAAAGCTGGGCCTTGGCAACTTCCAGCGTCAGCCGCCAGCAGGCGGCCAACTCCGCGTCAATGCGTTTTTTCTGGACGTCTTCGTCGATCAACTTGTCGCGATCCGGCAGGCGCGCCATGAATTGGCGCGAATCCAGGTGTACGACATTGGCCTCGTCGAACGAGCCGTAGTTTGGTTTCATGACGCAGAAGCCTTGCAGAAAGACCAGGGCGTTGTAACTGAACTTGCCGTCCCGCGTCCCGGTCAGATGAACCGTACCCATCGGGCTCGCCATCGTTGCCAGGTTCGCGACGGCAAAGCAGCGCGTCAGCGGCTTACCGTTGAACAGCACCTCCACCGGAAAACCCAGGCACAAGGTCTCGATGCGATTGCCTAGGTCGGGCAGATCGACCCCGTGCAGTTCTATCCGGGTGCCGGTCACCGCCTCGGTTATGGGCTCGACATCGATGGCCGCCTTGGCCAGTGCCGCCGCGGTGTCCATATCGACTCGTTGATGGCGGGAGGCGACGATGCAGCGCGTCGCGGCATAGAGGCACTTTGAGAAGCCGACCCCGAAAGGGCGCTCCTCGGCACTGGTGGCATCATCCCAGCCCGACTCGTGGAAACTCAGAAGTTTCTGGAAGTCGTCGAGACCGCCGCCATCATCCTGGACCACCAGGATCTGTGTGCCGGCGTCGTAGTCGACTTCGATGTGCGTCGCCCCAGCACGGCGGGCGTTTTGCAACAACTCGGAGACGAGTGTGAAGCGGTCGGTGAAGGCATAGCGCTGGTTGCGCAAGGCGCCTTCCTCGTTGATTCGAACCTGTATCTGCATGATGTGCTCCATGAATGCAGGCGGCACCAGTCCCGACGGGACTAGCCCGCCAAGGGGGGAAGAAGACCCGTCAGCCGAGACGGCGGACGGGCGGGGTAAACAGTTGGCCGGCTGTCAGGGCTTCCATCAGGCTGTGCCGGCGGAATTCTTTGGGCAGCAGGTAGCTAGTGCTCAGGATCTGGCCGGTCGCGTCGAGACGCTCGACCTTCAGACCGATTGGGTGCCAGTGCACCCGGTAAGTCAGCCAGTCGGCACTGGCGATGACAAAAATACGACCGGATCGGCCGGTGAGGACTTCGCTTTCCTTGACGAGGAACTCGATGTCTTCGGGGGCCTGGACGGTCAGCAGGGGCGCCGCGCGTCCGGCGAGATACGTTGTGGCATACATGGCGCTCTCCTTAAAGCTCGGACGGGGGGCAGGGCAGGCCATTGGCGGGCAGTTGGTCCATGTCCTTGCCTGGTAGATCAACGCGTTGTTCGTTGATCCGCGCCTGTGCCTCGTGGCCCGCCGGCGGATCTGTCAGGCAAGCGGCAGGCAGCCGTTCCTGGCGAATCTGTTCCAGCCCAACCGCGTCTTCATAATCCAGACGTCCGGCGATGCCGTAGAGGATGAAGATCGCCAGTAGGCAGAGGACATCTTTGAAAGTGCTCATGACGACTCCTTCAAATAGGGTGGGCTTGCGCGTTGGCAGCAAGCCCAAAAAGTTGGGCGGGATTAGGCGAACAGGTCGCCTTGCACGGACATCCGCTTGATCTGCTCGTTGATCCACTGGGGGTTCTTGGCGAGTCGTGCTTCGATCCAGGCGGGGTTGTGGACGACGGCGTCGCGCACCCAGTCTGGATAACGCTCAAGCGAGGCGTTGAACCAGGCTTTGAGGCTGTGGCGAATGTGGTCGCGGATTTCTTCGGCGTCGACCAATCCGCAATAGGCGATGGGCGACAGCGGGCTGCAGCCGACCACGCGCAGGCAACTGACAAAAGAGAACGGCAGACCGTCCTTTTCTCGCTCGCTGAACACCCAGCGCAAGGTGTCGAACTTCTCTTCGAGGGGCGTCGCGGGGTCGGCCAGGTGGCTGACTTCCGCAAGCAGGCGCCAGTGCAGGAAGACGATGTCTTCCTCGCTCCATTCGACCGGTGCCTCGGCGTCGTCGAGCATCTGCTCAAGTGCGGCGTGATCGGGAATCGCTGCCGGGCGGTGACGCGAGGTGGCTGCCCAAGAGGGAAAGATGGGCGGGAAGACGGGGCCCACGGGCGTGGGATGGGAAACTTTGGGGGATACGCTCTGATTCAGCATCGTTGGCTCCAGGAAAAATGGAGGCAGCGCGCACCACGGCAGGGGCAGATGCCCCCGTGGGGTGAGAAATTGTCGAACCGCCAGGGGCGGAACGGTGTTAAGGGAAGAAAAAACTCCAGGGCTGGCTTGAACGGGCGGTGCGAACCGCCGTGATCGGTATGCCAGCGACCGATCGAGGAAGGCTTTCGGGGGAAGGGCGTCCGGGAAACGGGAACAGAAATGCCGCGCCATTGCCTCGAAAACTTGCCTCAATGACACAGGTGTGATCGGCAGCGGAATCGCTACCGGCAGGACTGACATTTGCCGCACCGGCAAAACTCAGCGGTGTGCGACAAACGGATAACTCCAAGGCTTGCCTTGTTTGAATGCAGGGCCAGCTACTGCATGACGTAAAGGTAGTGGCCGGAATTGGCCTGGTCAATCCAAAAATCCACTCAAATCGGCCCCGATGCCGAAAGGCCCCTCAAGCGTCGGCCATTTCCGGTGGCGAATGAACTGCCCTCTGCGGAAGATCGCTGCGAACCCGGTATTTCGAGGAGCACGGCATGTCGGAGATCCAGATCGTCAAGATAGATGAGGGTGGCGTCAACGCCCGCATTCTCGCCAAGGAGGCCAAGGCTGATTTTCGGCGGGTTGAAGCTGCCAGCCTGAAAATGCCTACGCGCTTCACTAGCGCCGAGGGCAAGCGTTTCTTCGCGCGGCTGTTCAATACCCTGCAACTCAACACGCACTTCATCTCGGTTATTGCTCGTACCCGGCTGGACCATGAGGACGTGGCCAAGATCGAGGACACCATCCGCACCCAGATGGACATGGTAAGCGAGAACTTGAACAAGGCCATTGATGGTGCAGAAGTGCTCTTCAAAGCCCACGCCATCACCAGCACGGCGACCTACGACACGGTGCCGCTGGATGTCGAAGTTCATGTGCTGTCATCCAGCGGCCGCCGCTTTCTCGAGGTGCTGGGCAAACTCGATCAGTTGATGCCATTGTTGCAGACCCTGGAAATCCACGAAGTGATCACCACCCAGGCAGTGGATATCCAGCGGGCGAGCCTCAAACGGCAAGTGCGCGACATCGCCAATGGCGCGCGTAATTTTGCCATGGGGCTGCGGCGGCGAATGAACGCCATGGGCGCGCGCGATGGCGGAGGCCGAAGCGCGGATGGCCGGCAAGAGGCCGTCGTGGTAGAGGGTGCGGACGAACCCAGGGTGGAAGGCGAGGGGGAGGTAGAACCGGTAGAGATGAACTCCGACTCACGATTATCCGAAGCCTTGGAAAGCGCCCCGCCTTCGGTTGGCGACTAGCACCGATGTTTGCTACTCGTGGTTCCCTTTGCCGTTTCTCCTGAGATGGAATCAACAACTATGTAGGTGCAAATAACGACATAAGACACCCTGTTTTGATGCTTCGGAGACCGTCATTCTTGTCGATTAAGAGGACAACATGATGGCGGTGCTGTTCTGCTGGCGACCTGTTGTCGAAAGAAGGACCTGCCGAGGTCAGTGAAACAGCGACCTTTGGCGCATGGATTTCCGACCTTGGAGCCGATGATCGGGCATTCGTTATGTCGGTAGTACAGAACTGTTGTGAACACTTGGGTAAACGCTCGAAGTAGCAAATATTTCTGCTGACAGGAGGAAACGGATCCTTCAATGGCGTTCGGGAAGCCTTTCAAGCACCTCCCCAGAATCTTCCTGAAACACTTCAAGAGGTTCTGTGAGATGCCGCCAGCACAAATCATGGCCCTTTTCGCCAAGGCAAGCCTGATCGTGGGCAGTTTTATCCGCGATCGGGTTTTCGGACCGCAACCTTGATCTCGGCGGGCCGGAATGGATTCTCTACCTGTGCCATCTTCAATCGCTGGCCGGCGCGGCCTCTTTAAGCGGGCAGCTTCCGGAACTTCTTGCGTCGGCCCACGGCCACCCATATCGTGTAGCCAGGTTCCACGTCAGCCTGACCCGGCGCGATGCGCACCTTTACCGCTTTCGTGGCGGCGTTGCAGTCGATACCTGCCTGTTGTCCGACGAACCGCTGTCGCGTGTGCTGCGCGGCGCAGTGGTGGATCGACTGATTTTTCCAGAGCCGGACGCCCTTGGGCGTCATTGGGTGGAATTCAATTTTTTGCTCATCCTTCCATGCTGTGCGACCGGGGCGCCCGCAGCATGCCGTCGAGTTCAGCGTTCCCTATCGGCTCGCGCCATCCTGACCTAGCGCGGCCTCTACAGAGCAGGTCATATCCTTTAACAGCGTCAGCTGCAACGAGGTTCGATCATGCCAAAAATCCGTTCCAGGGTCTCCGCTACGGCGGCGACCTCCAACCCTCTTTCTACTACGCCAGTCATGCCGACTGCGCGCCTGACGCTTCCCGAGACCGGGTTCCTGCGTCAGCCCCAAGTGCTGGCTTTCGTCCCCATTTCCAAATCGACCCTCTGGCGGCGCATCCAGGCGCGTACTTTTCCGGACCCCGTCAAGCTCTCGCAGCGAGTGACCGTCTGGCGCGCCGAAGATATCCGCCGCTGGATCGCGCAGCAGGGGGCGCCGGTCTGATTCACGAATCAAATATGAAAGATTGGCTCGTAGCGGCGTTGTTTGCACCGCAACCGGGCCGCTATCGATCCACCGCGCAAAGCGTGCATACCGTCTCCGGTCAGGGAGTCTCTACCGAGCATGGGGCTCTTGATCTGATGACGAAATCCCGCACCTTTCCCGGCGATTTCGCCTGGCAACGGGTGCGTCGGCGCTTGAGTATTCGGAAAGATGTCGGTCGACAGATGATGGGAGATGCAGGTCATGCAAGACAGCCAGGAGGTCAGCAAGCACCACGAAAACGCATTGCAATCGGTTGAGATGCTGCGTGCCGTCATCGGCGGCGATACCTACGAGACGGTAGCCGTGCGCTTCGGCATTTCGCGCACGGCGGTGGAGCGGCGCATCAAGTCAGTTGCCGTCCAACTCACCCAGGTCGTGGGCGTGGACGGTCTCAAGGAAGAGGGGGCCGCATTTGTGCGCCGGCTGCGCCTGCATCGCGAGGCCATCCTGGTCGCGCTGGGGGGATTTGAGCCGCTGCCGCCGGTCGGTTCCCGCCCGGCGCGCGTATTGTCAGCGGCAGAGGTAGCCCAGGGCGCGGTGCGCATCAAGGGCCGTACCAGTCGCACCTGGCACGACCTTGCCCTCTACTACATGCTGTTTGCCACCGGCCTGCGCCCTCTCGAAATCGCCCGGCTTGAGGTGCGCGACTACCTGCATGCCGACGGCAGTGTGTGCCGTGAATCGGAATTGCGTGCCGAGGCGGCGATCAACGGCAAATTGAGGCCACTCTATTTCAGTAGTTGCCGGCTCGATGAGGCGCTGACGGCCTATTTTCGAGAGCGCTGCGAGTGCGGGCATGGCGTCGGGGCGTCAGATTGCTACCGCGGGTTACGTGCGGACAGCCGCTTGTTTCTGTCGCCCAGCGGCGAACCCTACCGAATTGCTTCAAATAACGGCGAGCCAGGGCAGAATCGCTTTGTTTGTCGGGCTCTGCTGGAGATTTACCGCAAGTTGTTCCGCTACGCCGAACTCAAGGGCCTGAGCGCCCAGTCGGCACGTCTGACAGTGATGTCGCGGATGTATGAGCGGGGTGCCGACGAGGATCAGGTTGGCGCCATCCTGGGTATCGGCGAGCGCAGCGCGGTGCGGGAACTGCTACCCAGGCCGAAGCCGACACTGGCTGAACTGCTCGACGAACTGGTTTAAGTCAGGTCTGACCGCCATGGACCTCCAGCGCTTTGTCATTAAGGGCCGCGTCATCGGCGCTGATGATCCGCAGTTGCAGGACGCTTTGGCCCAGGTTCATGACACCCTCGAACGGCCACGCTGTTTGTGCATGCCGGGTGGGGTGGAAATGTATGTGGCGCGCCACAGCCTGTTCGTGGTCAAACGCATGCCGGACAGCGGCAGCGCCCACCATCCCGGTTGTCCTTCCTACGAGCCGGAAGCCCG
Source organism: Rhodocyclaceae bacterium (assembly GCA_008080565.1). Classification (GTDB taxonomy): domain Bacteria; phylum Pseudomonadota; class Gammaproteobacteria; order Burkholderiales; family Rhodocyclaceae; genus Azonexus. The sequence goes on along the minus strand of VIKE01000008.1, from coordinate 123,629 downwards.
GCAATCGGGCCTCGGTGAACTGCTGGGCGAAGTGGTGCTGGAAACTGAACCGGGACGGGTCGAACTGCGCGTGGATTTTCCGTGGATGCGGGTGATCGGGCACAGCGTGCCGCGCGGTGAAACACAGGAAGTGGCAGAGGTGGGCGTGCCGCAGCGGCGCATGTCGCTACGTGCCTTGATGCACTTCCTGTTCGAGCGCGCCGGCTTCAACCGCTGGAGCCCGGCTATGGCCGGCAAGCGTAACCAGGGAGTGCTGCGTAAATACCTTCTGGAGGCAGCCGAGGAAATCACGGTCAAGGGCGTGCCACTGGCCGAGCGCCTGTATCTCCCTGAGCCCTTCAGCGAGTCCGGCAAGGCCGAAGCCGCCCAGCGTCGCCGCGAGAAGTTGGCGGTGCTGGGCCCGCGCGACGGCCAGGCGCCGCTGGCCGTTGTCATCGGCGAATACAAGGCCAGCGAGGCAACAGCCCAGGGGCACCGGGTCTGGATTCGCCACATGCCGGATGCGCCCTTACTGATCGCCGGCCGTACGTGGGAACGCATAGAACGGGTCTTCGCCCCACTGTTCGAGGCCCGCGATGCCGACATTCGCCACTCGGTGAGGCTGGTCATGGCCGCACTGATCTGTGCCCGCCGTGAACACACCTACGAGATTGATTCGGTAAGCCTGATGCTGACCAGCGAGCAGTGGATACCGATCGAGGGTGTGCATGAACTTCCACTGATTGGTGCCCTGGTCGCGCAGCAGCGTCGCTTCATCAAGCCGCTACGCTACGATGCCCGCAGTGCCGCGCCATTTCCGAACGCGCTACTACTGGATGCCGGGCCGTCACCGGTGCCGCTACATGTGGTGAGCCCCTTTATGGCTCCCGGAGAACGGGATGCGAAAGAGAAGGCGATCAGAGCGGAAAAAACGATGGTGTGGACGTGGCGGACGGACGTTCCGATGGCGGATTTTCCAACGCGTGATGGTTTTTCACCATCGGATCGTGGCTGATAATTTCATGCCTAGAGGCCAACCACTCAGTTTGCTGCAGGTCAGCCTTGACTAGGTTGGCTCCTGCGTGCCTTGGTCTGCCGTTCACATTGTTTGGGACTAAATCATTGAGGTAATCCCCCGGCTCTGCCGGGGGACTCACCCAGGTTTGACCTATACGTCGGTCGTTGTGAGTCTTCTGTCTCGACCAAGAGAAGGAGATTCACGATGCAAGATTATCAGAGCCTGAGCCACAGTCGCTGGGACTGTAAGTATCACGTGGTGTTCATACCGAAGAAGCGGAAGAAACGGATATTTGGCGCGCTGCGTCCGCACCTTGGAGAGATATTTCGCGAGTTGGCGAAGCAAAAGGAGTCGCAGATTGTTGAGGGGCATCTGATGGGCGACCACGTGCATATCTGCATCAGCATTCCACCAAAGTTTGCGGTGTCGAATGTGGTCGGTTTTCTCAAGGGCAAAAGCGCGATTGCGATAGCGAGAAATTTTGGAGGGCGAGCCCGAAACTTTACGGGTGAAGTGTTTTGGGCGCGGGGCTATTTTGTCTCGACGGTCGGGTTGGGCGAGGCGATGGTGAGAGCCTACATCCGTAATCAGGAAGACGAAGATGAACGCTACGACCAAGTGAAATTAGGGGTGTAGCCGCCTTGGGCGGCTCCTGAATTACCAGCGCCTTTGAGGCGCCCCAGTGATAGGCCCCCGGCTTTGCCGGGGGTGATTTAACTGGCGGGAAACAAAGTACAACTGGCGTAGCAGGCGTCTGTCCACTGGCAAGTCCTCGGCCAATGCCGCCATTCAGTAGATGCTCCGTGGCGTTCAGCAATGGGCCGGATACCTGCCGGTCAGTGCCAAAGTTCGGCGAACGGCAGCTTCCTTATTCGGCGAATGCGTACTCAGTGCATTACCGTCATTCGGCGTGTTCCAGATTCAACTGCAGGTATCTGATTGCAGCAGTCGTTACAGCAGACAACTTACGGGCAAGTCCTCTGCCTTTCCTAACGACGCTGTAGAAAAATCCCGCCCAGGAAATTGAGGGGGGATTTTCGGGGATGATTAATGTCTCCTGAGATGACGATCGTCGATTCTGGAGTGATTGTGAAAGCCAATATTTTCTGGAGTTGGGCCATTTTTCGTGAAACTAGGGCTTCAACGTTCTACTTTGTGAGCATTTCAGTCGCAATAAGCCCGTTAACTGCCATTCGACTGTAAATCCTCGCGAAGGTAGTGGCTAAATATATAGAGTTATCCTCACCGAACAACCCAAAATTTGCGTCAATCAAGTTTTATCAGCCTATTCATCCACGCTGCTCTTGGCTTTTACATAGCGTTTACACGCTTCTCTCAAGAATTTCATCTGACTTTTGAAATTTGTGCACCCTTTGCACATGGCCAGGTGCATTTCCAAGTGCATTTTCTCGGACAAGGTAAGTTTCCTGTCCTGCGATTCGGACAGCAAATGGGTGACTTCCTTGCAACTCAGCATGGCTGCTCTCCAGCAGAAAACCAGTTTGATTCCAAACAGCGCCGCAATCCGTTGCGCGCCCGGTGCAAGATGACATTGCAGTTGCTTGTCGTGAGACTCAACTCCTGGCAAACCTCGGCTGTCTCGAAATCAAGGAATTCGCGCATCATGAAGACGCGGGCCGTGTTTTCCGGCAGGTGCTTGAGACAGGCATCAAAGACCTCCCAGAAACGTTGTTCGCGTAGCGACTCTTCCGGATCGCCCCAGTTGCTCGGCCGTGCCCCCGGCGACCAATGGGCATTGGTCTTGAACAGAGATTCGAATGCCTGATCCAGACTTTCTTCTTCAGCCGACAGCGCGGAGACGTTGGTGGTGCGGGCTTGCTGGCGGATCAGATCGACGATCTTGTTTTTCAGGATGGCGAAAATCCAGGTTTTCACCGCTGATCGACCGGCAAATTCCCTGGTGTTATCGAGAGCAGCCACCAGTGCTTCCTGTACCACATCCTCAGCCTGTGCCTCATCTCGCAGTTGCAGATGGGCGAACTTGATCATGTCACGACGGATTTCGTCCAGATACCCATCGTCAATCAAAAGGTTCACGACTGCATTCATGCATTTTCCTCTCTGCGGCGCATTTCGTTGCGCGCGGCGCTATAACTGGATACGCAATAAGGCACCAGATAGTTCAGGCCGACATGAAACCAGGAGAGCGGTAGACCATCAAGCAGCCGGCCACCCTGGTTGATCAGGTTCAATATTGTGCCAACCACAATGGCCACCTTGATCGCTGCTTGAACGATGGAACGCTGACAGGCCGTTTGAAAGAGTGTGCTTAAAAATGCCATAAAGATGCCATCTTATTCATGCCAGGAGGGCATGAGCGGATTCACGGACCAGGCGACTGATCAATTCGTTATCGGCCTCCGGTTCCACGTCCTGAGGCTTACCCATCTTGCCGGTGGGTTTGGTAACCAACTGTCCGGCTTCCAGCGTGGTCACATATTCGCCGGTACAACTGCGGCAATACACATGATCGCCCGTCTGTTGCCCCTTGCGCAGGACCAGCGTCGGACCGCACATCATGCATTCGTGTAGCGGAATACCTTCATCACTGTGACCAACAATATGGTGCAGCGCGCCTGCCTTGCCCAGCGCCACAAAGCGTTCGCCAAAAGCCTGATCGAACTGAGCACCAAGATTCTCCTCAATGATCGCCAGTGCTTTCTCGATGGGCATGCCGCGTCGATAGGGCCGGGTACTGGTCATTGCGTCAAAGGCGTCGCAGATGCCGACAATGCGCGCATCGAGCGGAATATCCAAGCCGGCCAGACCCCGCGGGTAGCCCTTGCCGTTCGGCATTTCATGGTGTGCCCGGATTGCCGTCTCGGCGAGCCTTGCCAACGGGTGCCCGGCCAGCATCCGCCAGCCGACATCCGGATGAGTTTTGATGACTTCGTACTCTTCATCGGTGAGGCGGTCTTTCTTGTTCAGGATCTGATCCGGGACGCCCACCTTGCCGAGGTCGTGCAGGAAGCCGCCCAAGCTGATGCGCGCCACATCACTGTCCGGCAAATCGAGTTCGCTGGCCAGCAGGCGTGAAAACCGGGAAACCCGCCACAAATGGCCACCGGTATAGGGGTCACGTGCCTCGACCATCCAGGCCATAACGAGCAGGCTGCGTAACAGGTCTTCCTGGTAATTGCCCCGCCTTGCCCCCTGACCACCGAAAAGCTGACCGATTTCATTAAGCAGACTCACGTTTTCCTCCCATTCCGGTCTCCGGGGCCAGATCGTACTGCCTCATGAAGCGCCGGTCGATCCAATCCTTCCATTTCCAGGCCCAGCTGCCACCGGCCGAGAGTCCGCCCCAGGACATGATGGCCTCCTTGGGGCCGGTGGCCAGCAAGTAGAGGCTGCGCTTCTGCGGTTGGTAACTCAGCGGTGCGAGGCCCATCAGCATGCGATGCAGGTTGCTAGCCAGGACGGGGCCGGCACGCACGGCATAAACGCCGGACTTGGCATGCGGCGAGTCGATGCGTGATGCCACATCGCCGGCAGCAAAGACCTCTGGGTGCGAGACGCTTTGCTGACCATCCTGCACCGCAATGAAGCCGTCTTGCGCCAACGCCAGTCTGGATTCTGCCAGCCATGCCGCCGGCTTGACCCCGGTGGCGGCGATGACGCACTCGACTGGAATGGTTGTGCCGTCGCTCAACTGAAGGCCTGATGAACATCCCGCCGCATATCCGCTAATGACCTCGATCCGGCGACGCGCCAGGGTGTCGGTGACTTGCCTGACGATACTGGGGCCATGCCCCGGCAGTAGACCCGATCCGGCAATCAGTATCACCTGGACGTTATTCGCACCCAGTTCGAGGCCCAGGCGATAACGGGCTGCCAGCGCCAGTTCGACACCGGCGGCACCACCGCCAACGACCGCGAGACTGGCTTTTCCCATTTGCTTAAAAAGCTCGACCTGCCGCATCCAGTCCACCACAAAACTCTCGATAGGGCGGATTGTCAGCAGCTTGGCGCCGGTGGCGGCCAGACAGGAGGCATCGACCTGGGCACCGGTATCCAATGACAGCGCATCGTAGGTGATGTCTCCGGAATGCAAGGTTTGAATGACCCGCCGTTTGGCATTGATGCCGCTCACGCTATCCTGGATGAAACGGACCTTTGCTGCCTTGAGCAGCGGTTCGAGGGCTGCGGCACATTGATCCAGGCGGTAATGACCCGCCATCCACCCCGGCAGCATGCCGGAATAGATCTGCCGGGCGTAGGGCGAAATCAGCGTGACCTGAACGTTCAGCCAGGGATCTGCAGCCAGGGCCTTCAGAACATGCAGGTGGGCATGACCACCGCCGGCCAGCACCAAATGTTTCATGCGAGGGCCTCGGCCTGAAGATCAAGAGCGCAGACATCCGGAAAGAGTGCAGCCAGGCGCTCAAAGTCTTCCTTGCGATCGACATCCCACAGGGGAGGCAACTCGCTCCATCGCCAATTCATGGCCATCAGGCGAGCCCGGGTCTGTGCCATCACCCGCTCCGTACTCCACTCCACCTCGTGGAATGCCTGCCGGCCGGCTACTCGCATCCCGATCAAGACATAGCCGCCATCTTCGGCCGGCACGACCGTCGCGTCGAGCTGCTGCAAGCTTTCTGCTGCCTGGCGCAACAGGCCAGGGGTCAGTACCGCGCAATCAGTGCCAATGACCAGCGTTCCCGCTGGCGTCGACGATGCAGCGATGGCGGTATGCATGCGCTCACCCAGGTCGCCATCCGGTTGGCGGCGCAAGGCCACCGTGCCAAATGCACGGCAAACGGCAAACTCCGGGTGGTCAATGTCCGGGGCGCACCACAGGGTGACCGGTCCAAGATCGGCGACCACGGCAGCAGCCACCGTACGCTGCAATAACCAGCGTTGGAGAGCGGCCGCCCCGTCAGCACCCAGGTGCGGGATCAGGCGTGTCTTGGCCAGCCCGGGAATCGGCGCCTTGGCCAGAATAGCTACCTCGATACGTGGGAGGTTTTCAGGTTTCATGGGGAATATATCCATACGCTCGCGCCAGATCATTCGGGCTGGCTCCGAGGAAAAATCGCAGGCGCAGCCACCACATCATCAGAATGGTGCGCAACAAGCCATGCTTTTCCCAGCGCCGACCCGAGGTCGTGACTTTTTCCGAGAGGCAGGCGGGAGTTCCTTCTTCTCGCATCCAGTTTGAAAATACAATGTCTTCCATCAGGGGGATAGCCGGGAATCCGCCGTGGCGTTGGAATGCCTCGCGCGTAACGAATATGGCTTGATCTCCGGTCGCAATGCCAGTCAGTCGTGAGCGCCAGTTCATCATGAATGCCACCATGCCAAGACCGCTAATCGAACCTTCAATGCGAGCGTCGAAGCGACCCCAGCAGGCTCCGTTACTGACTGCTTCGCTGACCAACGCCAGCGCAGAAGGCGGCAGAAGCGTGTCGGCATGAAGAAACAAGAGTATTTCACCCTTGGCCAGTGCTGCCCCGACATTCATCTGCAGACCTCTGCCACGCAGGGAAGTCGTCACACAATCAGCCAGGGTGCGGGCACGCTCTGCCGTGCCATCGGCACTCCCGCCATCGACCACAATGACCTCAGCACCTTGGCTGCGAAAATCCTGCAGACGTTCGAGCACTTGAACGATGCCGTTGGCTTCGTTTAGTACGGGGATGATGATGGAGAGAGCGGGAGTATTCATGGCTTCTATCGTCTGAGAATCTCAAGCCACAGGCGCTGTTGTTCCGTCAGCGCGGAATCCGGTGTCAGGATCGAAACAGCCAGCGCCTGGCGGATTTCGACTTCCTCAACCGGGCGCGGCGTCCGCATCAGATGTTGCAGCAGATTGATGGCCTTGCCGATGCTTTGCCCATACAAGGCAAAGATTTCGGTCGCCTTGACGTGCATTTCCGGGTTGTCCATCCAGCAGTCGTAGTCGGTAACCATGCCAATCGAGGCATAGCAGATCTGGGCTTCCCGGGCGAGGAAGGCTTCCGGCACATTGGTCATGCCGACAATCTGGCAGCCCGCCTGGCGCAGGAAATGGCTTTCCGCTCGCGTGCCCAAACGCGGCCCCTCGACGCCGGCATAGGTCACATTCGTGTGGCAGGGCAGGCCCAGATTCCCTGCCGCTCGCGCAATCCAGGCGACAAGTTCGCCGGAGACCGGCTCCGCCGACGAGATGTGGCCGGCAACACCCGCACCGAAGAAGCTCGCCTCCCGCTTTCCTCGCGTCCAGTCGAAATACTGTCCGGGGAGCGCCAGATGACCTGGCGCAATGGCTTCATCAAGACTGCCAACTGCCGACAAACTGATTAACTGGGTGGCACCAAGGCGCTTCAAGGCAAAGATATTGGCTCGGTAGTTGATTTCATGCGGCAGCAGCCGATGTCCGGCACCGTGTCGAGCCAGGAAAAGTACATCGTGTTCGTTCCAGTGGCCCCGAACAATGGAACCGGATGGGTTGCCGAACGGTGTCTCGACAACGAGTTCCTCAACGACGGCAATTTCGTCGATCGAGTAAATTCCTGTTCCGCCTATGAATGCCAGCATGTTTGCCTCAAGTGTTTGCTTCTTCTATTAGTCGTTCACCGGCCCAAATTCTTACAGCTCGGATCAATTTTTCGTGATCGGGCAGGCATCTTCCGTTTCAACAAAACGGAAATCCGCAAAGCCGGCATGCGCTTCTTCGCCGGTATTGTCAGTGTCAGAAGCGATGGCCAGTCCTCGTAATTCGCCACTGATCTCGCCAAATGCCCTATGAAAATCCGTCAGGATATTTCGTCGTTCCTGCACCCAAGTGCCAGCCTGTCCAGTGCCGGAGCGCAGTACCAGCATGCGTGCTCGATCCGTATAGGCATTGTCCTGCAAGGTACCGATCGGGTTGCGGTTGTCCCAGACATAGTTGAGTGCGGCATCCGGCACCTGGCTGCCGTAGATCGAGCGCGCCAGGCGGAGTTTGGTACGCGTGCCGAAACTCAATTGATCCGGAGGCACGGCAAATGTCAGATAGACCCGGGCAGCGTAATCGTCACCGGACTTGCGGGTCATGTCGGCGGAGGAAACCGGCGCATCGATCCGCCATTGCCAGCACAAAATAGGCGTTTTTTTCAGGTCGACCGTAAGCGTGCGGCCGAGAAGGGCCATGCTCTTCTTTGCCTTGGCCTCAATGGCAGCCACGCCGTCCCATTGGCGTGCCGCGTATTGGGTCGGCGGTACGCGCTGGTCGAGGTGTTCGATTTTCCACGGGGCGGGAATGGCGGTATCGGTCTCGTTGAATTTGCCGACCCAGAGTGAATCGGCCTGGGCTGCGAATGGAATGCTTACGGCGACCAAGCCGGCCAGGAGGCGAATGCTCATGGAGTGGCCTCGACCCGTGCCACCTCGTTCATACGGTCGGCCCAGTTCAGGCGGCGGTACTCGAATCCGTTTTCCAGCGTTGGCTTGATTACCTGAAAATACGGCGATACATCGAAATCCCGAGGAACAAACAAGCTGTGATGGCGAATCCTCAATATTTCCTCAATACAGCCGGGACAGTCCTTACGATCGGTGGCGCGTAATTCGATGCTGGGTAGTATGGGATAGCGTACCGACTGGAAGCATTGCGCGATCAGGGTCGAGCAGATGGCTCGCGTCGGATCGCCGCTGCCCAGCGACAGCATGCGCCGCCGCCAGCGCTGCGGTACGGGTGGTGTCGGGATCAGGTAGCGGGCCAAGTCGAAAACGTTCTTCAGATCGTATTGCTGGCCAACCCGCGCCAGTCCGTAGTCGATGATGCGTTGCCGGTCTTCGTCAGTCAGGCCAACCGGCCGGCAGATGCGGCAGTGGAGGCCATTGAATTCTGCAAGTTCGACCAGTCGGACGCCTTCGATGATGTCGGCTTCGACGAAGCAGAATGGTGTGTCGCCCGGGCCGATCCGCCCGGCAGCCTCGCCGATGTAAAGCGCCGCATGCGACCAGGTGGATTGGGTCAGATACTTGATCGCCACGCTGACCCGCGTCTCGCCTTCGACCAGAAGCACATCCCCCGGCCGTAGTGCCTTTTTCAGAAGCGTTAGCGGCGTTGGCAGCGCCGCACCATGCCGGTGATGCGGCTGGCTGAGCCAGCGTCCCAACCAACTGCCTGCACGTCGCGCCAGCGAATTCATCGATGCTCCCTAACGGCGCCCGGGCGTGGCGCTATCGTTCAGGCGCCAGTCGTAATCGAGGAATTCCAGTTTGTAATCGCCTAGGCGAATCCGTTCCTGTGCCTCAGGCGACTTGGCAAGTTGCCCGGCATAGCGGCCAAAGGTGGTTTTGAGCGAAGCGAAACCCTGGTGTCCTTTTTCGAAATCCTTGCCGTACCAGTCGAAAATCTTCGAGACCTGCAACCTTCCACTGGCGGGATCGAAACGATTGCGGCTGCTGTCGGCCAGGAAGCGGCGCATGCCGTCCTCCAGTTGGCTGTCCAATTTGTCGGCGGTGAAAGCTTCGGCGCGAAGCATCGGGCAACCGATCGAGGCGCAGACGACGGCGGCGTGGATGCGCGGATCGTCGAAGGTACCCGGCGCCCGGATGAGACTGTGCTCAATATCATCAAGCGCCAATTCCTGCCCGAAGAGGGGAATGAATTTTTTCTTCCAGGGCGACTGGAAAACGCTGCCGATATCCTTGATCGACTTGAGGTCCGGGTACTTGTCGAGAACCAGTTCAACAGTCCAGGCGTTGTAGGCGTTGATCAGGAAGGCCAGTCGCTGTGGCTTTGGCCACTGCTTGTATTCGGCTTCAGGGACAGCGGAAACCGTCTTCAGCCAGGTTGAGAGGCGGGCCTGGTCGGCTGCCATGCTACGATAGTCGAGCCGACTCGAATTGCCGTCCGGCGCCACCTTGACGTGTTTGGCGAGCAGCGAATTCCATTCGCGATAGTCATGGTCAAAGGCGGATGCCGAGAGACTGGTCAAGGCGAAGATGGCCAGCAAGCCGATTTTTTTGATGAACGACATGTGATTTACCCCCGGCGCCAGGCATGGAAACGTTCGACCCAGGCCAGCAATTTCTGCGGCGCATGCGCTTTTTTCCAGTTGCCGGCGACGTACTTGTTGGCCTCGGCCAGCGTCGGGTAAATGTGGATGGTGCCGAGGATCTTGTTCAGGCCGATGCCCTGTTTCATGGCCAGGACGTATTCGGCGATCAGGTCGCCAGCATGTTCGCCGACGATGGTGACGCCGAGGATCTTGTCCTTGCCCGGCACCGTCAGCACCTTGAGGAAACCGTGGGCCTCGCCATCGGCAATTGCCCGGTCGAGATCGTCGATGTCGTAGGTTGTAACCTCGTAGGGAATGTCTTTTTCCTTGGCATCCTGTTCGTTTAGCCCCACACGAGCGACTTCGGGTTCGACGAAGGTAGCCCACGGGATCACCGAATAGTCGGCCTTGAATTTCCTGAATGGGTCAAAAAGAGCGTTGACCGCGGCATACCAGGCCTGATGGGCGGCGGTATGGGTGAATTGGAAGGGCCCGGCGACGTCGCCAGCGGCGTAGATGTTCGGGTAATTGGTTTGCAGGAATTCGTTGGTGTTGACCGTGCGACCGTTTGGAATACCCAGATCTTCCAGGCCAAAGCCTTTCAGGTTGGCGGCGCGGCCGACGGCGACCAACAGCCCGTCGAAGGGAATGCGCACATCCTGCCCCTCGTGCTCGGCGATCAATATCTTCTCGCCGTTTTCAACGATGAACTGCTTGGCCCGGTGATTGACCAGGACGTCTATCCCTTCCGCACGGAAGCGCTGGGTGACCAGTTCGGAAACTTCAGGATCTTCGCGCACCATGATACGGGCACCCATTTCGACCTGCGTCACTTTAGCGCCCAAACGGGCGAAGGCCTGCGTCAATTCCGAGCCAATCGGCCCGCCTCCGAGCACAACCAGGCGCTGCGGCAATTCGCGCAGATTCCAAACGTTATCCGAGGTCATATAGCCGACCTCATCAATGCCCGGAATCGGCGGCACGAAAGGTCGGGCGCCGGTGGCGACGACGATGCTGCGCGTCGTCAGGCGCTGGGTGCTGCCATCTTCGAGGGTAATGTCCACCTCCCAGGGCGAGACAATTTTCGCGCTACCTTGCACCACGTCAACACCCAGTTCGGTGTAACGCTCGGCTGAGTCATGCGGCTCGACAGTCTTGATCACCGCCTGCACACGCTTCATGACATCGGAAAACTCGAACTGGGCGCTGGCTGAAGCGATGCCGAATTCCTGCGAGCGGGTGACATGCGACAGGAACTTGGCCGAGCGAATCAGAGCCTTCGATGGGACACAGCCCGTATTCAGGCAATCGCCACCGAGTTTGTGCTTTTCGACCAGGGTGACCTTGGCCTTAACGGCGGCAGCGATGTAGGAAGTGACCAGGCCGGCACTGCCGCCGCCGATGACCACGATGTTGCGGTCGAAGCGCGCCGGCTTCTTCCAGTTGGCGAATATCTTGTTCATGCGAACAATCTCCACAAGCTTGCGGGCAATCAGTGGAAAGATGCCGAGCAGGACAAATGAGCCAAGCAGGCTCGGCGAGAGGATGCCGGACAGGGAATCCAGCTTGGCCAACTGGGTGCCGGCATTCACGTATACCACCGTGCCGGCGAACATCCCGAGTTGGCTGGCACAGTAATAAGCACGGGTTTTCATACCGGTCAGACCAAACAGCAGGTTGACCAGGAAGAAGGGGAACACCGGGACTAGGCGCAGGGTGAAAAGGTAGAAAGCCCCTTCGCGCTTAACACCCTCGTCGATCGCCGCCAATCGCTGCCCGAAACGCTGGCTGACCCAGTCGCGAAGCAGAAAGCGGGACATCAGGAAGGCGAGGGTAGCGCCGATCGTTGACGCGAAAGAAACAATCACCGTGCCCCAGAGCAGCCCAAACACCGCACCGCCAGCGAGCGTGAGCAGCGCGGCGCCCGGAAAGGAGAGGGCGGTCACGATGACGTAGAGGACGAAATAAGCGGCAACGCTGAGGAACGGATTGTTCGTCTGGAAAGCCTGGATGGCTGCCTGTTGCTCCTTGAGCGTCTGGAGATTGAGGTATTGCCCGAGGTCCAAGGCGAAGAAAGCGGCGATTGCCAATCCGACCGTCAATACCAATGCCAGCTTACGAAACTGCATGAAGTGCTCCCTGAGGTTTTACGACCAGGGATAAAAAGTTCCCGGCTTAACCATTAGTCGGTTAGCAGGCTGGTTTCTTACACGCTGCTCGACAAATACAGTTGGCAGGGGCGATTCCGCCGCAGTCAGCCGAGGTCTTTTTCCCAAGGTCACATCTCAGGCTTGGCGAAGTCCTTCAAGCAGCAACGTCCCGATGGGTTACTGGTGTCGCATGAACACAATCTGGCCTTGGTCTGGGCCATGACGAAATCCCTGTTTGCCGGATTGGCAATAAAATCGCCCCTTGTGATACCGAAGCAGTAGCACAGAAGCTCATCGTTCGATAACTCCTTAACGCCAACCCGTGTTCGTAGTTGCGACTTGAGTATGGTCGAACCGTCATCGCCGAAATAAACGACGTCACACGCAGGGTCGTCGCAGAAAAAATAGCGATTGGCAGTTGGCCGCCAACGCAGGGCATCACGGATGTGGTGCGCGATAGTTCGCGCCGACACTTCCGAATATTCGCTTCCATTGGCCGGGCAACGATGCTTTTTCGGATGAGTGGTTTCACAACTTGATGAAGAGCAGCAATTACTCATTACCTATCCTGTAAGAGTCAAGTTTGGGATGGATTATCCCCTCACGATCTGTACTACGGGCTTCAAGTAGAATGAACCATGAACTTTTCTAATTTCAGCGCTCTCGGTGGTCTTTCCCGCCGGATTTACGCGGCCTTTTTGCTCGCCGCGGTCATTCCTACCGCATTGGCCGGGGCTATTGGTGTCTATCTTTCATTACAAGCCCTAAAAGTTGAGACCCTGCGCAATCTGAATCAGGAGGTTACTGTTCGCTCGCAGGGGATCGGTCGTTTTTTTGACCAGTTGTCTTCTGAACTGCTTTATCTGGCCAATGCCCGTGGCTTGGTCGATGTCATTGCTGCCAAACAAACGAAAGATCCGTGGCTTCTTCAGGCCGCCACGAACCGTCTTGAACGCGACTATGCCGCGTTGGCCAGTCTCTATCCCCATATCTACCAAATCCGCCTGATTACGGCTGATGGCCAGGAGTGGGTGCGCGTTGACCGAAAGCCGAAGGGGGTTTATGTCGTGCCACGCGATGAACTTCAGCCGAAAGGAGATCGCTACTATTTCCGTGACGCCATGGACGTCAATGTCGGGCAAATCTATGTCTCACCACTAGACCTGAATGTCGAATTCGGCAAGATCGAGAAACCTGAGCGGCCCGTCATTCGAGTCGCAACGCCAGTAGCAGCACCCAATGGAAGCAAGATCGGCGTGCTGATTATCAATTTGCATGCAGACATTCTCCTTGAGCAGATTCAGCAAATGGCTAATGCCCGACAAGGCACCGCCTATCTGCTTGATAACCAGGGACACTATGTCAGCCGCTCGGCAGGCGGCGAGGCTGGCGCATTTTCGATGGAGCCCGTCGAGAGACTCAGTCAAATTTTTCCGGCGAGCATTACCCAGAATCTGATTGAAACCGGTATTTCGCCCAGCCTCGGCGACGGCTGGATTGTTGCCCATGCGCCGATTGATTACGCACCGCAGGCGATTGCAGAAAACTCCAAAGGAAAGTGGCGTATTGCGTTAGCTTTTCCCGAGCGTGAGCTCTTCCTGGCTGTGGTCAATCTCTACCTGCTTTACGCTGTCCTCTTTGTTGCACTGGTCGTGACGGCCATTGGTGGCTACGCGCTTTCCCGCCGCTTGTTGCAACCGCTGGAAGAGCTCTCGAAAGAGACCGATGCAATCTCCAGCGGCGACTTTACTCGCCGGGTTCCGGTCATCGGCACGGATGAAATCGCTGCCCTGGGCAACAAATTCAACACCATGGCCAATCGTTTGCAGGAGTCGTCGCAGGCCATCAATGCGCACCGTGATCGACTGGAGGAAGAGGTCAGGGAGCGAACACGAGAACTTGAACAGGAACGCGCTTCCCTAGAAGCAGTTATTGAGCACACGGCAGACGGCATCCTCGCCATTGATCGGTCGGGAGAAATTCGCCTGCTCAACCCGGCAGCCATTCGCTTGCTTGGCGGTAGTACTTCACCTCTTGGCCTGCAACTTGAGCAGTTCTGGCCGCAGTGGCCGGAAATTGCTGCGGATGCAAAACCGGGCCCGTTGCGTTGCGACGTCGAACTACAGGAACAAGTGATCTCGCTGGCCATCACACCGACTACAGCCGGTTCCATTGTGGTAGCCCGTGATGTCAGCCGTGAGCGGGAAATCCAGGATGAGCGCCGCGAACTCGATCGCCAGATGTTCCAGATGGAGAAACTGACCACGCTGGGCGAACTGGCCATGGGCCTCGCCCATGAAATCGGCAATCCGCTGGCTGGGATGAAGGCCGTCGCCCAAGCGATGCAGTATGAAGAAGACATTCCGCCGGGCCTGATCGAAGCCCTCAAGCGCATGGAGGCCGAAGTGGATCGACTGTCCGGTTTTCTGCGCAGCTTCCATGGATTTGCAGCCCCACAGGCTATCCAGCCGGAAGCATGCAATCTCGCAACCATACTCGACGACGTATTGTTCTGGACGCGTAAGGATGCGAAGAGCCGTGACATCGTTTTCGAACTGGCCGGGATTGACAGCATGACGCCGTTATCGGCTGATCCCCACCAATTGAAGCAGGTTTTTCTCAACCTGCTGATGAATGCAGTGCATGCCATGCCGAACGGTGGAACTGTTACGGTCGACGCCGAAAAGGAGGCAAAATTCGCTCGCATCCAGATATGCGATACCGGCGTTGGTATGAGCCCGGACGTCCTGCAGCGCATTTTCGAGCCGTTCTACACGACGCGCCGCGAAGGCACCGGCCTGGGCCTGGCTATTGTCCGCAAGATTGTCGAACAACATGGCGGCAGCATCGAGGCGAGCAGTACGCCGGGGCATGGAACCTGCTTCACAATGACCTGGCCTCTTGCCGGAAACTGACATGCGCGAACCGATCCTCATTGTTGAAGACGACAACACCATCCGGGTGACGGTGGGCAATTTTCTTGCCCGTCAGGGCTTCGATGTCGAAGTTGCCGAAGACGGTGCCCAAGCATTGGCCTTGTTGAAGGAGCGAACATTCAGTCTAGTACTGCTCGATCTGCGCTTGCCGGACATGAACGGTCTCGACATCCTGGCCAAGGTCAAGGAATCCGACGACCAGCCACTGGTAGTCATCATGACTGCTTATCCCGAGGTCCGAACCGCCGTGGCGGCGCTTAAGGCCGGGGCTTATGATTACATCAACAAGCCATTTGACCTTGAGGATTTGCAGGAGCTGATCCGGCGTGCGGTAGAAACCCACCGCCTGCGCCGGGAAGTGGAATGGCGGCGTTCTCAAGCCGAAACCTGCGTCATCGAGGGCATGATCGGGACGGCGCCGGCTTTCCAGAATATGCTGGAAACCACTGCCAAGATCGCATCGGCGGGCAAGGTGCCGGTGCTGATCCGCGGCGAATCGGGAACCGGGAAGGAGCGCATTGCCCAGGCCATCCACTGCCGGTCACCGCGTGCCGATGGGCCGTGGATTACCCTGAACTGCTCGGCGTTGCCTGAAGGCCTGCTGGAATCCGAACTGTTCGGCCACGAGCGAGGCGCCTTCACGGACGCCAAGCAGATGAAGCGTGGTTTGCTCGAACTGGCGGATGGTGGAACCTTGTTTCTCGATGAAATAGGTGATCTGTCCCTTGCGTTGCAACCGAAATTGCTTCGTGTTCTGGAGACCCAGCGTTTCCGACGTTTGGGTGGCCAGAAGGAGATCAGCGTCGATGTTCGTTTTGTCTCGGCCACGCATCGCGATTTGCCTGCCATGGTCCAGTCCGGGCAGTTTCGCGAGGATTTGTACTATCGTCTCAACGTCGGGGCCATCGACCTTCCAGCCTTGCGTGAGCGCGCTGAAGACATTCTGTCCCTGGCTCAGCATTTTCTGGAGAAAATCGCACCGACACTCGGTCAAAGTGCCGCACAAATTGACCGTGCTGCCGAACCGTTTCTCAAGGCATATCGCTGGCCAGGGAATGTTCGCGAATTGCGCAATGTGATGGAACGAGCGGCGATTCTTTCGGAAGGCAAGACCATCGGTTTGTCCCACTTGCCATGGGAAATTGTTGGCCATGCGCCGAAGCCGGTTGAAGGGAAGGTGCAAGCGGAGGGTCGGGTACTCTCGCTTGCCGAAATTGAAACGGATTACGTCCGTAGCGTGTTAAATCGCTGTGGCGGTAACAAGACCGAGGCGGCCGAATTGCTCGGCATCAGTCGCTTGACCTTGCGAAACAAGCTTAAAGACAGCGATGAAGAAACTTTGGAATCCTGATTTCGGTCAAAAACTAACCGGTAAGTTTTTTACCGGCCGGTAATTTTTTTACCGCCTTCGCGCGCGTCAAATCGTCAAAACCCTTGTGAAATCAAGGTAGTCACTCGGTGGCATAAAGACTGCATATCCATAGTCCGTGTGGGGCTGTTCCCACGCATCTCCAATACACAGGGGGGACTATGAAAATCCAGCAGCGCAAGCGATTTACGCAAGCACTGGGCGCCATCGGACTAGCTGCAGCGGTGACGCTGACCGTCGGCACGCAACCGGTTATTGCCCAGAACAACGCACCTGATCTCGCACCGATGCCCGACGTCAAGCCGGGCAATGCGGCGATGATCGAACTGGGCAAATTTTTCTTCTTCGATAGCCGACTGTCTGGCGACTGGGGCGTCTCTTGCGCCTCCTGCCACGACCCGAAAAAAGGTTGGGGCGATGGGCTGGCGCTCTCTGCCGGCTATCCCTCGATGGAATATTTCCGCAACTCGCCGACCGTTCTCAATGCCAAATATCGCCAGCGTTTCCTGTGGGATGGACGGCTTGATGGTTCTGATGCCGGCACTCTGGTGCGAGACATGCTGACTGAAGCCCATACCATGAACATGGATGGCCGCTTGATGCAGGAACGCTTGCAGCAGGTTCCCGAGTACGATGCTTTGTGGAAGAAATGGCGCAAGGACGACATCAATGGCATGCGCGTCTTCAATGTCATTGGTGAATTCATCCGCAGCCTGGAAACCACCAACGCGCCATTCGACAAGTTCGCCAAGGGCGACAGCGGCGCCATCAGTTCCGAAGCCAAGGATGGCTATGAACTGTTCAAGGGCAAGGCGGGCTGCGTTTCCTGCCACAACGGCCCAATCGGTTCCGACGGCAAGCTTTATAACACCGGCGTTCCTGAAAACCCTGACGTACTGAAGAACCCGCTGCGTACCATCACCATGCTGCGCCATTACGCCACCAGCGGTGTACCCAATTACATGAATTTGCGCACCGATGTGGGTTCTTACGCCATTACCAAGAAGCCCAAGGACATCGGTAAGTTCCAGACCGCCCAGTTGCGTGACCTGAAGTACACCGCACCGTACATGCACAACGGCATGTTCAAAACCCTCGATGAGGTCGTGGCGTTCTACAACCAGGGTGGCGGCAAGGGCTCTGTGCTCAAACCGCTGAACCTCTCAGCTAGCGACCAGAAAGCCCTAGTTGCCTTCCTGCTGACGCTGTCCGGCGATCAGGTGATGGTCAAAGACCCTGGCCAGCCTGACATGCAGGTTCGTACTTTCGGCAAGAACTGAGGGAGACCACCATGAATAAACAGTTAGCAATCACGATGGCCGGTCTTCTGCTGAGCAGCGCCGTCGCCTTGGCCGCCGACAAATATCCGCAATTGGCACCACTGCCGCCGGCACCGATCCCCAAAGACAATCCGCAATCGCCGGAAAAAATTGCGCTGTTTCCTGCCACCTACCGGGGCTCGGTTGGGGTGACGGTGGCCAGATTTCCCGTGGCTATCCCGGCACCAAGCACTGGCGCAATTCGCAGACGGTGATCAACTCTGCCTATTACAACAAGCTCTTCTGGGAAGGCAGTGTCACCAGCCTTGAAGGCCAGGCCCCCTCAGCCGCCGAAGGCGGTGTAGCCGGCAATGGCGATCCTTCAGTGATGGAAATGCGCCTGCGCTTCATCCCGGAATACGTCGAGTCGTTCAAGAAGGTGTTCGGGGCCGAATGGCCGCGTATGAATGATGCCTACCGGGCGATTGCTGCCTATGAGCGGACCGTTGTTTCGGACGCCACAAAAGTTCCGTTTGATCGCTATGCCAAGGGCGACAAGAAGGCCTTGAACGCATCGCAAGTTGCTGGAATGAAGCTATTCAATGGCAAGGCGGGTTGCGTCCAGTGCCATAACGGCGCTTTGGCTTCCGATCAAAAGTTCTACGACACCGGCCTGCCGGACTTCCCGGGCTTCAAGGACGACCCGCTGTATCAGGTGACTCACCGTTGGGAGCATTACCAGAAGGGGGTTCCCGAGCAGAAGTACCGCACGGCGGATATGGATTACGGCCTCTACTACATCACCAAGAACCCGAAAGACGTCGGCAAGTTCCGCACGCCCTCCTTGCGCGAAGTGAAATACACCGCACCGTACATGCACAACGGCATCTTCGCCACGTTGCAGGAGGTGGTTGATTTCTATGATCGCGGTGGCGGCAAGGGAACCAACAAGACCCCGTTGCTCAAGCCTCTGAAATTGTCGGCGCAAGAGAAGAAGGATCTGATTGCCTTCATCGAAGCCCTGTCGATGACCGAACCGCTGATCCACGACGATCCAAAGCTGCCAGGCGACTATCAGCCACTGCCGGCACCGGTGAAATAAGGAGTATTGAAATGAGTCAAAAAACCATTCCAGTCCAATCGGCCCACGATCATTCGCATGAGGGTGAGCGGATGTGCATGAGTCGTCGCCAGTTTTTGCTGACCGGCGGTGCGGCGGTAGCTGTCATCAGTCTGGGGAGTTTTCCAGGCATGGCCGAAGCAGCACAGGCCTTGAAAGCCGAATATCCCCGCCAGAAGATCGGTAGCCTGTCTGCCCTGAAAACCGGCGTTCCCGTCGAGTTCAACTTCCCATACCCGGACGTGCGCAACATCCTGGTCAAGTTGGGCGTTCCCGCTGGAGCCGGCATCGGCAGCGACAAGGATATCGTTGCCTTCAATCAGCAATGCACCCACATGGGCGGTCCGCTTGATGGAACCTACAAGCCACAGCACCAGGTGCTGGGCCCTTGTCCGCTACATCTCACCACGTTCGATCTGACCCGTCATGGGATGGTTGCTTCCGGACACGCCACGGAAAGCCTGCCGCAGATCATGCTGGAAGTGCAGGGAGACGACATCTACGCCGTTGGCGTGATGGGTCTCGTTTATGGCTACGGCGCTATGACCACCAAGCGCAGTGCGTAAGGAGCAGAACATGAGCAATCAAGACAACTACACGCCCAAGGACTTCGTGCCGCTTCCCCCGAAGGACGCCGATGTTCTTACCACTGCGTGCGACTACTGCACGGTGGCTTGCGGATACAAGGTCTATCGCTGGCCGGTCGGCAAGGAAGGTGGGGCCAAAGCCTCTCAGAACGCGCTGAAGGTGGACTTCCCGCACCAGACGATGATGGGTGCCTGGGTCAGCCCGGTGCAGCATAACGTCGTCAGCTTCCAGGGCAAACAGCACCACGTGGTCGTCGTTCCCGACAAGGATGCCACCGTCGTCAACGTAGGCGGCAATCACTCCATCCGTGGCGGCACGCTGGCCGAAAAGTGCTTCAATCCCGGAAATCGTACCCGCGAGCGCCTGATGCATCCGATGATCCGGGTCAATGGCCAACTGACACCGGTCAGTTGGGATCTTGCTACCGAGGTGATGGCTGATATTTCCAAGTACATTCTTGCCAAGTATGGCGAGCATGCTTGGGCCGTGAAGTCGCACTCCTACCAGTATTTCGAGAACGTCTATGCCATCACCAAACTGGCGATGACGACCATCGGCACACCGGCCTTCGCTTGGCACGACAAGTGTTCGGCCACCAATGACGCGACCGGTCTCGACGATGCCGGTATCGACTCCTTCGCCTCCAGTTATGAGGACTGGGCCAATTGCGAAGTGGCTTTCCTCTCGGGTGTCGACCCGTACGAGACCAAGACGACATTGTTTACCTCGCACATGATGCCGGGCGACAAGAAGTTCATCTTTGTCACGCCACACAAGACAATGGGCGTTGCCTGGTCGGTGAAGGAAGGTCGTGGCATGTGGCTGCCGATCATTCCCGGCACCGATACCGTATTGCACATGGCGCTGGCTCGCATCATTCTCGAAAACAAGTGGCAAGATCAGGCCTTCATCGACAAGTGGGTAGCAAAGCCTTGGGAGGTCGATCAAGGCTACGGGCGCGGAACTCGCAACACCGGCTGGCAGTGGCGCACCACCTGGGGCACCTGGCAAAGCGACTGGGATGATTACCAGAAATTCATCCTTTCGCAGGAAGAGTCGAAGCTTGATGTGGCGGCGAAGATTACCGGCCTCAATCCGGACGATATTCGGAAGGCTGCCGAATGGATTGCCAAGCCGAAGGCTGATGGCTCAATGCCGAAAACCTCGTTCATGTGCGAGAAGGGCAATTACTGGTCCAACAACTACATGAACACGACCTCGTTCGCATCGCTGGGCTTGATCTGCGGCGCCGGTAATCGTCCGGGCCGGATGATCTCCCGTGGTGGCGGTCACCAGCGCGGTGGCTTGTCGGCAGGCGGTGGTTCAGGCTGGCTATCCCCGGAAAAACATCCTGGTCGGCGTAAAAAAGATTTCAATCTTGACCTCTGGATGATGCAAGGGAACATGCGCTTTGCCTGGGTTATTGGTACCACCTGGGTGGCCGCGATGATGGGTTCGAACGCGCTGGAAAAGAAGATGCGCGAGTTGACCGTAGGCAATCCGAACCAGATCACCAGTCTGGATCGTGCCGCCATCTTCGAGACATTGAAGAAGCGTGTGGATTCCGGCGGCATGGTGATGGCCAACTCCGATCTCTACCCGGTGATTCCTATCGGCACCGACCTGGCCGACATCGTCTTCCCGGTTTCTTCCTGGGGTGAGGATAACTTTACCCGTTGCAATTCCGAGCGTCGCCTGCGGTTGTACAGCAAGTTTTACGACGCGCCGGGTGAGTCCAAACCTGACTGGTGGATCGTCCAGAAATTTGCCCAAAAGATGGGCTTTGACAAAGACGGTGGCTACGACTGGAAGGATTCCAACGATGTCTTCGAGGAAGCCGCCCGCTTCTCTCGTGGTGGTGTGCTGAACTATCACCCGCTGGCCATGCAAGCCAAGGAGAAGGGTGTCAAAGCTCAAGAATTGTTACGTACCTATGGCACAACGGGTATCCAGACACCGATTCGCGTCAAGGATGGCAAGTTGGTTGGTACCAAGCGCCTACATGACCCCAATAACAATTGGGGCGAGATGGAGCAAGCCGAGGTTCAGATTGCCGCGCTGTATGCCTTCAATACCCACAGTGGCAAAGCCATTCTGCTCAAATCGCCCTGGAAATACGCCGGCTGGATTCAGTTCTACGATGCGATCAAGCCACGCGCTGAAAAAGGTGAAGTTTGGGTGACTAATGGTCGCGTCAATGAAACCTGGCAGTCCGGTTTCGATGACCTGCGCAAACCTTATCTCTCACAACGCTGGCCGGAAGCCTTCATCTTCATTCATCCTGACGATGCGAAGAAGAAGGGTATTGAGTCGGGTGATTATGTTGAAGTGGTCAATGACACGGTCTATATCCAGACGGGGCAACCGCAGGGTGTTATGGATGCTGACCTGACCTTCAATCAGTTGATGAAGGATGGGCACATCATGACCACCGAAGGCCGATTCAAGGCCGTGGCCATCGTTTCCGACGAAATGCGCCCAGGCGTTTGCAAGGCCAATTTCAACTTCCCTAAATCACCGGCGAATGCCGTCGTCTCTGCAATCCCCGATCCGATGACCAACAACTACCGCTACAAGTTGGGACGCGGGGTATTGAGCAAAGTCGGCGAATCGCCCTACAAGCACAGCTTCACGCAGATGAGTCTGAAGCCGCGCAACATCGTTTGATCCACGACTGGCGGCGCCTTTAAGGTGTCCGCCTTTTACTATTACTGGAGAATCTTATGAAGAAAATCTTCACTTTGGCTGCTCTGGCCACCCTGTCGGTTCCGAGCTTTGCTGTCGACCAGGCTGCAGCTATGGAAATCGCCAAGAAAAACGGTTGTCTTGCCTGCCATGCGCTCGACAAAAAACTCGTCGGCCCAGCTTGGAATGAAGTCGGCAAGAAATACGCCGGCGACGCTGCGGCGGCCGAACAACTCGCCGTCAAGGTCAAAAAAGGTACCAAGGGCGCCGAACGCCACCATCAAAGCGGCCGATATCGAAACCATGGTGCAGTTCATCCTGACTCTGAAGTAAGCAAGTTCATTGTTTTCCCTCTCTGGCGCATCCCACCTCCCATGCGTCTTCCCGGATAGCCCTGCGGGGCTGTCCGGCTTTTCAAGGATGCTTATTTGCATCCTCACTTTGTCACCTCACGAGTTCATTCGATTAGACCATGTTGCAGCAGCTTGAGTCGTATCCCGTGCTTTTTGACAGCCAGCATTCATTTGATGCTGGAGAATGCATGACGCTGGAAATGGCCTCCCATCGCGTGTTGATTGTCGCCTCCGGGTCTGTTGAGATCCTGCTGCGAGCGCTCGATTCGGAAGCGCTACCCTTCTGCTGGCAAATACTGACTGTGGGTGACTGGCTGATTCCTTCCCGGGATATTTCGGCCGATGATTTTCCAGTGTTTGATATTCGGGCCATCGAGCCATCGACGGTGGTGCTTCCTGACCATGTCGAGTTTCGCACCTTGCTGCTGACCGATCGCTATCTGGCCGCCTATCTTCTTGACGCCCAGTCGCGACGCACGTCCGAACTCCGCCGGGACATGGCGCGCCTGCGCATGCCGACCGCGGAAAATCGTTTCATGCACTACCTGCTGACCGAGAACCGTTTTGACCGAAACGGTCAGACACTGCTCGACGGCTATTTCCATGAAATTGCGCTGCGCCTGAACCTCGCGCCGGCCACCCTGAGCCGAACGCTGGCCGATCTCCAGCGGCGCGGCAGCTTCAACCGGAAGGGCCGTCGCCTGACGCTGCGCAAGTCCATTTCACCCCAGCCAACACCGGGATCAAAACGTGCTCCAGCCGCCACCCGCCTTGGTTGACCCGTTCGGGCGGGCCATCTCCTACCTGCGTTTTTCGGTAACCGACCGCTGCGACCTGCGCTGTGCTTATTGCATGCCGGCCGAGTTCGACGACTACGAAACGCCGGACAACTGGCTACAGTTCGACGAAATCATCAGTCTGAGCCGGATCTTCGTCGGCCTCGGGGTTACCCGGATTCGCCTGACCGGCGGCGAACCGCTGGTCCGGGCCCGGTTTGCCGAACTGACCGCGGGCATTGCCGGCATTCCTGGCCTCAGGGATCTGTCGGTCAGCACCAACGGTACCCGCCTGGCGGGCCTGGCCCAGCGCCTGAAGCAATCCGGGGTGAGCCGGCTCAATGTCAGTCTCGACACGCTGTCGCGCCAGCGTTTCGCGCAATTGACCCGGCGCGACGCCTTGCCCGATGTGCTGGCCGGCCTGGAGGTCGCCCGTGACGCCGGGTTCCAGCCGATCAAGATCAACATGGTCTGGTTGCCGGGCGTCAATCAGGACGAGCTCGACGCGATGATCGAATATTGCATGGCCCGCGGCTTCATTCTCCGCCTGATCGAAAACATGCCGATGGGCGACGCGGCCAGGGCGCTCGGTACATCGACCTTGCAGCCGCTGATCGCCCAGTTGAGGGAGCGTTTCGGCCTGATCGACCATGTCATCCCCGGCGGTGGCCCGGCGCGTTACCTGGCCTCGCCGGATCTTTCCTTTTCCATCGGCTTCATCACCCCAATGTCGCAACATTTCTGCGAAGCCTGCAACCGCGTCCGCCTGTCGGTAACTGGCACCCTGCATCTGTGTCTGGGGCAGGAAGATCGCCTCGAATTGCTGCCCTTCCTCAGAAACGGGGCCAGCGACCGGGAAATCGTCGAGCAAATTCGTGCGGCGGTGATGCGCAAACCGGAGAAGCATGATTTCCAGGACAGGCCGGAGAAAATCATCCGGATCATGGCGTCGACCGGCGGCTGACTTATTGAGCAGAACAGAAAATGACCGCAATCAAAGTACTTTATTTCGCCGGACTGAAAGAAAAGATCGGCCACGGCGCCGAAACGATCACCATCCCTTTCGATCAAAGCTGGACCGTCGCCATGCTTCGGGAACATCTGGTTTCCCTGGGGCAAGGGCGTGACTGTCTGGCGACCCAGAAGAACCTCAAGTCTGCCGTTAATCACGAACTGGCAGGCTTCGACAGCCTCATTTTGCCCGGTTGCGAAGTGGCCTTCTTTCCGCCCGTCACGGGCGGCTGAGAGTCGATGAAAGGATTTGTCATGATCTACGACCTGACCGACCACATTCGTCTCTCGCCGGAATCCCCGAGTCAAGGCACCCTGAATTTATGGTGCCCCGTTATTCCGGAGACGCCGTATCAGCGGGTGCTCGATTTCGCTGTTGAAGCATCATGCTCCTGCCAACTGCACCATGAACCCGAACATGGCAACCGGATGCTGCATGCCAGTCTCGACGTTTGGGCAGCGCCGGTCGAGATTTCCATCCGCTATCGCGTCGAACGCCTGGCGGTCGCGCACCATCTCGGCCAGGCCGGGGCATTGCCCGAATCGGCGCGGGGCGTCATGGCTCGCTGGCTGTCGCCGGAGCAATTCGTGGACGTTAACGATCAAACCCTGTCGATGGCTTTTCAGCTGGCCGGCGGCAGCAACAATCCCATCGAAATTGCCCGCCGCTTCTACGACTACGTCGTCGGCTCGATGAGCTACGATGCCGCCAATCAGTCGTGGAAGGGGAGTACGGAACATGCCCTGGTGTGCTCGGCCGGCAACTGCAACGACATTCATGCCCTGTTCATTTCCTTGTGCCGCTCCCGGGGCATCCCGGCGCGCCTGGTGCTGGGGCAGGCTCTTGAAGCGCCTGACGGCGGCGGCGAGGCTTGCGATCTGTGCGGCTACCATTGCTGGGCCGAGTTCTTCGTGGCCGGCGCCGGCTGGTTGCCGGCGGATGCGTCCTGTGCCTGCAAGTACGGCAAGCATCAACTCTTCGGCGACCTTGAAATGAACCATGTGGCGTGGTCGACCGGCCGGGACATCAGGCTTTTCCCGCTCCAGCAAGGCGAGCCGCTCCTCTTTTTCGCCGGCCCCTACGCCGAACTGGACGGGAAACACTGGCCAAAGATAGAACGGCATATCCGTTTCAGCCTTGTCGAAGGCTAGGCATGAAGCTATCGCCCCGCATCGCCTTCGCCCTGATCGCCGTTACCGCGTCCGCCCTGGTTATCGCCGGCCTGGTGATCGGCGAATGGCTGCGCATCAACCCTTACCCTTTGTGCATCTTCCAGCGTGTGCTTTACCTTGCCGTGGCCGCCTTCGCGATCTTGGGCGTTGTCTTGCCTGGCGCCCGGCGGCTGTGGGCAATACTGATTGCCCTGAGCGCAGCCGGCGGTCTGGCCACCGCGCTCTACCAGACCTGGATGCAGCTATACCCTGAACAGGGCACACAATGCGGCTACGGCGAGCCGAACCTGATTGAACGACTGGTCGATTGGCTGGGGATGCAGTGGTCGTACATGTTCATGGCCACCGGGTTTTGCAGCACCAGGGAAAATATCCTCGGATTGAGCATCGCCAACTGGTCGATCCTTTGTTTCGCCATGCTGCTGGGCGCAGGGATGTGGACTAGCAAAACGCTACCGCCAAATCGCTGATGTACTTCTGACACAGTTCTCAAGACGCCTTGCCTCCTTGGCGAGAAGACTGGTAGCAACAGTGATCAGATGGCTCCCGACTTGAGTGCCGCTTGTTGCTGCGCTGCAGCAATGTAAGTAAAATTGTAGTTTCCCGCCTCAAATTCATCGGAGCATCTACCCGTGTAGTCCTGTTTTCGCGAGCCATTCATCTACTTTCCCTGTTCGCTCGCGCTACTGCACGCCGATGGTTTTTCGTCGACTTCCCAAGTCTGACGCGCAACTCCCCCAACATCCGCACCCCGTGCGGCAAAACGACAATTCAAAAATGATCAAATCCCTTCGCCAGGAGTGGCTTGCCAACGTCCGCAACGATCTGCTGGCCGGCCTCGTCGTCGCCCTCGCGCTGATTCCCGAGGCCATCGCTTTTTCCATCATCGCCGGGGTCGATCCCAAGGTCGGGCTTTATGCCTCCTTCTGCATTGCGGTCGTCATTGCCTTCGTTGGCGGGCGGCCGGGCATGATTTCCGCAGCGACTGGTGCCATGGCGCTGGTCATGGTGACGCTAGTCAAGGAGCACGGCCTGCAATATTTGCTTGCTGCCACCTTGCTCACCGGCCTGCTGCAAATAATTGCCGGCTGGATCAATCTCGGAACCCTGATGCGCTTCGTCTCGCGCTCGGTGGTTACCGGCTTCGTCAACGCGCTGGCGATCCTGATTTTCATGGCCCAGTTGCCGGAACTGACCAACGTCAGTTGGCACGTCTATGCGATGACTGCCGCCGGCCTGGGTATCATTTACCTGTTTCCGTATATCACCAAGGCGATTCCTTCGCCGCTGGTCACTATTGTTGTGCTGACGGTGGTAGCCATCGGGCTCGATCTCGATATCCGTACGGTCGGCGACATGGGGGCACTGCCGGACAGCCTGCCGGTTTTCCTGTTGCCCGATGTGCCGTTGAGTCTCGATACCTTGCGCATCATCTTTCCCTACTCCCTGACGCTGATGGTCGTCGGTTTGCTTGAATCGCTGATGACGGCGACCATCGTCGATGACTTGACCGACACAACAAGCAACAAGAACCGCGAGTGCATCGGCCAGGGCGTCGCCAATATTGCCGCTGGCTGTATTGGCGGTATGGCCGGTTGCGCGATGATCGGCCAGTCGGTGATCAATGTGAAGTCGGGTGGTCGCGGCCGGCTGTCCACCTTGTCGGCGGGTGTCTTTCTGCTGGCGCTGCTGATGCTGGTCGGTGACTGGGTGGCAAAAATCCCGATGGCAGCGCTGGTCGCCGTGATGATCATGGTTTCGATCGGCACTTTCAGTTGGGCCTCGCTGCGCAACCTCAAGGAACATCCGGCTAGTTCCAGCATGGTCATGGTGGCGACCGTCATCGTCACCGTGTTTACCCATGACCTCGCCAAGGGCGTGCTGGTTGGCGTGTTGCTCTCAGGGTTCTTCTTCGCCCACAAGGTCGGCAAACTGTTTCACGTCCGCTCGAATTCCGAGGACGAAGGCCGCGCCCGCGTTTATCGCTTTACGGGCCAGATCTTTTTTGCCTCGGCTGACCGCTTTGTCGCTTCCTTCGATTTCCGCGAGGTGATCGAGAAAGTGGTGATCGACGTATCAAAGGCGCATTTCTGGGACATCACCGCAGTCAGCGCACTCGACAAGGTGGTCATCAAGTTTCGCCGCGAAGGGGTGGAAGTCGAGATCGTCGGCCTCAACGCCGCCAGTGCCACCATGCTCGACCGCTTCGCCGTGCATGACAAGGACGATGCCGACCAACTGATGGGCCACTGAGGAGACTGCCATGAATATCGAAAACAAGGTTCTCGCCTGCGTCGACCGCTCGCACTTCGCCGGCACCATCGCCGATGCCGCCGCCTGGGCGGCCGCCCGGATGGATGCCCCGCTTGAATTCCTGCACATCCTGGACCGTCATCCGGAAATCGGCACCGGCGAGGACCACAGCGGCGCCATCGGCTTCGATGCGCAGGAACACCTTCTGCAGGAATTGAGCGACAAGGATGCGGCCAAAACCAAGGAAATGCGCGAGGAGGGCCGGCTATTCCTCAACCGCCTGCGCGAACGGGCCATCGCCGCTGGCGTGCCGGCGCCGGATACGCGCCAGCGTTATGGCCATCTGGAAGAAAGTCTGGCCGAGCAAGAAAATGGCGTGCGCCTGTTCATCCTCGGTCGCCGGGGTGAATCAGCCGAAACGACACAACGCGACTTGGGCCGTAACGTCGAGAGCGTGGTCCGTGCCCTGCACAAACCCATCCTGACGGTAACCGAAAATTTCCGGCCGCCACAGTGCTTCATGATTGCCTTCGATGGCGGCGAGGTGACCAAGCGAGGCGTCGAGATGGTGGCCAACAGCCCATTGCTCAAAGGCATTCCTTGCCATTTGCTGATGGCCGGCAAGGCCGACCAGGACAATCCGAAAAAAATCGACTTGGCACGGGTTACGTTGGAGAAAGCAGGTTTCTCCGTGGAAATGCAGATTCAACCGGGCGACGCTGAAACCGTCATTGCCAATGCGGTCCGCGACAAAGGGATCGATCTGCTGATCATGGGTGCCTTCAACCATTCGCCGCTGCGCAGCCTGCTGTTTGGTAGTCGAACGACGGATCTGCTACGTGCCGCTACCGTGCCGACACTACTCCTTCGTTAACTATGGGGATGCTGGCATCGCCCCGGGCAATGTGATTTATTGACCGGTGTCTTGTGAAAGCAACCAGTCTGGAAGGCTCGACAAGGTCTCAATCTCGCCATCGGGCAGTTCGGGGATATGTTCCCCTGCCTGCCCGAAGCGGTTGCACCAAAGGACGCGAAAGCCGAAGGCCTTGGCCGAGAAGGCATCCCAAGCGTTCGATGAGAGAAAGCAGATTTTCTCGGCGGGAACGGCGAAATGACTGGCGGCCAGACGATAAACATCCGGGTGTGGCTTGAATACGCCGACCGATTCGACCGAGAGCACCGCATCGAGCATTTTGCCCAATTTTGCGTTGTCGACCGCAGCATTGAGCATGGCCGGCGAGCCGTTGGAGAGAATGGCCGTTTTCAGGCCGGCATCCTTGAGTTTTTGCAGCGTGGCCGGCACTTCCGGGTAGGCATCAATGCTCAGGTAGAGTTTCATCAGCCGCTCGTGCAGGCCGGGCTGGTCGATCTTGAGGGTGGTCAACGCGAAATCCAGCGCGTCGCCGGTCACTTGCCAGAAGTTGGCATGATGCCCGGCCAGGCCGCGCAGCCAGGTGTATTGCAACTGCTTGCTTCGCCACAGGTCGGATAGCCCTTGCCAGTGGTCGCCGAGAGCATCCTGCGCACCACGGGCAACGCTGCTGACATCAAACAAGGTGCCGTAGGCGTCGAAAACACAAACTTCGATGCCGGAGAGTTTGGTCTGGCCCATCAGTTTCTCCTAATTGCGTGAAGTTGTGCCGATATCCGGCATCACCTGCAAACCTTCAAGCATCTTGTTGAAGCCGCTGAACAGATCGACAACGGCCATTAGTTCGACAATCTCTGCGTCCTTGCTACCCATGCCCTTGAGTGCCGTGGTATGGGCCTGGACGCAGTAATCGCAGCCATTGGCAGCGGAAACGGCGACGGCGATCATTTCCTTGGTCTTGCGGTCGATCAGCCCCGGCCCCATGACGACCTTGACGCGTTCCCAACTGGCCTTCAGATAGGCCGGATGATGGGCGATGGCCTTGAACATCGCCGGCACGAACGGCATGCCGAAAGTGGCGCGGATATCGGCATAAATGGCGGCGACTTCGGCGGTCGCGTCGGATTCTTCTACGAGTGCTACGGTCGACATGAATTTTCTCCCAAAAATGAAAGAGGCGCCGCAACGGGCGCCTCGCGGCCGCCGCTTAGCCCTCGTCGCTCCAGCGACGCCCGGTGAACACCGGGTCGAGCTCGGTATGGAAAAGATGGTTGGCGTAATTGCTGATGGTCTTTACCGACAGCGCAAGAACGATTTCCAGGATGTGACGTTCGCTGTAGCCGGCCGCCAGGAAGGCAGCGGTGGCGGCTTTCGAAGGCAGGCCGCGGGTGCCGGAAACGACCTTGGTGAATTCGGCCAGCGCAGCCAGTTTGGCATCGCCAATCGGCGTGCCGTCGCGGATGGCGTCGGTGACTTCCGGGGCCAGGCCGGATTTCTTGTCGGCCAGGAAGGAGTGGGCCGAAACGCAGTATTCGCAGCCGTTCTCCCGGCTGATGGTGAGGAAGACCACCTCCTGCTCCGGCGCCGTGAAGCCGGAATCGTTGCGGAAGGAAGCATACCCGGTCAGGTAGGCTTCGAGCAGGCCTGGCGAGTTGACCATGTTGGCGTACATGTTGGGAATGAAACCGAGATTGGCCTTGGCGGTTTCGAGCAGCGCCTTGCCCTTCGGCTCGGCACTGTCGACGGTTTGGGCGGGCAGGGTGATCTGGTATTCGGCAAGCATGTTTATCTCCTTGGGATGATGTGTACCATTCGGTACAAAAACGGTAAAAAAATTCAGGCAAGGACGGTTAAGGCAACCTCGGCCACGTCTTCGATGGCCGCCGTCGGCAGGCCGGCCTTGGCCATCGTCTTCAAGCCACTGATCGTGCTGACGACATAACGGGCCAAAACCTCGGCATCCTTCCCGGCGGCGATTTCGCCGTCCGCTTGGGCGCGCTCGATGGCCGTGCGGAAGACGCCGGCAAACTGGCGGGCACCTTCGCCGACCAAGTCGGCGACAACCACGTCGCGCCCGGAAAATTCGGTAGCCGTATTCATGATCAGGCAGCCTTTCGGAAACTCGGTCGTTGCTGAATCGCGGGCAGCGGCGAACAGCATGTTGCGCAGAAATTCCTTCCCGGAAGACGTCTGTGCCAGTGCCGCATTCATCCGCTCGACCTGGCGTTCGCGAAAAGCCTTGAGGCAGCGCTCGAACAATTCATGCTTGCTGCCGAAGGCCTGGTAGAAACTGCTCTTCGAAATGTCCATGGCGGTCAGCAAGGCCTGTAGCGAAGTGGCTTCGTAACCGTGACACCAGAACAACTCCATGGCCTTTTGCAGGGCAAGTTGCGGGTCGAATTCGAGAGGGCGTCCGTGGCTCATGCAGCCATTTTGTACCAATTGGTTCACAAGTCAACGAGCAAAGGTCTCTTGTCGCCTTTAACGCCCGCCCACGGCATCGCCGACAATACCGGCGAATATCGGGTCCAGTTCCTTGGCCAGAACATCGAGTTCGGTGTTCTGGTACGGTGCGAAGATGACGCTGGGCGTGCGATAGCTGACCGAGGTCGTGCCGTCGGCGTTTTCGGTGACGTAGATGCGCAGCGGCGCCTCGAAGCCGGCCGGGATGCTGGCCTTCAGCATGCGCACTGCAAAGTCGGGACGGAAGACCATCAGCACGGCGTTGCCGGGAATCTTGATGCCTTTGCTGGCGGCGCCCTTGCTGGCGCTGGCTTGGGCGACCAGCCCCATCTTGTGCTCGGCGATCGATTTTTCCAGGCGCTGGACAACGGTATCGAAGGATTGCGGACTGTTGACCGTAAGAATATCGGGTAGTCCGCTGTTACCGGCAGCTTGGGCCGAAAATGCAGCAACGCCGAAGGCGAGTCCGGCAGCGACGCTACGCAGGGTATTGAGATAGGCCATGGAAACACTCCTTGTGATTCAGGCCGGCAGGACTGCCGGCCGGGTTGAAAAAACAGGCGCAGTTACTGGCAACGATCTCCGGAGCAGGACACTGCCGGCATGGTGCCCATCTGCCGGCGCATGACGGCCAGAGTGAGCGCGACGCCCGCCAGCAGCGCCACAAAGACCGCGACAGCATGGGCGGAAAAGGTCGGAATGGCGGCCAGCAACAGGGTGTCGTTGCCGCCCGGCACCAGCGTGCCGCCGATACCCATCAGCAAACCGCCGGCCAGCTTCGGCGGCAGTTCGCCGAGTTTTGGCTGGCGCAGGCGAAGGGCGCCGCGGTGCCATGACGAAAGCAGCATGCCAAACACCAGTGCCGCCAGCAGCAGCGCCTGACCAGCCGCCGGGGCTTGGCCAGCACCAAGCCAGGAGGCCGCCTCGCTGCGCAGGAAGTTGGTGTAGGTCCAGGCGCCCTGAACGGCGTAAAGCGTGCCGCCGACAATACCGAGAACGGCGGCTGCCGAAGACAGGCGGTAGCGATTGGCCAGCAGGCGGCCGAGCAGCCCCGAATCGGCAGCGTGCGCGCGCCAGAGACGGATCAATTCCCAAAGCGCCCATAGCCAGAGCAGCGCCAGCAAAACAGTCGCCCACGTGCTTTGCCAATGCCAGCCCGTCGCAACAACCTGCAATAAGGTGCCCGGCAGTTCGCTCAGCCAGCGGCTCATGCCCAGAAAACCCAGGATCATGCCGGATAACGAAACCAGCATGCCCAACTCACCATCAGCCAGGCGCTGCAGGGTCGAGAATGAACAGCCGCCATTGATGGCAGCACCGACACCGAAGATGAAACCACCGGCCAGCGCCGCCCAGAAAGGCAAGCGACCATAGACGGGTTGCGGGTCGATGGCAAAGACCACGATCAACGAACCCGACATCACCACGGTCCACAACACCGCCTTGGCAAAACTGGCCAGCATGTAGGCCGTGCCCGCGGTCATTACCTCCATGACGGCGCGCACCGTACAGAGGCTGGCACGGTGCGCCGCGAACCCCATACTGGCGACCAGCACGGCTGCCAGGAGCAAGCGCAGGGTCATGGCAGCTTGACTCGATCAGTGCGCAGCGCAGCGCTTGGCCAGCCAATGGTCGAGAGAGACTTTGCCGGGACCACGGGCGATCAGCACCAGCAGCACCGTTGCCCAGACGCCATGGGTCGGGTAGGCATCGGGATAGACGAAAATCTGGATGGTAAGGGTCATGACCAGCAAGGCGAGCGACGAAAAGCGCGTGGCCAGGCCGAGCAGGATCAGGATGGGGAAAAAGTGTTCGCCGAAGGCGGCCATGGGTGCGGCCAGTTCGGGGGGCAGCAGGGGCAGGCGGTATTCGCTGCGAAAGAGTTCGAGGGCTGAATCCGAGAGGTGGGGCCAGCCCAACTGAAACTCACCGGAAACGATGTCGATGGCCAGGCCTTCGATCTTGGTCTGACCGGATTTCCAGAAGATTGCGGCGATCGAGAAGCGGCCGATCAGCGCAATCAGCGAATCGGGGATGCGCGAAAATAGACCGACCAGGGTAGTGATCAGATGACTCAGTGAGGCTCTCATGTTGGACTCCTTGATGCGTTCGGCAGCGCGGGTTTGAGTGCGGTGATGGCTGATTTTTGTAGTAGCAGGCCGAGGATGCCGACCAGATCGAAACTCGGGTCGATTTCGGCTGCCTCGGCTGCCGCTCGGCCCAGGCAGGCGCCAGATTGCAATTCGCTGATGAAAGCAGCGGCTGCGGTGGGTATTGGCAGGACTTCGACATCCAGCCCGTTGCGCAGGATCACAGCGGCTTCGTCGCTGTCCGTTGCAACCCCTGCCAGATCTTGCAGTCCCTGGTGCGCCGCCCACAGCGAGACGACGGCGGTGTTGGCGGCGAGCACCGACAGCGACGGATGCAGCGTCACGCCCAAGGTCGGCAGTTTGGCTTCGTCGGCCAGTGCAGCGGCGACTTCTTCCGTCCCCACGCCTGGCACGTCGGCCGCGTGATAAGCGACGATGCGGCAATATTCAAGGCGCGCCACATCAGCCAGGTAAGGCAGGCTGGCGGCGGGCGGAAAGCTTTCGATGAAGTCGGGAAAGCCGGCGCCGTAAAAGGCCATCAGGCGCGATTGCGGCGGGTGCGCATAGGCGTACAGCCGGGCCATGGCCCGGAAGAATTCTTCGCCGACCAGTTCCTGTGTAACTTCAAAACTGTCGGCCAGGGCGTCGATGAGCGAAACGATAACGTTGTTGCGATAGACCCGGAAACGCTGCGCCGGATCCGAGCCATTCCATGCGGTCAACCCGGCCGGGGCGGATAAATCCGGGTCGAGCAGCGCGGCAGCGAAGGCGTGCTGGCTCATACGAGAACTTCGCTCAGGTAGTTTTGCAGCAAGCTTTCCGCCTGCTGCGCCTCGGCCAGCAAGACCGCAAAGGCCGGAATGTCGTTGTCGCGCTCGATCAGCGTCGGCAGGGGGCCGGTGCGTTCGAGGGTGAAGCGATAAAGATCCCAGACCGCTTGGGCAATGGGGGCTCCGTGGCTGTCGATGAGTAGCAGGTCACCGGCTGCATCAATGTCCTGCGCGAAGCCGGCCAGGTGAATTTGTCCTGCTGCCGCCAGTGGCAAGGCCTTGATGAAAGCCTGCGGATTGCGGCCATGGTTGGTGCAGGAAACGTAAACATTGTTGACGTCGAGCAACAGCCCGCAGCCGGTACGCCGAACGACCTCGCCGATGAAATCGGTCTCGGCCTGCGTGGATGCGGCGAATTCAACATAGGTCGCCGGATTTTCGAGCAGCATGCGCCGGCCCAGGCGTTCATGGACGTGGTCAATATGATCGCAGACACGCTGCAGGGTGGCGGCGGTGTATGGCGCCGGCAACAGGTCGTTGAGGAAGATGTCGTTGTGGCTGGACCAGGCCAGGTGCTCGGAAAAGGATTGCGGCTCGTAGCGGGCAATCAGGGTCGCAAGGCGATCCAGATGCTCCTCGTCGAGCGGACCTTCTCCGCCAATCGAAAGGCCGACGCCATGGATCGACAGTGGATAGTGGCTGCGAATCTGGGACAGGTAGTGATGGAAGGGGCCGCCATCGACCATGTAGTTTTCGGCATGAATCTCGAAGAATCCCAGGTCGGGCAGTGTTTCAAGAATCGTGCGGAAATGCTCCGGCTTGAGGCCGAGTCCGCTACGAGCGGGTAAATCCCCGACTCGTAGCGTGGAAATGCCTGCTTCCTTCGGCAGAGAATGGCTGGCTGTCGTCATGGCAGGCTCTCCGGGTCAATTCAGGAAATCAGGCCTTCTTTTCCTTGAATTCGGCGAGTTGACCGTAACCGGTCGGCGAGGTCTTGGAGACGGTTTTTTCGCAAGTTCCCTTCGGGACCAACGACCAGGCGTTACCCTGATGATCGATCTTCGAGGTTCCGGCGCAGGTCGTACCGGCACCGGCCTTGCAATCGTTCTTGCCCTTGAGGGCGACGCCGAAGCATTTGTCTTTGTCGGCCATGTCTGCCGCTGCGACCGGGGCGGCGGCGATGGTCATGGCGGCACCCAGGGCAAGGGCGAGGGAAGCGGCGGTCAGTGTCTTGTTCATGGTGATATCTCCTGATGAGGTTGGGATTTCAGTGCATCCGTGCAGTTGAAAAATCGACTGCTAACCATTAGTCGGAGACGGGGTGGTTTTCTTACACATGCCAGGAAATATTTTCTTTTGACGGAATCAAGCAAGAAAATAGTTGGGGCCGTGCTCGATGCGCTGGAAGTAGGACAGCCAGGCGTCCGAGCCTTCCGGCCAATTGGCGAGAAAGCTTTCTCGCCAGACGGCGTGGTCGTAGCGGATCGGCAGGGCGTGAACATGCACACCGTTCTGCACCTCGCCATAGAGCACTTCACTGCTCGGGGCTCGACTACTGATGCGGGTCAGCAGACCGTAGCGCTGCTCGCTGAAATTGGGCATGCCGGCGGCGCCGTTGTTGGCGACCAGACCTGGTGAAAAATGGCGCAGAGCCGGCAGGCAGGTATGGGTGCTGGCGAAAAGGTCGACGTCGGCGCGGTGGAAGGCATCGACGATCCACGACTGGTTTTGCGGATCGCCAAGCGCTGCAGCGTCGAAGCGCCAGCCGGCGAGTGAGTCGGCGTCGCCGTGTACGATGGCAATCTTCTGGCCGCCGACCGTGAAGCGGGCGATCATCGGCAATTTGGCGAGTGCCGCAAGCGTTTCCGGGTGCTGCGCAGCCCTTGCCTTGAGCCGGGCGTGAATACGGTTGGAGCGTTCGACGACGGCGCCATCGACATGATCCGGATAGGCGCAGCCACAGCCCGCCGCGTCACCGTCAACGCCAAGTTCGGCCTCGACATTGCCGACGATGGCGTGATGGGCGAGTACGCGGCGGTTGATTTCGGCAAAGCCGGCGTCATCGACATTGAACCAGTTGAAGTCGCCGTTGAAGACCAGCGTGACCGGCCCTGGCTCAGATGCCGCCAAGGCCTCAATGACATCGAGAGCCGGCAGATTGCCGTAGAGTCCGCCGACGACGTACAGCGTTTCTGCATCGACTGTGGGCAGTTTGGCGATGGCATCGGCGCCGTAGCGGTATCGTAAGGGGCAGGTACGCCCGGCAATATCGCTCATTTTTTCTCTCCCCAAACTTGCTGGACTCGTGCATCGCGTCCGCAGCCGGAGCGGTAGTAGGCGTAGCGGATCGGGTTTTTCTTGTAATAGTCCTGGTGGTATTCCTCGGCCGGCCAGAAGGTCGTCGCGGCCTGTACTTCGGTGTAGATCACCGGGAAACGGGCACTCTTGAGCAGGGCATCGCGGCTGTCTTCGGCGACCTTGTGTTCGGCCTCGTTCTGCCAGTAGATGCCGCTGCGGTACTGGGTTCCGCTGTCGCAGAACTGGCGGTCCTTGACCGTCGGGTCGATGTGGCGCCAGAAATACTCGACCAGTTGGGCATAACTGACTTTCTTCGGGTCGTAGAAGACGCGCACGGCTTCGGTGTGACCGGTACGTCCGGCGCTCACCGCTTCATAGCTGGGGTTTTTGGTCTGGCCGCCGGTGTAGCCCGATTCGGCCTCGAAGACGCCGGGCAGTTTTTCGAAGTCGGCTTCGATGCACCAGAAACAGCCTCCGGCGAAAATGGCGCTGGCCTTGGCGACGGGCGCATCGGCAGCCTGGGAGTTGAGCACAAGGGCAGCAAATGCCAATCCCACGGTCAACCGGAAAAAATGGCCAATTTTCATGTCCGCAGTTCCGGCAGCGCCTCGCCCCGAACGACGAACTTCAGGGCGACGCCATTGTTGCAGTATCGCTTTCCGGTCGGTTTCGGGCCATCGTCAAAGACATGTCCCTGATGCCCGCCGCAGTGCGAGCAGTGATACTCGGTGCGCGGGTAGATCAGCTTGAAGTCGGTCGAGGTGGCGACAGCGCCGGCCAGCGGTTGCCAGAAGCTCGGCCAGCCGGTGCCGCTTTCGTACTTGTGGGCGCTGTCGAACAGCGGTTGATTGCAGGCGGCGCAGATGAAAGTGCCAGCGCGTTTTTCACCGTTCAACGGGCTGCTGCCGGCACGCTCGGTGCCTTCTTCGAAGAGCACGACGTAGGCTTCGGTGGGCAGCAGCCGTTTCCATTCGGCCCGGCTCTTGTTCAGCGGAAATGTATTGGCTGCTGAAACGCGAAAAGGCAGGGCGCTGACGGCGATCAGCCCGGAAACCCGGGTAATCCAGTGACGGCGGTTCATGATTTTTCCTCTTGTACTTCTTGCTGATATGGAGTGCTTTTGCGAAGGGTCGTTCCCTCACGAAAACACCGAGTGCCGGGGGATTTCCGGCAATTGCCAGGGGGCTGCGGGTGCGGCCTCATCTGGACGGTACAAATTCGTCAGTTTTTGGTCGTCGACCGCAGCCAGCGGCAAATCGAAGGCGATCCGGCCATTTTTCAGGCCGATGACGCGATCAGCTAGTAAGGACAGCAAGGACGGGTTGTGGACGACCGAGATCAGCGTCGCATCGCGTGCTGCCTGGGCCAGCAGATGACAGACTTCGCCAGCGGCGGCCGGATCGAGGGCAGCCGTCGGTTCGTCGGCGAGAATCAGTTTGGGCTGCTGAACGAGGAGTCGGGCGATGGCGACCTTCTGCCGTTCGCCACCGGAGAGTTTGTCGGCCCGAGTCTTAGCGCGAGCCAGCAGGCCGACAGCGTGAAGCGCAGCTTCGGCCCTAGCTATTTCGACAGTCGGAAAATGGCGAATCCAACTGCGCCAGCCGGTGACGCGACCGAGGCTACCGATCAGCACGTTTTCCAGCGCGCTCAGGCGGGTAACCAGATGCAGGCCTTGATGGATCTGCCCGACTTCGCAACGCAGGG
Source organism: Rhodocyclaceae bacterium (assembly GCA_008080565.1). GTDB lineage: Bacteria > Pseudomonadota > Gammaproteobacteria > Burkholderiales > Rhodocyclaceae > Azonexus. Next base: position 85,770 of record VIKE01000008.1, on the reverse strand, counting down.
TGCGCAACGCCTGGGCCGATGGGCTGCCGGCCAGATCACGCCCGAGCACGGCGACCTGGCCATGGGCGGCCGGCATGAAGCCGGTCAGCAGGCGGAGCAGGGTCGACTTGCCGGCGCCGTTGTGGCCGACGATGGCGATACGCTCGCCATGCTGGATGCTCAGCGCGCCGATATCGAGCAGCGCCTGCCCCTCGGCAATGCAGCACACTTGGTGCAGGGAAATGGCAATCTTGTTCATGACAGGGCCTGCCGGATGCGGCGGCTGATGGCGTCGAAGGCGGAAACCATCAGCACGATGACGATCAGTACGGTCGACAGCCGACCCCACTGGAAAAGTGAGGTCGCTTCGGTGATCAGCAGGCCGAGCCCGCCGGCGCCGATCAGGCCGAGGATGGTCGAGTCGCGGATATTGAATTCCCAGACGTAGAGATGGCTGGAAACGAATTGCGGTAGCACCGAGGGCCAGACCGCATTGAAGAAGACCTGGTCGGGCGTCGCACCAACGCTGCGTACCGCATCGATGGCTGCCATGTCGAGCGACTCGATGGCTTCGGCGAACAGTTTGCCGTAGGTGCCCATCGAGTGTAGGCCGATGGCCAGGATGCCGGCGGTCGGGCCGAGGCCGACAATGCCGACGAGCACCAAGCCGAAGACCAAGGTGTGAATGGAGCGGGCGATATCGAGCATGCCTTTCGCAAACCAGGCCAGCGGCTTCGGCGCGGCCAGATTGCCCGCCGTCAGAATGGCCAGCGGTAGGGCAAGCAGGGCGCCAAGCAGGGAGCCGAGGGTCGCGATTCGGATGGTCGTCCAGGTGGCTCTGCCGAGGCCGGCCAGGTAATCCGCTTCAACTTCCTGCCGGTTCTCGACGCGCAGCACCGTACCGTCATCGCTCTTGTATTCGAGATTCGGTTTGCCGAACCAGACGTCGAGAAAACTCGGGTGAGCGAATTCGCCGCCACCGGATTACGCCCCAGCGACAGTTCGTCTTCGCGGGCCAGCGTGCCGAGGCAGGCGACAACAAGCAGCGCGTAGATCAGCGTCAGCCCGAGAAAGCCGAGCCGGCCACTAAAACGATTGACGAAATGGTTCGTCAGGGCGTGGACACTCATTATTTAGCCTGCAATTTCCCGGTCGCCAAGCCGGCATCGCGGATCGGCTTGTAGAAGGCGTTATCGCGGCTGACGAAGCCGGTGTAATGCGGCGGCAGCAGCTTGGGATTGCTCTTCAGTGCTTCGCCGACATCGCCGAGGGCGCCCTGGAGTTGGCCGATCAGCGCCTTGTCGCCGGCCAGCGCGCTGCTCACGGCAAAGGCGTCATTGGGCAGCGGGGCCGAGGTCCAGATGATCTTCGAGTCCTCAGCCTTGATCAGGCCCTGCTCGATCATCGCGTTGCGGTTGCGGTTGTAGTCGGCACCGGCGTCGAGCACACCCTGGGTGACCTGGGTTTCGATGGCTTGGTGCGAGGTATGGACCACCTTGCTGAAATACTTTTCCGGGGTAATGCCCTGGGTCATCAGGTAATGCAGCGGGATCAGATAGCCTGAGGTCGAGCCCTTGTCGCCGAAGGCAAAGGTCTTGCCCTTGAGATCGGCCAGATTGTTGATGCCGGATTTCGGATGGGTGATCGTGATGGCGAAATACTCGGGTTTGCCGTCGTAGAGGATGGTCGAAATGACCTGGGCGCCGGCCTGGTGATTGGCCAGCACGTAGCCCCACGGGCCCATCAGGGCGATGTCCGTTTCGCCATTGGCCAGCGACTTGGCGAGGCCTTCCCAGCTATCGACAGTGCGCAACTCGACCGGACGATTGAGTTTCTTGGATAGATACTCGGCCAAGGGACGATAGGTCGCGTCGTTTTTTTCCCGGTCCGGCTGGAAAAGCCCGACGCCGAATTTGAGCGCGGGTTCGGCGGCCATTGCCCCGCCGGCGATCAGTGCGCTGGTCAGCAAGGCGAAAATTTTAGAGGTGATTTTCATGGGGATAATCCTGAGCTGGATGGTTGGATTTAAATGGTGGCTACGGCTGGCTGTATTTCAGAAGCGTCGGCGTGTTCGAGTGCGCCACCGCAACTGCTCCCTTGGCCGGCAGTGCAGCCGTAGCAATGATCGGCCACCCGGATCGAGCGGCCCAACAGGTCTGCTTCGAGCAGATCGGCCAAATGAACGGGGCCTGCCTCCTGGCCGCCTAGCTCCAATTTGAGCATCTGATTGAAGTCGCAATCGAAGACCTGGCCCAGCCAACTGACAGACAGCAGCGAGCGGCACATCACACCATCGAGGTTGGCTGACTGGTAGGCGCCCTTGAGCAGCTTCATGTAGTCGTGAAATTCGTTGCGCGATACCAGCTGGCTGCCGAAACGCTGGATCGGCATGTTGGCCAGGGCGAACAACTGGTTGAAGACGATGCCGTAACGGGCCGCGAGTTGTTCCTTGTACGCCTGTTCCAGCTTTAGCTGGTCTGGTGGCAGGCTGGGGCCGAGCGGGTTGTAAACCAGATTGAGGATCCGGCCGCTGCCCGGCAGGCCGTAGCCCAGTGAGTTGAGCTTGCGCAATCCGTCGATGCTTGCTTGAAACGTACCGTCACCGCGCTGGGCGTTGACGTTTTCCTCAAGATAACAAGGCAGCGAGGCAACGATCTCGACATCCTGTTCGGAAAGAAAATCAGCCAGCGTCTCGTATCCCGGCTCGCTCAGAATGGTCAGGTTGCAGCGATCGATGACGCGCAGTCCAAGTTTTCGGGCTTCAATGACCAGACGGCGAAAGTTGGGGTTCATCTCCGGGGCACCACCTGTTAAATCCAGGGTGCGAACCGCCTGGCGGCGCGCAAAATCGAGGAGAACGGACATGGTTTCCCAACTCATTTCCTCGGTCCGCTTCGGACTAGCCGCGACGTGGCAGTGGAAACATGACTGGTTGCATCGATATCCGAGATTGGCCTGGATTGTTTCAAGTTTCCGGCGCCGTATTGCTGGAAAATCAGTTATTACGAGCAGAGGGAAGGTGTCACGCATTGTTCTTCTCCGAATTGGGTTTAACTATTAGTCGGGGAAGCAGGTGATTTCTTACACTTGGGGCTGAAAAAATTTATGTACACCAACATCCTCGTCCGGTAATTCGCATGTAGTTGACGTAGCTGTTTGGTTAGCTGGATAGCTAATTTGGTCAACGAATTGCCAGTGGGTAGTTGTCTTTAAGGGCTGCAGTATTTTGTTACCAGCCGTTCAACCAACGATGTTGGGAATGACAGCAATGGGCACGCTAGTTTGAATTCGCCGAAAGGGTAAGCAGCCGTTCAGCGTAATCCAGTGCCGATTGGCCGCTAACCTACGCATTGCCAACCGATTGGGGGCAGCGGTTGAATGGCCGTTTTGGGCGAGTTGCTGGCGTTGGCATTCCGACAGGTTTCAGTGAGGCAAACGGTTGTGCAAGTGGCTCCTCTGCTAAATAGACTACCGTCCGCAACTGTCTATCACCCGTTCCCGCAATTCCTTCCCGGCCTTGAAGGCGGGAACCCATTTTGCAGGTACCGCTACAGACTCACCAGTTTTTGGATTGCGTGCCTGGCGGGGTGTTCTGTGGTTCAGGTCGAAAACGCCGAACCCGCGAATCTCGACCCGGTCACCGTGAACCAGCGCCGCGTGGATGGCCCCGAGAATCTCCGTTACCGCCATTTCAGCATCCTTCTGCACCAGTTGTGGAAAGCGTTCGGCGAGTAGGGCGATGAGTTCGGAGCGGGTCATGGCGATATTTTATGACCGAGGTGAACTTCGGCCAAGTGGGGGCTTCTGCCATAAGTGTTTCCGTAGGGGTTGCAACGGATGTAAGTCGCGAGAGCATGAATTATCGAAATATCCCGACTTTCATGGAGGAACGCCATCATGGCCCATCTCAACCCTCATCCAGCGATTGCCATACAGAGTGGCGGCATCACACCAACCCTGCTCGGGCAAAGCCCCGCCCGCATTCCGACCGGCGGCAAGATCCGCGCCGGTATCAAGGTGCTGACGAAGAAAGCTGCCGAGCAGCCCAAGGCCAAGGCGATCTACGACCAGGGCGTCGCCGCAGGTCAGTCCTTCGATCAAATCGAACACGCTCTTGCCGAAGCACTGCCTAATCTCAAGACACCCTTGGTGCCGCGCAACGTGCCGTGGTTCACCGTTCGGGGCCAGGATTTCCCCAATCCAGAGGTCGCTGCGCAGATTCTGGCAGCCTATGCCGAGGATCGGGGCGAGGGGCGGCACCTGTATCGCTTCCCGGTGGTATTTCCTTCCGACTACTGGCAGACCGTGATGCCGCACGAACTGGCGGCCTGGGGAATGAACGACAAGCACTACTGGTCGCAATACTCGGCCGATGGCCGGGTGCGCCATTGCATGTGCCATGCGCCGGTGCCGGTGGACGATACGGGGCGGCGCACGATCCGTCTTTTCGGGGGGCGCAAGACTGTGGTCCGCGAGGAGAATAATGGCTTGTGCGAACCCGAGGCTTGCCGTGAATATCAATCGCGTCAGTGCAACCTGACCGGGCGCTTCCTGTTTTTCATACCCGGCATCCGCTCGATCAGCGCCTTTGAACTGCACACCAACAGTTTCTACGCGATGAATGCGGCGATCCAGAAGTTCGAGACCGTCGGCTTCCTGCGTGGCGGGCGTATCTCCGGTTTCCTCGATCGGCAACGAACACCGTTCTATCTGACGAAGAGGTTGATGGAGGTTGCCCATATCGATGAGCAGGGCCGAGCCGTGCGCGTGCCGCAGTGGATTATCGACCTGGAGGCGCCGGTCGACGTCACCGCCTTGCTGCGCGCTGCAAGGCTGTACGGTCGAGGCCTCTGCCGAACTGGCGCAATCTAATGAGGGCGAGGTCCGCTCATCACCAATGGTCGATGCCTCACCTGTCGACGAACAGCCGCTCCAGAACGGACATCCCAGTTTCGAGCAACTGATGGCACGGGTGCAGGATTACGGCATCGTGCCTGAGCAGTACCGGGCCTACGCCGACCGGCGCTGGGGAGCGGGCTGGAAGATCAACCCACATGGCCGCGCCCAAGCCTGGAACGAACTGGAGCGCTACGGCAACGATCCGCAGGGCTACCGTGACAAGATCGAGAGCGAAATGCAGTTGGCGTCGCGGGGGAGAACGGCATGATCCGCATCGCGCATTTTTCCGATCTGCACTACGGCACCAAAAATCGGGCGGAGGCGGATCGCTGTTTCGGCGCCGCCATCGACCGGGCCATTGCCCTGGGGGTAGAAGCAGTTGTGCTATCTGGGGATGCCACCGACCATGCGTTGGACTTGCACGCGCCGGCCGCCGAACGACTGTTCGCCCAGGTGCGGCGACTGGCCGACCATTGTCCGGTGCTGATGTTGCAAGGCACGTTTTCACACGAACCGCCCGGTACGTTGGCGATTTTTAAGCTGCTGGGCGGCCGCCATCCGGTGCATGTGGCCGAGCGTATTGAACAAGTTGCACTTACCGCCCAGGGGCAATGGCTTGTTTCGACAGGATGGTGCTTTGACCAACTGCCGGCCGGTACTCGTGCCTTGTTCTCCTGCGTACCCACAGTGAACAAGGCGGTGGTCGCCGCAACGGTCGGTGCGGCAGACGCGGCACAGGCAGTTGGCGAGCATCTGGCCGTCCTGATGCGGGGTTTTGTGTCGATCAATCGGGCCGCACGGTTGCTAGGCCTGCCCACCATCGGCATCTCGCACGGCACCGTATTCGGCTGCCTGAGCGAGCACGGTGTGCCAATGGCAGGCTTCGATCATGAATTCACCACCGGGGCGCTGTTTGCAGCCGAGGTGCAGGCCTTCATGCTCGGTCATATCCATCGGCATCAATTCTGGGATCAGGAGGGCAGGGCCGGGCGGCAGTGCATTGCCTATCCGGGGTCCATCGGCCGTTTTCACTACGGCGAGGAAGGCGAGAAGGGGTTTCTGGTGTGGGAGGTGGATGCCGATCAGGCGCGCTTTGCCCTGGAGTCGACGCCGGCGCGACGAACGATTGATATCGTGTTCGCCGGCAAACCAGACCTCGACGCGCTCCGAACTACCATCTCCCAACAGGACATCGCCGGTGCCTTCGTGCGCGTGCGCTGGACTGTTGCCGATGAAGACCGCCATGAAGTCGACCTCAGGGCGATTGAGCGCTTGCTGGTGGGTGCGGCGGAAACCAAGTTGGAGGGGCGCATCGTGCCAGTGGCGCGAACCAGGGCGGCAGGAATTTCGCAGTTGGCGCATCTGGCAGACAAGGTCCGGGTATGGGCGCAGGTAAGCGAGGCCAGGGTGGAACCCTTGCTCGCTTGCCTCCAGGTACTTTCAGCTCAGGAGCCCGAAGCCATCATCGAGCATGTGTTACGGGGGCAGGAGATTCCCTGTGGCGAGAGCAGCACCACGGTCGTATCAATGACCGATCCCGAACCCCTTTTGCTGGTCTGACCTGAGCAGGCTTGCCGACCATTATTTGTGTCGCAGACTGTTCTGGTGACCTTGTAGGAGACCATTTATGCAACCGCTTTCACTCACCCTCAAAGGTTTTCGTGGAATTCGCGCCGGCCTGGGATGCGATGTCCTCTCCCTGGATTTCGAGCAACTGGCCGACGGTGCCGAACTGGTTGCCATTGCCGGTGCCAACGGGCGCGGCAAGACCACGGTGATGGAGAATATGCACCCCTATCTGACCATGCCCTCGCGGGCGGCGGCGGGCCCGGGTGGCTTTTCCTATTACGACCATGTCTGCCTCCCAGAAAACGAGAAGGACCTGGTGTGGTCCCATGCTGGCCGAACCTACCGTTCGCATGTGGTGATCCGCCTCAACGGCCGGCGCAAGACCGAAGCATTCTTGTTTGCCCTTTCTGCTGACGGTGCATGGAAACCCATGGTATTGGAAGATGGTACCGTCGCGGACGGCAAGGTAGAGACCTATACCCGGTGCGTCGAGGCGATCTGCGGCAATGCCGACACCTTCTTCACGTCGGTGTTCTCCGCTCAGGGTAAACGGCAGTTGAGTGCCTACCGCAATGCCGAGATCAAGACCCTGCTGGCCGATCTGTTGGGGCAGGAGGAAATCCGGGCGTTGGGCCAGAAGGCGGCTGAAATAGTGCGTCTACTCAAACTTGGTCTGACGGCGATTCGGCAGGAGCAGTCCGGCTTGGATGATGATGCGCAACGCATCGCCGGGGAGCAGCGACGCCTTGAAGGCGCTGCGGGCCGCGTTGCCCAGAGTCTGACAGCACGCCAAGGGGCGCAGTCCGCCCTGGAGACTGCCCGAAGCCAGCATGCGCAATTGGCGGCTGAACGGGAGCACTCACAGAGTGTTGAACTGCGCCGGACGCAGCTTCAGGGCGAATGCAGTGCGGTGATCCAGGCTGGCACCGAGGCCATTGAAGCCTTGAAGACCCAGGAGTTGGGCGAGTCTCAGCGCCTGGAACGACTGGAGCAGCGTATCGCGCAACGCCTGATCCAGGAGCGTAATCGCCGGCAGGCTTTGCACAATCAGCGCCAACAATGCCTCAAGGTGTTGGCCTGTGCACCGACCGTACGGCATGCCGAGTCCCGTCTGCCCATGGCCGAACAAGTCCTGACGCTGCGCCTGGCTCAGGTCGGCCACTGGCGCCAGCAGACCCAGCGCCTGACCCAATGCCAAGCTTCCGAGCATCTAGTCCGGCAAAGATTATCCGGGATTGAGCACGAAGCCGGACAGGCGGCACTCAAAGCCGAAGAATTGGCGCGGCGCTTCGGCCTTACTGGGGTGGTGCCTTGCGCCGGTACCGATCTGCAGGGGCAATGCCAGCTCTTGGGGGATGCGCGGGAAGCCCAGGAACTGGTTCCCGATGCCCAGGCAGTCATCAAGCGCCTGGCAGACCAAAAGGTAGCGGCACAAGAGGAATTGGCGGCGCTCAGCGTGCAGCACGAAGGGATTGCCGCCGCGCCCCAGAACCTGGCGTGGGCCGAACATCGTGCCGAGGTGGCCGGCGCGAGAAACTCGCGGTATGCGCTACAGGCAGCCAAGGCGGGAGAGCAGGCCCGGGCGAAGAACACATTTACCGAGATTGAGGCGGAACTGACGGCGTTGGGCAGCGAAACATCGTCCGGTCAGCAACGGACGGAAACACCGGATGAGTTGGCCGAGCGCCAACAAATCGGCACCGCGCGGCAGGCGATTGCGGCCCAACACGAACAACAGGCCAAGCACTACCGCGCCACGCTGGACCGACTCAAGCAGACGTTGGCGGCCTTGCCTCCACCCTACGACGAGCAGCGTTTGAGCGAATCGCGCATAAAAATGGACGAAGCGGCACAGTCGGTCGCTGCCGCCGAACAGAATTACCTGAGCGCTGTGCGGGGTGCTGAAAACTTCGCGGTCCTGACGCAGCAGGCAACAGTTTTGGCTACTCGCCAGGCACAGGTGGCGAGCCGTATCGCCAAGGTCCAATGCGAGTTGGGCAACTGGAACTTGTTCGCCAAGTGCATGAGCAATGATGGCTTGATCGCCCTGGCCATCGACGATGCCGGGCCAGCCTTGGCGGGGCTGGCCAACGATCTGCTGCTTGCTTCCTACGGTTCCCGTTTCACGGTCTCCATCCTGACGCAGGTGGAGACCGTCAAGGGCGAACAGAAGGAAGGTTTCGACATCCAAGTATACGACGGCGACTCTGGCGAAAGCAAGAGCGTCAGCCTGATGAGCGGTGGCGAACGGGTGTGGATCAACGAGTGCCTGATCCGGGCAGTGGCGCTGTACCTTGCACAGAACACGGGCCGCCGTTATGGCGCCTTGTTCTCAGACGAAGCCGATGGGCCGCTGGACCCAGAGCGCAAGCGCATGTTCATGGCGATGAAACGGGCGGTGCTTCGATTGGGTGGCTATAAGCGGGAGTTCTTTGTTTCCCAGGCCCCGGAACTGACCGCCATGGCTGATGCAGCGATCGATTTGGAAATCTATGCGGAGTTGTCAAGAAGCCAACAATTAGCGTGATGCACAAGTCACTTCGTTATTTTCGCTAAGACTAGGGCTGGTCTGCCGAACCTGTTTTTTCAGGTCCATGCACTTTTCGATTCGCTATGCCCTTTGCGACCGGGTGCGGCCGACACCCGTTCATCCAAGATCTCTCAGTCCTTCCTCGCTTACCCCCGGTCGCGCGAATTCATTGAGCATGCCCGTGTATAATATTCATCAAAATGATGAAGCAACATCAGTCTTCTTGATCTATCAGCCCTTTCGACCGAGCCTGCAGAATAGCGATAAATGCCTACCGCCAAGAGCAGTATCCAAGATCTTTCGCAGGCACAACGTGAACGACTGGCTTCGCTGGAAATGCGTGCCTTTTTCACGGGTGAAATCCGGCGTTCGGAAATCGAAGCTCGTTTTGGTATCAAGCCGGCAGCTTCGTCCAGGGATCTGAGCGCGTATCGCGATCTGGCTCCTAACAACCTCGACTATGACGCTGCTGCCCGGTGCTATCGACCAACGGCTGAATACAAACCGCTATTCGAGTTCCAAGCTGAGCGGGTATTGACTTGGCTTCAGCAGGGTTTTGGTGACGGCTTGGATGTGAAGCTAAAGCAAGTTGCACCCTGCGAAGGGCCGGGGAGTCTGCGAAAACTCGACTTGTCGACGCTTGCCGCGGTGACGCGTGCTTTGTGCGCAAAACGGGCATTACGTATCAATTATCTTTCCTTGAAGTCAGGACCAACGCGTCGTGAGATCGTGCCGGTGGCTCTGGCCGATGATGGACTGCGTTGGCATGTGCGGGCGTTTGACCGGAGCAAGGAAAGATTTGGCGATTTCGTCCTGACCAGGATCACGAAGTTTCGAGAATTGACCGCCAGAGTCGGGGAGTGTGAACTCTTGGTGGCCGATGAGCAGTGGGCGCGCATCCTCGAATTGGAACTAGTGCCGCATCCTGGAATTACCTGGTCCAAGGCGATAGAAGCCGACTACGGGATGCAGGATGGCGTCGTACGTGTAAAGGTGCGAGCAGCTGTGGCCGGCTACATACTGCGCCGCTGGTCTATTGATTCCTCGCCTGATCACTCTCTTGACCCCGTCTCCCACCACCTATGGCTGAGAAATCCGCAAACACTTTATGGTGTGGAAAGTGCTGCTCTAGCACCAGGCTATCCAAACACCGAAAGAGCCCTGGCTGATGCTTGAAGTCGGCAAAGAAAATTTGGAATGAAATATGGAATTTGAATCACCCGCTAAGTACATGTCTAGCACAGCCACTGTTCGAAATGAGATAACCCAGGTGGGTTGGTGTGACTCATTCGACGTCGCCGCCTGCTAAAGAAGAATATTTTGGAGATTACTGTTTCTCAACCTTCGAAGCCCCGCGCTCCCGAAACAAATTCACGAAGCGTTCCTCAAGATGATGACTGGCGTTTGTTCATGCCTAGCATCGATGATGACGGAACTGCTTATTCGATGCTCAGGCGCCTTGCGAAGCTTCCCCATGAGGAAGCGGTAGTAAGGCTGTCGGCGTTCGCCAATGCACAGGCGCAGGGAACGCAAGCATTGAAGACGCGGGTTTCGGCAACCCTGTTGCGGGATTTGCTGCACATTGGCTGGGAGGTTCTTGTCAATGCACACCATATTTATGTTCGCCCACCCACTCCAAAGGACCGGGTGGCACGCAAGGCCTTTATTAGACAGCAGTTGCTCTATGGGCGAGATGACCAACTTCTTGACGACTCGCACCGACGGTTTCTCTTCACGATGGAGCGGCCTTCGAAGTATTCGACGTGTAAGCCCGTCACTGAGTTGATCGCGGATGGACGTCGGCTTGCCGAGCAACTTCGTCCCATCGCGGCTATGCCGAAGGAACAGCGCGCGGCATTACTTGAGCGCGTCTGTCAGCCGTACCTGCAACTGGTCAGTGACGAACGGGACGAATTCACGAATATCCGCTTGATTGATATCTGGCGCTACTTCCGACACAGTTGGAGTACGCGGTATCGTTCGTCACCCGGACGCAATCTGTTCTATCTGGTTCGGGATGCTGCGCAGCCGAACCATCCTGTTATCGGCATCACTGCGCTGGGCAATACCGTGATGCAATTGACACCCCGAGATCTGGCCCTTGGCTGGACGCTCGAAGGTATGTTGGGTCTTTGCGATCGTGGTGAATTTACCGATAGCGAAGTGCTTCGAGCGCTGCGGGGGCGACTTGAGCAGGACTTTGAGCAAATTTATCGGGACGATCTGCCGGTTGCCCGTCGAATTGACCACAGTGTGGACGACGAGACACTGAGTCGGCTGGCAGTGATTGAGCAGGATTCGATCCGCGACCGTGCGGATTCGCTCAAAGGTGACGACGAAAATGCCAATAAGAGGGTCGAAGACCTGGCTCCTGAGCGGCTAGTCCACCTGACCAAAACCCCTCTATTCCGTTCGAAGAGAGCGCGTGCGACCCGCGAAATTTTGCGTGCCTACCGCACGATCGCGACTTGGCGTTGCAGCCTTCGTGACCTGGCGGCAACCGACTACGGAACCTGGGCACTGAATGTAGCCCTGAAGCAGATCAAGAAACGCTATTCCGCAACCAGCATGATGGAACTGACCGTGTGCGGCGCTGTTGCGCCATACAATCATTTGCTGGGTGGTAAACTCGTCTGCCTCATGATGATGAGTCCCCGTGTAGTAAACGACTATCGGGAGCGCTACGAGGGAATGGTGAGCATCATTGCCAGCCAGATGGCCGGACGTCCCATCAGCAAAGAACCGCATCTGGCTTTTCTTGGTACGACCAGCCTTTATACGGACCACTCGTCGCAATACAACCGGGTGAAATTGCCCCCGGGGACCGTCCCTGGTCAATCGTCGAGTATTGAATATACCCAACTTGGACGAACCGAAGGCTTTGGCTCCCCAAATCTGTCGGCTGAAACCGAACTCGGCCTGGCCGCGATTGCGGAGGCAGCCGTCGGTTTTCGCAATGTCAATTTTGTGTTTGGTGAAGGCCAAAGCCCGAAACTTCGGCAGTTGCGCGAAGGATTTACAGGTCTTGGCCTGAATCAAACCAATCTGCTGCAGCATGGTTCCCCACGCATCATCTACGGTGTCCCCCTGGTCAAAAACCTTCCTCGTGTGCTTCTGGGCATCGACGAAGAACCTACCTACGCCATTGACCCATCCGAGGCTGGTGCTGAGCAGAGCATCGGCAGTTACTGGATTCAGCGATGGCTTGCTTCTCGTCTCGATCACCTCCCATCCCTGGAGGCAGTCGCCAAGTCGACGCCACTGACCGAGCGTGTTTCACGATTGATACCCGAGCGACCGGCCGATTCTGCACCGCAAGGTCAACTGCCGTTCAGAACAGTCAAAGGAGATAGGATCGACATGCAGACCGAAATCATGACCGACGAACGGCTACAGTTTATTCGGCTGCTGTACCGAAACGAGAGCGCGTTCAGCGATCACGTCAGCCTCACTCGGTTAAAAGAGTTGAATATCAAGACCAATCTTGAGGAGGTTGTACGCAAGGTAGTCCGCAACGGCGGTTCGGTGGTCATTACTGGCAACGCTGGCGACGGCAAGACCCATGCGATTCTTCTCATGAGGAAGGAATTGAAGGGGGCCGAAGTGGTCACCGATGCAAGCGAACTGACTTCAGCGGATATCGCAGCGCGCTGGCAACTTGCGCGAGACGAGAAACGCCCGTTCTGTATCGCGATCAATGAGGGGCCGCTGGTGGACCTGGTTCGGGAACACCGTCAGACTCATCCCTGGCTGGAAGATATTCGAGGGCAGTTGCTGCGCCTTGTTGGCTACAAGCCGCTCGAAAGTTTGCAGACTGGTGATGCCGAGAACTGGAAACCATCCGCTGGCGAACCCGTCATTGTCGACTTGAGTCACCGCCGTGTGTTGTCCGCTGACCTCATTGCCGCGATTATCGAGAAGTTGACCGATGACCACTGGTACCAAGGGTGCAGCAACTGCCGAGCAAACACGACCTGCGCCGTGACCTACAATCGGACCATGCTGCGCTCAGAGTTGCCGCGCCAGCGCATGGTCAAGTTACTGACGACGGTCGGAAAAACCGGCGCGAAGGTGACGTTTCGCGAGGCACTGGCTTTCGTCTCCTACGCTTTGTTTGCCGGAAAGACGTGTGAAGAACTGAAGGAGTTGGGGACCAGTGAGGAAACGCGTTATTACTGGAACGCCTTCGAAGGCGAAGGGGCTATTTTTGAATTGTTGTCACGCGGGATCGATCCGCTGAAGCAAACGAACCCGCAGATCGACGAGAACTTGTGGCGGGGAATTTTCAATCCTTCCGACTTCGCCGGAAATTCGATGCTACCGGCGCTGCAGCGTAACCTCGACGAACTTGCCGAGCGGGAGCAACGCAACTTGGCCGATGAATTCACTGCCCTCAAGCGCCGCTGGTATTTCGAACACAAGGAAGGACACCTCCTCGATTTCTCCGAGGCAAATCGGTTATTTGAGGAACTACAGGATACGTCAGTCGCGATGGCGATCCGGCTCAGCCGGTTGATTACGTTAATCAACCGCTGGTGGAATCGCGGAGGGGAGTCCAAGGGGGATGCCCTGCGGTTGTGGACACGCCTTTCATACCAACCAAGATCAAGAAGTCAGGCCATGGTTTCCGGCCTGGCAGTCAACCGAAACCGCCTGCGGCTCTACAAGCAGGAGTTAGCACCGGTGCTGAGAAAGGCGTTTGGCGAGCAGCCGACCGGCCACCTTTTGCTTGCCTCGGCGGACGATCCACGATTTGCGAGGCTGGTCGTGGATACCGAACTGCTGGAAGGTCTGCTGCATGGCTCGATTGCCGATGGGCAAAGCGAGATCAGCCGGCGACTGGGTCAATTCAATGACACTCTCTCGCAGTACGGAGATAAGAGTTCCGATGTCCGTACGGTGGATGTCGTAGACCCGCAGAGCGAACTGCGAACGACGGTAGTCGTTGATCTGGTAAATCGTCGTTACGACTCCGCGAACTGAGGTTTCCCATGAGTAAACAACTCCGCAAGGCGCTCACTGACGAACTGCATCGCCGGCATGGCTACAAGGTGATGGAGGCAAAGATAAAGCCGGTCCACATTGCCAACGCGCTGATGCGCAGCGAGCACCAATGCACTGGTCGAATGACAGTGCTCGAGCAACTGTTTGTGGCCACTTTACCCAAAAACAGTATGGATGCACGCATCAATGCCGTGCGCTCGATGCTGGATAGTCAGCGTGATCGCTGGGGTGCTTTGGGGCAGTCGTCAGATATCAAGTCGTCCTTGTTGATGACCAAGGTTTTGCCGCTGATTCGCACGCTATTGGGCACCGATGGTGCCGCATTCGGAAACTCCCCGGAATTTTCGTCATTTTCTTCGCCGACGGCCTTGACCGTTACTGGCGATCCATCGGATGACGGTGCCGGGGCTTTTGTGCATCGCTTGTGGGGTGCTCACGATGCTGCTGTCCGGCTGCCTATCCTTGACCTGCTGGCAGAACTGAGTTCGCCTGATAAGGATCCAGCGCATATGGACGATCTGTCAGCCTTGTTGGCACCCTTGGTCGACTCTACAAAAAAACGGCAACCGGCTGTCGTCATGGCCGAGGATTTGGGAAGTGGCTATTCGCCTCTGGAAGAAGCGTTGCGGTCCGCGGCTAATTGTTTATGTGCCTACGAACGGAAACTCAATCCTAATCCCATTGCGAGTTTGCAGCGCGTCGTGTTACTTGCTGCTCTGTCAGTGTTTATGCACGCGGCAACCCGGGCACATGAACGCGCTGGACATCCTGCACGCATTCTCCTGCTGGATGCGTCGGGCGACCACTATTCGGCGATTGCACAGGCCAGTACGCGCTGCGTCACACAACTCATCAATGATGCCTGTAACTACATGGTCTCCGTGTTGGATGACCTTTTAACCGAGCAAATTTTGGACTGGCCGAGCGCTCCGCTGGCGGCGATAAACTCCTTGTTCGAGAGCGTCGGGCAGGCGCCCTTGGAGGCGAACAATCCGCTGGTCCGTCGTATCGAAGAAATTGTCCAAGACAATACTGATCTGGACGAAGTCCGTCGTGAAGTGGCAGAAGAACTCCTTCGCCAGGCAGAGGGAACGTCTCGTCGTGGGCTCGATGGTTATCTTCGCCTTCTTGGTATCCGTTCTGGTTTTCTGTACCCGACGCAAAAAAATCCTAACAAGCGCCTGAATCCGGCCGACCGAACGCTCGAGGTTCTAGTTGCCTCGACCATCGATGTCAGTGCTCAGCCAATGGAATACCGCGACTTCCTGGAACTCCTGCGCCAGAAATGGGCGATAGTTGTCGGTGGCAGGGTCGAGGATGCAGCATTGCTGGCTCATCTCGGTGCGACCGTGCCAGTGCGTTTGCTCAGCGAAAATAGCGAGCGGTTTC
The DNA here is from genome assembly GCA_008080565.1 of Rhodocyclaceae bacterium. Classification (GTDB taxonomy): domain Bacteria; phylum Pseudomonadota; class Gammaproteobacteria; order Burkholderiales; family Rhodocyclaceae; genus Azonexus. The sequence continues at coordinate 70,400 of VIKE01000008.1, read as the reverse complement.
TGAGCCGCCTCGAATCCCTTGGACTTGCCCGACGCCTGGCGGACAGTGTCGCCGTTGTCGGTCTGCTGGAGGCAACTCATGAATGACGAGCGAGACGCGGTTAATGAACGCGTAGCGGAACTGCTGTTGGCCGAATTTGAAACTGCCGTCCATCGCGAAGAGTTCGGCGTTGTCGCCCAGGATGTGGCCATGTTTGACAAGCAGCATTTCCTGGCGATGCTGCCGGACTTGCTCGCAAAAGCGAAAGGGCGCCTGCGCATTTCCCTTGTCGGCGAACGTGAGGATATAGCGAATTTTCAGGGTTTATATCCGAAGTTCGCAGAGTTCGTAGCCTCTGATGAGGAAACGGCTGTGCAATGGCGGAACCAGAAGCTAAAAACCATCGTCGTGATCGCCAACGGGCCTCTCAGCAAACAGGCTTCCTTGAAAGACTTTCGCTCTTTGGGCGAACATAGCCTGATCAAGCTGCTTTGCGAGGAAGAACGGGATCGGGCCGAGGTGTTGAGGCTGCGGACACTATGGGATGCCCTTAAGTCGACACGGGGGCCTAGTTTGTCGCTGCATGCCATTGCCACCTTCTCAAAGGCGCTACAGAGTTTGAGCCCGGTGGACCGCTCGGTGAAGGCGCCCACCCATCTTTACGCACTTGGTCTATTCCCCGATTTGCACCTTGCTGACGAGGCGACCGAAGGACGAATCATTCGTCGACTGAAGGCAAATTCAGATGCTTTGAATATGGTGAGTAATGCCACTCCCGAAGACTGGGATCGCATGACGACCTTTTGCCGGCAATTGCCGGCCAAGGAAAAGGCCAGATTCAATGCGATTCGAAAGCGGCTCAGGGGGATCAACCAGCGTAGTTCGGAGGATCTAAAGGATGTCGAACTCGCCGATGTGCTGACGCTGTGGCGAGGAAAACTCGCTGCATCGGCTTCCAGCAATGGCCAAAACGGGAACGGCAAGGATGGCGGCAAGGTTCCGGTTGAGTCGCTCGTCGCGGAACTGCTGCTTGATGGTGGAGATGAGAAACTAGCCGATTTGGCCGAACAAATCTCGGTCCTGACAGACCAGGCGGAGAACAATCAGACCGTCGGCGATGATGAACCCCTTGGTACAAACGATACCGGCGGCGGGGACAGTTCTCCTGCGGCTCTGCCTGTGACTAGCGTTAACGCCAATGTTATCGGTTTGGCGAAGTCTCGGTCGACGACGAGCGAATGGGGCGGGGTCATCGATATCGAGGCTGACCGTCTTGATGCACTGACAGAAGTGACGGCCTTCAAAGCATGGCGGCCATTCCTATTTCAGGAGTTCAAGTCATGGATCGAAGAGTTCGTTGAGGCTGAATTGGCGCCGCAACTCTGCATTGAACTTGCAGATTCGTTGGCCGCAACGAGGAACCGCTTGCTGGCGCATATTGCAGAGCTGACCGTTTCGCCAGTCACGGTTCTTGCCGGGCGGAAGGATATTTTTGAAGCAGCTGAGGCCTATCTCAAGGCCTACGACCAGTTGCTGCGCCAACTTCAGTCAGCCTATCAGGAAATGTACGCCCAAGCCGGTGATGAAGCCGAACGCTTGGTTCACTGGTTGCTCGCAATGGAGTTGTACGTTTATCGTCGGGATGGCGTGACGGAAGTCCTCCTGTCGCCTGTGCACCCGCTGAATCTATGGCGCAGTGTTGCGATCGTTCGCGATCTGCAGTCGCTCGGCGGAAAGTTGTCGGAGACCGAGCGTCAGACGCTGGTTGCGGCGTCTGCTGAAGATTTGCAATTGCTTAATGTCCTCGTTTTGCCGAAAATCGAATCGCTGAATACGCAGCCCGCTCTCTTGGGCCATGCTGGAGCAATCGCGCACCTGCCGCTATTCAAGGAGGCGCCGCGAGGTGTATTGGAGCCGGATGGGCTCAGGAGCGTCGGCATCCTGTCGACGCTGATTGCGCACCTTCGTCCCTTCGCACGGCCAGGCTTGCAGGTTCTCTTCATCAATGCACCGCGTCCGGCTCGCTTCCTCGAATCGGTATTGGAGGCATTGGATCTCGATAACGAAACGGCTGAGGATACGTTTTGGGGCGTGCATTTGCGCTTCCGCTACACCTCGGACGACACTCGTGGCTGGACGTCGGAACTCGAAGAACTTGACGATCAACTGAAGGACCGCATTCGTGCTGGACAAGAGCGTGGATTGATCAGTTTATCGATCAACCCTGAAATTATGAAATGGCCGGAACTCATCGATGAAACCCAGGCATTGCCTGCACACCTGACGGTTGTCTTTGACCCCTTCGAGGTTCGAACCGCGCTCGTCGCGCGAGCTGGTCTGCATGACCTTAGTCCTTGGATGCCGAGTTGCGAATATCGCTACAACAAGCTCAAGAAGCAGATCATGATCGTCCCGGTTGCCGAAGAGGAGATCTTTGCGACCTATTTCGCGACCGCAACACTGGTTCATCGTGAATTGAAGCAAAGCACGGCAACACATCAACCCCAGGTGGCGTCCGTGAAGAGTTGGCTAGACCAACTGGCTGAAAGCAGTACATGGACTGTTGTCGCCGATCCCCATCGGGTGCTGGTGCCGCGTCTCGGTGAGGCCGAGGTTATCGACAGGCGGATCGAAAACGCCCGTCAGATCACGACTTTTGGCCGCGATCTGAGTCCCTTCGTGCGTCGTTTGGATCAGCAATTGCGCAAAACGCATTTTGTGGCCGACCCGGCGACACTGGAAGAACTCGTACGCGATTTGGTGGCGATGGAACCCAACGGAATTCTCGGCTTGGTTGGGGGGGATAAGGGCAAGCACGTCAAGGGAGCGCTTGGAAAGTTGATCGCCATGCGCTGGTATCGTCGAGCGGACCCGAGTGGCCTTGCTGTTAGCCTCGATACTCAAAACGCTCGCCGCTGGCTTAGTGCCGGTAGGCATTCCAATGAGCAGGCTGATCTCCTAGGGCTTCGAGAGGAAGGTGGCGACCTGATCATAGACGTCATCGAAGTCAAGACACACGACGACAATGTGCCGTACACCATCCGCGACGGTGTCGTTACAGGACACGCGGTCGATCAAGTTCTTGCTACGCTTCATGCCTTGGCAGAGGTTTTTGGTGGGCAAGGGGTTTCACCATTGGCAAAACCACGTCGGGAAGTGATCCGTGAGCACCTTTATACGGCTCTGCTTCGCGATCTCGATCCTAAATATATAGAGCGTTGGCATGGTCTGTTGCAAGACCTCTTCAATGGCAATCTCAAGGTTCGCCTTACCGGCCGTATCGTTCACGTACAACTGGCCAGTGTGGCGACCACGAATCCTGTGACTGTTCACAGCGAAAGCGGCATCCCGCTGGAAATTAATACCTTGGCGGGGACGGATGTAGGTTTGGTGCTGACCGCGACCAAATTGGTGCGGGAGGATGCTCCCTTGAACCGCGAGCCGGTTGGCGTGGCTGGGCATGTTTCCGTGTCGATTGATCCCGTCCAGGCGTTCCAACTTCTGGTTACTGATCAGAAGCCGGTGCAGGCGGCAAGCGCAGTTGCGAACGACCAGGAAATCTCCGGCGCGGGCAAAGACAAAATCAAAAAATATGCGTCAGAGAGCACGGTGGTCCGGATCGATGCGACGAGTCATACAGTTGAGGTTGGGGGTGCCGCCCCTACTCCGCAGTCGTTGGAATTGTTCTTAGGCCAAGAACTCAATACCAAGAATTCGGTGGCATGGTTGCCTGGTCGGCAAAGTAATGGGTTTTTGTTGATTCTTGGAGCCTCAGGTTCTGGCAAGACCGAGACTCTCAAGGTGCTTGGCAAGGGAATTGTTGATTACGGCGTGCCTGTGTTGGTCCTCGATTTTCATGGGGATGTCAATTTCCCAGGCCTTCGCTCGGTTTTGCTCTCATCCGGTACGTCGAGTACCACTGGCGTCAATCCGATGGAGTTGGACTCCCAGAGTGCCGAGGAGACAGGTCTCTACGACCAGCGAAAAGTTATACGGGATATGGTCCGCAATGCTGTGCCGGCACTTGGTCATCGGCAGAATGCAATTCTTCGCGATGCGATCGAGGAAGCCTACCAGACGGCTGGTTTTGACGATGGCGATCCATTGACCTGGCGCAATACGCCGCCTACTTTTGCCGACGTTGAACGCATCTTGTCCGCATGGTCCGAGGACGATGCTCGCAAGAGTCAGCGTTCTGCGATTGAGGGGTGCTTGGCTGCAGTGCAGGAGATTTTCGAGCACCCGATCTTCCAGCGACAGGAGCACGTTTCCACGGACGAGATCTTATCAACCAATGTCAGGCTTGACCTCAGTAAACTGCCTGACGAAGTTCGATATATTGCCGCAGAAACACTGCTGCGAAAGATTTTCCGTGTGCTTCGCCTCAAGGGGCCGATTCCGGTGCAACCTTCAGATGACCGACAACGTTTCCGGTTATTTGTAATTATCGATGAAGCCAAGATTCTCGCGACAGGGGGCGGGGATCCTGACGCGGCTGACCGAATCTTGAATCTACTATTTACTGAAGCCAGAAAGTTCGGGCTCGGCATGATACTCGCGTCTCAAATGAGCGATCACTTTGGCTCAGAGGTGAAGGCGAATGCTGCGACATGGTTGGTGCTGAAACCGATGGACATGAGAGAGGCTAAGAAGAATGCACCTAACGTCCATATGGAACCTGAGGCGCTGACCGCGTTGAAAGGACGAGGTGACGGCTATTTTCGTGATCGAACCTCCCCGAGAGCGAGGCGAATTCAAGTCCAGGCGTTGAAACCCGATGCGTAGATTCAGAATCTGGTGGGATATGGTTTTTTTGCTGGGTTGAAGGGCGAAAAAATGCCGGGAGACTGTCTCCGAAAGGAGTACAGAACATGGCATACACACTCGGCCGCTTTACAATTGATGAACTTGAATTTATTCAAGTTGTTCCGGCGCGTATTTTGGTTGCCTCGGCAAAGGGGGATTTCGATCTGAATCTCTTGGCGAGGGAAGAACTGGCTAATCGTGGGTTGGACCAGGCAGGGGTTTGGGTCGGTTTTGAGCGGGCAATACTGGTGCTTAGAAACAGTGGCGATACTGTTCGAACGACTCAGACACCACATTCATCGTCTGTTGAGAAGTGACTGTGGGGCACCGCTGCCCCACAGTGAATTTTCTCCGCAGCATTCAAATTTCAGCCGGCGAGTGATTGGCATGGTGCCAAACTACGATATTGCCCGCAGTGAAGCGTTGGTCAAGATAGACTGCTTCGATTAGGTTTGCCGGAACCTCGATACCCAGTGCATCGAGTTTGCCGGTCAGTGTGCCGATGACCGTCCAGTCGAGGGCCGGCTCATGCAGGCTGTCGTAGATAATCTCATCCTCACCAGTCGGCAGGTTCTTCCGATAGCAAAATACCTGCAGGAATAGTTCGTGCAGGGGCCGGTCATAGCCGGCTACCACCAAAATGGGCCTGCCTGCGTGCATGAGTTGAATGTGGTGCCGGCTCAAGATAAGGGGTCTGGCATTGTGAAAACCGGCAGGCCGGCGATGACGGCCGCTTCACTGTCGAATTTTAGCCAGACGATGCCGGCCAATTCGGCAATCTCGAAAATCGCGGCAAGGTCGGTTTCGGTCGGGATGCGGTGGCGCGGCGCACCGACGTAGAGGATGCCGCCGCAGTCGGTTGGATAGGCGTTAACCGACAAATCGTTGTCGGCCAGGTTCTGGCGTGTGTTCGAACTCAGATGCCAGAGCGAAATTACGGCCAGGGGTTCAGCCAGTGTTCTCAGGCATGTCACGGAAGTGTTTTCCATGCGGGTCTCCTCCTTTTTGAGAGTGCGTCGATCTGGTCTTCGAGTGCCGGCCAGTTTGACGGTGGTAAGTCATGCCGCAGTCGCGGCAACGGAACCAGCGCAGGCATCCGAGCGTCCCCAGGGGGACGCCATCACCTGCGCAGAGCGGGCAACGTGAAGTGGAGGTCATCGCTATTTCCCCTTCACAAAGCAATTGTTGAAGTCCGACCGGGAGCCTCGGAGAAGCACTTCCGGATTGGACTCCGCGCGGAAGACGGGTGACTCATGACGCTAGATCAACCCAAGTTCGGCAAACGAAACGACTTTGTCACCGGCCACGATGAAATGGTCGATGATCCGCACGTCCACCAGGCTCAGTGCCGACTTCAGGGTTTGCGTCAGCAGTTCGTCGGCCCGCGAGGGCTCGGCTTCGCCCGAGGGATGATTGTGGGCCAGGGCCAGCGCCGCAGCATTTCGGGTCAGCGCGCCCTTGACCACTTCCCGTGGATAGACGGAGGTCTGGGTCAGGGTTCCCCGGAACAACTCTTCAGCCTCGATCAGGCGATGGTGGGCATCCAGATAAATCACCAGGAACACCTCATGCTGCAGGCCAGCGCAATGTAGGCGTAGCCAGTCGCGCAGAACTTGCGGTGAGGACATCACCGGGCTGTTGCACATCTGTTCGCGCAAGTCGCGCAACAGCAGTTCGCGCGCCACGTCCAGGCGGTGGGCCAACTCAGTTTCGGGAAGGTCGCCCATGCCAATGTGGGCAACGGCATCGCTGACATGCAAGGGTAGGACACTCGACGCGCAAACTGTGGGCGCGAGTAATTCGCGGACGAGCTCGGCGCGGGACAGGGTAGACATATTCATGGCGTTCTCCTCTACAAATGGGAAAAGCGGGAACGCCGATCCCGACGGGGACGAGGTCCCCGCGTGGGATGATGGTGTGGACGAATGTACAAATGACAGTCGGCAAGGCGAATGAGGCAGGTATCGACTGCGACGCCGGCCAAAAACCGGGTGGCATTCCACAATGGAATGCATTTAGGCTTGGCAAGTTTCTCGCATCGGGTAGCGGGCTTCAATGGGCTGGTAGCAACGCCATGCGTAAGCCGGTCAGATTCCGGTCGATTTTGCATAGCGTTGTCGATGAGGGGGCTGTGCGAGAACCATGCCCCATGGACTTGCTTTGGCGGTGTCAGCGGAAGACGCGCGGCTCGATCGTCGCTCCGCGCATGAAGGCAAGGTAGGCGCCGGCCTGACCTATATCCCGGAAACTGGCGACGATTTCTTCGCGCCGGAGTACGTCCCAGGGACGTTCGGCATTGGCTGATGGCTTGATGCTCAACTCGGCTTCCCGATAAGCGTCATGGCGGTACAGGAAATTGCCGGACGCCCAGTCAACGATGGCCAGGATGCAGGTACACAGAATGGCGCTGCCGCCATGTTCACCAGGTTCGATCAGCAGAGGGACTTTCAGGGTTCCGATCGAGCGGCCAATCCGACCGACGACATCGTGCTCTTCCAGCCAGGGTTCGCCGGTAAGCGTGTCGCCCAGAATCAGACGGATCTTTCGTTCGTGAGTCCGACAGGACTCGAGAACATTGGCGGCCCTGGCATCGGTGCCTGGGTCGAAATAGGTTGTGCGCGTCAGCGGCGATTGACTCCAGGCCTGGACGGCATGGCAATATTTTTCGTAGCCGGAGAGGGTGGCATAGTCCTCGTCCGCGAAGGCCAGGTCTGATCGGTTCAGTTTTCTGGCGATCTGGTCGGCATGATCGCGGGCGTTGGCAAAGCCGAAGCAGGAGTAGCCCTCGCCGCAATCGATCACATAGAGTTGTTGTTCAGCATTAATGCTTACCTTGTTCATCTCGGGTTCCTTTCAAAACCCCGTGGCGCCTGCACCCCACTGGGCGTGAACCCCACGGGGTGCTGGTTTTCCGGCTGTCTGTTGAATTGACGGCCAATACGTCAGCCGCGATTCAGGCTGCTTGCGCGGCAGATTGGAAGCGTTCTTCCAAGGCTGCGTCATCGGGAACAACGACCATCTGCTCGGATACCAGACGTTCCAATTTCAACAGCAGGGCGTTGGCGTGTTCCTGGTCGTCCGGGCACAGGGACGGACGCAGTTGCCGGACTTCTTTTTTCATACGGAGAAGTTCTTGGGCGATGGCGCATTCTGCATGTGCTTCGATGGCATTCAGGATTTCAGTAATGGTTCTCATCAATGGATTCCTTGCTTAAAAAGGCCGGCATGCCGGGGCAATACGGCGGGCGGGAGTGTGACGGTGTGGCGGCAGATTTCGCGGCAGGTGCGGTCGTCTGGCCGACGCTTACGGGCATTCGATGAATTGGGCAGGGATCGAGACGAGCGCCGCATGCTCACGCTTGGTGACGTGGGCGTGCGCGCTCGGCGATCCGGCTGCGACGATGGGGGCGCCGCATTGCAGGCTGGACCGATACTGGTCCAGCTCTTCTCGGGTCAGGCGGCCGTGCGCGTTGTTTTTGCGCTGGGCGCGGCCTGAGTTTCAGTCGATGCGGGTACTTGTTCGGCCGCTGATGCAGCCGTCCGTTGGTTGAAGGCTGTGCGCGCCTTTTGGAACTCGGCTTCCCTAGCCAGGCGGCGAACCTGAGCGACGGCCGGTTCTTTGGCTACTTCGGGCAGGCATTCGACGGCGATGTCGCCACCATGACGCCACAACTTCTGCAGATCGCGCAGTGGCTGGATGAACAGCCCGATGCACAGCCAACGGACGAACTGACCGATCCGCTTGTGGCGCGCCTGGCGGGCCTTGTGCTGACGGAGGGATTCCCGGCAGCATAGGTAAAGCGCCAGATGGCTGCGTTTCATTTCAGGATCGGACTCCAACTGGGCCAGAACTTCGCTAGCGATGGCCGGATCCCGGCCGACGCGCTGGTAGAAACCAACCCAAGCACGTTCTTCCTCAGATTCGAGGCTGGAGCGCCGTGGACGAGGACGGGACTTCTCGATTGACATGGTGTTATCTCCAAAGGTGAACAGAGGGAACACCTGTCCCCTGTCGGGGAAGCGGTAGACTCCCCGGGGTTGCATGGACATGTGGCGCTGTTAAGCTGAATGCCCACACGAGACAAGAGGTGCCAACACCATGCGGCGTGCAGGCGACGTACTACGGTTCACGCCCGGCGAAATCGAGGATTTCCGAAAACTCGGACTCGACTTCGACGGGGCGCGAACACCGGACGACATCGAACAGGCATTGTCCCGGTGGGCCGATACGCTGAACGACGAACGTCCGAATCTGCTGGAAAAAATCGCTGCGGAACTGGCTAAGGCCAAAGGCATCCCATTACCCGCACGCTTGACGCGGGTACGCTGATACAGCCTTGCTGTTCTCCTCGGCAATCTTGATCCAGCGGTCGGCAATCCGGTCCAGATAGACCAGATCGTCGGCTTCGATCTCGCCCGACTCTCGCAAGCGGGCGATGACTTCCTTGACCAGGGATGGATCGTCCTTGGCCAGTTGAATCACGGTGGCTGCAATGCGCCGGCGGTAGAGGCTGATCGGCATGGTCAGGCTCCCACTGCATGAGGCTCGGAAGTGCTGCCGGGGTGTCCGGAGACGATCGGCGGCGGCTTCAATAACGCTGGTACGACTGGTGTGCATGTGGCAGGCCGGGCATACCCGGAACCACCCAACAGCACAGCAACTGGACGCGACGTTTTGGTCACAGGGGTTGCGAACATGGTGCTCTCCTTCAGGAATGAAAGGGAACACCTGTCCCTGGCGGGGAACTTGGGGTTCCCCGTTCGGGATGCTCCGCCCGGATCGGCAGAGCGGCTCAGGACATGCCAGGCGGCATGTGCAGGATGACGGCCTACGGCTCTTGCGAACCGGGCCTTCGTTCAATGCCGATCAACCCGAAGGTCGAACGACGGCGGGACACAACATCCAGCCTGATGGCTGAACAGTACTCTCGGCCAAATGAACGGCCGGACCCGACAGTAGTTGGGTATTCGGAAGGCAGGTGACGACTGCGACGCCAGCGAGGCTGGACTTCAGGGCGACCGGAGTTGCCGATGAAGGCTGTGCAGACACGATGTCCACAGAGAGCACTTGTAGTATCGCGCTGTGCTTAGCCTGGATTCAAGGTCGTGATTACGTTTGCCACAACCAAGCCCTTGGAATCCAGGTGTGCGTTACCCCAGGCACAAGGGGCGGCTCATTCGGTCGCTGCCTGAAATGCGGCCTGTACGGCGCGTACCAGAGAGGGGTGGAGGGTGCCCAACTTGGGTGTTTGCCCATGGGGTGCGGCTGGCGGCACCGAAAACCACTCGGTGGTAAAGGGTAAATCGATGGCCTGTTTCAGTTCGAACTTGGTGTTATTCAAGGAGGAAAATAATTGCCGAAATGTTGGGCGATTTCTCATTTGCTTCGCATCAGATTGCTGCCGGTGCGATCCAACGTCGCCCTAAAAAAATCCCCCTCAGCCTTTCGGCCATGGGGGATGAATCAATTCACGCGGCTTGCCGTGTTTCTTCGGCATCGGCATTCGCACTGCCTGCTTCGTCCTTGTCCAGGTCGAGTCGCTTGAGAAGTTCTCTTTGCCGGACCAGCAGATCGGTTAGCCGGCCTTCGTGTTCGAAGGACCTGGCCAATTCCAGCCGGAGATCTTCCAGCCGCTTTCGGCGAGTCGCCAACTGCGCCACGGCATCGGCATGATGTTTGCCGACCGATTCGAGCGCTCCCAGTAAGGCCGCCACCAGCGCCGGACCCGTTTGATAGGGCTCGGCGTTGTACAGGCAGTGTCCAGCCAGGTACAGGCTGGGCGTCTCTTTGTCACGGGTGGCTAGGATGCCGAGGTCGAAGCCGCCAAACCGGCCGACGATCCGTTCGATCATTCGGCTGGCCGTACGCACTTCTTCCTTGGCCGACTTCACCAAGCCACGTAGCGCTTCGCCCACCGCATCGGGCCCGGCGATCTTGTGTCCGCCTAGTTCCATTGCGATGCCCTGCATGGCCAGTGGTTCGACTCGGGTTTCATCCTTCGCGTACAGGGCCACCTTTTTCTCCAGCGCCTCAATCATCATCGGCAGCCGGCCCACCTCGCTTTCATTGGCATAGCGCTGATTGCGCCACACCGAGAACAGCGTCGAGAGCTTGGCCACCTCCGCGTCTACACCGGCTTTCTCGATCACCAGCGGATTGCCCGAGGCCAAGGCTTTCACCTCGGCGTAGGACAGGGCCGCCAGTTCCACATCCTCCAGCGAGCGGATGCCCTTGTCTCCCGCCATGACCTGGGCGATGAAGCGCGCCTTGGTCTCCAGCGTCTGCCACGAGTAACTGTCGAAGCTTTGCTGGGTGACGTAGCGGAAGATTTCCACTTCCTCGCTCAGGTTGCCCTGGCGCAAGATGCGGCCCTCGCGTTGCTCCACATCGCAGGGACGCCACGGGGCATCCAGGTGATGCAGCGCCACGAGGCGCGTCTGCACGTTGGTGCCTACACCCATTTTGGCGGTAGACCCCACCAGCACCCGCACCCGGCCTTCCCGGATCGCCTTGAACAGCGCGGCCTTCTGGGCATCGGTCTCGGCATCATGGACGAAGGCGACTTCCTTTTCGGGAATGCCCGCCGCCATGAGCCGCGCCCGCAAGTCGTCGTAGACGCTGAACGTTCTGCCGCCCTTGGGGGACGACAAGTCGCAGAACACCAACTGCGCGCCGCGGAAATCCATCGTGCGCTGCCAGATGGCATGCACTTCCCGCACGCAGGCAGCGACCTTGCCGTTCTCGTCGAAGCACGCCGTCAGTGCCACCAGCCGGAAATCCAGCGCGGCCTTGCGGCCGTCGGTGGTCACCGCCAGCATGTTGTCGTCCTTCGGATCGACCTCGCCGTTGCGGATGGCTTCCGCCCGCAACACCAGGGTCTGCACGAAGGCCTTCAGCGACGGGCTGGCCGGGCAGGCGACGATGCGCGGCTTGCCGCCACGCAATTTCGGCACCGGCAGGTCCAGCATCTCAGCCGTGCGGATGTCGGCCACTTCGCCGAACACCGCCATCAGTTCGGGCACGTTGATGAAGCGTGCGAAGCGCGTGTGCATCCGATAACCGCTGCCGTCCGGCGCGATTTCCAGCGCCGTTACGCTCTCCCCGAAGGTCGCCGCCCAGGCATCGAACTGCTGCAGCCCAAGTTCCTCCAGCCGCTTGGGTTGCAGGTAGCGCATCATGGTGTGGACTTCGGCCATGGTGTTGGCCACCGGCGTCGCCGTCGCGAACACCACGCCGCGCTGCGCGTTGCCGTGGCGCTGCATGGTGTAGCGCGTCTTCAGGAAGAGATCGAAGGCGCGCTCCGAACTGGTCAGCGGCAGCCCGGCCACCCGGGTCATCTTGGTGAACCGGTAGAGGTTCTTGTGCAAGTGGGCTTCGTCGACGAACAGCCAGTCGATGCCCAGTTGCTCCCAGGTCAGCAGGTCGTCCTTCTTGCTATCGGCGGACAGTTTTTCCAGTCGTGCTTGCCAGCTTTTCTTCATCGCCTCGAGTTGCTTGACGATCCGGTTCGACCGGTCGTTGCTCTTCTCGGCGCGTACCGCCATTTCTATTTCATGGATGATCTCCTTGATGTAGCCCTCGGTGAATTGCGGCGACAGCTTGATGCGCTCGAAGCTCGAGTGCGTGATGACCACCGCGTCCCAATCGCCCGTGGCGATGCGCGACACCAGCTCGCGTCGGCGATCGCCCTCCAGGTCTTCCTTGCTCGCCATCAACACTGAGGCGTTCGGGTAGAGCCGGACGAACTCCGCGGTGTACTGGGCCAGCATGTGGTTGGGCACCACATGGCAGGGCTTGTGGGCGAACCCCAGGCGGCGCAGTTCCATGCTGGCAATGACGCAGACCGCCGTCTTGCCGGCACCGACCACGTGAAAGAGGCCGGTATTTCCGGACTGCACGATGCGCCAAACGGCATCCGGTTGGTGCGGATGCAGATCGAAGCAGCGGGAGAAACCCGGCAACTTCAGGTGCGAACCTTCGAAGTGGCGCGGCCGCGTCGCATTGAACAGATCGTTGTAGATGCGGCACAAGCGCTCGCGGCGTTCAGTCTCCGAAAAGGCCCAGGTTGCAAAACGTTCTTTGACCAGGCCCAGTTTTTCCCGGGCGGCCAAGGTTTCGTCGGCATTGACGTAGTATCTGTCGGTCTCCGGGTCGCGGTCGCGCACCGTTGGCACCTGGACGTTCAGTGCGCACTGCACCAGTTCGATGGCGTTCATGCGCGAGGTGCCGAATTCCTGGGTCACCTTGACGTTTTGCCGGGCTTCCCACTCGCCATACTTCACCGACCAAGCCCCGGCCTCGGCCGAGTAGGCCACCTGGCAGTCCTTCAATTCCAACACTTCCTGGACGAAGGCCTCGACGTCATGGGCCGGAACCCATACCGCGCCCAGGCGCGGCTCGATGGCCGCCGGCGGCAGATCCTCCGGCTGTACCCGCTCCAGCGCGTCGACATTGCGCCGATACGCCGGTCCCGACAGTGCCGCCTGTTTGAGCTTCGTTTTCACGTTGCCCGACAGGTAGTCGTCGGCGGTCTTCCAGTCCCCATCCATCGGGTCCAGGAAAATGTGGCCGGCGCTGACAAGCATAGCCATGACTTCGGCTTCCGGTGCTTCCAGCAGCCCGGCCATGTAGGCCGGATCGACCCGGCCTCGCCACTGCACCGAGGCGGCCAGTGCCTCGCTCGGTTCGCCTGCACGATCGGGTTCGACTACGCGGCTCAATGTGCGCTGGGAGAACAGCGCCGCCTTGCGCGCCGTGCCCGATTCCTCATCGTAGTGCTCCAGGGACAGCAGCAGCGGATAGTCCGGGTCGCGCCGAAATGCCAGCGCGTTGGCCCGGTCCGTCAGGCAGCCGTACTTGGCGACGAAGCGGTCGTAGGTGCCGTTGAGCATGGCCCGCTGGTGACCCAGATGACCATTGTTCTCGTCCTCCAGTTGCGCATCGAGCAGGGTCCGGGCATGGTCGCGGATCGCGCACATGCCGGTGATCCGGCCCCGCTGCGTGGCATTGAGTTGGTCATGGACATCGACCAGTTCGCCGCCTTCGACCCGATGCACCCGCCCTTGATGCAGACGGAAGCTACCGGGACGGGCACCGGCTTCGGCCGGCACCACGACACGTAGCGGTGCCGTTGCGTGCTTAACCGGCTCGAAGACGCCGGTGGGCAGCAAGGCGATGCGCTCGCGCAGGGCAGTTTCCAGGTCGCCCTCGAAAACTGCCATCGGGACTTCCTCGTAGCCGTTGCTCTCGCTACGGATGCGACCGATGCAGAACTCGGGGTGCCGCATGTACCATTCGTTGATCGGCAGGTAGCGATTCGGCGGTGCCAAAGGGTGCCTCAATTCGTTCGGCACCGCGGTGATGTCCAGCCACTCGGCTTCGACCGTCTCCGAGCGTTGCCGCTTGCGCAGGAACAGGATGTCGGTCTGCACCTCGGTGGCGGCGATGCCGGCGAAGGCACCTTTCGGTAACCGGATGGCCCCCAGCAGATGGGCCTGGCTGGCGAGATACTGGCGTACCGTCTCTTGGCGGGACTCCATCGTGTGGCTGCTGGTGATGAGGCAGACCAGCCCACCGGGGCGTACCAGGTCGATAGCGCGCCCGAGAAAATAGTTGTGGATGTTGTAGTGGGCATAGGCCCGGTTGCTCTGGTCGGCGACCTGGTACTTGCCGAAAGGAACATTGCCGATCACCAGATCAAACCAGTTCTCGGGCAGCGGCGTCTTCTCGAAGGGAGCGATCCGCACGTCCGCGCCGCCGGAGGCATAGAGCGCCTGGAGGATGCGACCCGAAAGGCGGTCGATCTCGATGGCGGTGACGGTGCTGCACCCGGCCAAATCCTCCGGCATGGTGCCGATGAAATGGCCGATGCCGGCAGCGGGTTCGAGCACACGGCCGCCGCTGAAGCCGAATCGATGTATTGCCTGCCACATGGCCTCGATCACGTGAATCTCGGTGTAGTGGCTGTTGTTCACGGAGGCCCGCCCAGAGGCGTAATCCTCGGCTGGCAGCAGGTCCTGCAACCGTCGGGCGCGTTCGGCCCAAGCGGGCTCGTCCGTATCCAGGTTGAAACTCGCCGGCAGACCGCCCCAGCCGGTGTAGCGCTGGAGGGCCCGGCGCTCTTCCGCACTGGGTATGCGGTTCTCGTTCTCCATCCGTTGCAGGGTGTCGATGGCTACCAGATTGGCCTCGAACTTGGCGACGGCGCCGACCGGATAGAGCCGGCCGGCACTGGTGAGGCGCGGCCACAGGATGCGTGGTGCGGCCTCGACGACCAGGCTGGTCGTGCGCCAACTGGCGCGGGCAACTATGGCAGGTTCGGGCGTCTCGATCTGAGTCGCTTCGATGCATTCCGCCAAGGCCGCTTCCACCGTGGGAACGACGATGGGGATTGCCAGTTTCGGCAGGGTAGGGGGCTCGGGCTCGTCCGGATCGAATCCGGGCAGCCACATGGAAGGCGCAGTGGAACGACGGGCCATGGGTGTTCTCCAAAGAAAAATGGGGAACACACCGATCCCGGGGGGAGGTGAGTTCCCCGGTGGGATGGCAAAGGCATGGCGTTGACCGATGGTTTGGTCACGGACAGGCGCGAGGAAACTGCATCGGACTTCAAGGTGAAGTCGACGGCGTGGGCAAATTGGATGTGCCTGGGTTCAGGGAACCGGTCGACGGGCGTCGGCAGGCATGGGTCTCAGTTCGGGATGAAGTGCGGACCCCGGACAGGGTGGCGGTGAATCGTCAAGGCAGGCAGGTAACGACTGCGGCGCCAGCGAGGATGGCTTCAGGGCGATGGGTTTCGCCGTGAAGACTGTGCGGACACCATGCCCGCGGATAGCACTTGCAGTTTGGCGGCGAGTAAGTAAAGGGCTCAAGAGTGCGGTGAAAGTTGCCAAACTCAAGCGCCTCTAATTGGAGGGGATTTCCCGTCATAATTCTCGACAAGACAATCCAACAGGGAAATCGGGAGCAACGATGACGATCGTCAGGGAGCACAATTTCACGCTAGCCACTGCGCGCCACGTCTTTTTGCATCCATCTCGTGGCGTAATCTTTACCGCCGATGCTTTACCGCGGGCTGAGGCCGAAAAAGTAGGATTCTCGCCGTTGATCATGTACGGCGTTTCCTTACCAGGATTGCCGGATATTGCCGTCCGATTTGTGCGCCTCGACGCCCCGCGCCCGATCATCGATGTCCTGACTGAGTTCTGGGATTGCCTGCCGGAACTGCGAGGTAAGCCCGAGCGTTTGCGAATCAGCCGCAACTGCGCGGCCGCCGACCAGGGCTTTATCGAGGTGCTTCAGGGCGCGGGCATCGCGATCGATGTCGCCGCGTCAAACGATAAGTCTCATGCTGCGGTACTGCGAAACGCACAGAAGGACGCCAGGCAACTTCAGTTCTACTTGCCGAAATCGCTAGATGAACTCCACCAAACAGCAGACAAGGCTTTCCGTTTTCGTTGCCAGCATTTCAGCAAGGTCGCCCAGCGCGAACTCGCCAACCAGTGGAACGTACTTCCGTTCGTTGAGCCAAAGGTCGACGTACCCGACAACATGGACTGGATACCGGGGGATTGGCTCTCTGCTTGGCAAATGAACGTCCCGGCAAACGTCCCGCGCTACTGGGACGCATTGAACGATCCAAAACTGAGAAACTGGCTCTTCTCAGGCGATGCGGATGATGCGATGGCCGATCCGAACAGCGGGGATATCCCTGCTAAGGAGCCTACGGAGTATTTCGATAGCACGGCAAGCAAGGAGGTCAGCAGCATGATCCAATGCTGGCCAGGTGGCAAAAAAGCAATCGCCGATTCGATCGAGGTCACCGTCAAGGAGATCAGTTGGATGATCGCCGGGCAGCAGGCTCTGCCGCCGGAAAAATTCGACCGCTTGCTGGACATCCTGGGTTTCCAAGTCATGCATGAATACTACGAGCCAAGCAAGCCGTGCATTCTGATCGCCGAGATGGGAAAGCACGCACGAGAAGCCTACCTCGCATTGACGCACGGCGGAGACCTGGCGCTTTCCATCGATGCCGTGCCGGATCGAGGTGTACCGGACCCAAGTTGGCAGTACCTGACTTTTGCTGCCCATGGAAGCCTGCCCAGCGTCATCATGGTCCCGCGAGGGAGCAGGGTCAGTACACAGATGCCTGACTACTTCATGAACTATACCGGGACACAAACAATTCCCGAGAAGGTCTACCGGGACATCGTGGCAACATGCGCGGCCATTGGGCGGAAGCCAGCCCAGAACGTCGCGTTGACGAAAGGCCTTTACCAACGGCATAGCGAAACCTTCGATGGACTTATTCGATCTTCCCGCTACTACTGATCGGGCTCCGTGATTTTCCGATTGATGCGGTCTTCCTGTCACGTACGCCGGGAAAGCCTATCGGTTCTGATTTTTTCCATATCCGATGAGTTGTTCTGATTCAGACTGGGTCTTGTAAATAAACGATCGGATGAGACGCTGGGGGCATGGATACCTCTGCGACTCGTTTGATCGGCCCGCTCTACCACGGCACCCGCGATACTGCCGCCCGCACCATCTTGCGCGAAGGCTTCCGGCGTTCGCGCTCCCGCAGTTACACCGGCACTGGCATCTGCCTGAGCGAGTCACTTTCCGTCGCCTACGAATTCGGGATGTATGAGACGGGCGGTTGCGTACTGGAGGTGCGACTGGCTCCGAATGCCCACTGGACCGATCAACTGGACAGCAAGGCCACAAGCCGGGATGCGTGGGACGAGTTTTTTCCGAGTCAGACATGGATGCGGTGCGCAGCTTCGGCGGCAATGTCTGGGTGGTGTGGAACCCGACCGTGCTGGTGTCCATCACCCGCTTGAGCCACCACGAAGCGATCCGGTGCCTGTGCGCCGAGTTCGATGAGGATGGGCCGCAGTGTGGCTACAACGGCGTCGTCTCCGACTACGCGAACCTCTGGTGGAAGCAGGATGCCACCAACCCGAACCTCAAGCGGTTTCCCGATCATCGCCAGCAGTTGATGGGGCGCCTGAAACGCTTTGTTGGCCGCACCCACTCGACGAGGGCCTGACATGCCTCTGGAAAAACACCTGCTCGACCGGATCTCCCTTGAGGAGCGCATGGCGCTGATTGAGGTCCGTCACATGCTCGACAAGGCACAGCAGGCGTGGAATCGGATTGAAAGCGGCAAGCAGTGCGAATTGAACACTGTGCACCACGATGAAAACTCGCTGGCCCACTGCCTGCAGTGGGGCACGCAGGCGGCGGAAGAACTGATCAAACTAACCGAGGGGGCGGGGAAGCCGGCCAAGACTTGACGGTTGGCCCGAGTGGGTAAGCGGCGTAGTCCCTGTCACGGCATACGGCTTTCTGCGCGATGGGTACTATGATGATATCCATTCCCCCCGAAAGCGGAGGCCGGATCATGGACCACCCCATCATCAAGCAGTTCGAGGCTCATGCCGAACTACTGGACATCAGCGGCAGCGTTGAAGCCATCGACGAGGCCATCGTGCAACTTGCCACCTGGATGGATGGCCTCGAACTTTCCGAGGATGATCAAGCGCTTCTCTGCCACATCGGCGCGGTCCTCTACCGTGAGGGACTTCGAGGCCGCATGGGAATGCGACCGTGATCTACGGGGAAAAAACGGGGGCCGCAAAGCCCCCGTTCCTTTCTTGAGTGGGCCGGATGCAGGCTCAAACTCAACGCCCCTTGGGCAAGCCTTAATCGCCGGACGTGCCCAGCGCGTTCCCTTGCTGCTGTGCCCTTAGCGCCGCCTGACGGGCGAGCAGCCCACCTAAATAAGCTCCCGATGCCCTGGCCCGGTTGTGTCCGGCCAGACGGGCCGACGAGAGCCGCGCCGCAGCATCCACGTCGGGAGGCACATCGCTGCCACCTCGCACCGGTGGTGCGATGCCAGCCTTGTCGGTGTAGTGGTCGATCATCGCTTCGTGGCGCAACCCGTGTGCCGTCGCACCCAGTCCGTCCGCCGTGATGCCGAACTTCGCCATCACGTAATCGAAGCGCCGCAGGTTGTGTTTCAGGCTGTGGCGAGGATCACCCAGATGCGCATCCTCGCCCTGAACGACTGCCTGGGCAAACTTCAATGCTGTGAAGCGTTGCTCGGAGTCCAGCGGCACGAAACGCAGCCGTCCTCCCTTTGCACCTTCCTTGATTCGCACGTAGTGGTCGGCCTGCCGTTCCTCGGGCGGCAGGCCTGTTGCTTCGAACGGCACCGTGCACAGGTGCGGGCGGATCATCACCGATTCCTTGCGGCGCAGGCCGAACGCCCGGATCAATCCCAATGAAGCGCCGACGTAGCGGTCGAACGCACTGACCTGTTCAACCACGGCATCGATGTCGATGCCTGCCGCCGTCCAGCTTTTGTCACGTTGGGCGTTTTCGTCGCGCTGATATTCCCTGGGGGTGAGGCCGTAGTAGGCTGGAGGACGGATGAATCCAGGCTTGCCAGTCCACAGCGCCAGCCCCCGCAGAAAACTCAGATAGGTCTGGATTGTCGATGGCGCGAGTTTCTCTTCGCGCCACACGGCAACAATCGCCCGGATGTGCCGGTCACCGAGATTGCGTGGATCGGGCACGGTGGCGAAATTGGCCTTTAGCTTGAGGTCGCGGAAGAAGCGCCGCAGGAAGTCGGCCCGCTCTTGCCGTGTTTTGTGCGAGACCGTCTTGTCGAGGGCAGTGTGCTGCGTGTTGAACAGTTCCAGCAGGACATCGAGTACCTGCATAGGGTCCGCTTTGCCCGGACGGAAACGATCCAGGATCTGATCGGGCGTCATTGAGGCCCATTCCTGTCGGCGTGGCGGCTGGTGATGGGCGGAACGGCCTGAGCCAATAGAGCCTTGGACTCGGCGACGGGAGTGGGAGGTGTTGATGAAAGTAGACGTAGACATGGCAAATCTCCGAAAGCGAGTTGTGCGCTGTCCCGTCAGCCCACAGCAGATGTATTGGGTGGAATCCATCGGCTCAATGCGGGCGCGGATTCCGTCGCGTACGCAAAGCGTGGTCGAGTGCTTCGGCAGGGCGTGCGACCACGAGCACGCCATACCTACCCAGTGTTTGCCGGTGTCGCACCTGATGCGCGGCCTCCGGCTCGGTCGTTCTTAAAAATGAAACGGTGATCCGTCCCGCGTTCGCATTTCTGCGTTGACGGGTTTGGTGATGCAGCCTCGCCTCGAAGGAGGGGGCAACATCGGCGCGAAGGTCTCGCCTTGCGCTACAGGGGGATCAGTCCTCGATTCGTAGCGTCATCCACCTGCATGGGTCCGCCCCTGACCGAAAGTCCAGGGCAGTACAAGCGTACGAGCGGCTTCACACGCGGAGCCCATGAGGGCCAACACGACGTGTGCTGCGCAATGCGCGTGCTCGAACGATGACGGGGAACAGGGGCGTGGCATCGGGTGCCGGCCGTTTGAACCGAACGCAAGACATGCCCTCAAGGAGCATCCGACAGGGAACTGCCGGCAAGGTCTAGCGTTGCACTACGTTTGGAACAACTTCGGGCAGGGTCTCGGGGACCGTGCCAACCCGACTCAAGGTCGGGGCTGAAGAGGCGGGTAACGACCGCAACGCCTTTTGCTCCGCGATGGAGCAGGCCAGGAGGCCTCGGGAGCCTGTAGTTCACACCCGGAGCTAGAGATGGTCAACGGGCAAACCTGCCGAAACACCAGGAATGCAGGGGCTTGCGGATGGCACTTGAAATTGAAACACAGGGTGAGTTTATTTTTCAGGGGACGACTGGAACGAGACGATAAGTGGGCTTGACGGGCGCCAACTCGGCCTCTGGTTACCACCGTGAGCGTTTCGATCAGGTGCTGCTGTTTTCGATGGGACAGCCGCTGGAAATGTGTCCTTGACGCACCCTGATCCAGTGAGACCGTAAATCGACGCGAGAGCCGTTTTGGCGCCCGACGCAGGAACTCGACTTTCATCCCAAGCCAGTTCGACTGGAATTCGAATGCGGTCGAGGCTGATTGCGATAGCTGGGGCAACCGGAGCGGATTTCGCGTGGACGGGCCGCATCGGGGTGTTGATGCTGGCCGCTCGCAAACCTTTACAGGAGCCTCACATGGACTATGTGGTCAGAGCGGTGGATGTCGGTTTCGGCAACACCAAATTCGTCAGCAACGTGGCCGGCAGCGACATCCGCTGCGCCAGTTTTCCTTCGGTCGCATATCCGACCATGCGGGAACCGTCCGGGCAACCCGGCTATGAGCGCCGCAAGACGGTCGCGATCCCGATCAATGGCATTTTCTATGAGGTTGGCCCCGAGATTGAACTGGCCGCGGATACGTTCCGCGCTACCCAGATGCACGACCGCTACACCGAGACGCCGGAGTACATGGCGCTGCTGCGTGGCGCCTTGGCCCTGATGAAGCAACCGGTGATTGATCTGCTGGTTGTGGGGCTGCCGGTCGTTGCACTCACGACCAAGAAGAACACCCTCGAGAAGGCGGTGACCGGGAGCCACGATATCGGCTGCGGCAAGAGTGTGGTTGTACATAAGACCTTGGCCATCGCACAGCCCCAGGGGGCCTTGGTCGATTTCGCCGTGCAACATGGAAAGATGGCCAGCATCGAACGGGAACAAAGCCTGATTATCGATCCGGGGTCACGGACCTTTGACTGGCTGGTGGCGCGGGGCATGCGTCTGGTGCAGAACAAGAGCCACTCGGTGAACCGGGGCGTCTTCGACATCCTGCAAGCCATTGCAGCGGAGATCGGGCACGACATCGGTACGCCCTACAACGATATCGAGGCCATCGACCTGGCCCTGCGCACCGGCAAGAACCCCGTGATCTACCAGAAGCCCTACGATATCTCGCGGGCTATGCCCATGGCGCACTCGATCGCCCAGCAGGCGGTGGCGTCGATGATGCGCTGGATTGATGCGAGCTACAGCTTCCAGAACATCATCCTGGTCGGAGGCGGTGCCTACCTCTTCAAGAAGGCGGTGAAAGAGGCGTTTCCGAAGCACCGCATCCTGGAAGTGAAGGACCCTTTGCACGCCAACGTCCGGGGCTTCCAGATTGCCGGCATGAACCACGTGGCCAATATCTTCAGCGTTAATGCCACTGCGGCCCGGGGAGGTGCGTGATGAGCGAGAAGAAGACGCCGGAGTACGAGACCATCCGCTTGCTATTCGAGTTGGACCGGGCGGACGACCCGCAACTGTATGATGACCTGATCCGTTTCAAGAAAGGGACGAAGCGGATCAACCGGTTGCGACTGCTCGCACGCGAGGGTGTGATTGGTCAGTTGAGCCTCGCCGGGGGCCGCATGGCGCCGCGCCTGCTCCAGATGGCCGCTGGGAGCATCCCCGCCGCTGAGTTACCGACGGCGCCAGCGATCGCTATGCCGTTTGCCACTGAGGTGTTCGGCGAACCGATTAACGATCGTTGATCAAGTAGTTACCAAGATGATATCGGCAGGAGGTTTTCGTGTCGCAGAGGCCAGCAAGGACGGTCTGCTGAATCTGCCTCTCGTGCAGTTGTACTTGCACACCATGACCAATGGTGTGCTTGGGGGAGACAATTCGAAAATGAGTGTACTTGAGAAGCTTGCGCGTTTAGCCTTGGAGAACTGACCCTCGAATTCTGATACGTCCTCTGCTACATCGGTTACGTGCTGCAGGATGCTTAATCAATCCTATGAAGCAAGCTTACCGATGCTGGTCTCCCGTATCTCACTGACTTTCTGGTCGTAGTAGATGTCGAGAGAATCTATGGCATTATTTGGTGTATGGGCTAGTTTGATGCGCGTGACTCATCTTCAATGTTGGAGGCTTCAACATCAGGTCGTGTCATATCGTGTCAATTGAGCCCATTGGTTTTGACGGTATCTCTGACGGTATGAAGGATTTCATGGATCGCTACAACCCTAGGAACACAAGCGTGTGGCGGTTCAATGAATAATCGAGTGGGAATGATGTAAGGTTTTTGCACAAACGACAAAGCCCGGTTTTCCGGGCTTTGTCGTTTGTGGCGCAAGGCTTTACTGGTCTTCAGCCAGTGGCGTCGAGTGCTTCTGAAGCGCTGCGGACTGGTGATGTCACGTGGTTTTCATGGTTCAGGCCATACATACGGAGATTGATGGCGAGCGTCGCCGTCAGCAGGAGGGCGGCGCCGAGATTGTGGGCGACGGCGATGACCAGTGGCAGGCCGAGCAGCACGTTGGCGATGCCCAAACTGAGTTGCGCCAGCAACAGAAACGCCAGCAAGCCACCCCATAATTGCCAATTTCTCTTGCCGGTTTTGAACAGGGCAAGTGCCAGCAGGCCCGCCATCAGGGTAACTAAAACAGCTCCCAGACGGTGGCTCCAGTGAATCGCTGTCAGTGCGGCGTACGGCAGTAACTGGCCATCGCTTGTTTCGCCCAATTCGCGGTGCAGGCTGAAGGCGTGGGTGAAATCCATTTCGGGCTGCCATTGACCCTGACAGGTCGGGAAATCCGGGCAGGCGAGGGCGGCGTAGTTGCTACTGACCCAGCCGCCGAGGGCGATCTGGATGACGATTGCCAGCAGTGCTGCAAAAGCGAGCCGGCGGGTGCGGGGACCAATGGCGTTATCCGGCGTTGCCTTGCGTCCGGCAACGCTCATGCCGACGAGGATGGAGAGTGTCGTCATGCCACCGATTAGGTGCAGGGTGACGATGACCGGCTTGAGCAATAGCGTGACGGTCCACATGCCGAGAGCTGCCTGCAGGCCAACAATGCCGAGCAGTGCGGTCGGCATCGTTGGCGACTGGAGGCTGCGGGATTCCTTGCGCCAGGCGAGGATGCTCAGCGCCAGGATGAGCAGGCCCAGTGTGCCGGCCAGATAGCGGTGGAGCATTTCCTTCCACGCCTTGCCAGTGTCGAGCGGACGGTCTGGATAGGCTTGCGCGGCAGCATGTTGTTCATGGGGAGCATCTGGTATGCCCAGCCAGTGCCCGTAGCAGCCCGGCCAGTCGGGGCAACCGAGGCCGGCGTCGGACAGGCGGACGTAGGCGCCGAGGGCGATGACGGCGAAGGCGAGCAGCGTAGCGACGAGTAGCAGGCGACGGTAGAGGCGCATCGGCAGATCAGAACAAGCAGATCAAAACAGGCGGTCGATGAACAGAGCGGCAAAGAGCAGGGTCAGGTAGAGGATGGAGTAGCGGAAGGCGCGGCGGGCCAGGGCGTCGCTGTAGTTGCGGCAGAGGGCGATGGCGTAGCCGAGGAAGACGAGGTCGAGCAGGCTGATGGCAATCAGGTAGAACGTGCCGCTCATGCCGAGCGAGACCGGGATCAGGCTGGCGGCGGCGAGCATCACGGTGTACCAGAGGATGTGCTGGCAGGTGAAGGCGATGCCGTGGGTGACCGGCAGCATGGGCAGGCCGGAGCGGGCGTAGTCGTCGCGCCGGTAGCAGGCCAGCGCCCAGAAGTGCGGCGGGGTCCACAGGAAGATGATCAGGAAGAGGACCAGCGGTTCGGCCGAGACATGGCCGGTCATCGCCGTCCAGCCGAGCAGTGGCGGCATGGCGCCAGAGGCACCGCCGATGACGATGTTCATCGGCGTCGCCGGCTTGAGGATCAGGGTGTAGATGACGGTGTAGCCGACGAAGGTGGCCAGCGTCAGCCACATGGTCAGGTCGTTGATGTAGGTGTGAAGCAGCCACAGGCCGGTGGCGCCGAGAGCGGTGGCCAGCGTGATCGTTTCGAGCGGCGAGATGTCGCCGCGGGCCGTGGCGCGCCAGCTGGTGCGGGCCATCTTGGCGTCGACGGTGCGTTCGACCAGGCAGTTCAGCGCGGCGGCGGCGAAGGAAACCAGCGCGATGCCGAGCGAGGCGACCGTGAAGCGCAACAGCGGTGGGAACTCCGGCGTCGCCAGGCACATGCCGATCATCGTCGTGAATACGATCAGGCTGTTGACGCGTGGCTTGCACAGGTGGCTGAAGGCGGCCAGGCGTTGGCTGAGGCTCAGGGTGGGGGCTGTCGCGGTGTGCATGGCGGTTCTCCTAGCCGGTCCAGGCGTATTTGAGCAGGCGGTCGAGGTCGGCGCGCATGCCTTGCGGACTGGCGTCGGGGGGGTAGGTCATGATCACGAGGCCCTGTGGATCGACCAGCAACACGGGGTCGGTGACTTCAGTCAATGCGCCGGGCGGGACGGTCAGCACCATCAGGTCGGGTTGGTTGGCGTGCAGGGCGAGCAGGGCTGGATCGTCCGGCTGGTCGGTGAGCACGGCGCGGCTCAGGCGGCCCATGTTTTTGTAGAGGGCGACGTGGATGCGGCGCATTTCGTCGAGACGGCTCGTGCAGTCGGCGGCGCAGGGGCCGCGGACCTGGAGCACGAGTTTCCATTTTTCGGCATTTTTTCCGGTTGACCGTAGCATTTGCTCTGGCAGTGGTCGGGGAGGATTGACCAGGTGCCCGTGGTGCCCAATCCGGGACGGATGCCAGCCGCCGAAGTAAAGGCCGGCCCCGATGATGAAGGGCAAGGCGAGCAGGCCGACGATCAGCGCCAGCATCAGCCGGCCCTGGCGTTGGTTGGGGAGCGGACGGATTGCGATGCTGTTCATGGCCGGCGGATCAGGAAATAGGCCCAGATGCCGACGCTGGCGGTGGCGAAACCGAACCATTGCAGGGCGTAGCTGCGGTGGCGGTCGGCCCGTTCATCCGGCCGCGGCCATTCGCGCACAAAGCCGCCCGGTGCCGTTGGGTCGAGCTGAATGACCAGGCCTTGCAGGGGGTAGGGCACGGCCGAGCGGAAGCGTTCGATGTCGAGGTTCTGCCAGACCGGTGCCCAGCCGCTGGTCGGCTGCGGCGCCAGGTTGAAAAAGCGCTGGGTGGGCAGTACGGCAATGCCGCTCAGTTCGATTTCACCGGCCGGTACTTCGGCCACCGGTTGCTGCTGATGATCGGCCGGGGCGGCCAGCCAGCCGCGATTGACCAGCACATGCATGTTCGATCCGGCCAATTGCAGGGGCGTGATGACGTGGTAGCCGGCCTGTTCCTGATGCAGGCGGTTGTCGATCAGCACCTGGCGGGCCGCGTCGTAGGTACCGTGCAGGATGACCCGGTGATGGCGCAGGGAATCAACATCGGCCAGCGTGGTTGGCATGGCGATGGCGGCATCGTGGCTGCGGGTGTCGAGTTCGATCTGCAGCGCGGTTTTGGTCTCGGACTTGCGCCATTGCCAGAGGCCGAGCGAAATGAAGACCGGCAACAGGAAGGCGAGGAGCAGGCCGCCAAGGATCGCCGCCTGCTTGCGGCTGGCCCTTGCCGCTCTGCCCGGCCGGCGCGCATACTGGGCCACGGAAATTCCTGCGGAGGCGTCGTCCATGCTCAAGCTGCTGGTTGTTTTGCTGTTGTTGGCCATCGTCGGCAGCCTGTTCTCCGGGCTCTTCTATCTCTACCGCGACCGAGGGGCCGGCGAGCGGACGGTGCGGGCGCTGACCCTGCGCATCGGGCTGTCCATCGCGCTCTTCCTGATGCTGCTGGCCGGGTTCAGGTTTGGTCTCATACCCGGCTACACCCAGTAAACGAAGACGAAGAGGATCAGCCAGACCACGTCGACGAAGTGCCAGTACCAGGCGACTGCTTCGAAGGCGAAATGGCGCTCGGCGCTGAAATGGCCGCTCAGGCTGCGCAGCAGGATGACGGCGAGCATGATGGTGCCGAGCGTGACGTGAAAGCCATGAAAGCCGGTCAGCATGAAGAAAGTCGCCCCATAGGCGCCGGCCCCCATGGTCAGGCCGAGTTCGGTATAGGCGTGGTGATATTCGTAGGCCTGAAAGCCGAGGAAAACGCTGCCGAGCAAGACCGTCGCGGCTAAACCGAGCACCAGGTGGCTACGCTTGTTGCGCAACAGCCCCCAGTGCGCCCAGGTGACAGTGGCCCCGGAACTGAGCAGCAGGGCGGTATTGAGTGCCGGAATGCCCCATGCGCCCATCGGCGTGAAGGTGGTACCTTTCGGCCCGCTGGTTGGCCAGGTGCCGGCGAATTCCGGCCACAGGCTGAAGCCGTGGGCGCCTTCCATGCCACCCAGGGTCGGCACTGAAATCACCCGCACGTAGAACAGCGCGCCGAAGAAGGCGGCGAAGAACATCACCTCGGTAGCGATGAACCAGATCATGCCGTAGCGGAATGAACGGTCCTCCCAGTCGCGGTAGGCGCCGCTCTGCGATTCACCGATGACCTTGCCGAACCAGCCGAACAGAACATAGAGGATGACGGCTGTGCCGCCGAGCATGACCCACTTGCCAGGGCCGAAGTTGTTGATCAGCTGGATGAAGCCAAAGGCGAGCAGGAACATGCCGGCCGAGAGGATGACCGGGTACAGGCTGGGCTGCGGAACGAAATAGTGTTCCGCGTGTACGGCGTGAGCTGGACTGGTTTTCATCGGGCCTCCCCGGGGCGGGTCAGTGTCTGGCGTTGTCCATCAATGCTGAAAAAGGCGTAGGACAGGGTGATGTGGCTGATATTGCGGTCGACCTCGGGTTTGACGATAAAAGCCAGCGGCATTTCGCGCGCCTCGCCCGGTCCCAGCGTTTGTTGTGAAAAACAGAAGCATTCGATCTTCTCGAAATGCTGCGCCGCCTGGCCGGGCGTCACGCTCGGGACGGCCTGACCTGTCACTGTCTGGTTGGATGTGTTGCGCACCAGGTAGCTGACCTGCTGCAGTTCGCCCGGGTGGATGTCGAGGCTGATCGTTAGCGGCCGCATGTCCCAAGGCAGGCCTGGCATCACGGTGCCGGTGAATTCGACGCGGACAGTGCGCCCGGTATCTACCTTCGAGGCCGGGGCAGCGGCGGTTTGCAGGCCGCCGACGCCGAATCCGTCGCGAATCACCCCTTGGCCAGCTGTCTTGCCATTGAAGCCGGTAGCCGCGCAGAGCACGTCATAGAGCGGCACCAGTGCGAAGGCAAAAACGAAGGCCCCGGCCACCATCAACAGCAGCTTGCCGATCAGGCGATTGTGGCGAGCTGGGGTGGGTTGGGCCTGTTCCATGGTGCTAACGCTTGATGAACAAGCCGATGAGGTAAATGACCAGAACGACGGCGCCAAGCAGCCAGCCAAGACGGCGCGATGCGGCGCGGCGGCGGGCGAGCTCGGCATCGGTGAAGGCCGGGGTCATGTGCGCCTCGTTCATTTGATCACCGGCTGGATTTCCCAGCTATGGTGGGGCGGTGGCGACGAAAGCTCCCATTCCAGCCCCTCGGCGCCTTCCCAGACCTGGCTGTCCACCTTCGGGCCGCCGCGCACACAACACCAGATATTCCAGGCAAAGAGCAACTGGCTGATGCCGAGGACAAAGGCACCAATGGTCGAGATGGCATTGAATTCGGCAAACTGCAGCGCATAGTCGGGAATGCGTCGCGGCATGCCGGCCAGACCGAGGAAGAACTGTGGCAGGAAGGTCAGATTGAAAGAAAAGACGGTCAACCAGAAATGCAGCTTGCCGAGCTTTTCGCTGTACATGTGGCCGGTCCATTTCGGCAGCCAGTAATAAACGCCGGTCATCACACCCATGATGCCGCCGGCGAACAGCGCGTAATGGAAGTGGGCGACGACGAAATAGCTGTGGTGGTACTGGGCATCGGCCGCGACGTCGGCCAGAATCAGCCCGGTCAGCCCGGCGATGCCGAACAGCACGATGAAGCCGACGGCAAACAGCATCGGCGTCTCGAAAGTCATCGCACCCTTCCACATGGTGGCGATCCAGCAGAAGAACAGGACGGCCAGCGGCAGCGAAATGGCCATGGTGCTGAACATGAAATAAACCAGTGCCGGTACCGGCATACCGGCCGTAAAGAAGTGGTGGGCCCAGACCACGACCGAGAGCAGCCCGATGGCGATGAAGCTGTAGACCTGCGCCGTGTAGCCGTAGGTCGGCTTGCGCGAGAAGGTGGCCAGCACATGCGGCATCAGCCCCCACACCGGCAGCAGCAGGATATACACCTCGGGATGGCCGAAGAACCAGAACAGGTGCTGGAAGAGGATGGGGTCGCCGCCGCCCGCCGCATCGAAGAAATGCGTGCCGAAATGGCGGTCGGTGAGCAGCATGGTCACCGCGCCGGCCAATACCGGCAGCGTGGCGATCAGCAGAAAGGCGGTGATCAGCCAGCCCCAGGCGAAGAGCGGCAGCTTCATCATGGTCATGCCCGGCGCCCGCATGTTGAAGATGGTGACGATGATGTTGATCGAGCCCATGATCGATGAAATACCAAGGATATGCACGGCCAGGATGGCGAAATCGACGCCCATGCCGCCCTGCACCGACAGCGGCGCGTAGAAGGTCCAGCCGGTGGCGATGGCGCCGTCGCCGATGCCGAACAGGGCCAGCGTGAAGGGCAGGGTGAGCAGGATGGCGGCCGGCGGCAGCAGCCAGAAACCCCAATTGTTGAGACGGGGTAGCGCCATGTCGGGCGCGCCGATCATAAGCGGCAGCATCCAGTTGGCGAAGCCGGTGGCGGCCGGCATCAGCGCCGCAAAGATCATCACCAGCGCATGCACGCCGATGAGCTGGTTGAAGAACTCAGGCTTCATGAGCTGCAGGCCGGGCTGGAATAGTTCGGCCCGGACAGCGAGGATCATCAGGCCGCCGACGAAGAACATGATCAGCGAGAAAGTCAAGTACATCGTGCCGATGTCCTTGTGATTCGTCGTCGTCAGCCAGCGCATCAGGCCGCCGGGGTAATGTTCTGCCGGGTGCTCGGCGGCGTGGGTGGCTGTGCTCATCGCTGTCTCCTAGCGCAGTGACTTGATCTGGGCTGGCTGGATCATGTCGCCCGTCTGGTTGCCGAAACTGTTGCGTTCGTAGGTGATGACTGCTGCCAGCTCGACATCGGACAGGCTGGCGCTGAAGGCCTGCATGGCTGTGCCGGCCTTGCCGTGCAGCACCCGGTCAACATGGCTGTCCTTGATCACCTTGCCGTTCATGTCGAGCAACGGCCCGCTGACGATCTTGCTGCCGGCCAGCGCCGGGAAGGCTGGGGGCAAACCCTTGCCATCCGGCTGGTGGCAGGCGGCGCAAACCTTTTCATAGACCGCTTTGCCTTCGGCGACCAGTTCGTCCTTGCTCCAGGTCCGGTCAGCTCCGCCCGCTGCGGCCTTGGCCTCGGCTTTTTGCGCTTCGACCCAGGCGAGATATTCAGGCTCCGGTACGGCATGGACAACCACCGGCATGAAGCCGTGATCCTTGCCGCACAGTTCGGCGCACTGGCCGCGATAGATGCCGGGCTTTTCGATCAGCACCCAGGTTTCGCGCAGGAAGCCGGGAATGGCATCGCGCTTGACGCCGAATTGCGGAACCCACCAAGTATGGATGACGTCGGTCGACGTGAGCAGGATGCGCACCTTCTTGCCGACCGGCAGCACCACCGGCTTGTCGACTTCGAGCAGGTAGTTTTCGCCCTTGGCCTCGGCATTGGCGATCTGGTCGCGCGGTGTGGCCAACGTGCTGATGAATTTGACGCCGGATTCCGGGTACTCGTACTGCCACTTCCACTGCATGCCGGTGACCTTGAGCACCATGTCGGCCTTGGTCTGGGTATCTTCCATGTTGATGATGGCCTGCACCGCCGGGATGCCCATCAGCACGAAGTCGATGAAAAGCAGGATGGCGAACGGGATCAATGCCCAGAACCATTGCAGGGCGCCAGTCGGCCCGGTGAACTTGGCCGGTGCGTGGCCGCTGCTCTTCC
Organism: Rhodocyclaceae bacterium; assembly: GCA_008080565.1. Taxonomy (GTDB): domain Bacteria; phylum Pseudomonadota; class Gammaproteobacteria; order Burkholderiales; family Rhodocyclaceae; genus Azonexus. Next base: position 39,950 of record VIKE01000008.1, on the reverse strand, counting down.
TGTGCTTGATCATCGAGTAGATCATGATGGCGAACACCACCACGAACAGAATGGTGATGATCAGCATGAACTCGTTGTGGATGTGCAGCGTTTCCCGGGCGATGGGCGTGACCGGCTCGGGGAAATTAAACTTGTACTCAGCGCTGGCTAAAGCCGGCAAGAGCAGGGCGGAAGGAGGGAAAAGGCTGCGTAGCAGCCGGGCAGCAAGATTTGCGTCTGCGCTTTGCGCAGCCTGAGTCTCAAGCGTACAACTCGCCATTCTGTTCCCTCCCCTTGTGAGAACCGACCTCTAGCCTGAGAATCAATGTTCCTGAAATAGTTCAGAAAAAATTGTCATGATGAATCGCCGCCTCTTTCTCGCGCTGTCCATGGCTGCCTTGCTCTCCTGCAAGCGGCCACCTGCGACATTTCGAAATACCGATCTGACCGGCGCAACTTTCGGGCGTCAGTTGACTCTGGTCGACCACCACGGTCGGCAACGATCCCTGACCGACTATCAGGGCAAGGCAACGGTGGTGTTCTTTGGCTACACCGCCTGCCCGGATATTTGTCCGACCATGCTGGCCAAGCTGGCCGACGTGATGAAGGCGCTTGGCGGCGATGCGGAGCGGGTCCAAGTGCTGTTCGTCACGGTCGATCCGGAGCGGGACAGTGCTGAGCGTCTGAAGGATTTCGTGCCCTGGTTCAACCCGACATTTCTTGGCCTGCGCGGTGATGCAGCGCAAATCAAGGCGGCCACCGAGGAGTTCCGCGTCTTCGCAGCGCGCAAACCGGTCGAAGGCGAACTGGGCTATGTCATCGACCATTCGACGGGCGCCTATGTCTTCGATCCGGCCGGTCGCCTGCGGCTCTATGTCAAGGATACGAGCAGCGTTGATGACATCACTGCCGACATCCGCCTGTTGCTGCTGGGCAACTAGGGTGAGCCAGTCCGCTAGCGCTATACTTGCCGCCCTTCCGAACCCGATTTTCCAGGCCACCGTTTTATGAATGATCCTGTTTTTGCTGGCGAGCTGGCATGAGCGACGAAGCAACACTCGGTCTCAGTGACGAGTTTTTCATGCGTGAGGCGATGTCGCTGGCGCGCGCTGCCGAGTGCCTTGGTGAGGTGCCGGTTGGCGCTGTCGTGGTCCTCAATGGCGCCATTGTCGGCCGTGGTTTCAATTCGCCGATTGGCGAGAGCGACCCAACGGCCCATGCTGAAATCGCTGCCTTGCGCGACGCCGCGCGGGTGCTCGGCAACTACCGCCTGCCGGGGTGCGAACTGTTCGTCACGCTGGAACCGTGCGCCATGTGTGCCGGCGCCATCATGCATGCGCGGATCAGACGCGTCATCTACGGTGCACGTGACGCCAAGACCGGCGTGCATGGCAGCGTCGTCGATCTGTTCGGGGTCGAGCGGCTGAATCATCATGCGACTGTCGAAGGTGGCGTGCTGGCCGATGAATGCAGCGCCATGTTGTCGGCTTTTTTTGCTGGTCGGCGCAAGAAGTCATCATGAAACTGCATATTTCAGTGGCACGCCAGGCGATGACCGTCTTCGACGATCAGGGCGAGATTCTGCGCGAGTACCCGGTTTCGACGGCCAAGGCCGGGGTTGGCGAAGTTTCCGGCAGCTATCAGACGCCGCGTGGGCGACACATTATTCGCGCCAAAATCGGTGCCGGTCAGCCGGAAAACACCGTCTTCGTTCGCCGTCGCCCGACCGGCGAACTCTGGTCACCCGCTCTGGGCGAGGAATTCCCCGGTCGCGACTGGATCCTGACGCGCATTCTCTGGTTGTCTGGAAGCGAGGCCGGCTGTAATCGGTTGGGTTGCGTCGATACCATGCGCCGCTATATCTACATTCACGGCAGCCCGGACTCTGCGGAAATGGGTTTGCCCGGCTCGCACGGCTGTGTGCGCATGCGCAACGCCGATATCGTCGAATTGTTTGACCTCGTGCCTTGCTATTCGGAAGTCGAGATCACTGAAGACTGAAGCGGCTGCCCGTTCGGGCCGAAACTGTTTTCGTGAACCGTGATCTTGCCGTCAGCGTCTTGCCAGACCAGCGTTGAGGCACGCGTGCCGTAACTTTCCGATTTGACGAAAATGGCTGATAGCAGGCGTTCCCATTCGATGGGAACACCGGTGCTGGGCAGGTTCTCATCGACGACGATGGCCTGGTCGGCCAGCAACTCAAAAAATGCTGACTCATCGGGCAGGCAGGGCAATGCGTCGGCAAATCGCTGGCGGGCAGCCAGCAGTTTCGGCCATGGGCTGTCGAGCAGGTGATTCGATAAGCCATAAACACCCGGCGCCAGTGAGCGTGGATTGCCATCGCGATTCGAGCAGTAGACCAGTTCGTCGCCGTCGCTCAGCAACAGGTTGAAGCCGGAGTATTGGTTGCCATTGATCCCTGCGGCGTATTCCTCGGCCGATGATCTGGCCGTCAGGAAGCCCCGTGTCAGGGCGCCGCGGGATTGCGCGCCTTTGGCCATGCCGGGCTCGCGTACGTTGGTGACCGCGGCGAAGCGCCCGGACTCGCTGATGCCCAGCCAGGTGCCACCGGCTTCGAGATCGAGCCCGCCGATAACTTCTGGCGCATCGGGCCAGCGTCCCAATGGCGCTGTCGGGCGGGCGTAGAACTCGTCACGATTGGCCGCGACGACCAGTGGGTAATCCCGATGCACCCGCCAGCCGACGACGATCAGACACATTTCATTTTTGGCCGTTTTTACGGGTTGACCGCGGCAGCCTGGACGGAAGGGCCTTCCAGCGAACCCAGACGGACATTGCCGGCAAAATTGCTCTGGATCACCGCCAGGGCTTCGTAACCGCCGGCCGGCGACGGGGCGACGGTCATCACCGTGCCACAGGACTGATCCGCTTGAGTTCCTGCGCGCTGGTTACGCGATGCAAATGGCGTTTGACCTTGCCGAGGTACTGGGTGCGGGCGACGATTTCCTGACCCGGATAACAGCCCTTGTGGAAACTGACGCCGCCAATCTTTTCGAAATCGGCCATTTGAGGCACGAACTCCTCCTTGGTGGCCAGGGTGACGAGCGGGAAAGCGGCCTGAATATCGAGCCAGCGCCAAGCGGGGAGGCCTGCCGGGCGAGCTTTGACGGTGAGTTTTTGCCACAGCACAGCCATCGCCGATTCCGGCGCCACGATCATGAAACGTTTGGCATCGAGGCGAATGACGGTTACACCGCCGGCGGTGGCCGTCGCCATTGCTTCAGCCGGGCAGGGCAGTCCGGCATCGGCCAGCGCCTCTTCGGCTTGCGGGCCGGAGAGGCCGAGCATGACGGTACTGTCGGTCTGCGCGGCCAGTTTTACTTTTGCCCGCAAGACGAACATTTGCAGGCGCTTTTGCGTTGCTTCCTGGAGGTCGGCAGCCAGAGCAAGGAGATAGCGCTCGCCTTGGCGCCAGACGACGAAACTCGCCTGCATCCGGCCTTTGGCGGTGCACCAACCGGCATGCTGGGCCTGACCATCGGCCAGATGGTTGATGTCGCTGGTGAACTGGCTGTGCAGGAAGGCCTTGGCCTCGTCACCCATGGCTTCGATAAGACCAAGGTGGGTGAGCGGAACGACGACCGTCTGCTGCGTTGCAGCAAGCAACTCGCCGGCGCCATCGCCGAAGTTGAGAAGCTCGGTCGAATCATTATCGAAGACACCTTCGGTCGATTCCAGAAAGCTGCGCCAGTGGGGATTCATGAGGGCTCCTGAGGGGGTTTCGGATATTATATCGCTCGTTATAACGTGCTCGTTCTACACGGGCAAGACCTGCTTGCTCCCTTCGAGTTCCCGTGCGCTTCCTACTCAAGATTTCCCTCCCGATTTTTGTGCTGTTGGCAACCGCGGCAGCCGGCATGTGGTGGTGGGCAAATCAGCCCCTGCAATTGAGCAGCTCGCCACTCGATTTCCGGGTGACGGCAGGCAGCAGCCTGCGTTCAGCCATCACCCAGATGCGTGAGTCGGGCATCGTTGTCCAACCGACCTTGCTCGCCATGCTGGCCCGTATCAATCGGGCCGATACATCCATCAAGGCGGGGAGCTATGCGGTCAAAACGGGGGTTACCCCGATGCAGCTGCTCAACAAGTTGCTCAAAGGCAAGGTGACGCAGGGCGAACTGACCCTGGTTGAAGGCTGGACATTCCGCCAGTGGCGCGGGCGGATGGACAGCCATCCCGATCTGAGTCATGAGACCCGTGAATTGAGCGAAGCGCAGATCATCACCCTGCTCGGGCTCAATGTCAGGAGTCTGGAAGGTCAGTTATTTCCGGATACCTACCTTTTCGACAAGCAATCGAGCGATCTGGAGCTGCTGGCTCGGGCCAATCGAGCCATGCTGCGCAAACTGGATACTGAATGGACCCGGCGCGCCACCGGGCTACCCTACAAAACGCCGGCTGAGGCGTTGGTCATGGCGTCGATTGTGGAAAAGGAAACCGGACGCGAAGCCGACCGGAATCTGGTCGCTGCGGTGTTTGTCAATCGCTTGCGCAAGGGCATGTTGCTGCAGACCGATCCGACCGTAATCTATGGTCTGGGCGAGAGCTTCGACGGAAATCTGCGAAAGCGCGATCTGCTTACCGACACCCCGTACAATACCTACACCCGGCCCGGCTTGCCGCCGACGCCGATCTCCATGCCCGGGCAGGCTTCCTTGCGCGCAGCGCTCAATCCGGCTCAAAGCGACGTTCTTTATTTTGTTGCTCGTGGCGACGGCAGCAGCCAGTTTTCGCCTACGCTGGATGAACACAACAACGCAGTCAATAAATATCAGAGGGGTGGGAAGTGAAAGGGAAATTCATCACTTTCGAAGGCATAGATGGCGCAGGAAAGAGCAGTCACGTCGAGTGGCTGGCCGAATTGCTGCGAGCACGCGGTATCGTTGTTCAAGTGACACGCGAACCGGGCGGTACGGAGCTGGGTGAAAAATTGAGGGAATTGCTGCTCAACGAGCCCATGCATCTGGAGACTGAAACGCTTCTGATGTTTGCCGCCCGCCGTGAGCATTTGGCCAAATTGATAGAACCGGCGCTGGCCCGGGGGGAGTGGGTAATCTGCGACCGCTTCAGCGATGCTACCTACGCCTATCAAGGCGGTGGCCGCGGGTTGGATCGTGCCAAGTTTCTGATTCTGGAGCATTGGGTGCATGAACACCTGCAACCTGATCTGACGCTATTGTTTGATCTGCCCCTCGATATTGCCCGCGAGCGCATCGTGCTGGCCAATCGGGTGCTCGACAAGTTCGAACAGGAACGGGTCGATTTCCACGAGCGAGTCCGTCAAGCTTATCTGGAAAGAGCGCATGGCAGCCCGAGCCGAATGCGCGTGGTTAACGCTGATAACACCATTGAAAATATTCGCAAACAACTTGAACAAATTATTGCAGCGATTTGTTTATGAACGTTATTGATCTTCACTCGAAGGTCTGGGCAGGATTGCAGGCAAGGCGGAAGCAATTGCCGCATTCGCTGTTGCTGGTTGGCCAAAAAGGCTTGGGGAAATATGAGCTGGCGAGGCGTTTCGCGGCCAGTCTGCTCTGCGAATCGCCATCAATCGACGGCTTGGCTTGCGGCAAATGCCTGGCCTGCAACTGGTTCGAGCAGGGCAATCATCCCGATTTTCGCTTGTTGCAGCCGGATGCGCTCGGCGAAGAAGCCGAGGTCGAGGACGGCAAGAAAAAGCCCAGTCAGCAGATCACCATCGATCAGGTGCGTGGGCTTGATGAATTCTTCAATATCGGTACCCACCGCGGTGGATTGCGGATCATTCTGGTCAATCCAACCGAGGCAATGAACCGCAGTACCGCAAATTCACTTCTCAAAACACTTGAAGAACCTGCTCCAGATACTTTGTTTTTAATGGTTTCAAGCGAGCCAATGCGTTTGCTGCCAACCATACGCAGCCGCTGTCAGGTCGTGCCTGTGCCGGTACCTTCCATGAAGGTCGCAGAGAAGGTTTTGGTTGACGATGGTGTCGCCCAAGCCGAACGCTGGCTGGCTTTGGCGGGTGGTTCGCCCGGGTTGGCACTGGAGCTTGCAGCATCCGGACAAGGGGCGTGGCTTGAGTTGCTGACAACACGACTGGGCGCAGGCCGCAAGGGTGACCCATTGGCAACCGCAGCCGAACTCGAAAAAGCCGTCAAGGACAGCAAAGGTAAAGTGGCGTTGAAACACGTTACCGAAGCTTTGCAGAAATGGATGGTCGATCTGACACTCGCCAGGAATGGCCTGCCTGTCCGATATTTTCTGCCGCAACAAGCCATTATTTCAGGCTTGGCTGATATGATTCCCCCTGCACGCCTGATTCAGTCATATCGGGCTCTGATTACACGTCGCCAGGAGGCAGAGCAGCCACTCAATGCGCGCCTCTTCCTGGAAAGCCTTTTACTGGACTATCGAGCCCTGTTTGCCAATTGATCAAAGATGAGTGAAGCAAAACCCGCTCCGCAGCGCCCCAGCGTTCTCTCGCTCAATATCAATTCCAAATCCGCGCTTTACGCCGCGTTCATGCCGCACCTCCGCAGCGGTGGCATCTTCATTCCGACGACACGCAGTTACACCATCGGCGATGAGGTCTTCATGCTGTTGTCGCTGATGGATGATCCGGCCAAGCTGTCAATCGCCGGCACTGTCGTCTGGATCACCCCGGCTGGAGCCCAGAACGGCCGGGCACAGGGAATTGGCGTACATTTCAACAATGATGAAAGTGGCCAGGAAGCCCGGCGCAAGATCGAAGGCCTGCTTGGCGGCGTCATGCAGTCGGCCCGCCCCACGCATACGCTCTGATTGACCGGCATGCTGGTCGATTCTCACTGTCACCTGGATTTTCCTGATCTGGCCAATCGCATGCCGGATGTCCTGCAACGCATGCAGGAAAATCAGGTCAATCTAGCGGTCTGCATCGGCGTCAATCTGGAGGATTTCCCGCAGGTGATCGCCCTCGCCGAGCAACATGCCCAGCTCTATGCAACGGTGGGCGTCCATCCCGAATACACGGATGTCGAAGAGCCCGACGAGGACAGGCTTTTGGGCCTTGCCGCTCATCCGAAAGTGATCGCCATCGGCGAAACCGGGCTTGATTATTACTGGCAGAAGGATAAGCCTGAGTGGCAGCGCGATCGTTTCCGGACCCATATTCGAGCTGCCAAGCGTTGTGAAAAGCCGCTGGTGGTGCACACGCGTGATTCTGCTGCCGACACGCTTCGTGTCCTGAAGGAAGAGGGGGCTGCCGCAGTAGGTGGTGTCATGCATTGCTTCACCGAAAACTGGGACATCGCCCGGTTGGCACTTGATCTTGGTTTCTATCTCTCGTTCTCCGGCATCGTCACGTTCAAGAATGCCACCATCGTCAAGGAAGTGGCGCAGAAGTGTCCGCTTGATCGCCTTCTCGTCGAGACGGATTCGCCATATCTGGCGCCGGTCCCGTATCGTGGCAAACTCAATGAGCCTGCTTACGTGCGCTATGTCGCCGAGGAAATTGCCAAGCTGCGAATGATCAGCGTTGATGAGGTTCGCCAGGCGACGACCGATAACTTCTTTTCGTTGTTCAAAGGTGCAAAACGGCCATGAAAATTAGCCAAAAACTCCGGTTGACCGTAGCAATTGCCTTGGCTTTCCCTGTAATTGTCGGTGCGGCCACCTACGATGATCTGATTACCTCGGCCAAGATGGGCGATGTCAAGGAAATCGCGCAGCTTGCTGCCAAGGGTGCATCCCTCGATACAACTGATATTGATGGCAACACGTTACTGATGCTTGCGGCCCGTGATGGGCATGCGGACACGGTCGACTTTCTGATCAAGAAACGCGTCAAACTTAACGCCCGCAATGCCGCAGGTGACACCGCATTACGTCTGGCAGCCTTTCGCGGACATCAGAAAGTTGTAGAGTTGCTTTTGGCAGCAGGTGCGACGGTCAACATGCAAGGCTGGACGCCGCTGGCCTATGCCGCATTTAGTGGCCATCTTGAGATTGTAAAGCTACTGATCAAGTCCGGCGCAGACATAAACTTGGCGTCCGAGAACGGAACCACCCCGCTGATTGCAGCATCGCGCGGTGGGCATGTCGAGATTGTCCAACTGCTTATTGCCAACAAGGTTGATCTTGGCCGCACACTTGATAGCGGGGAGACAGCCCTCGATATTGCAGCGCGATTCAACAATACCGACATCGCCGACCTGATTCGCAAAGCCGGTGGCAAGTCAGGAAAAACGGTCAGCATCGAGGTCCGATAGAGCCGGAGAGGGCTGCCCAAACATCATGAATCCTTCGGAAATCGACTGGGGTTTGTGAAAAAATGCACATCGGCTGCTTGCTGCTGATATGTAGTATTGGAATCGGTGTATTGCGGATGTCTTATTCCACTTTCACCAATTCATCTACCCCAGCATTCGGACCATAATGAGTCTCCAACCACATTTTCTCCAGCAATTTGACCAGTTCCCTGTGCTGCAACGTATTGAACTCGCAATCAGTCTCACAGTTGTTCTTGCCATGGGTATGGGGGTGTCGGCGAATGTGCAGGCAACCCCGGAAAAGGCATCAAGCTATTATGAAGATGCCCTGAAAAGATACGAAAAAAACGAGATGCCGGCGGCAGTGATTCAGCTGAAGAACGCACTGCAGCAAGACCCAATAATGCTTGCCGCCCATCTCCTGCTCGGCAAGGCCCTGCTGAGGAACGGCGATCTGAAAGGTGCTGAAGCGGCATTTGAGGAGGCGCTCAAGCAGGGCGTCAATCGCGGCGAAGTGGCGCTGCCGCTCGGCCAGGTCTATCTTGCACTTGGGCGTCCTGAGGCTGTGATAGACAAGATTCCAGCTTCGGGCCTTTCGCCAGCGTTGCAGGTTGAAGTTCTCACCATGCGTGGGAACGCCTACATGGAGGCTGGCAAGAACAGTCTGGCGGTCCAGAGCTTCGAAAGCGCACGGGCAATCGACCCGAAATCGCCTTCTCCGCTGATCGCCCAAGTTCCAATGTTGTTGGCGGCCGGAAAAGCCGATCAGGCTCGCGAAAGCGCAAATAAAGCTGTCGAACTGGCACCTAATAACGCTTTAGCATGGAACATGAAAGCATCCGTTTTGCATGCTGCGTTTGACGCTGCGGGTGCCATGGCTGCGTATGATAAAGCCTTGGTGCTGAACCCAAAGCATGTCGATGCCCGTGTTGCTCGTGCAGCACTGCTCCTTGACCTCAAACGCGAATCAGATGCCCGCAAGGATCTCGACTACCTGAAAACAGTGGCAGAAGATGAGCCACGTGCAGCGTACTTAAGGTCGGTGCTGGCTAGTCAGCAAGGCGATGCTAAGGCGACAACTGAAGCGTTAACGGAAGTTGCTCGGACCATCGATGCTCTCCCTCCAGCTTGGCTGGCTCGTCGCGAGCAATTGTTGATGGCAGCTGCCTTGGCTCACTACGGACTTGGCAATCATCAAAAGTCCCGCGAGTATCTTGATGTGATTGTCTCGCGCAGTCCGAATAATCTGGGTGCAAAGAAGCTTCTCGCCTCAATATACGTTGATACCAAAGACTTCGGACGCGCCCAGGCATTGCTCGAATCGCTGCAACGAGCATTGCCGGACGATCCGCAGGTAATGTTCATGCTTGGATCGATTAATTTGTCCCAGCGGCGTTATGCTCAGGCAACCACATTGCTCGAGAAAGCAGCTGAACGGACGGGGTCGCCTGAAATGAATCGCTCGTTAGGTTTCAGTCAGCTTGGACTTGGGCAAACTACGCAAGGTCAGTTGAGTCTGGAAAAAGCGTTCGCGGCCAATCCATCCGATACACGGACAGGGATGGCGCTGGCAATGCTCCATATGCGACAAGGCAAGACCGATAAGGCGATGAAGGTTGCGGAGTCCATGGTCAAGCACGACCCGGCCAATCTCACTGCGGTAAATTTTTTGGGTACGCTTAAGGGGGCAAATGGCGACAAGGCGGGTGCGCGTGCCGCATACACTCTGGTTCTTGCCAAGGACTCAACCTTTCCTCCCTCTGTTCTGAATTTGGCTCGCCTCGATATTGGGGAGAAACGCTTCGACGAAGCACGTCGCCGTCTTGATGGTTTGTTGAAAAAAGATGGCAACGATCATCAGGTACTGTTTGAATATGGTTTGCTCGAGCAACGGGCTGGCCGTCCCGACGACGCGATTCGCCATTTGACCAAGGCAGGCAATGTGCAGCGCACCGACCCAAATCCGACGCTCGCGCTGATAGACCTTTTGTTAAATCAACGTCAAGGTGAGCAAGCTTCGGCGGCGGCAAAGGAGTTGGCTGGTAAATTCTCCACGAATTTGAAAGTTCAACTCGCTCTGGCACGAACTCATTTGGTAAATGGCAATGCCACTGCTGCCAGAACGACATTGAGCGGAGCTACACGTCTGGCCGAATTCGATCCGAGGTCTCAGGTTGCAATTGCGAGAATGCAAATTGCTGCATCTAACCCTGATGGCGCAGCCTACAGTGTCTACAAGGCTCTGCAGGGCAGTCCAGATGATGTCGCGGCACTTGCCTTGGCGGTTCAGGTTGAGGCCCTGCGTGGCGATGCAGTCAAGACTGACTCTGCTCTCAAAGTGCTCAACGCCAAGCATCCGGCGGCCATAGAGACGGCTCGAGTTGGCGCAGATTTGGCGATGTCTCGCGGTCAATACGCGGCGGCCATAATCGGCTATCGCAAGCTTCTTGCTCGAGAGGAAAGTATCGGCAATGCCCTGGCGCTTGTCCAAGCGCACATGGTGGCAGGAGAACCCAGCAAAGCGGTAATCTTTCTTGAGACGTGGGTCAAAAGTCATCCAGATGATCAGATGGCTCTTAAAGCTCTGGCGGAAAGTCAATTTCGTGCCGGTCAGCTAGCTGCCGCAAAGCAGGCCTACAAGCGAGTGGTTGCTAATGCTCCGGAAGATGCTGTATCTCTCAACAACTACGCCAATTTGCTGCACCAGATGAATGACCCGGCCGCACAGGGTGTTGCCGAGCGCGCACTCAAACTTTCACCGACCCATCCTGCTTATGGCGACACACTAGGCTGGATACTGGTTAGCAAAGGTCAGTTCGAGGCCGGACTGCGCTATCTGCGGGAAGCTCGCTTGCGCAGCCCGGAAAATAGCGAAATCCGTCTCCATCTGGCTTATGCCTTGGCAAAAAATGGTCGAAAAGATGAGGCTCGTGAGGAGCTAAGTGCTGCACTCATTGGACCGGGCAGCGTATCGAGCAGTGCAATGGCTACGCAGTTGAAGAACGACTTGGGGTTGTGAGAAATTAGAATGTGTGTCGGTTTTTTTTACACCGTCATCGCAGCTGGGGTTGGGTCAATTCTGTAACTAATTGAAAATGTTTATTAATTTGTTGTGGTTTGGTTCTTGCTTTGTGTTTACGCAAGAATTGATTTCGGGGAAGAATATGAAAAACCAACTCAAAGTAGTGTGCGGTGTATTGGCGATGGCATTGGCTGGACAAGTGTCGGCTGCGACGACATGGACGCTAGGGTCAAGCTATGGAACGATCAGTGGTGGTGTGACAGTTTCCGCGCTCTCGAATACAGGTGGTTCAGATACTGTTGCATCTTCGGCAAATAACGCTGCAACCCAAACCATTCAGGCTGCGAATTGGGTAAATACTTGGGGGGGGATTGGCAACGCCGATGCATGCTCTAGCGGTTCTTATTGCGACACGGTCGAAGGGACATCCCCTGAGCACTCCATCGACAACAACCAACGCTATGATATGGCTCTGCTGTCCTTCTCTTCATCGGTTAAGTTGACGCAAATGAAGCTGGGTTGGAGCCAGACTGATTCCGATGTGACCGTAATGGCTTACACGGGAACGGGTGCGCCGACAGCCCTGGTAGGGCAAAAATATGGTGATCTTCTCAGTGCTGGCTGGAGCTTGATTGGTAATTATGCAGACATCGGCACTGTTACAAAAACCATCAATGCAGCAAGCGTTTTTTCCTCTTATTGGTTAGTCGGTGCGTACAATCCGTTGGCCGGTGGGGCGACGAGCGGACTTGATGTGGGAAATGACTATGTGAAGCTTGCCTCGGTTACTGGTTGCGTGTCTGGATCTACTGGTTGCAATCCACCGACGACGGGTAAGGTTCCTGAACCGGGCTCCTTGGCGCTGATGGGTGTCGGTATTCTTGGGTTTATCCGTATGCGGAAGTCGCGCAAAAGCTAGACTTTTTCTGACTGAGAAAAAAACGGCACCTTGGAGTGCCGTTTTTTTTGGATGCCCACACAAAAGAGGGGGCGAGAAAAAATGTTTTATTTGTCTCAGTTGGTGTTGGCGCGATGCGATCTGAGTAGGGTAGCGAGCGTTGAGATGGATCGCAAATGCTTCCGTGTCTGCTCATCATTGGCCTCAAGCAAAATTCCATAGGTTTTTTTCAAAGCCAAGACGAGTTCGAGTGCGTCGATTGAATCTAGACCAAGGCCGTCATCGGCAAAGAGCTGGGCGTCGTCGCCGATGTCGGTTGGAGTGGTGTCTTCCAGATTCATCGTGTCGATGATGAATGCTTTTAATTCATGGTGCAGATCGTTCATTTCTAATTCAGTTTCTTGCGTAGTTGAATTCCGGAAAAGCCCAGTATGGCGTCGTCTCCGGCGCCAATCAGTCGGAGCGTATCACCGCGACCTGTACCCAAGCCCGCTGTTACTACTTCATTGTCGGAGACTGCACGGAAGGCTATCTGCAAAAGGAGATCGGGTACTTCCGGGAAGTGCGCTTCACCGACTAGCAGCCCATTATCTTCCTTGAGCAGAAGCCTGTCTGGTGTAGGGCCATCTATCTTTCCAACGATCTCATAGTGGCCGAGATTGTTCCAGAATCGATCAGGGATTTTCGTTGGCTTCAGCTTTTCGCCAAAAATTAGCGATTCCGTACCGATTCGGCCAACGATGATTTGCCGTCCGTCGACTTTGGCCATTGATAGATGAATATCCTCAAAAGCGCCGACACGGACGGCCATCATTCCGAATAACCGGTACTTGATTGTCAGTAGTCCATCTTCATGTGGCACCAAGCGGAACTGATGGCCGGCAGCTTCGACGTCGATTTGGCCATTTTTTGTGCTGATTCTGGCCAAGCCAACCATGGTGTCGAAATTTCCGTCGAATTCGCGCAATTCGTCAGGAGTCGGTGCACGTTCTGCAACTTGTGCCGGAGGCGTTGGATCTTGTCGAATACCTGTCTTGGCTTCAAGCATCAGGCGTAGGGCTTCGGTTGCAATTTTCGAGACAGCTATATGAGATGAAGATGAGTTCGATAGGACAACGACACCCAGTTTGTGCTCAGGCAGTATTGCCATCATGCTGTGGGAGTCTGGTAGCGAACCGCCATGGCTAGCGACGGAGCCACCCCCTGGTACATCGATGCCGCTCATCATCCAGCCAAGGCCGACGTATTGCCCGAAGGTCATCGGGAAACTCTTGTTCTGTATACGCACCATTTCTTTGGCGGATTTTGCCGAGAGTATCTGGTGCTGGCCGGACATGCCGTCGCCGAACTGCATCTTGATGAATTGACTGAGGTCCAAAACGTTGCTTAGCAGGTTGGCGGCAGGCATGTCGCGTAGTGAAAACACTTCAATTTCCTTATTGCGATCGTAGGCCTTCGCGATTGGGCGTGGCGTAAAGCTACTCTGCGTCATGCCCAATGGCTGAAAAAAACGGCGATCCATGTAGCCTTCAAAGGGTTCTCCGCTAACCTTTTGAATGGCTGCACCGAGCAATGCCATTCCAAGATTTGAATAGGAAAAAACGTAGTTTGGCGGGAAGGCCTGGTATTCGTCCTTGATGTTGGCCACCACCGTCTCGAAACGGTCTGGTTCCCGAACGTATAGGCCTTGCAGGAAATTCGATGGCAGCCCGGAGTGATGACACATGATATTGCGTGGTGTCACTGGATCGGCATTGGGAAAGCGGCTTCGGATCGAGAACTCAGGCAGGGCAACGGACAGTGGCTTGTCGATATCAAGCTTGCCCTGTTCGGCCAGTTGCATGGCTGCAGCTGCTGTAAAGACCTTGGCGATTGAGCCGGCCCGATAAACGGTTTCCGGCGTAGCCAATATTTTGTTTTCAAGGTCGGCGTAACCGAAGCCCTGCTGCCAAATTACTTTCTGGTCATCGACTAGTGCGATGCTGAGCCCGGTAATTTCATTTTGTGCCATTTCACGGTCGACCAGCCATGAAAGGTATTTTTGAGTGTGGCTGTAATCGCCGCGCTCATTGCTGGTCGCAATCGGTGGTGGCGTTGCGCAACCAGCAAGAAAAATGATGGCGGCAAGTAACGATGCGAGGCGGTTGAGCATGGAGGGCTAGCTATTTGCGATAGGTGTCGGATTATAAACTTTTGCGATGTTACAACCGGCGGGAAAATAGCTGACAAATTCAGTCGAGTATTCTAAAATCGCCCTCCATTCAACAGGGAGATCAGGTTTCATGTTCCGGTATCTGCGTGAGGACATCCGTGCGGTTTTTGACCGCGATCCGGCCGCCCGCTCATCCTGGGAGGTTCTTACCTGCTATCCCGGCATTCATGCCCTGATCATGCATCGCCTTGCGCACTGGCTATGGGGGCACCGTCTTCGCTGGCTTGGTCGCTTCACGGCCCATTTGTCGCGAATGTTGACCGGAATCGAAATTCATCCAGGGGCAACTATCGGGCGCCGTTTCTTTATCGATCATGGCATGGGGGTCGTGGTTGGCGAAACCGCCGTGATCGGTGACGACGTGACGCTTTATCATGGAGTTACCCTCGGTGGCACCTCATGGAACAAGGGTAAGCGTCACCCGACATTGGAGAACGGCGTGGTCATAGGTGCTGGCGCCAAGGTGCTCGGGCCGATAACCATCGGTGCTGGTGCCAAGGTTGGTTCCAATGCCGTTGTAACCAAGCCGGTGCCAGCCGGTGCGACCGCTGTTGGCAATCCGGCACGGATACTGAATAACAACGAACAAACTCGTCAGCGTGAGGCGCAAGCTGAAAAGCTGGGCTTTTCGGCCTATGCCGTGGGTCGCGATCAGGATGATCCGCTGGCCAAGGCGATCCACGCGTTACTGGATCATGCAGCTGAAACTGATCGGCGGTTGGCTTCATTGGTCAAGGAGCTGGATGCTCAGGGCGTCAAGTGTGATCAAGACGTCGATCAGTCTGATGCATTTGACCCGAAATACCTGAGTAAAATAGTTGACTAATTTTGTCTGGATTGGATATAGTTGACCACGACACTAGGTTATTAACAGAGGTTCGGAATGCGTTTGACAACCAAAGGACGTTTTGCCGTCACGGCCATGATGGATCTTGCCATGCGTGGCGAGGACGGGCCGGTCGCCCTGGCCAGCATTAGCGAGCGGCAGCAGATATCGCTGTCCTATCTTGAGCAGTTGTTTGGCAAACTGCGTCGCCATAAGCTGGTCGATAGCGTGCGAGGTCCCGGTGGTGGCTACTGTATAGCCCGTCCGTTTGATCAGGTTGCAGTTGCTGACATTATTCGTGCTGTAGACGAACAGCTCGATGCCACCCAGTGTGGCGGTCGGGAGAATTGTCACGATGAACACCGTTGCATGACGCATGATTTGTGGTCGACGCTCAACGCCAGAATGTTTGACTACCTTGCCTCTGTAACTCTGGCTGATCTCGTCGAGCGAGAAAAGGCAAAGCGGACTCCCGGTGCCCTCGTGCTCGAAGACAAGCGTCGACTTGGTCCGTTGCCGCGTGGTCGTGCCGGGCGCGACAAATTGCCGGCGGTTGCCTGAGCGCAGGACAATCCCCATGCCTGTTTATCTCGACCACAACGCCACAACGCCACTCCATCCGGCGGTGTTGGCGGCGATGTTGCCATGGCTTGAAAGCCAGTTTGGCAACGCGTCGAGCCGTCACGAATACGGTCGGCGGGCACGGCAAGCCATAGACGAAGCGCGACAAAAAGTAGCTTCGGCGGTCAACGCACACCCGACAGAGGTGATTTTTACCAGTGGGGGCAGTGAAGCAAATAACCTGTTTTTGAAGGGGGCTGCAGCCAGCCTCAAGCCTGGACTGGTTGCGGTTAGTGCCATCGAGCATCCTTGCGTTCTCAAGCCAGCGGCCCAATTGGCAGGGCAGGGGTGGATGGTCAGGCATCTTGCGGTCGACGGTGCGGGAAGTCTAAAAATCGAAGATTATGCTGAGGCGCTATTGGCCAAGCCGAAGTTGATTTCAGTCATGCTCGCCAATAATGAAACGGGTGTCGTGCAGGATATTGCCGCCCTGGCAAATGCCGCAAAGGCCAGCGGGGCGTGGTTTCACACCGACGCTGTGCAGGGGCTGGGCAAGCTGGCCATCGATTTTCGCGCGGTTAACTCAGCGGGCGTTCATGGCATGACTCTGTCGGGGCACAAGGCTGGTGGGCCGAAGGGCGCGGCGGCGCTGATTGTTGACAAGCGAGTCGAGTTGCAACCGTTGATTGCAGGAGGTGGCCACGAGCGCGGCCTACGCTCAGGTACCGAAAATGTGCCAGCAATCGTCGGATTTGGTGTTGCGGCGGAACTTGCAGCGGCCAGTGTTGCCGAACTATCGAGTCGCATGCGGGTTATGCAGGCAAAGCTCGAAGCCGGGTTGGTGGTATTGGGGGCTAGGGTATTCGCGACTGAAGTAATGCGTTTGCCGAATACCAGCTATTTTGCCTTTCCGAATATTGATGGCGAAACACTGGTCGGCAAGCTGGACCGCGAAGGATTTGCTGTGGCTAGTGGCGCGGCATGCTCAAGTGCTAATCCTGAGGCATCGCATGTACTTCGCGCCATGGGGGTAACCCCTGAAATCGCTCGAGGAGCCGTGCGGGTAAGCCTTGGTGTGGGCAACACGGAAGTCGAGATCGAACAATTTATCAACGCCTTGCGGGTGACAGTCGGACGCCTGCAGGGACTGACTGCTCTTGCGACGCATTGAGATGTCTGAACAACCCGACTTAGCGAGAATGACGATGAAACTCCCTATTTACCTGGATTACTCTGCCACTACCCCGGTGGACCCGCGTGTTGCCGAAAAAATGATTCCCTATCTGTGTGAGCATTTTGGCAATCCTGCATCACGTTCGCACAGCTTTGGCTGGGTTGCCGATGCGGCGGTCGAAGAGGCTCGTGAGCAGGTGGCTGCATTGGTCAATGCCGATCCAAAGGAAATCGTCTGGACCTCCGGTGCGACCGAGTCCAACAATCTCGCCATCAAGGGTGCTGCCAATTTCTACGCCGGTACCAAAGGTAAGCACATCATCACGGTGAAGACCGAGCACAAGGCAGTGCTCGACACTGTCCGCGAAATGGAGCGCCAAGGATTCGAAGCGACCTATCTCGATGTCAAGGAAGACGGTCTGCTCGACCTGGAGGTCTTCAAGGCGGCTATCCGTCCGGATACCGTGCTGGCTTCGGTCATGTACGTCAATAACGAAGTCGGCGTTATTCAGCCGATCGCCGAACTCGGCGAAATCTGCCGTGAGAAGGGCGTTATCTTCCACGTTGATGCTGCCCAAGCCACAGGCAAGGTCGATATTGACCTGAGCAAGCTCAAGGTCGATCTGATGAGTTTCTGTGCTCACAAGACTTATGGCCCGAAAGGCATCGGCGCGCTGTATGTACGCCGCAAACCGCGTATTCGTCTTGAGGCACAAATGCATGGTGGTGGTCATGAGCGTGGCTTCCGCTCTGGCACACTGCCGACGCACCAGATCGTCGGTATGGGCGAGAGTTTCCGCCTGGCTCGTGAGGAAATGGCCGAAGAGAACAAACGTATAGGCGCACTGCGCGACAAGCTCCTGAAAGGCTTGCAGGATATTGAAGAAACCTTTGTCAATGGCGACCTGACGCATCGGGTTGCACACAATCTAAATATCAGCTTCGCTTACGTCGAAGGTGAGTCGATGATCATGGCAATCAAGGATCTGGCAGTGTCTTCAGGTTCGGCCTGTACCTCTGCCAGCCTGGAGCCGTCCTACGTATTGCGAGCGCTGGGGCGTGATGATGAACTGGCGCATAGCTCCATCCGCTTCAGCATTGGTCGATTTACGACAGAGGAAGAAATTGACTATGCAATCAAATTGTTGCATGCGAAAGTTGGTAAATTACGCGAGCTTTCTCCGTTGTGGGAAATGTTCAAGGACGGCATTGATCTGAGCACCGTTCAGTGGGCTGCACACTAAAGAATCTCAAGGAGAAACAGCATGAGCTACAGCATTAAAGTTATTGATCATTATGAGAATCCACGTAATGTTGGTTCCTTCGGCAAAGAAGATGATGACGTAGGTACTGGCATGGTTGGTGCGCCAGCCTGCGGTGACGTCATGAAACTGCAGATCAAGGTGAACAAGGCGGGCGTCATTGAGGATGCCAAGTTCAAGACTTACGGTTGTGGTTCGGCCATTGCTTCGTCTTCTTTGGTCACCGAGTGGGTCAAGGGCAAGACTGTCGATCAGGCTCTGTCGATCAAAAATACGGAAATTGCCGAAGAATTGGCCTTGCCGCCGGTTAAAATTCACTGTTCTATTCTGGCTGAGGATGCCATCAAGGCAGCTGTGGCCGATTACAAGAAAAAGCACGGAGAATAAGCATGGGCGTCACCTTGAGCGATAAGGCGGCAACACACGTCGCCAACTTCCTCGCAAAGCGCGGAAAAGGCATCGGCCTGCGCCTTGGCGTGCGGACCAGTGGCTGTTCCGGCATGGCGTACAAGCTCGAATTTGTCGACGAGGTGAATCCCGATGACATGGTGTTTGAACATAATGGCGTCAAGGTCATTGTCGACGCCAAGAGCCTGCCTTACCTGGATGGAATGGAACTGGACTTTGCTCGCGAGGGCTTGAACGAAGGTTTTAAGTTCAATAATCCGAACGTCAAGGATCAGTGCGGTTGCGGCGAATCGTTTAACGTCTGATGGATTTCCGAGCCGACCATTTCTCCCTGTTTGGGTTGAATCCGGGCTTCCGGCTCGATATGTCCGACCTCGATTCCCGTTATCGCGATATTCAGGCTCAGGTTCATCCGGATAGATTTGCAAACGCCGGCGATGCTGAACGCAGGCTCTCCATGCAGTGGGCCACTCATGCCAACGAAGCTTATCAGACATTGAAAAAGCCGCTGGAGCGAGCCAAATATATGCTTCATCTGGCTGGCCACGACATTCAGGCGGAGAACAACACCGCCATGCCCACCGATTTTCTGATGGAGCAAATGGAATGGCGCGAGGCGGTAATGGAGGCTCGCGACGGCGGCGATCATCACGAACTGGAGCGTCTGCATAATCGTCTGCGTGGCGACATCAACGCTCGTTATGAAGAGCTCGGCGAACTGTTCGATCTGGGCGAGCATGCATTGGCCACGGATCGTGTCCGTCGTCTGATGTTTCTGGAAAAACTACTGTACGAAATCGACGACGCGCTGGCGTCGCTGGAAGAATAAAAATGGCCCTGTTTCAAATTGCCGAGCCAGGTGAGTCGGCCGCCCCCCATGAGCACAAGCTCGCCATCGGTATCGACCTTGGTACGACCAATTCTCTGGTCGCCACGGTTCGTAGCGGCATGGCCGTCTGCCTGAATGATGAGCAGGGGCGTCCTTTGCTGCCATCGGTAGTGCGTTACCACGCGGATAACAGCACTGAAGTCGGTTACGACGCCCAGACCAAGCAGGCCATCGATCCGCACAACACCATCGTTTCGGTCAAGCGTTTCATGGGGCGCGGACTGAAGGATATTGCCCATGTCGAGTCGATGCCTTACGACTTCGTCGAAGCGCCTGGCATGGTCAAGGTAAAGACCATTGCGGGCATCAAGAGTCCGGTTGAAGTCTCGGCTGAGGTTCTGAAAAGTCTCAAGCAACGCGCAGAGATGGCGCTTGGTGGCGATCTGGTCGGCGCGGTGATTACTGTCCCAGCCTATTTTGACGATGCGCAACGTCAGGCCACCAAGGATGCGGCACGTCTGGCTGGCCTCAATGTGCTCCGTCTGCTCAATGAACCGACGGCTGCGGCCATTGCCTATGGCCTTGATAACGCTGCCGAAGGTGTATATGCCGTCTATGACCTCGGTGGCGGCACCTTCGACATTTCCATTCTCAAGCTCACCAAGGGCGTTTTCGAAGTCATGTCCACTGGTGGTGATTCGGCGCTCGGTGGTGACGATTTCGACCACCGCATCTTTTGCTGGGTTATTGAACAAGCCAAGCTGCAGCCTTTGTCGCCGGAAGATGGGCGTCATTTGATGATGCGTTGCCGCGAGGCCAAGGAATACCTGACCAACAACCCGGAAGCGCAGATCACGGTTCGCCTGACCTCCGGTGAAATGGTCGATATCAAGCTCGATGTTCCAACCTTCGCGGCGATTGCCCAGACGCTGATCTCGAAGACCCTGCAGCCGGTCAAGAAGGCCCTTCGTGACGCCGGCTTGCGCGTCGAAGACATCAAGGGCGTCGTTATGGTCGGCGGCTCGACGCGCATGCCGCAGGTCCAGAAGGCTGTCGGCGATTTCTTCCGTCAGGATCCGCTGACCAATCTCGATCCGGACAAGGTCGTTGCTCTTGGCGCGGCGACTCAGGCCAACCTGCTGGTCGGCAACAAGACCGGCAAGGATGACTGGCTGCTGCTCGATGTCATTCCGCTGTCGCTCGGCCTGGAAACCATGGGTGGGCTGACCGAAAAGGTGATTCCGCGTAACTCGACGATTCCGACGGCACGGGCTCAGGAATTCACGACTTTCAAGGATGGCCAGACGGCGATGGCGATCCATGTCGTGCAAGGTGAGCGCGAGTTGGTCAGTGACTGTCGTTCGTTGGCGCGTTTCGAACTGCGCGGCATTCCGCCAATGGTGGCAGGTGCGGCCCGCATTCGCGTTACTTTCCAGGTTGATGCTGATGGATTGCTGTCAGTGGCTGCCCGCGAGCAGACAACCGGTATCGAGTCCAGTGTTACCGTCAAGCCATCCTATGGCCTGTCGGATGACGAGATTGCCGGCATGCTCAAGGATTCGATGGAGCACGCCAAGGACGATGCAATGAGCCGTGCCCTTAAGGAGGCGCAGGTCGAGGCACAGCGCATGATCGAGGCTACCGAAGCAGCGATGATGGAAGATCCGCATCTGTTGAACGAGGCTGAAACCGCCAAAATTGTCGCTACCATCGCCAAGCTGCGCGAAACCATCGCAGGCGAGAATCGCCGGCTGATCAATATCGCCATGGACGACCTTGGTTTCGAAACGCAAGCCTTTGCTCATCGCCGCATGGACCAAAGCATCAAGAAGGTGCTGGCCGGCCGCAACGTGGATGACATCAAAATGGGAGAAGACGCATGACGCAATTAATCGTCCTGCCGCATCTTGAGCTGTGCCCGGATGGCGCAGTCATTGAGGCGGAAGAGGGCAAGTCGATCTGCGAGAATCTGCTGGCCAATGAGATCGAACTCGACCATGCCTGCGAAATGTCGTGCGCCTGTACGACCTGCCATGTCATTGTCCGCGAGGGCTTCAATTCGCTTGAGCCAGCCGAAGATATCGAAGAGGATCTCCTCGACAAGGCTTGGGGACTGGAACCGAATTCCCGCCTTGGCTGCCAGGCGATTGTACGGTCAACGCCAATAACGGTCGAAATTCCGAAATACAGCATCAACATGGCCAAGGAAGGACATCGCAAATGAAATGGACCGACATCAACGATATCGCCATCGAGTTGAGCGAAATCCATCCTGATACCGACCCACTGAAGATCAATTTTGTCGATTTGCGCGATTGGGTAATGGCCTTGCCCGGTTTCAACGATGACCCCAAGCACTGTGGCGAAAAGATTCTCGAAGCGATCCAGCAGGCCTGGATCGACGAGGTCGCGTAATTATTTCCGCGGCCCCCCAAGAGGTCACCTGTGAAGGGTGTCAGGCATGCTGCTGCCGGCTTGAGGTGATCCTGATGGGTGACGACGACGCACCCCGGCGATTGACAAAAATGGATGACTGGGGTGGTGAAGTGATGCGTCGCCTCGATGATGGCTGGTGTGCCGCGCTGGATCGGGACACCATGCGCTGCACGATCTACGAGCGGCGGCCTGGGCTATGCCGGGATTACGAAATGGGCGATAGTGATTGCCTGGTCGAGCGCAGTCTTTACGCCAAAAACCATCCTGGTAGTTTTTTGTTGATTGCTGCACCGGTAAACTCATGAACGATCAACCAAACAATCCGCTGCATGGTGTCACTCTCGAAAATATCGTCACCGAACTGGTGGCCTGTTACGGCTGGGAGTCACTGGGGCAGCAAATCGACATACGCTGCTTTACCCAAGATCCAAGTATTGCCTCCAGCCTGAAGTTTCTGCGCCGAACCCCATGGGCGCGGGCCAAGGTGGAGGCGCTTTATGTTTCCATGAAATACGATCAACCATGACCTACGAAGAACATCTCGACGAAGTAACGACACTCATCACTGAAAAATACGACATCGCGGATGACGCCGCGATCGAAATGGTGATGCTTGCCCAGGCCGACGATTTCTTTACCGGCCATGACGACGATGAATCGATCTGTACGCTGGATCGGGCTCATCTTGATGCCAAGGCTGTTTTCAAGAAGTACAAGTAGCCAGAATGCGCTCGACTCGTGCCACTGCTGCCGTTGCGCGCCTGAATCAACGCAGCGCAGGCCGGCATTACGTGATGGTGATTACCAGCAGCAGTCTTTTCGTTTTGCGAGAGCGGGTTGATGGTGCCGAGAAGGACGTTTCCGAACCCCTGGCGCTTGACGAGTTTGTCCGCTTTGTAAACGGACAAGGGCCGCAGGTTGTGCCGCGCGTTACCAAGAACGATGCAGCCTTCGCCCGGCAATTGGTCAAGAAAGCCTGAATCGGCATGGCTAAGCTGATCCCCGGTTGGCTGGCGCATTACCCAAAGGACAAGCTGGGAGCCGACGTCGTTGCCGGTCTCATCGTTACCATCCTTGTCATTCCTCAGAGCCTGGCTTACGCACTGCTGGCTGGTTTGCCGCCGCAGCTCGGGTTATATGTCAGCATCTTTCCGGTGATTGCCTACGCGCTGTTCGGTAGCAGCATGGTGCAGGCCGTCGGGCCGGTGGCCATCACCGCGATCATGACCTACTCTGTGTTGAGTCCGATTGCGCCGCCTGGCTCGTCCCTCTACATCATGTTGGCGGCAGTGTTATCACTCCTTTCCGGCCTGATGCTGCTGGCCTGCGGTGCGCTGCGCTTGGGGTTTCTGTCGCAATTGCTAAGTCGCCCAGTGATCAGCGGCTTTATCTCGGGGTCCGCCGTGCTGATCATAATCAGTCAGCTGAAATACCTGACAGGTGTTGTGCCACATGGGTCGAGCAGTGGGGAACTGCTGCTTGATCTACTTATAAAGCTGCCGCTGGCGCATCTTCCGACGTTGGCCATCGGGTTGTTCGCCTTCGGCATTCTTGCCTTCGTTCGTCTGGCCCTTGCTGGCTGGCTAGTCAGGGCCGGTCTGGGCAAGATGCGGGCTGATTTTATCGTCCGCCTGATGCCGCTCGTCGTGGTTATCGCCGGCACGCTGGCAGTCATCGAGTTCGATCTTGATCGAGGCCAGGGGGTAGCCGTCGTTGGCCCGGTGGTGGCCGGCCTGCCGGGCTTCACCTTTTTCGTTCCCGAGCTCGATACCGTGCATCGCCTGTTGCTGCCCGCTTTCGTGATGATGCTGATCGGCATGGTGCAGAGCATCACCATGGCCCAGGCGCTGGCCATCAAGCGGCGCGAGCGGATCGATCCGAACGCCGAACTGGTTGGTCTCGGAGCAGCCAACGTCGTGGCGGGATTCTACGGTGGCATGCCGGTCGGCGGCGGCCTGTCACGTTCGGCCATCAATGTCGCGGCGGGGGCCCAGACGCCACTGGCCAGCATTCTGTCGGCACTGGCCATGATCGGCGTGGTTGCTGGTGCGGCACAGTGGTTCGAGCGCCTTCCTCTGGCCGTGCTGGCGGCCAGCATCATGATGGCCGCAATTTCGATGATCGACGTGCGGGCGTATCTCCTCGCCTGGTCTTACGACCGGGCCGATGCGCTGGCTTTGCTTTGTACTGCTGGTGGCGTACTGCTCTTTGGTTTGGAGGCAGGGATCGGCATGGGGATCGTGCTGTCGATGGCGACCTTGTTGTTTCGCACCAGCGTTCCTCATATCGCTGTCGTCGGGCGGGTGCCCGGCACCGAGCATTTTCGCAACGTTGCGCGCTACGAGGTCGAGACGCTGCCTGGTGTACTTTTTGTCCGCATTGACGAGCGCCTGTTCTTTGGCAACCTGGGCGCTGTTGAGCAGCGTCTGAACCAGGAGCTGGAACGGGTGGCCGATGCGCACGACCTGGTGCTGGTGATGAGCGGCGTGAATCTGCTCGACACTACTGCGGTAGAGGTATTCGGCGAACTCAACCAGGATCTTGCCGAGCGCGGCATCAAGTTGCATCTGGCCGAGGTCAAAGGCCCGGTTCAGGACAGGCTGATGAGGTCCTTGTTATGGAGCACGTTGACCGGTGAGGTATACCTGTCAGCCAATGCCGCCTACGAAAAGCTGGCGCCACCCGAAGTGTGGTGTCCGGAAATCTAGACGCTTATTCGTCGTCGAACAGCTTGAGCAGTGCGTCGAGACCACCAAAATTGATCGCCACATCAGCCTTGGCGCGCGTTGCCGGCTTGGCATGAAACGCCACCGACAGTCCTGCCTGGGCCATCATCAGAAGATCGTTGGCACCATCGCCGCAGGCAATGACCTGTTCCTTTTTCAGCCCCAGTTCGTCAGTCAGGCGAGCGAGGTGATGAGCCTTGGCTGAGGCATCGACGATGTCACCAACCACCCGTCCTGTGAGCTTTCCACCGGATATTTCCAGTTCATTCGACGTGGCGAAATCAAAACCCAGTTCGATTCGCAGTCGCTCGGTGAAGTAGGTGAAACCACCAGACAGGATAGCCGTACGCAGGCCGGCGTTCTGGCAGGCTTCGAGCAGTTCGCGGGCTCCCGGTGAGAGCAGGAGGCGTTCGCCAAAAACACGGGCCAGGACGCGGGCATCGAGTCCGGCGAGCAGAGCCAGGCGCCGGCGCAGGCTTTCCCGGTAGTCGATATCGCCGCGCATGGCGGCTTCGGTGACGGCTGAAACCTCCGCTTTCTTGCCGGCGAAGTCAGCCAGTTCATCGATGCATTCGATAGTGATCAGCGTCGAATCCATGTCGAAGCAGATCAGTCCATAGTCGGAAAGCTTCTTTCCCTTCTCGACAAATGCCCAGTCCAGTTTTTCCGCCTCGATCAACGGAATCAAAGTATCGAAATCCGTCGTCCGCGTCGCATCTGCCAGGCAAACAACCTGTGGCGGTCGGGGTTCCACGGTCGACGCCCCGGTCGCGGCAACAATGCGTTCAAGCAGGAAAGTAGGGAGGGCGCCGCCCTGGATGATGAGATTCATGTTGGAAATTGTCGGGAAACGGGACGCGCTTTCGCCAGGTTATACCGCGGAAAACCCTTCGGCTGTTTCATCGATCCTCGGCAACCGGGGTGTTCGTTTCTTGCGGATAGAGCGTTTTTCGCAAGTTGAACAGGTAGCTTCCTGTTGCTACCAGCCCGGCAACAATGCCGAGCGTGATTTTGAGGGAATGCTCCATCAGCGAATCGGGGGCAAAGAAAATCCACCAAGCGCCCACCAGCAAGCCAATCAGCACGGCGCGCAGGAAAATCCACCGACGAACGGATGGATGACACGCGATCTGTTGTTCCGGATGTGCATTCATGCGTATGTTCAGGCTCTGTACTTCTTAAGACAGCCGTTCCGGCAGCACATCGCGGAGCAGGATGGCGGCGTCGCGGATCATCTTTTCGGTGGTGGCCCAATCAACACAGCCGTCGGTCACGGAGCAGCCATACTTGAGCTGGCTGAGGTCAGCTGGAATCGACTGATTGCCGGCTTCGATGTTGGACTCGATCATCACGCCGACCAGTGACTTGTTGCCGAGTCGGACCTGATTGACGATGTCGGCCATGACCAGCGGTTGCAGCTCGGGCTTCTTGAAGCTGTTGGCGTGCGAGCAGTCGACGACGATGTTGTGCGGTAGCTTGGCCTTGTCCAGCGCTTGCTCGACCATGGCGACGGAAACGGTATCGTAGTTCGGGCGGCCATCGCCGCCACGTAGCACGATGTGGCCGTAGCCGTTGCCCTTGGTGCGGACGACGGCAACACGGCCCTGGTTGGTCAGAGGCGCGTTCGGGTCGAGTGCCTCGGTGCCCGTCGGCATGCCGATTTCAGCTACCTGGAGCAGGAATTCCCGGGCCTTGGCCATGCCGATGTCGATGCGGAAGCTGTCATCCATGAACGGGTCGTTGATGTAACCCTTCCAGCCGACGGTGGTGCGCGGTTTTTCGAAATAGACGCGCATGATCAGTTGCAGGGTGTCGCCGACTTCTTCGGACAGCTTTTTCAAGCGGCGGGCGTAGTCGAGACCGGCCACCGGGTCGTGGATCGAGCAGGGGCCGACCACGACGAACATGCGGTGGTCCTTGCGATCGAGGATGTTGCGCAGCAGATGGCGACCATGGGTGACCGTCTTGGCGGCTTTCTCGGAAAGTGGCAGGCGGGCATGGATTTCTTCCGGCGTCGGCATTTCGTCGAAGGCGGTGACGTTGATGTTCTCGATGTGGTGTGTGGTCATGTCAGTTGCTCAGCTGGCGAATCATGTCTTTGACTGCGACAACCTTGTCGTTCAAGGTCGGGCAGTGGCGTAAAAGAGAAATTTTATCCTGTCCCGCCAGCTTATAGCTGCGGTCTTTCTGAATCAAATTGATTATCTTGATCGGTTCTATAGGTGCCAGCCTGGCGAACTCCGGGCTGAACTGCAGGGTGATCTGGTCGTTGGTGGCATCGAGCTTCTGGATGCACAGCGGTTTGACCAGCAAACGCAGGCGGTGCGTGGCGAGCAGCGATTGCGCCTGGATTGGCAATTCGCCGAAGCGGTCGATCAATTCTTCCTGCAGCGTATCGATTTCCTCGGTGGTTTCACCGTTGGCCAGGCGCTTGTATAGGGTCAGGCGTTCGTGAACGTCGGGGCAGTAGGCATCGGGCAGCAGGGCTGGGGTCCGCAGGTTGATCTCGGTGCCGATGCCGATCGGCTGGGTCAGGTCAGTGGCTTCCAGATGCTTGCCTTGTTTCAGGGCGGCAACGGCGCGGTTGAGCATGTCGGTGTACATGTTGAAGCCGACTTCCTGCATTTCGCCCGACTGATTGTCGCCAAGCACTTCGCCGGCGCCCCGGATTTCCAGATCGTGCATGGCGAGGAAGAAGCCCGAGCCGAGTTCCTCCATGGCCTGAATGGCTTCAAGACGCATTCTGGCCTGCTTGGTCAGCGCCTTGTCGTCCTGGACGAGCAGGTAGGCGTAGGCCTGGTGGTGCGAACGGCCGACCCGGCCGCGCAGTTGGTGCAACTGGGCAAGGCCGAATTTCTCGGCGCGGTTGATCAGGATGGTGTTGGCGTGCGGGTTGTCGATGCCGGTTTCGATGATCGTCGTGCACAGCAATACATTGGCCCGCTGACCGGTGAAGTCGCGCATGACGCGCTCCAGTTCGCGCTCGTTCATCTGGCCGTGACCGATCACGATGCGCGCTTCGGGCACCAGCTTGGCCAGTTTTTCCTGCATGTTGGCGATGGTGTCGACTTCGTTGTGCAGGAAGTACACCTGGCCGCCGCGCTTCAATTCACGCAGGACCGCTTCACGGATGATGCCGTCGGAGAGGTTGCTGACGAAGGTTTTGATGGCCAAGCGCTTTTGCGGCGCGGTGGCGATCACCGAGAAATCGCGCAAGCCTTCCATCGACATCGCCAGCGTGCGCGGAATGGGGGTTGCGGTCAGGGTCAGGACATCGACCTCGGCGCGCATCGACTTCAGGGTCTCTTTCTGGCGCACGCCGAAACGGTGTTCCTCGTCGATGACGACGAGCCCGAGACGGTTGAATTTGACGTCCTTGCCGATCAGCTTGTGGGTGCCGATGATGATGTCGATCTTGCCTTCGGCCAGTTCCTGCAAGGCTTGTGCCGATTCCTTGGCGGTCTTGAAGCGGGAGATTTCGGCAATTTTGATCGGCCAGTCGGCGAAGCGGTCGGTGAAGGTCTGGTGATGCTGTTCGCAGAGCAGGGTGGTCGGACAGAGCACGGCGACCTGCTTGCCACCGGCGACCGCACAGAAGGCAGCACGCAAAGCAACTTCGGTCTTGCCAAAGCCGACGTCGCCGCAAACCAGGCGATCCATAGGTTTGCCGGAACGCATGTCATCGATGACGGCAGCGATGGCGGTCGCCTGATCATTGGTTTCCTCGAAGCCGAAACCGTCGGCGAATGCCTCGTAATCGGTTTCCTTGAAAGCGAAAGCGTGACCTTGGCGGGCAGCACGGGCGGCATAGAGGGCAAGTAGTTCGGCGGCGGTATCGTGCGCCTGTTCGGCCGCCTTGCGCTTGGCTTTTTCCCACTGGCCGGAGCCAAGAGTGTGCAGCGGCGCACTTTCCGGGTCGGCGCCGGAGTATCGGGAAATAACGTGCAACTGGGCGACCGGAACGAACAGCTTGGCCTCGTTGGCGTAGTGCAGTTCAAGAAATTCCTGTTCGCCGAGGCCGAGGTCCATGCGGACCAAGCCCTGGTAGCGGCCAATGCCGTGGCTTTCATGGACGACCGGGTCGCCGACTTTCAGTTCGGTGAGATCCTTGAGCCAGTTGTCGAAGGTCGCTTTCTTTGCCGCTTCGCGCCGGGTGCGACGGGGCGTGCCGGCGAACAGTTCGGTCTCGGTGATGAAAGCCAGTTTTTCCAGGGCAAAGCCGGCCTGCAAGGGACCGATGCCGAGGGCAAGTTGCGCCTTGCCGCTCAGGAATGTCGGCAGATCGGCACAGGCTTCGGGTTTCAGACCATGTTCGGCAAACATGGCGGTCAGCGTTTCGCGGCGACCGGCGGTTTCGGCGAGGAGCAGCACGCGGCCCGTGAAACTGGCCAGGTGGTTTTTCAGGGCGCCGAGCGGGTCCTCGCTGCGTCTATCGACGGCAACGTTGGGCAGCTTGCTGGCGACTTCTCCGTTTTTGCCCTCAATGGCCAGTCGACCGTAGGATTTGGCGGCCGTGAAGAAGGCCTCATCGGACAGGAACAGTTCATTGGGCGGCAGCAGCGGCCGGGCCTTGTCGCCCTGCAGCAGGTTGTAGCGCGAGCGGGTGTCGTTCCAGAAGGCGACGATGGCGGCCGGAGCGTCGCCGTGGGTGACGAAGACGGCATCCTTGGGCAGATAGTCGAAGACGCTTGCCGTTTCGTCGAAGAATAGCGGCAGGTAGTACTCGATGCCGGCGCTCGCGATGCCCGTCGAAATATCCTTGTAGATGCCGGATTTGGCCGGGTCGCCCTCGAAGCGTTCACGGAAACACTGGCGGAAATGGGTACGGCCCTTGTCGTCCATCGGAAATTCGCGGGCCGGTAGCAGGCGGACTTCGGGTACGGGATAGACGGTGCGCTGGGTGTCGACGTCGAAGGTCTTGATGCTCTCGATTTCGTCGTCGAAGAGGTCGAGCCGGTAGGGCAGTTGCGAGCCCATCGGGAAGAGGTCGATCAGCCCGCCACGAATCGAGTATTCGCCGGGCGAAACGACCTGCGTGACGTGGGCGTAGCCGGCCAGCGTGACCTGACTGCGGAATTTTTCGGCATCAAGTTTCTGCCCCTTCTTGAAGGCAAAGGTATAGGCGGCCAGGAAGGCGGGCGGTGCGATCCGGTAAACAGCCGTCGAGGCCGGCACGAGCAGGATGTCGAGTTCGCCCTGGGTGGCGGCCCACAAGGTGGCCAGCCGTTCGGAGACGAGGTCCTGATGCGGCGAGAAGTGGTCGTAGGGCAGCGTTTCCCAGTCCGGCAGCAGCCGCACGCGCAGGGCCGGGCCAAACCACGGAATTTCGTCGAGCAGCCGTTGGGCATCGGCGGCACTTGCGGTGACAACGGCGAGCAGCTTGCCGGGGTGGCGCGTGGCGATTTCAGCCAACGCCAGGGCATCGGCGGAACCGGCCAGCAGCGGCAGATCGATGCGGTTGCCTGGCTTGGGCAAGGCAGGAAGGGAGAGCAAATACCGGGGTGTGGACACTCAGGGGAAGGCAGCGTTTCGGGGCAGGAATTATAGCGTTATACGCCCCGGCGATTTCGTGCCGGCGCTTGTATTCATTTGTCCTGTGATTACAATGACGACACGATAATTCCATACGGATTTGTTGGTGTCATATCGAGGTGGTTCCCCCTAGCCCTGAGTAAAGTCAATTTGGAGGTCAGATGAATACCGATGCAAAACCCCAGCGTTTCCTGCTGCCCATGCTTGCCGGCTTAGGCTTGATGGTGACCAGTTTGTCGGCCAGTGCGGCAAATGACTATTTTCTGAAATTCGACGGCATTGACGGCAGTAGTACCGTGAAAGGCCATGAGAAGGCGATCGAGTTCGATTCGTTCAACTGGGGAATCTCGATCACCAGGCCCCAGGGCGGCTCTGGCGCTGGAAAACCGGTCTTCTCGGATTTTTTCTGGACTCAGGATCCGGTTGATGCCAGCGTTGGCGGGCTGACGAGCGCACTCTGGAATAGTCAGTCGATCGCGACGGCAATCGTTGATTTCACGACACAGGTTGGCGGGGGAGCAAGTCAGACTTATTTCCGCTTGAGTTTTGAAAACGTATTCATTACGAGTCTCGATTATTCGGCGAGCAATGGCAGCTTTGTTAACCTGGCTGGAGCTTTCGCCTACGACAAGGTGACGCTCGATTACTGGTCGCAAGACAAGAGTGGAAAATTCGTCAAGACCTCGACTGCTTCATACGATTTGGCCAAAGGAGAAGGCTCTGTGCCGGCAGTTGCTGCCTTGTTCGCCCAAGGCCTTGCCGGGCCGCAGATTGCCGTGGTGCCTGAGCCGGAAAGTTATGCCATGTTCCTGGCCGGGTTGGGGCTTCTGGGGGCGGTCGCCCGTCGTCGGGGCGGCGTGAACGCTGTTTGACATCCTGCAAAGCGGCAGGGTTTTGCGAACTCCCTGGCCCCAATTTTTTTAATACATCTGAAAATAATGAGCGATAGCCAAACGAACCCCGAGCGCCGCCAGCGGCAAGAGCGGCGCCGGGCAGACAGCGGCCCGCCGACAGGGATTCATGAGCGACGGGTCAATATCGAGCGTCGTCTGTTCAACCTGGGGCTGGATTGCGGCAAGGCGTGGCTAAGTACACCACCTCCGGCCGGGCCGTGGAATGCGAAGTCGTTAACCACCGACCTCAATTCTTCAGGTGAGCAGTAGTCAGAGTCTGCACGCTGGCTTCTTCACTGATCCCGCTGGATTCGGTGAAATAGCCGCACAGCGGGCACTTGAAGCCGGGCGGACAGTCATGTTCGCGAGCGCATTCGGCCTGGGTTTCGTCGGTCAGGACCATTTGGCGGACAGCTTCGCAACGGGCGAGGGGGGAATCGAAGAAGGACATCGGAGTCTCCTGAATTGTTGTTTACATATTCAGTTTAGTCCGGATGCGACCAAATGCCATGGCCATTCCGAATCCCACGGTCAACCGGAAAAATGCCCCAAAAACCAGGTTGCGGCGAGTGCGGCCGGGTCTTCGCCGATTTCCAATAACTGCATGGCGTGAACCCCGCCAAGGTGTGATGTCGCCCGTTGGTAGGCCATCTTGCCAACCAGGTCATCCGTTTCCAGGAGCAGAAGCAGTGGCGCAACGAGCAGGTCGAGAGCCTGTGCGCCGGCCCGGTCGATCAGGCCGCCATGGCAGGCCACGGCCCTGACCAGCGCATCGCGCTGGGCGGCGGCGCGGATGGCCGCCGGCGCGACGTCGCCACTGGTAAAAATGGCGAGCGGTAGCTGCTCCATGTCGCCGTCCTTGCGGGTCATGTCGAGGATGTCGATCAGGCGCTGGGTCAGGCGTGGCACGTTTTGCGTGGCATCGGGGAACTGCACCTCCTGGGCGGTGAGCAGTTCCATGCTCAGGGTGGCGCAGCCGAAGTCGGCGAACGTTGACGAAATGGCCGCATCCTCAGCTGCATGATGGGCGCGGGCGATCACGATCAGGCCGCACGGATTGTCGGGCAGATTCAGCTGGCCGTGCAGCGAACCGTGCGGCGTGTGCAGGGTGATGAAACGGCTCATGCCGCGAGATGGACGGGTATGCGGTTGGGGCCGAAGGCCTTGCCGTCACGACCGAGCGTCTTGCCGAAGCGGCCGGCGATGGCGGTCTGGCAATGCGGGCAACGGCCTTCCGGCGTCAGGTCGTAGCGCTGGATGTCGTACCAGTCGCGAACGATCAGCGCGGCATGGCAACTCGGGCAGAAGGTGGTGCCGCCTTCCGGGTCATGGACATTGCCGGTGAACACGTGGTGCAGGCCGGCCTCAAGGGCGATGCGCCGAGCCTGAATGAGGGTGGCCGGCGGCGTCGGCGGGATGTTGTCCATCTTCCAGTCGGGGTGGAAGGCGGAAAAGTGCAGCGGTACGTCCGGTCCGAGTTCGCGGGCGACCCAGGTACTCAATTCGTTGATTTCCTGGGCACTGTCGTTCTGGCCGGGGATGAGCAGCGTGGTGATTTCGAGCCAGCAGTCGGTTTCGTGGTGGATGTAGGCGAGGATGTCGAGCACCGGTTGCAGGTGGCCGACACAGAGCTTGTGGTAGAAATCCTCGGTAAAGGCCTTGAGATCGACGTTGGCGGCGTCCATAACGGCAAAGAATTCACGCGCGGGTTCCGGGTGGATGTAGCCGGCGGTGACGGCAACGTTGCGGATGCCCTGTTCGCGGCAGGCGAGCGCCGTGTCGATGGCGTACTCGGCGAAGATGACCGGGTCGTTGTAGGTGTAGGCCACCGCGTCGGCCCCGTAGCGGCGGGCGGCAGTGGCGATCGTTTGCGGACTGGCGGCGTCCATCAGGCGGTCCATGTCCTTCGACTTGGAAATGTCCCAGTTCTGGCAGAACTTGCAGGCCAGATTGCAGCCGGCGGTACCGAAGGACAGGATGCTGCTGCCCGGGTAAAAGTGGTTGAGCGGCTTTTTCTCGACGGGGTCGATGCAGAAGCCCGAGGAGCGGCCATAGGTCGTCAACTGCATGGCACCGTTAACCATCTGGCGGACGAAGCAGGCGCCGCGCTGGCCTTCGTGCAACTGGCAGTCGCGCGGGCAGAGGTCGCACTGGATGCGGCCATCGGGCAGAGCGTGCCACCAGCGGCCGGGGAACAAGGATTCGGCTGGATTCATGGTGTTGCCTCCTTCCATTTCTTGACTGTGTAGCGTTCGAGGCGGACATCAGTGCCCCAGTAATTTGCCGGCAGCCCGGCCTTCTGCTTGAGGTGGGCCATGAAACTGGCCGGACCTGGCAATTGTTCCCAGACCTGCGGCAGGAAAGTCGAACGGCGCTGGCCTGCCGTGAGGATCACGCCATCGATCTCCGGGCGAAGCTGGGCCAGGGCATCAGCCTCGCTGGTAAAAAATATCGGCTCGGCCGGCGTCAGCAGCGAGACTTCGACGCGGGTGATCGGCAACTCGTCGGCCGTCAGCGGCTCGAAGCGGGGGTCGCGAAAGGCGGCGCCGATGGCGTTTTCCTGAACGTCCTGAGCCAGCGGTCGCCAGGCTTCGAGGCTGCCGATGCAGCCGCGCAGGTTGCCTTGCTGGGTCAGCGTGACGAAGGTGGCGCCCGGTTTGTGCAATTCCGGGCAGTCATCGGCCGGGCTTTGCGCCTCGCCAAGTCGGGCAGCAATGGCATTGCGGGCCAGAGTCAGCAGGATTGCGCCGAGCTCAGGCATGATCGCTGGCCTCGGTAAAGGAAAAGGCGGCGTAACCGACCACGCGGTCTTTGTCGCCAGCCGTATCGCCGGAGTTGCACAGGCCGAGCAGGGTTGGCTTCAGTCCGCGCTGCTGGGCGGCGAGCAGCAAGCCGTTGATCGGATAGGCTCCGCAGGCCTGTTCCGGGTGGATATGGATGTCGAACTGCGCGATATGGCGACAGGTGTCGCTATCGACCCGCCGGGCGGTGGCGTAGGGCAGGAAGTGCGAGAGGTCGGAACTGACGACGATCAGCGTTTCCGGCCCACCCCACAGCAGCTCAAGAACTTCGGCCACAGCCTCCGGCGTAGCATGACCGACCGCCAGCGGGACCAGCGTGAAGTGCTCGAGTACGCGCTGCAGGAACGGTAGATGGACCTCCAGCGAATGCTCGAAGGCATGAACGTGATCGCTGAAGACGATCTGTGGCAAGTCGGCGATGGTGGCGATGGCCTGGGCGTCGAGGCGGATGGTACCGAGCGGCGTCGAAAACGCTTCGGCTTCGGGCAGGGCGATGCCGTCGACGGCAACGCGGTGAGTCGGGCCGAGCAGGATCACCCGATGGATCGTCGTCGCCCACGGCGCCAGCGTGGCGTAGGCCGTGGCCGCCGTCGAACCGGAGTAGACATAGCCGGCATGCGGCACGATGAGGGCCTTGGGCTGGCTGCCGGAAACGGCTTCGGTGTCGGCGAGTAGTTGATCGACGGTAGCCGACAGGGTAGCGGGATCGCCGGGGTAAAAAGCGCCGGCGACGGCGGGAGGACGTGTGTTGATCATGGTCGACTCCTCAAAGAATGATCAGCCCGGCCACCATGCCGCCACCGATGGCGAACAGGCCGGGCAGGGCGTGACGGGCCAGTTTGCCGCCGCCGATGCTGAGGACCAGTCCGATCTTGAAGACCAGGTTGGCGAGCAGGGCCAGGGTGACGGCAATGACAGCGTCGCCGCTGACCACCTTGTCGAGGTTGAACATGCGCAAGGTGGACAGGACGCTGGCGTCGGCATCGGTCAGTCCCGACACCAGCGCCACGATGTACAGGCCGCTGCTGCCGGCGATGTCCTGCAGCCAGGCCGAGGCCAGTACCACGACGGCATAGAGCAGGCCGAAAGAAACGGCGGTACGCATTTCGGTCGGGTTCTTGACTTCCGGCATCGGCAAGTCACCGGCGTCGCTCAGTACCTTCCAGCGATACAGCGCCATGGCCACGCCGGGCACGATGCCGCAAGCGAAAACGATGGCGATCTGGGTTGCCAGGGTGGGGGCAACGACGCTGGCGACCAGCCAGAGACGGATCATGACCATGACGTTGGCGATCAGGATGACGATCGCCGACATGTGGATCAGGTCGGCATGATCGCGGGCGTGGCGGGAAAACATCATGGTTGTCGCGGTCGACGAGGCCAGACCGCCAAAAATGCCGAGCAGCGCCGCGCCGTGCCGGGCGCCGATGATGCGCAGGGCAAGGTAGCCGGACAGGGCGAGACCGGAGATCAGCACGACCATGTACCAGACCTGACGCGGATTGATCGCGTTGTACGGGCCGAAGTCCTCGCTCGGCAATATGGGCAGGATGACTAGCGAAAGCACGGCAAACTGCAGGATTGAGTTGATGTCCTTGGGCGTCGTCCGTTCGCTGAACTGGCGCAGTTCGGCCTTGAAATAAAGCAGTACGGTGGTCGTGATGGCGAGCATGACGGCCAGCGTCGAATAGCCGAACCAGACGGCAGCACCCAGCCCGTAGGTGACGATGATGGCCGCTTCCGAGGTGAAGCCGCGATATTGCTCTTCCTGCTGGGCGGAAAAGTTGGAGGCAATCATGCTCCCCGAGATAACGAGCAGACCGGCCACCAGCAGCCAAGGGCCGCCAGTTTTCTCGCCAAGCAGCGCAAAAAGGCAGCCAAGCATGGCGACCAAAGCAAACGTTCGCAAACCGGCCGCGGCGTCCGGACGCCGTTCGCGCTCCATGCCGATAAGCAGGCCAATGCCGAGCGCTGTGCCAAATGCCTCGACGGGGGCAGCCAGTTCCGGGACCACGAAGGTCATACGAATCCTCTTTTGCGATGGTTCTTAAGTAAAATTAAGCCATGCCACGCCATTACGCAATCGTTCCCGCTGCCGGCAGCGGTTCCCGCTTCGGAAGCGAGAAGCCCAAACAGTATCTCGACCTGCTCGGTCGCCCGCTGATTTTTCATACCCTGAAGGCTTTGACGGCTTGTCCGGACATCGAACGGGTGTGGGTCGTGCTGGCGCCGGACGACCCGTGGTGGCCGCGTTACGACTGGAGCGAACTTGGCGCCAAGCTCGAAACAGTGCGCTGCGGCGGGGCGACGCGGGCGGAGAGCGTGAGCAACGGATTGCGCGCCGCGGCGATGGTTGCCGCCGACGATGACTGGATTCTCGTGCACGATGCGGCGCGGCCCTGCCTGTCAGCCGCCATGCTCGATGCGCTTTTTGCCGAGCTGGCCAACGATCCGGTCGGCGGCATCCTCGCCGTGCCGGTCGCCGACACCATCAAGCGGGCCGATGCCGAGCAGCGCGTTGCCGCCACCGAACCGCGCGACGGTTTGTGGCAGGCGCAGACGCCGCAGATGTTTCGCTACGGTCAACTGGAAAAATCGCTAAAAAATGAAATGGCCGTCACTGACGAAGCCGGCGCCATCGAGGCCATGGGCCTCAAGCCGAAACTCGTGCGCGGCGATGCGACCAATCTGAAAGTCACCTATCCGGCCGACCTCGCCTTGGCCGCGATGATATTGAGGGCACGCAAATGAATTTCCGCGTCGGGCAGGGCTACGATGTGCACCAACTGGTCGAAGGCCGCAAGTTGATCCTTGGCGGTGTCGAAATCCCGCATTCGACCGGCCTGCTGGGTCATTCCGACGCCGATGCGCTGCTGCATGCCATCACCGATGCGCTGCTCGGCGCCGTCGGGCTCGGCGACATCGGCCGCCATTTTCCCGACACCGACCCGCGCTACAAGGGTGCCGACAGCCGCGTCCTGCTCCGTGCTGCCGTTGGGCTATTGGCCGAACGTGGCTGGCGGCCGGTCAATGTCGATGCGACGCTGATCGCCCAGCAACCCAAGCTCGCCCCGCACGCCGCGGCAATGGTCGCCAACGTCGCCGCCGACCTCGGTATTGCGGCCGACAGCGTCAATATCAAAGGCAAGACCAACGAGCGCCTGGGCTACCTCGGCCGCGAGGAAGCCATCGAGGCGCAGGCCATCGCGCTGGTCGAACGTGTCGGCTGAGGGCCGAAACCAGAAACAACCCAAACCGGCTGCGGCCAGAGTTTTCTTCGCCCTCTGGCCCTCGCCGGAGGTGGCCGAGCGCCTCGGCACCATCGCCGACGCCGCCGCCCTGTCGTTTGGCGGCCGCGCCACCCGCCGCGACACCATCCACTTGACGCTGGCCTTTCTCGGCAACGTTCCCGAAGCGCGTCTGCCCGAATTGTCGAAGGCTGTCGCCAGCCTTCGCGCCGCGCCTTTTGCCATCAACGTGAACCACCTTGGCTTCTGGGCGCACAACCATTTGCTGTGGGCCGGATGCAAGGCGCCGTCGGCGCCTCTGGACGTGCTATCCAGCCAGTTGCGCAGGGCTTTGGCGCGGGCCGGATTCAGGGTCGGGGGCGAAGGCCGGGATTTCGTGCCTCATGTCACGCTGGTCCACCGCGTACCGGAGGCCACCGCGCCGTCGGACAGCAACCCGCTTCCGTCGATTGCCCCCTTAATCTGGCGTAGCGAACGTTTCGTGCTGGTTCGCTCGACGCTGTCGGCGCTCGGCTCGTCCTACCGGATCATTGACGAATTCCCGCTGACCGCAGGCCTCAGCGCCTGATCGGCAGGACCAGGCGAACGAGCAGGCCGCCGCCGGGATTGGGCAGCAGATCGAGGTGTCCGTCGTGCAGCCTGGCGATGCGCTCGCAGCCAAATTTCCCCGTTGACCGTAGCAGCCGACAAGGTGATCTCGCCACCGCCGTATTTGACGGCGTTGTCGATCAGGTTGGTCACGGCGCGGGTGATCGCCTTCGGGCGCAGCACTATTTCCGGCAGCGTCTCGATCACCGCGGTCAGCGCGTGGCCAACGGAGCGCTGACGCTCGACAATGCTCGAAAGCAAGGCACCAAGATCGGTCGCCACGGCGGCCTCGCCGGATTCGGTCCGGGCGTAATCCATGAACTGCGAAATCACCGCTTCCATCTGTTCGATGTCGGCAACCACGGCTTGGCGGGCGCTATCGGCGACGCTCATTTCGGCCTCCAGACGCAGGCGGGTCAGCGGCGTGCGCAGGTCGTGCGAGATGCCGGCCAGTACTTCGGAGCGATCTTTTTCGTGACGTTCAAGATCGGCCGCCATGGCGTTGAAGGCGACGGCCAGACGACTCAGTTCCTCGGCGCCATCTTCCGGCAGCGGTGCGGGCGTCTGACCGCGGCCGACCGTCTCGGCCGATCTGGCCATGGCCTTGAGCGGCCGGCTGATGCGCGAGGCGATCAGCCAGGCAACCGCCAGGGCCAGGACGACAGCGAGCAGGCCCCAGGCCAGCCAGTGGCTGGCAAAGTCGCGAGCGGCGCGCTCGCGCGGCAGGACCAGCCAGTATTCTTCTTCATCGGCATCGTCAAGGCGGAAACTGACCCAGAAACCGGTCACTCCGTCGACGCTGGCGGCGATTCGCGTGTGATCGCCGAGGCGCGCCGTCAGCTCGCGTTGCAGGAGCCGGAAAAAGCGCGAATCGGGCATCGCTTCAATTTTGTCCTCCGGTTCGGCCGGCAGCAGGCGGATGCCTTCGCGCCTCGAGAATTCATTGAACAGCCCGAGACGCTTCGCCGGTGCTGCAGCAAACAGCGAGGCGCGGATCAGGTTGACCGCAGAAGCCGCCAACTGAGCGGTTTCCCGTGCTCGTGGTTCGGCGTCGATATGGCTAAACAGGCTGAGCCAGCCCGCGGTGGTCAGCAGCACCAGCATGGCGAGCAACAGGAAGGTGCGCGCCAGCAGCGTGCGTGGCATCAGCACCCGGACTATTCCTTGGCTGCGCCGTCCGGCACGAAGACGTAGCCGAAGCCCCAGACCGTCTGCAGATAGCGCGGCTGGGCCGGATCGGCTTCGATGAGTTTGCGCAGGCGGGAAACCTGGACGTCAATGGCGCGGTCGAACGGCCCCTGTTCGCGGCCACGGGCCAGGGTCATGAGCTTGTCGCGCGACAGCGGCTGACGCGGGTGCTGGAGCAGCACCTTGAGCACGGCGAACTCGCCGGTGGTCAGGGCTTGCAGTTCATTGCCGCGGGTCAGCGTGCGGGCGGCGAGATCGACTTCGATGTTGCCGAAAGTGATTTTTTCCTGGTCGTCTTCCGGTGCGCCGGGTGGGCGGTTGCCCTGGCGGCGCAAGACGGCGTGGATACGGGCGAGCAGTTCGCGCGGGTTGAAGGGTTTGGGCAGATAGTCGTCGGCACCCATTTCGAGGCCGACGATGCGGTCGATCTCGTCGCCCTTGGCGGTGAGCATGATGATCGGTGTCCGGTCGCCCTGGCCGCGCAGGCGGCGGCAGATGGTCAGCCCGTCTTCTCCCGGCATCATGAGGTCGAGGACGATCAGATGGTAATGTTCGCGAGCGCGCAGCTTGTCCATCTGCTGGCCGTCAGCGGCAGCCTTGACCTCGAAGCCCTGCTCGCCGAGGTAGCGGGTGAGCAGGTCACGCAGGCGGGCGTCGTCGTCGACGACAAGGATGTGTTGGTGTTGTTGTTCGTTCATGCTGGCAAGGATAATGGCGGACAGTGAATGGAACGCGGCAAATGGTAACAAGCTTTTGCCGGAGCGGGCCGTGAAACATATTCTTACATTTCGAAGTGCCTGTCGGGCGCCGCCAGATGGACAATGGTGGCATCTGAAACGCCTGTTGTAGTGCCTGCCATGAAACGTCTTATCGCCCTTTCACTGTTGCTGCTGAGCCTCCTGGGTTCGGCCGGTGGCGTCTGGGCGCAGCAAGGCAACTGGCGCGATCTGCCGCCGGAAGACCGGCGCCAGCTGCGTCAGCAGATGCGGGAACACTGGCAGCAGGAACGCGAAATCCGCCGTGAGGAAGGTGCCCCGCGCTGGCGTGATGTGCCGCCGGAAGACCGCCGCCGCCTGCGCGACGACATGCGCGAACAGCGCGCCTGGCAGGAGC
>VIKE01000115.1 GCA_008080565.1 Rhodocyclaceae bacterium | reverse complement strand
ATTCATCAGCAAGCGTTGGCTGCCACTCAAGGAGTAAAAATATGAGGGGAAACCTCAGGTGCCATCCCCGGCTGGCCCGATGAAGTGACGAAGCGGCTCGAGTCATTCGGCCTGCGGCGGCTGGGCGATCTGCGCCAACTGCCCAGCGCCGGTTTGCGGCGGCGCATCGGCAACGGGCCGGTCGACGATCTGCTGCGTGCCTGGGGCGATCTGCCCGATCCGCAAAAATCCTTCGTTTTTCCGGAAAGCTTCGCCATCGATATCGAGCTGCCATCGCGTGTCGAACACGCCGAGGCGCTGGTTTTCGCCGGGCAACGCCTGTTTGCGGCGCTGGCCGGCTGGCTGCATGGCCGGCAGTTGCTGGTCCGCCGCTGTTCGCTGCAACTGACGCACGACGACGGGCCGCCAACGTTGCTGGCACTTAATTTCGCCGAACCGGCGGCTGATGAGGGGCGTTTCGTCCGCCTGTTGCGCGAGCATCTTTCCCGGCTGCACCTTACGGCACCGGTCGAAGCCTTGCGTTTGCAGGCCGACGAGCTGGTAGCCAAGCCCGGCGCCAGCGCCCATCTGTTCGAGCAGGCAACGGCCGGCGAGGGCACGCTGGCCTGCCTTGAACGTTTGCGTGCCCGTCTCGGCGAAGGAGCGGTGCAGGCGCTCGGCGAGCTGGCCGATCATCGGCCCGAATGCGCGACGCGGGCGCATGAGGTGGATTTCAATTTTGGCCGTTTTTCCCGGTCGACCGTGGAATCGCGAGAAATGGCTGCGGCGACAGGGAACAGCAACCGATCCCGCCCGCTATGGTTGTTACCGATCCCGCAGGCGCTGGCCGAACGGGCTGGCAGTCCGCAATGGCATGGCCCGCTCAAGCTGCTGTCGCGCGCCGAGCGGCTGGAAAGCGGCTGGTGGGATGAAGGCGAGGGCGGGGCAGCCGGCGATGTGCGCCGCGACTATTTCGTCGCGCGCAATCCGCTCGGCCAGTGGGCCTGGGTGTTCAGGAACGCCGACGGCTGGTTCCTGCACGGCCTGTTCGCCTGAGCGGACGCGGGTGAAACCATGTCGCTACCCGATTACGCCGAGCTGCATTGCCTCTCCAATTTCACTTTCCTGCGCGGGGCTTCGCATCCGGGCGAACTGATCGCGCAGGCCGCGGCACAAGGCTACACGGCGCTGGCATTGACTGACGAGTGCTCACTGGCCGGCATCGTGCGGGCGCATCAGGCGGCGAAACAGGCCGGGCTCAAGCTGATTGTCGGTAGCGAAATGACGACTGCCGATGGCCTCAAGCTGGTCTTTCTGGCCAGGAACCGCGAAGGCTACGGCAATCTCTCGGCGCTGATTACGCTGGCTCGACGGCGGGCGGAGAAGGGCGCCTACACCTTGCAACGGCATGACCTGAATGTCGTTTCGCCGAACGGCGCGGTGCCCGATTGTCTCGTGCTCTGGGTGCCGGGCGAGGGGGCTTCAGTCGATGATGGGCGCTGGCTGGCTGAGCGTTTTCCCGGCCGCGTCTGGATTGCCGTCGAACTCCACGCCGGGCCGGACGATGCGACCCGGATGGCCGATCTGCAGGCGCTCGCCGCGGCTTGCGGACTGCCGCTGGTGGCGGCTGGCGACGTCCATATGCACGTCAAGGCCCGCCGGCCGGTGCAGGATGTGTTGACCGCTCTGCGCCTGAAAACGACGGTTTTCGACGCCGGCTACGCACTGTTTCCCAACGCCGAGCGCCATCTGCGCACCCGCCTGCGCCTGTCGCGCCTCTATCCGCCCGAATTGCTGGCCGAAACGCTGGAAATCGCCGAGCAATGCAGCTTCTCGCTCGATGAACTGCGCTACGAATATCCCGAAGAAATCGTCGAAGCCGGCCACACGCCGACTTCCTGGCTGCGCCACGAAACCGAGCGCGGCTTGCTGCAGCGTTATCCGCAAGGCGTTCCGGACCCGGTTCGAAAGA
Source organism: Rhodocyclaceae bacterium (assembly GCA_008080565.1). GTDB lineage: Bacteria > Pseudomonadota > Gammaproteobacteria > Burkholderiales > Rhodocyclaceae > Azonexus. The sequence continues at coordinate 19,661 of VIKE01000115.1, read as the reverse complement.
TCGTCGAGCATGAACTGGCCTTGATCGCCGAACTCAAATACGAAGCCTATTTCCTGACGGTGTACGACATCGTCTGCTTCGCGCGCAGTGTCGATATCTTGTGCCAGGGGCGCGGCTCGGCGGCCAATTCGATTGTCTGCTTCGCGCTGGGCATCACCGAAGTCAGCCCGGAGCGCTCGGGGATGCTGTTCGAGCGCTTCATCTCGAAAGAGCGCGGCGAGCCGCCGGACATCGATGTCGATTTCGAGCACGAACGCCGCCCCGAGGTCATTGCCTACATTTACCAAAAATACACCCGCGAGCGGACGGCGCTGGCTGCGGCGCTGATCACCTACCGGACCAAGGGTGCGCTGCGCGATGCGGGCCGGGTACTCGGTTTCGAGACGGCGCGCATCGACGCCCTGACAGCCTCGCTGGCCTGGTGGGACAAGCGCGAACAACTGCCCGAACGCTTCGCCGAGCAAGGCCTCGACCCGGCTTCGCCGCGCGTCGAAAAATGGCTGTGGATCGCCGGCCAGCTGCGTGGTTTTCCGCGCCATCTGACCCAGCACGTCGGCGGTTTCGTCATGTCGCGCGGGCCGCTGGCCCGGCTGGTTCCGGTTGAAAACACGGCGATGCCTGAGCGCACGGTGATCCAGTGGGACAAGGACGATCTCGACGCCGTCGGCCTCATGAAAGTCGATGTGCTGGCGCTCGGCATGCTCTCGGCCATCCGCCGCATGCTTTCAATTTTGAGCCGAATTTCCGGTCGACCGTGGAAGATGGCCGATATCCCGGCCGAAGACCCAAAAACCTACGAGATGCTCTGCCACGCCGACAGCATGGGCGTCTTCCAGGTCGAATCGCGCGCCCAGATGGCCATGCTGCCGCGCCTGCAACCGCGCTGCTACTACGATCTCGTCGTCGAGGTGGCGCTCGTCCGGCCCGGGCCGATCCAGGGCGACATGGTGCATCCCTACCTCAAGCGGCGGCAGGGCAGGGAGCGCATCGAGAAAATTTCACCGGCCGTCGATAAGGTGCTCAAACGGACCTGCGGCGTGCCGATTTTCCAGGAACAGGTCATGCAACTGGCCGTCGTCGCCGCCGGCTTCACGCCCGGCGAGGCCGATCAGTTGCGCCGGGCGATGGCCGCCTGGAAGCGCAAGGGTGGCCTTGAACCATTCGAGCAGAAACTGCTTGCCGGCATGGCCGCCAACGGCCTGCCGGAAGGTTTTGCCCGACGCATCATCCAACAGATCCAGGGCTTCGGCGAATACGGCTTTCCAGAATCTCACGCCGCCAGTTTTGCGCTGCTCGTTTATGTTTCGGCCTGGATCAAACGCCATCATCCCGCCGTGTTTCTCTGTGGCCTGCTCAACAGCCAGCCCATGGGCTTCTACTCGCCGTCGATGCTGATCCAGGACGCCCGGCGCCACGGCGTTAGCGTTTTGCCGCCCGACGTTACGGTCAGCGACTGGGACAGCCACATCGATGACACCGGCGCCGTCCGCCTTGGCTTGCGCGAGATATCCGGCTTCTCAAAAGCGGTCGCCGAGCGCATTGCTACGGTCAACCGGAAAAAAAGCCCTTTTTTGAATATTGCCGACCTCGCCGCCCGGGCCGGCCTGCACCGCCGTGACCTCGATCAGCTGGCTGCCGCCGATGCCCTGCAAAGCCTGGCTGGCCACCGTCGGCAGGCGGCCTGGGCTGCTGGCGTGGAAAAACCAGTGGCGGCGGTGCAGGGCGATCTCTTCGCCGGCACAACGATCCGCGAGCCGGATGCCGAACTGCCCGCACCCAGCGAGGCCGAAAACCTGATCGCCGATTACCGCAGCCTCGGCCTGACTTTGCGCCGTCACCCCCTGGCGCTGCTCCGTCAGCACCTGTTTGAGCGGCGCTTCGTCACGGCTGCCAGCCTGAAAACCGCCGGCCATTGCGCCCTGATCCGTTCCGCCGGCATCGTCGTCGGTCGCCAGCGGCCAGGCACCGCGACCGGCATCGTCTTCGTCACGCTCGAAGACGAAAGCGGGCTGGTCAATGTCGTCGTCCATCCCCAACTCGTCGAAAAGCAACGCCGCGAACTGCTCGGCGCGACACTGCTCGGTGTCTATGGACAATTGCAGATCGAAGGCGAAGTCGTTCATCTCGTTGCCAAGCGACTGGTAGACCTTTCTGCCTGGCTGGGCCGGCTGGAAACATCGAGCCGGGATTTTCACTGACCGGGTAAAAGGCCTTCGACGTCCTCAACCTCGTCGCCGAATTTGGTTTTCACGTAGGCCCGCATCAGCCACTTCAGCGGCGTATCCGTAATCGCCTTGATAAATGGCCAGTTGAGCCCGAACCATTCGATCAGGGCATCCTCGATGGCGTACCAATCGTCGGCAATGATCGCACCGCCCTGAGACCAGTCGCTCGAAGGGTGGTATGTGTCGGGGTGCCAGCATCCGCTTCCATTCACGTGAGGTTGCCCAGCATCGGGAATTTCTGGCAACAGCTTCAGACTCTCCGATTTGGCAACCCAGAAATCGAGCAACGCACCCTCTAGACTGGTGACCCTCATCAAGTTTCCTTTCTTTGGTTCGTTTGCTGTGACTGATCAATTGCACCGATGTCCAGTTAACGGGATAGCCACCTAAATTATTCCATCACACCAATTTGTCACACCCAAAATCACGCATAATTTGTATTATGTTAAATCATGTAGCAAGAAGAAAAAGAGGATCAATTCAGATCCTCATCCTTGGGCAGCGGCAAATTAAGAATCTCGATGCCCTCGTCCCTGAGTTCTTCACATTCATCCTCGCTGGCGTGGCCGCGAATTGGGCGTTGAGGTGCTTCGTTGTAGTGAATCTTGCGTGCCTCATCGGCAAACGAGTGACCAACATCCTCACTGTGACTGACGATGGTCTGGATGAGTTGGCGATAGAGCGCCATGGCTTGCGTTCCCACCGGCATCAAAGCTGTGCTTGTTGGTGCTTTTGCCGAGCTGGCCGATGTCGCCCCAACCGGCTCGGCATGATGTCCGGAAATAGCTACCGCAGACGGCACGCGATGGACATTGTGGCTATCGCATTGCGGACAGCAGACAAGCTTATCCTCCAACTGGGATTCAAAAGCGCCCGCGTTATGGAACCACCCTTCAAACCGGTGATTGTTCTCGCAGTTAAGGTCGTAGATGATCATGTGTTCATTCGTGGTGCCCGGGACGGGAATCGAACCCGTACACTCAAAGAGCGAGAGATTTTAAGTCTCTTGTGTCTACCAATTTCACCACCCGGGCTGGGTGCAATCATTATATCGGCGCCCGATATGAAAAAAGGGAAAGCGACCAGCGCTTTCCCTTTTCTCGAACTCTCGACCTATACCTTGGCAAGGTATCGCTCTACCAACTGAGCTACTGCCGCAAAACCTTGGAGGCGCGAGCCGGAGTCGAACCGACCTACACGGATTTGCAATCCTGACTAACGCCCTGAATCCCTTGGAACGAGCGGCATTCTATAGGATGCTATCGGACGTGTAAAGTGCTTCGGATGAATAATCCGTAGCAGATAGGAGTCGACAAAAAAGAACGCCCGTAGGCGTTCAATTCGAAATTAAAGGTTGCTTCGTCGCACTCGAATGCAGGTCCGCCCCGCAACTCAAAGCACCCGGAGAAGCTACCCGCCTTACGCGGCCGGTGCTGCCCATGGGGAGAGACCGCCATCCACTGAACCTACCTCCCTGGATGGCGTACCGGCAAGACTATGGGCAACTCTCTCGCCTTGCCGGTTTGCAGCAATCAGGCGGTCAATAGATCCTTGATGACCGCAAAACTCGATGTACGTCTGACAGCAATATCGCAATCCAGCATCGCAATGACCCGGAATCCACCAGTGCTGCTATTGGTATAGGGGTCCACCAGAATATCGAGCCCACCCCACATGCCGATCAGCAAATCCTCCCAGTTACCCAGGATCATGGCCGAACAAACGCCGGAGCTGGTGCCCTTGGTTAGGTTGTATGGGCAGTTGTTGGTCGCTGCAGCTCGGTAGCCATTGATCATCCCCCAACCGGGCTCTCCGCCGGCGAGCGCTTCCCAAATAAAGCCTGCGCCAGCATCTGAAGATGCTTTGGTGGTCCCCTTCAGCTTGCGACGAACCTTGGCGTTCGTGAGGTAAGCAATGGTCGACGCGTCAGCGTTCGCAACTGCGAGCGACTCCTCGAGCGCAAGCATCATGTCCCAGGTCGGGATTGCGCCATTAGTGCCAGCGGCAATCGAGCCAACACCGGAGGTGCCCAGAATGCCCAGCGGCTCGGCACCAACCCCAGAACCATTGATGGCCACACGATCAAGCTCAACAGCGATGGTATCTGCCAAATCCACGCGAACGATTTGCTCAATCGAGGGAGAACTCTGCAGCATCATCTTGCGCGAATAGTCCGTAAATCCGGCAACCGTCTTGGGGGCCATTGAAACTTGGCCGAAGACTTGTTGGCTTTCGGATGGTGCACTTCCTTCCGTTATCCAGTACGCAGTAGATGTGCCCACCTTGGAGGGAATAGCAAGATTGCCTTGCAGGTCATTCATCTGCCCTGCTCCCAGGTTAATGATGTGGCAACGATTGCGAAGCACATCAATGAAGCCTTCAGCGTAATGATCGGTCGGGCGCAAATTGCCGCCCATGCTCGGGGTGCCGACAACCAGGTCGCGCTGAGCCATCAACACTTCACTGGGAACAAAAAGCCCTTGCGGGTCACGCCCCAGCTTTTTGGCCATGGCTCGACTGGCTTCCATCTCGAGGCCCGCATCACGTTGGCGAGTCGGATCGGCTTGAGCCATGATGAGCTTTACAAAGCTAAAGTCCTTCAGCTCGCGTTTCGATAGACCAAGTTCGCTTGACTCGCTTGGGCGAATGCCGCCGTTGTCGCGAATGTTGCTCAGCACGAATGAGCGAAAACCATCGCTATCGGCGCCGTGCTCATCAATGAAGTTACGCGTTTTATCGGCGCCAACTTTGAACTGCTGAGCGATGGCGTAAATATCATTCATGGCTTCCGTGGTTTCTTGCGTGGTGCGAGCGGCAGCTTTCCGCTGGGAGCGGGTGAAGCCGGCTTCATTCTGAGTTTGAGTTTCCATGATTTCAGTTCCTTTATAGCTGCGGCCAATGCCGACTGTCGGGTCGGCTGGCACGCTTACGAGAGAGGCCTCAAAGGGCATCCAGCTCGTGACGACATAATCTTCGCCACGGCTTTCGCCTTCGAGAATTTGGTATCCGATGCTGATCGATCTCAGAACCCCGGCTTTGACATCCGCCCAGGCCTCCAGGGCGCGCTGGCTGTTTCCAAAGCGCAGCGTAGCCCGCAACTTTCCGGAGGAAATTCGGAGGTTTTCGATAATTCCAACCGGTGTTTCATCCCGGTTGTGAGACGTCAGCAAAGGGAGCGGAGCTCGTGACAGGTCGACAGCTGCAGACGTATGCACCAAGATTTCCCGCCCAAGTCCAGGTCGGACGACTGGTGTTTCGCTCGATAGACTTGCTTCGACGGTTTTCTTGCCATCGTCACGGGCTTCGAGCTGCAGGCTGATATGACGTTCTTGCATGTCAGATCCTTTGACATGCCGGTCCATAACGAAAAAAGCGCGGAACCGGCGAGTGATAAACCGCCCCTTACGGAGCAACTTTTCACGCTCTGACCAGTTCCCGCGCTTTGCAGGACTCCCACTTTCCGGATCTTCGACTAGACGCCAGGCAAGCGCGGAGCTATTGAACCTGTGGCTAAATCGTTCTCGACGGAAGCTCGAACGAGTCATTATTAGGCCAGATTAGTTTCGACGTTGTCAAGCTCGTCTTGGTCGCTATCGCTCAAGCTGGATGGCAACCTGGAAAGCCTGCTGAGAAAGCCGTCGAAGGATTCATTCAGCAGCTGCTCGAGCTCGCTCACGCCCATCCCTTGAGCTTGTTGTGCAAGGCGCAGGGGCTGATTGCGAAGGTACTCGCGCGCCGAAATGACAGCCGCCTTGAGCCTTGGTTCAATGGCTGCGACTGGAACAAGGGAGCCTCGGGACTCCATATTTTGCATTTCGATCCTCTCCCGCTGCGCCTTCGCCAGCGCGGCACGCTCTGTGGCTAAGCCCAGGTCGCCGTTCGTCATCCGGCCAGCCGCGACCTCGCGCAGGTTGCTGCAGTACTCGCGCAGCCACTGGCCAGCCGTAGCCCCATCAGAAAGGACGCGCTTCCTCAGAAGGTCGGAAACCGCAGGCTGGCTAATGCCAACCAATTCGCCGAATTCGAACTGTGTTGCATGGCTACTCAGGTCAATCACATAACCCCCTTAGGAGCATCAAATAGCTGGAGATTTCCTGCGGTCGTTTCGCGCCGTGTGGGGAAGCGCCAGGAAGGACCCGTAAAATTACAGACGGCCGCACTTACTTTGCCCATTCTCTGAGGACATCGCGTAAGGCTCTATCAAAGTTCGTCGCAAACCGCTCCTGCATGATTCGCTGCACTGCCTGGTTAATACGGCGGGTATTGAACATCTGAGGCACATCAATGGTGTTCACTGCTTTGATCGGCAGGCGATCTTTGCCGGTGCGGACAAACACTGTTCGCCCCTGATTACCGATGAATGACCCAGTGATCACCTTGCGGCCTCCACTCTTTTTGATTTTGAATCCAAGTTGCCCGACTGAGTTTCGACGCCCTGCTGTTTTGGCCGTTTTGGTCGTTAGCAGCCCATCTTGGAATGCAATCAGGTTCATCGATCTACGATTGCCCCGCTTTGTCGCTTCTAGCTTTGCCTGAAGCTTTAGCTCACCAGACTTTCGGCTCGCAGGCGTCACCGTCAATCTATCCTTAACCGCCCCAACTTTAAGGTTGAACTCTTTGCCAATCTGACTCGCCATATTCGTTTTGGCCTGCCCTATCGTTGTATTTAACGCTTTGACCATAGCCTTGTTGGCTATCTTTTCGGGCAGCGCATCGAGGCGCTTGATGACGTCGGCGAAGTTGGTTCTTATGCTGATCTGAATCACTTACATTCTCCTTCTGGTTGATTGCGGGTGATGCGGGTGATTGCGGGGTGATTTCAGCCCGTATACGTTTACTTGTATTTCTTCTTTTGACACTTTGTTCACGTTGGTAGAAAAGTTACCCGCTATCACCCGCATCACCCGCATTTGATGACCTTCCATTTCGCCACCTTGGCATGGCCATCGGCCCCGGCTTTGCACAGCTGCAGGCCGTCGATGATGCGTTCCCGATGCGAGCGCATCCAGTAGCTGAGCCGGCGGCTATTGGGCTTCTCGGCACAGACCAGCTGCAGGGCATCGCGCAGTTCTTCATTGGCGCTCTGGCCAACAGATGCACCCTCTGCAATCACCTCGGCAACAGTGACCGGGCGTTCACGAGGGTCGGCCGGGAATCATGAAAAATTCCCCGAAAACCGCCTACTCTTCTGAATTAAAAAGCGAATTCTGACTGTCAACACTATTTTTCATTGTGTTAACGCTTTTCGGCGGCGGCGCCTGCAAGGCTGTGAGCTTTTCAAGAATTTTCTCGTGGCTGACGACAACAGCTTTTGCCGCCATCAGTTCGGATTCCAGCCGCCGCCCTGTTTCCAGGGTCTCCTGCAGTTTGCAGACGTTCGCTTGGTTTTCCTTGAGCAGATCGGCTGCCCGCGCATCAGCTTGCTCAATTTGCTCCGACAACTGCTGATTTTTTAATTCAGCGACGATCAATTGCTCCTTGGCTGAACGCAGCAGCCGCATTTCGGTATCCAGACGATGAATTTCACCTCGGGCATTTCCCAGTTCACTCGATAGCCTGGCATTGTCCTCATGACTGCGGATGAGTTCCTGCTGCTTGGTATTCGCGGTGTCTTTGGCTGCACGCAACTCGCCCTGCAAAAACTGAATCTGCTGCTCGAACTGCCGCTGATCCTGCTCACGTTGCTCTTTCGCCGCGGTGCGGAAATGATCCAGCGCCTCTCTGGCATGCTGGTGCTTTTCTTCCAGTGATATCCGGTGCGCTTCTTCCTTCGCCAGTTGCTCCTCCATATCCCCGACACGTTGAACCATTTGTGCCCGACCGATCCTTTCTTCCTGAAGCTTGGTCTGGGTTTCGGTATGAGCCGCTTTCTCTGCCGCCAACTCGATGGCCTGGCGCTCTGCCTGGCTACGGAAAGACTCGACTTCATTACGTAACGTGCTCATGGCGTCGTTCAGCGCAGCGATTTCCGCCTTGTGCTTGTCAGTCAGTGCGGCGATGCGCTGATCGGCTTCCAGATGCAGGCGTTCGGCCAGCCTGGCTGACAGATCCTGGATGGCTTCGCTGACAGCAACCTGGGTGCCGGTGCTACCACCTTCCTCTTCCTCGATTTCCTTCAGGTAGCGGTGGATCGTGCCTTTCGAGCCGGTATCGCCCAATTCACTGCGGATGGCATCGATCGATGGATAGCGTCCCATTGCCAACAGGTTGTTACGTGCTCTGACGACTTCTGATTTGTAGATTCCGGCTCTGGCCATGGCATCCTCGAATTTCGTACCATATTACGTAATATGATATTACATACTAAATCAACGAAATTCAAGGCTAATGAAGTCACAATGCTAAGACGTGATAATGGTTGATTATTTGTTGTGATGGCTGGCAAAGGGGAAAACCAATCTAGGAATGGTACGAAATCGACGGTTGGCTTCCTTGCAATTTGCGTCCCAAGGGCTTTCATGAATCCATGAATTGAAATGCGACTTACTTTTATTTACAATCTTGGTCTGTTGTTCTAACCAAACTGCAAGCCAGCAACCGATGGATCTTTCCTAGGCAGCCAGCCAGTATCGCTAAAACGCCTTCGGAGAGTCTCCATGATGTATTGCTTATCGAGAAGTTCATTTTCTCCCACCCCGCTCGTGCTGGCGATTGCCGCAGCATATGCTTGCGTTCCGGCTGTCTATGCCAAGGAAGGCGACCCTGATAAAACCTTGGCTACCATTCAGGTGATCGGTAGCGAAGAAAATCTGTCGACCCTGGGTGGAGCCGGCCAGATTCTGGGCAAGAAGGAACTGGAGGATTCTCACGTTTTCACCGTGAATGAAGCCTTGCGCAAAGTTCCCGGTGTTCATGCCCGCGATGAAGAGGGTTTCGGTTTGCGCCCCAATATTGCCATGCGTGGCCTGAACCCGACGCGTTCAACCAAGATCACCCTGCTCGAAGATGGCTTGCCGCTGGCGTACGCGCCTTATGGTGACAATGCCAGCTACTACCATCCGATGGTGGATCGTTACGAGCGGATCGAAGTTCTGAAGGGGGCAAGTTCCTTGCTGTTCGGCCCGCAAACTGTTGGTGGCGTCGTGAACTACATTACGCCGGCACCGCGCCAGAGCTTTGGGGGTTATGTCCAGGGTGTCGTCGGCAACCGCGACTACTTCAACGGCAAGGTGAATGTGGGTGGCGGCGGTTTCACGCTGGATTACGGGCACAAGGAAGGCGACGGTGCCCGGGACAACATGAATCACAAGCTGGACGACCTCAATATCAAGTATGGCGCCATGTTGAGCGAGCGGCATGCGATCACCGTGCGCGGGAACTTCTACAAGGAAGATTCGATGCTGACCTATTCCGGCTTGACCCAGGCCGAGTTCGACCGCTTGGGGGCACGCTACAATCCGTTCAAGAATGATCGGTTTGAAGCGGAACGGGTCGGGCTTTCCGCGACCCATGATTTCCTGATCGACGACAAGTCAACCCTGACGACGAGCGTCTATTACTCGAAGTTCGATCGCGATTGGTGGCGTCAGGCCAGCAACAGTCAGGATGCACAGTGCGCCGCATTGAATCCTTCCCGCCTGGCCGGCGTTACGATCAACCCCGATACCTGCAACTCCGTCCAGGGCCGTCTGCGCAGTTACGAAACCTGGGGTATCGAACCGCGTTTGACCGTGGCGCATGGCCTGGGTGAATTCCAGGCGGGGGTTCGCGCTCATTTCGAGGAGCAGAATCGCATACAGATCAACGGCACCAGCCCGACAGCGCGTACCGGTACCGTGGCCGAGAATAATCTTCGCCAGACCAGCGCCTACTCCGGCTTCGTTGCCAATCGTTTCGACATTGGCCAGTTCAGCGTGACGCCGATTGCCCGTTATGAATCGATCAAAGCCGAACGGACCAATCGGCTGACCGGTCAGAGCGGTGAAACCAGCGTTCATGCCTTCACGCCGGGGGTTGGCGCGACCTGGAACCCGATGCCGACCTTGACTGTCTTCACCAGCCTGCACAAGGGTTTTGCGCCTCCACGCGTCGAGGATCTGATTGGCGGCACGGGTACCGTGGTGGATGTGGATTACGAAAAATCGCTGAATTTTGAATTCGGTGTTCGCGCTCAGCCGCTGCAAGGCGTTTCCGTTCAGGCGGCCTATTTCCGCAACGATTACGGCCGGTGGCAGCACGCCGCTTTCCCAGGGCAAGGCCTTGTTCGAAGGGCTTGAATTGGCGGCCAATGCCGAACTCTCCAATGGCGTATTTGGTCGCATGGCCTACACGTGGTTGCCGACCGCAGAACAAACTGAGGCTTTCCGCAATGTTGCCAGCGGCGCAATCGTTGGTGTCCAGGGCAATCGCCAGGCATATGCACCCGAACATACGCTGACGGCCGCTATCGGCTATGGCGTAGGCCCTTTCAGGGGCGAAATCGAAGCCCAGTATGTCGGTAGTCAGTACTCCGATTTTGCCAATACGCTCGCGCCGACAGCTGACGGGCAAAAGGGCGAAATTGCGGCTTACACCGTGTGGAATACGGCGCTCAACTATCGCTTCGACAAGGCACTGTCGGCGTTTGTCACCGGGAAGAACCTGTTCGACAAGACCTACATCGTCGATCGCACCCGAGGCATTCAGGTAGGCATGCCACGCCTGCTTCAGGTCGGGGTCAAGTACGCTTTCTGATTAGCGTTGATCACTCGTGCATGAAGGGGCTGGCTGATGTCAGCCCCTTTTGTTTTCAGACGTCCGCCTCGACCAGCCCGCCGTCCTTTTCCATCCAGGCCCGGCGGCCGGCTGCTTCGCCCTTGCCCATGAGCAGCGTGAAGGTGGCAGTCATCTGTTTGATCGTCTCGCGGTCGGCCTGGAAGGGCACGAGGCGGCGGGTGTCAGGGCACAGCGTGGTTTCCCAGAGCTGGTCGGGATTCATTTCGCCGAGGCCCTTGAAGCGGGAGACGGTGATCTTGTTTTCCGAGACGCCTTCGTCGCGCAACTTGACTAGGGTCTGTTCCCTCATCAGGAAGTCGTCTACCTCGCTGTGACCTGCCCGGCGTTTCGCTTCCGGGTAACCCGACCCGAGTGCTCCACCGGCACGATGATCAACAATGGGAGTAGGGGGGAGTTGCCTCCGCCGTACGGAAATCGAATCTGCATAAATATTGAGCAGAACCACTTCCCAGACCCTCATCAATCGCTAGTCAATGACAATTGGGATACCCGTCGCAGGAGCATAAAATATGCTGGTTCGCTATTTCAGGGATTGAAACAGCTCTTTCATGTGCTTGAACTCACCACCAACCCGATCAAGGGAGAATTGATACATCAATGAGTTCTCTGCGAATTTCTGGCGCTCAACATCCATTTCCACAGTATTTCCGTCATCCGCAGCCTGAGAGGGAACATGATATTTCAGACTTACGGGTGGCGATTGCCAAGAAGAATTGCCCTTGAAATGCCCCAGTGAGGAGACGTTTAACGGAAGAGGAGCAGATTGATCGCCGCCAGCGGCCTCGGCAATATCAATATCCACCGCGTTGTAGCCAGGGGTATCTGCGTTGGCGATGTTGGATGCAAGAATTTGCTGCCTATAGGCCCTGATTCCAAGCATAAGTCGATGCCCTCGGGTACGCCTTCGAGCAGGATATTCAGACTGTCCTTCAGTAAGATCCAGGTGCGTGGCAAAACCCACCCTCCCAATGCTTTGACTGCTTAGCGTGCTTTATTTTCCGCTTTCTGAGGCGACCCCTTTCCTGACAATTTGCGTACGAATGTTTTCAAAAAAGTAACGCAGGGGTCAGCGTCTTGTTGGTATCGGAATCCTAAGGATTCTCTGAACAACCCACTGCTTTGGCGCAGGCTGTCATAAAAAAAACATGAAAAACAGGCGATTTTCGACCGTTGGCCATGAAATGCAGAGGTTCTCCTCTGCATTTCGCGCTTCACGGGCGCACCTCGCCCATCAAAGGCATCAATCGCTTGCGTGCCAGCCACAGATTGGTCAGCGCAAACAGGGTGACAATCTGCCCGGTATTCTTCGCCAGACCACGATAGCGAACCTTCACAAAGCCAAACTGCCGCTTCACCACCCGGAAGGGGTGTTTAACAATCGCCCGTGCCGCCGACAGCATCCGGTTGAAAGCCTTCTGCTCTTTGCTCAGCGCACCACCCGCCGGCTTCTTGGTCGGCGTCAGGACAGACAGATCGCCCTCCTTCTCGAAGTCGTCGAGGGTTCGATTCTTCTTGTGATAGCCACGATCGCCCAAGACCAGCGTTTCTTCCCCGTGCAGGCAGGCTTCCATCATCGTGATGTCCGCGACCTTTGCCGTCGTGCATTCCACGGTGTGAATCAAGCCGCTCTCAGCATCGACGCCAATGTGCGCCTTCATGCCGAAGTGCCACTGATTGCCCTTCTTGGTCTGCGTCATTTCCGGATCGCGTTTCTTGTCCTCGTTCTTGGTCGAACTGGGCGCCGCAATCAGCGTGGCATCGACGACCGTACCGCGCTTCATCGACAGGCCTTTCTCCGACAATACAGCATTGACCTCAGCGAAAATCGCGACCGCCAGATCATGCTTCTCCAGCAGATGCCGGAAGCGCAGAATCGTGCTTTCGTCCGGCATCACGTCTTCGAAGGCATCCAACCCAGCAAAGCGCCGCAACAGCGGAACGTCGTGCAGCGCCTCTTCCATCGCCGGATCAGAGTAGCCAAACCATTGCTGCATGAAGTGAATCCGCAACATCGTGCCCAACGGCATCGGTGGCCGACCGTTTCCCTTCTTTGGGTAGAACGGTTCGATCAGTGCTTCCAGGCGAGACCATGGAACAACCGTTTCCATCTCCGCCAGGAACACCGCCTTTCGGGTTTGCTTGCCCGCTTTCGGCAGGAAACCCGTCTCAGCCAGGCTCAGTTGCTTCATCGATTTCATCTGTCTCATCAACGCAATGACAATGCCGTCATTTTCTCAAATCACGCTGCATAACGGTCACTTATGCAGACTTTCCCTAAGGAGATGAACATGTTGAAGAAAATGCTTGCAATCGTGGCCCTGAGCTCACTGGGTTTTTCCGCCTACGCCGTTGATGCATCTCAAGTTGAGAAATCCATCGAACTGAAAGATGGCTCGACGGTTTATATCTTCAAAGACGGAAAGATGGCCATGGAAGATAAACTTGGCCGCACGGTCCGCATGAAGAAGGATACCGTGATGGAAACCAAAGATGGCCAGAAAATCTTGATGCACGGTGATGAGGTTATGCGCCTCGAGAATATTCTCCGCCCAGCGAGTAGTCGCGGTTAAGACTATTCTGCCGCAGTCACGGCTCCTTCGGGAGCCGTTATCAATTTGAAGTACCGCTCAAGCAGTACCTCCAATTCCCAACTCCAGTGGTCGTGATCTCGAGATTGGCCTTGCTCATACAGTATCGGCGCAATCTGCCGAAAGACCGCATAGATTGCCGGATCGAAATGCTGTCCCACTTCCTTTTTCATGATGGTCAGCGTCTCTTCTAATGACAGGGCTGGCTTATACGGGCGAACAGACGTCAATGCATCGAATACATCGACCAGAGTAAAGATTCTCGCAGCAAGCGGGATCGCCTCTCCGGCAAGTTCATCCGGATAACCTTTCCCGTCGAAGCGTTCGTGATGATGCCGGATGGTCTTCTCTGCGCCAGCCAGCCAGGGATTGCCGGCGACGATCTCGATGCCGAGCATGGCGTGGGTCTTCATGACCTGAAATTCTTCGCTGGTCAGCCGTCCCGGTTTCAACAGAATCTGATCCGGAATGCCGATTTTTCCAACGTCGTGCAGAAAGGCGCCCAGCACCAGTTCGGCAATGGTTTCCTTGCCAACACCCAGTGCTTCGGCAAGTGAGACCGCATAGCAGGTAACCCGGTAGTTATGGGCGTCGGTATCTGCGTCACGCTTGGCGATGGCGTTTCCAAGGGAGCGCAGCAGCGAAAGATTGGATTCCAGGAGTCGAGACGACAATGCCACCGTTTGGCCCAGCAATCCCGACATTAACGGGTAAAGCAACAGCGCTGCCGCGAATACTGATATCGAGGCCGTCAGCGCAGCCCCGCGAATCTGTTGTTCTCTCTCTTGCAGTGCCGAGCGGGACACCAGGCTGATTCCCTCGACATAGCCTGCAAGACGGCCATCACTGGTGGTCATCGGCAGAATGACCTGAACCAGTTCTTCGCCAGCCACCGAAAATCGTTTGCTATGGCTGCCTGGAGCTGGCGGCCATGGATGGCGCTGTTGTCGGGCGATCTCTTTCAGCGACTCGGGGAGTGACCGCCAAGCATCAAACACCATCTCCGTATTGGGCGAAAAAACTCGAATCCCGACAAACTCATCGGTCAGCAACTGCGAAATCGCGGAATGGCTATCTCCTTTATCCCCGCCGACCGCCATTTGCATGGCGGGCGACTCGAAATGCCTGACCCCCGCTATGGCGCGTTCAAGGGTGCGCTGCTCTACGCGATACGATTCGACCCAGTAGGCAAGACCTCCCGCGAGACTGCCAACCAGGAGCGCACCTATACCGAGGCGCCGCGCCAACATGCGGCGCAATTGCCGGTGTGTCTGGGGCAGTTGAATAGCGTTCATTTCAGATTCTGTAGCAGTTCCATGAAGTGCTTGAAGTGGCCGCTGACGCGATCGAGTGAGAATTGGTGCATTAACGAATTTTCAGCCATTTTCTGTCGTTCGACATCCATTTCCACCGTGTTGCCATCAGTAGCCGCTTGGTAAGGTACGTGATACTTTAGTGGGAATGGTGATGTTTGCCCGGTGCCCGAGAGATGTCCGGTAGCCGTGCTCGTCAATGGCAACGATGAGGAGGCACCTTGAACGATTTTGGCAGCCTCTTCAATGTCAATATCAACGGCCTTATAACCTGGAGTATCGGCATTGGCGATGTTCGAGGCCAGGAGTTGCTGCCGATAGACACGAACACCCAGCATTTTCTGCTGAAAATTGTGACCGGCATGACCGCCTTGTCCAACTGTGAAGTGATTGGGATGGGCTGACGCCGTGCTGGAGGCCATTCCGGAAGAATGCCCAGTGTGCCCAACTACCCCGGCACCTTGTCCGCCATGATTGCCATGACTGACCACTGGGTTGTTTGCCTGCTGAACAATCGCCTGATTCAAGGCCTCGGAAAACCCTCCGTTGTTGGCCCCCCCCGAGGACGCACTATGTCCCTCGTGCCCTCCTTGAACAGAAGTAGATGGGGGAATTGCCGGTGGGATAGGAGGGGCTCCAGCCATGACACTGATTACTCGTTCATGATCAGGATGGCCTTCACCGGATCAATCTGGCCGACGCCATGCCATTTCAGATCGCTGTTTGCTACGGCCGGCTTTGCCAGGCATCCATGATTGCATTCGATGATCCAGCGTTTCTGAAGCACTGTTCGACAATAGTTGTAGGTCAGCAGCTTCGGGTCACTGCCGACCGCAAGCGCCAGCGTGCGACATACACATCGATCGCCGTGCTCTGCCGGTTTGTGGATATCCATGACTGAAATGCCGAGGCCTCGATTCCGAGGCCTTTACTGGGCAGTTACTTTCCATCTCGCGGATGGAAATGTTTGCTCTTGTCCTTGGCTGCGTTCGGCTTGTCAGCCTTTGCATCCGGCATGCTTTGCGGCATTCCGGTTTTTTCCTGGACATGGGAATGTGGCTTGGAAGCAGCCTTGTCAGCCTGTCCTTCGGCAGCCTTCGGCGCAGCGGCCTTTTCGTTCGGCGAAGACGACGCCGGTCATCGTGGTGCCAGCAAACAGAACGGCGGCAATGAGGGAGGAAACTTTCATGATCTTGACTCCTGAGTTTTGGGGATTTCAACGGTCCGAATCGAATGGACAGATTCAGTTTGTGCTTCTGTCACTGTCAATAGGATGACTTGTTGATTACATTGTTGTCAGGAAGTGTGGCCAAATACGGATTCACCAAATGCCCGATTGCGTCGGCAAGCGCATCACGCAATTGCCGTTCGCAACACCCCATCAAAATTCCGTCCTCCAGTGCATCCTGGGCCATCTGGCGAAGTTCATCCAGGTTCTCATTGAGTACCTTGATTTTTTCCGTACAGGCAATGACCTTGCCGGAAGAGTCTTGCCAGCGCACCGACCCCGACGAACTCATCATCGAGTTCACTTTGTCGAATGTTGGGCTAGTACCTGCAAAACCCGGTGCTGGTACTCCATGCTGTCGAGGGTGTATGCCTTCCAATACTCGATGGATAAATTGCCGACTGCAGCCCACCATGCCCCGCTTTGCCCAGGATCATCCAGAGACAGCGATGAAGTTTGCTCAAGGAGTTCCTTGAGCGGGGAAAACTGCGTGGAAACCATCTTTTCCAAACAATCGAGATTCACGCCAACCAACTGGGAAACCAAATGGAAGTCGGGGGATGTGTTGAAAATTGCGAACGAATTGTGTGCGGACATGATTTTCTCCCTGCGGCACGATCAAGGCCCATTGCCTCGTAGGGGGAGTTTGCCTGTGGGTAGCTGTCGCACCCATAACGGGAACATTACAACTCGGTCACTGTTTCGTCAGCTTGTTGCCGTGCTGTTCACTGGGAGCGATTATCTATTGAGTCTGGGCACTTAGAACCGCTAACAAAAAGAAGCCTTTCCCTCTGTTCACAGCGGCTGAATTTGGTTAACCTCTGCGCTGTTTTTTTGTGCAGAGGAAATGGATAAATCGATTCTTGATGACGAGTTGTGGGCGCTGATCGCCCCGCTCTTGCCGCCGCCCAAGCCGCGCCGAGCCAAGTATCCAGGACGCTTGCCACTGGATGATCGTGCGGTTCTGGCGGGGATTTTGTTTGTGCTCCAGAGCGGCATTCCCTGGGAAATGCTGCCCAAGGAACTGGGTTGTGGTTCTGGCATGAGTTGCTGGCGACGGCTTCGGGCCTGGCAGGAAGCCGGGGTCTGGGACCGTTTGCACGCTTTGCTGCTGGCACAACTGCGCCTTGCCGACCGGATTGACTGGTCGCGCTGCATTGTCGATTCCGCTTCCATTCGTGCCGTGGGCGCCGGTCAAAAACAGGACCGAATCCCACCGACCGCGCTCGTCCAGGCTCCAAGCACCATCTCATCACCGAAGCCCAGGGCATCCCGCTCGCGGTCATCCTGACCGGGGCCAATCGCAACGACGTAACCCAGTTGCTGCCGTTGGTGGCGGCCATTCCTCCCATCCGTGGTTTGCCGGGACGACCGTTAAGCAAACCCAGAATCATTCAGGCCGACCGTGGGTACGACCACGACAAATATCGTCGCCCGCTTCATGCGCAAGGAATCCGTACCCTGATTGCACGGCGCAATACGCTGCACGGGAGCGGCCTGGGCAAAACCCGCTGGGTCGTTGAACGAACGATCAGTTGGCTGCACAACTTCCGGCGACTGCGCGTTCGATTCGAGCGCCTAGCCATCATCCACGAAGCCTTTATCAAGATCGCCTGCTGCCTCATTTGCTGGCGGCAGCTCAAGCGACCTTGATCATTTTGTTAGCGGTTCTTAGCCCCAGAAAGACCTGTTGCCTCCGCCTCTCGAATTCGCCTGCGGAAACCTGCCACTGTGGGTTATGGGGGGAGTTCAGTTCGACAGCGACAATCCGACGCACATAAGCCAGCGCGGATGCCTTGCCTCGCGTAAGCCG
The DNA here is from genome assembly GCA_008080565.1 of Rhodocyclaceae bacterium. GTDB lineage: Bacteria > Pseudomonadota > Gammaproteobacteria > Burkholderiales > Rhodocyclaceae > Azonexus. The sequence continues at coordinate 1,779 of VIKE01000115.1, read as the reverse complement.
CAACAGATCCGGCATTGCCGCATCGAAGGCATCGCGATGATGGTCTCTCAGATCGGTGGTGAGCACCACAAGAATGGCAACGGCATCCTCAAACGGTCGCATTGAATCGTCTTCTTTGGACAGTTTCCCCCCTGATAGTGCTTTGTTTGAAGCATCCGCTATTGGATGCCAACCTTCCGCTGCTCAGCCCGCACATAGGCGGTGACGTGGGCGACGTCGTCCGGCGTCACCCCTTTCACCGGAGCCATGTCGCCAAACTTCCAGTGATGGGCCCGCACACCGTTGGCCACGGCCAACTGGAACGCCGCATCGGCATGATGTGACGGCTCATAGATCTTGTGCAGCAGGGGCGGTCCCTTTTCCGATCCCTTCAAGTCGCCGCCATGACAGCCCGCACAGTGATTGGCGAACAGCGCCTTGCCCGTGCCGGGATTGGGCATCAGGCCGGGACTGGGTTTGGGCACCTGCCAGCCTTGGGCTTGCACCGACAGACTGAACCATGCGATCAATCCCGCGGCGAGGTGTTGCCTACGAATTCTGTTCATTGCTTCCTTCCGCCTTACCGTGACCGCCATGTCCGCCGTGGCCGAAGAAGTGCATTAACGGACAGAGCAGAAGGAGCAAATAAATCCACTTTTCGGTCAAATGTTCCCAATGCTCGCGAACGATGAATAACCCCAGGATGACCGCGATCATGACAGCGACGACCGCGCCACGAGACCGATACCACGGCTCGGCATGACCATGGTTGGATTCAGAATTCATGAGTTGATTCCCCTGTTGGCAGTGGGCGGCGCGAAACAGCAAGCGGAAGGTTTGGCGGCGGCATGTGCTCTGTGGCGTTTTCAGCGCACCCGTCTCGAAAAGCCATCCACCAACAGCGGACGGCCCTTCGTACTTGCCGGAACGGGTTAGTGGGAGTGGCCGCCGCTCGATCCGCTACTCGATCCGCTACTGGAGCCACTCCTGTAATAATCATCGCTGGCGCAACCGCCCAGCAACGCCGCGACTACTGCCGCGGCAACAACCAACATCTTCTTCGACATCAGAATCTCCTTACGTTGAAAAAATGGTTCAGTGCTTTTGGTAATCCTGTTGTGGGCGATAACCAGCCATCGACTAGGCTGGTTTCCAAGGCCGTGCCGGTCAGAACTTCGCCTCGGCCCACAGCCAGAACTTGTCCGTATCGACCGAGAAGTTCTTGGCGTCGTATCTGGCATACTTGGCCCCCACTGCATAAGTCTTGTCAATGGCCTTAACGGCCTGCAAGTCCCATTCCGTGCCGTAGCGCGTGCTGCTGTCGTCGGCGCGGAAGTCATGATAGATCGCCTCGAGCCGGGTGCCCCATACCGTGGTGGCGGCCGACAGGTAGGCGTCTTTCAGCCCCGCGGCGGGCGTCGCGAGGAACTGGTCGGCCCAGCCGTTCATCGCATGCAAAGTGGCGAGCGGCGTCTGGAAGGCGACTGTGCCGTTGCCGCCCAATACCTCGTAGCCCAGTTTGAACTCGGCATTGGATAAGCCGATGCCGCCTTCGACCAGGTAGTAGTTGAGGTCGAAGTTACGCGGATTGTCGCGGTAGTCGCGCTGGGTAGCGTATTCCGCCGTGTACAGCACCTTGACGCCACCCAGCGGCGCGCTGCCCTTCAGGCGCAGACCGTAAGTCTGGGTGGAACTGGTCGCCAGATCGGTGAAATCCAGGAGATAGCCGTAGCCCACCACTTCGCCCAGGCTCCAGCCCTTGTAGCTGACGTTGAAGATGGGCGAGTTCATCTTGAAGTC
>VIKE01000114.1 GCA_008080565.1 Rhodocyclaceae bacterium | reverse complement strand
AGCATGAGGCGGCGGGCTTCCTGCAGGCGCAGCTGCTTCTGGTATTGCAGCGGCGTCATTGCCGTCAGCGCCTTGAAATGATGGTGCAGCGACGACCGGCTCATGTTGGCCAGGCTGGCCAGCCGTTCGATGCTGAGCGGTTGGTCGAGGTTGTTTTTCAGCCAGTCGATGGCGCGGACGATCTGGTGGCTGTGGCTGCCGCTGGCGGCGGCCTGGCGCAGGCGTGAACCGAGGGGGCCGGCGAGCAGGCGGTAGAGCAGTTCGCGCTCGATGATCGGGGCGAGCACCGGGATGTCGGCTGGCGTATCGAGCAATCGGGCCAGGCGCAGGGCGGTGTTCTGGATGTCGACGCTGAGTAGGCCGACCGCAATGCCACGGTCAACGCCTTGAAATGCCCGATTTTTGGGCATGGCGGCGGTCAGCTCGTTGATCTTGAGCGGGTCGATGGCGAGCCCCAGACCGAGGTAGGGCTCGGCAGCGGAGGCCTGAGTGATACGCGCAAAAATCGGCAGATCGACCGATGAAATGAGGTAATGGCGGGCATCGTAGTCGTAGGTGTCGTCGCCGACCGTGATGCGCTTGGCGCCCTGGGCCATCATTGCGAACACCGAGGTCATGATGGCGCAGTTGGGCACCTCGGTGTTCGATCCACGGAAAAGCTTGAGGTTGGGAATGGCCGTGTCGACACCGCCGTCCGCCTGGCAGTGACGGTCGATGATGGCGGCGAGTTCCTCGCGCTGGCGCGCCAGATCGGCGTTTTCCATGGCGTTGGAATCATTTGGGCGAGGCGTGGTCAGAACGGCAGTATCCATGACCGCAGAGTAGCGGTTTTGGCGCTGGCCGGCGAGAGGCTGCGGACATGTTCTGGAGGATCAGGCAATAAGTCTGCACGATTGGGTTATCGCTTGCCGCCTTGCATCGCCCACACTATTCGCACAAACAGCAGCCACGGGATGGCTACTGATCCCCTTCCGACGAGGAGTATGCAGATGATTAAACTGACTATTAACGGCAAGGCACATCAACTCGATGTGGCGCCCGATACACCGCTGCTTTGGGCGCTGCGCGACACCTTGCAAATGACCGGGACGAAATATGGCTGCGGTCAGGCGCTGTGCGGCGCCTGTACGGTGCATGTCGATGGCACCCCGGTGCGCGCCTGTTCGACGCCGGTCTCGGCGGTGGTTGGGCGTAAGATCAGGACCATCGAGGCGGTCGATAGCGAGCGCGTCGGCAAGGTGGTGCAGGAAGCCTGGCGCAAGCTCGATGTCGTGCAGTGCGGCTACTGCCAGTCCGGCCAGATCATGAGCGCTGTAGCCTTGCTGACTCAGAACCGCAAGCCGACCGATGCCGATATCGATACCGCCATGTCGGGCAATCTGTGCCGCTGCGCGACCTATGTGCGCGTCCGCGCTGCCATCCACGAAGCCGCCCAAGCGCTGGCCTGAGGAGATAGATCATGAGCGAAATCATCATTGAAAACCTCAGCCGCCGCCGTTTCCTGCAAGGTAGCGCCGGCCTGACGCTGGGTTTTTGCCTGCCGGTGATGGCTGCCGGGGCCGCCGGAAAGTCGGGCGTTGTCGCAGCCAGCACGGCCACTTTCGAGCCGAACGCCTTTTTGCGTATCGGCGCCGACAACAGCGTGACCGTCATGTCCAAGCACCTCGAAATGGGGCAGGGTACCTACACCGGGCTGGCCACGATTCTGGCCGACGAACTCGATGCCGACTGGAAGCACGTGCGCGTAGAAGGCGCCGCGGCGGATGCCAAGCGCTACAACAACACCTTCTGGGGCCCGGCGCAGGGCACCGGCGGCAGCACGGCGATGGCCAATTCCTGGGACCAGATGCGCAAGGCCGGGGCAAGCGGGCGGGCCATGCTGGTTTCGGCCGCAGCCAAGCGTTGGAATGTCGGCGTGACGGAGATTGTTGTGCGCGACGGCATCGTCAGCCATGCCGCCAGCGGCCGTAAAGCCAGCTTTGGCGAACTGGCGCTCGATGCCGCCAGGGAAACCGTGCCGACTGAGGTCAAACTGAAAGATCCCAAGGATTTTCGCCTGATCGGCAAGCAGGCCAAACGCAAGGACAGTGCGGCCAAGACCAACGGCACGGCGCAATTCACGCAGGATGTTTTCCTGCCCGGCATGCTGGTCGCCGTCGTTGCCCATCCGCCGCAGTTCGGCGCCACGGTGAAGTCCTTTGATGCGAGCAAGGCCAAGGCGATCAAGGGTGTCGTCGATGTCGTGCAGATTCCGCAGGGCGTGGCCGTGCTGGCCACCGATACGTGGAGCGCCAAGAAGGGGCGGGATGCCTTGTCTGTCGTCTGGGACGACAGCAAGGCCTTCAAGCTGGGCAGCGATGAAATCCTGGCCCAGTACAAGGAAATAGCCAAAAAGCCGGGCCTGATCGCCGCGAACAAAGGTGATACGGCGAAAACCTTTGCCGGCGCTGCCAAGGTGGTCAGCGCCTCCTTCGATTTCCCCTACCTCGCCCATGCCGCGATGGAGCCGATGAACTGCGTTGTCCACCTCAAGGCCGATGCCTGCGAAGTGTGGAACGGCGAGCAGTTCCAGACCGTCGATCAGGGCCGGGTTGCCGCGCTGTTCGGCCTCAAGCCGGAGCAGGTCAAACTCAACATGCTCTACGCCGGCGGCAGCTTCGGGCGTCGGGCCTGCACGCAGTCGGATTACGTGCTGGAGGCGGCGCATATCGTCAAGGCAATCAACGGCAAGGCTCCGGTCAAGCTGGTCTGGATGCGCGAGGACGACATGCGGGGCGGTTATTACCGGCCGCTCTTCCATCACGCGCTGGAAGCGGCGCTCGACGGCAGCGGCAAGCTGGTCGGCTGGCATCACCGACTGGTCGGACAGTCGATCATGGCGGGATCGCCTTTCGCGTCGATGATGATCAAGGACGGCATCGACCACGTTTCGGTCGAAGGCGCTTCGAATCTGCCGTATGCGATTCCCAATCTGCTGGTTGATCTGCATACGCCGACCAATATCGGCGTGCCGGTACTCTGGTGGCGCTCGGTCGGTTCGTCGCATACGGCCTACTCGACCGAGGTTTTCCTTGACGAAGTGGCGGCAGCGATGGGCAAGGACCCGGTCGCTCTGCGTCTTGAATTGTTGACCGAGCATCCCAAGCACGCTGGCGTGCTCAAACTGGCGGCCGAGAAAGCGAACTGGGGAACGCCGCTCAAGGCGGCGGCCGGCGAGCGGCGCGGCCGCGGGGTGGCGGTGCATGAATCGTTCAACTCCTTCGTCGCCCAGGTGGCCGAAGTGACGGTCAAAAAAGACGGTTCGATCAAGGTCGACCGCGTCATTTGTGCGGTCGATTGCGGCACGGCGATCAACCCGGACAACATCCGTTCGCAGGTCGAAGGGGCGGTTGGCTTTGCCCTGACTGCTGCCATGAGCGGTGAAATCACGCTCAAGGACGGGCGTGTCGAGCAGGGCAACTTCGATGGCTATCCGCTGCTGCGCATTGGCGACATGCCGGTGGTCGAGGTGCACATCATGCCCTCAACCGCCGCCCCGACCGGCATCGGCGAACCCGGCGTGCCGCCGCTGGCGCCGGCCGTGGCCAATGCCATCGCTGCCGCGACCGGCAAGTTCCTGCACAAGATGCCGTTTAACACCGCCGAATTGGTGGCCTGAGATGGACTGCCTGGATATGCAGGTACTCGACGCCGCCCGAAAATGGGCGGCGGCCGGGCATCGCTTCGCGCTGATCACCGTCGCCCGGACCTGGGGTTCCGCCCCGCGCCCGCCGGGCGCCTGGATGATCCTGCGCGATGACGGTCAGGTGCAGGGCTCGGTTTCCGGCGGCTGCATCGAGGATGATCTGATTCGCCGCGCCGCCTCCGGCGAGTTCACGGGCAGCGCGCCGCGCCTGCTGCGCTACGGGGTGACGGCCGACGAGGCGCATCGCTTCGGCCTGCCTTGCGGCGGCACGCTGGAACTGGTGCTCGAACCGGCACCCGATGTGGGCCTGCTCGAACATCTCGCCCAGCGCATCGGCACCGGCCAACTGGTCACGCGCCGGGTGGATTTGGCAACCGGTGTAGTCAGCCTTCAAGGTGGCAGTGCCGGCGACAGCCAGCAGTGGGACGGCCAGATGCTGGTTACCCTGCACGGCCCGGCGTGGCGACTGCTGATCATCGGCGCCGGGCAGATATCGCGCTACCTGGCGACCATGGCGCAGGCCCTCGGCTACCGCGTTTATATCTGCGATCCGCGCAGCGAGTATGCCGACGGCTGGGATGTTCCCGGCACCGAGCGCATCTCCGCGATGCCCGACGATGCGGTCACCGAACTCGGCCTTGACCCGCGCAGTGCTGTGGTGGCGCTGACCCATGATCCCAAGCTCGACGACCTGGCCCTGCTCGAAGCCCTCAAGTCGCCAGCCTTCTACGTCGGCGCGCTTGGTTCGCAGGCCAATAACAGTAAACGCCGCGAGCGACTGCTGCAGTATTTCGATTTGTCGCAGGCCGAAGTCGACCGTCTGCACGGCCCGGTCGGCCTGCCCATCGGTAGCCGGACGCCGCCCGAAATCGCTGTTTCCATCCTGGCCGAAATGACGGCTTTGAAAAATGGGCAATATTTCCGGTTCACCGTGGAAGTCCCTGATTCCTACGCCTGCCGCGTCGCATGAAGCAAATCGTCGGCATCCTGCTGGCGGCCGGCAGCAGCCAGCGATTCGGTGCTGACAAGCGCCTGCATCCATTGGCTGACGGCACGCCTATGGCGCTTGCCTCGGCTCGCAACCTGGCTGCAGCCTGTGCGCGAACGATCGTGGTTTTACGCCCCGATGACACGGCACTGGCAACGCTGTTGGCCGCCGAAGCTCTGGAAACCGTCGTTTGCAACGCGGCGGAGCAGGGCATGGGCTACAGCCTGGCTTGCGGCGTTGCGGCAAGCGCTGATGCCACCGGCTGGCTGGTCGCGCTGGCCGATATGCCTTTCATCCAGCCGGCCAGCTACCACGCAGTCCTTCACCCCATGCAGGGCGGGGCGGCGTTGGCGCGGCCGACCCATGGTGGACATCCCGGCCATCCGGTCGCCTTCGGCGCAGCGAATCGGGCCGAGCTACTGGCGCTGACCGGCGACCAGGGCGGCAAAGCCATTCTCGGGGCCGATCCGGCGGCTCTGGTGCTTTGCCCGGTCGATGATCCCGGTGTGCTCAGGGATGTCGATGTGCCGGTGCAAATCGAAGCGCCAGGCGCGCTTTCGGGTTAGCCGGATGGCAGCCAGAGGCTGCGGGCAGGGCGGTTCTGGGCTATCATTCTGCAATTGCCGAGGACCAACGCGATGAACCCAAATCCCCTGACCGATGCCGATCTTGACCGGCTTGAAGAACTGCTCGAATCCGACGTTTTCCAGGGCGAGGCCATGCGCCTCGACGAGATTCAAGCGATGCTGTGCGCCGTTGTCAGCGCTCCCGAACCGGTCCCTCCCGCCATCTGGCTGACCGAAGCCCTCGGCAAGGGCCTCGAAGCCGGCGGCAACCCGGACGTCGAAGCCGCACTCGAACTGCTCATGCGTCTGAACAACGACCTCGCCGCCGCGCTGTTGGCCGATGAAACGATTGCCCCGGTGCTCTATCCGCTCGACGAAGCCTGCACCGAATATGACTACGAAGCCTGGGCCGATTCCTACGTCTTCGGCGCCGGTCTGGCCGGTGACTGGTACGAAATGGCTGGCAAACATGCCGACGATCTCTCCGAACTGCTCGAACCGATGTTCGTGCTCAACGGCATGCTCAAGGAAGACGCCGAAAAGAGCGGCGAACGCTGGTTCCCGCCGGCCGAAGAAGCCCGCCTGGTCGCCGACATTCAGGAAAACCTGCCAGTCATCGTCCAGACCCTGTACAACTTCTGGCGCAACAAGCGCACGGGCGGCACCGTCCAGCGCGAAGGCGACAAAGCCGGTCGCAACGACCCTTGCCCCTGCGGTAGCGGCAAGAAATTCAAACAGTGCTGCGGCAGCCCGGAAAAGCTGAACTGAGATCAGCGCCTTGCCGGCTTTATCCCCGGCATGAGCTGTACCGCAAAGAGCCCCGAAAGGGGCTTTTGCTTTATCCGGGCGTGCTATCGCTGAGTGTTCTTGCCAAGCCTACCTTTTGCGGCATAATTGTAAGTTCTCCACAAACATCAACAACAAACAGGGTCGCAATGTCTGTTCAACTTCGAAAAATTCATCTGCCGCGGGCAAGCGCGCTTGCTATTGGCTTGCTGTTTGGTCAAATCGCTCAGGTTCATGCCGTCAGTTACACCATCAATGGCATCACTGTTTCATCAAACGACTCAGGTTTCTCGCAACCTTCGGCAAACACGATTTACTTTCCAACCGGGGGGGCGGACGTTACGACCTTTACCTTTGCTGATGGCAAGGGATTTACGATTAGCAACTCTGAAGCTTCCGGTGGTAGCTCATCCGAAAACATTGCTGGCTTGCCAACTGGCGGCGGAATCAATGCAATTGCAGGTTTCGGATACAACTCAACTGTTACGGTACGCGATGCGATTAACAGTACGCAGCTTTTTTCTGGTAATTACCGTGCGCTAACCGGCAGCAGTTGGTTTGCTCCCGGGCTTAACTTCAGCTACGCAGGCGGCACACTCACGGTTAATGCAATTGGGGATGTTCAGCAAATCAATGCAGATGGTACGGTTACTTATATCGGTGCCGCTGGGGCACCGATCCTGATCGGTAACTATGTTTTGTTTTCTGCCGGTCCATCTGCTGCTGATACCCAGGTAGCTTTGCTGCAGACCGCACATAAGTTGCGTAACGTATTCAACGCCAGCGCGATTGCATCCAACTTTGCCAACATGAACACGTATGAGTGCAACCTGTTCGATACCAACGGTGTTTGTGTTTCGTTGGGGGGGCGCTATACCTCGGTGAATAGCCCGAACTCCGAAACGACCAATGGTGTTCTGGTGCTTGGCTACAAGGCCACGCAAAATATCCGGATCGGCGCCTTTGTCGATGAGAGCGTCAGTAACAATTCGCCAACGGGTATCCAAGTCAATAATCGCCTTAGTTATGTTGGCGAGTTGAGCTACGCTTTCAACTACGGTACCAGTACGTTGTTGCGTCCCTATCTGGCAGTGCGCTACACGAATATCCAACAGGAAGGCTATACCGAAACGGGTGTTTCCACTCCGCTAAACTTCACCGCCCTGAACGACCGCTCGACCAGCGCTTTGCTGGGCGTCAAGGTGAATCATCACCTTGCACCCAAAATCAATTTGACTGGAAGCCTGGGCATCGAGCAGGACCTTGAGCACAAGGTTGATAACTTGGCGGCAAGCGGAATCGCAGGCTTGACCTCGGAAAGTTTCGATAACAGCATCAATCGGACTCGCCCGGTTGCTTCCGTTGGTGCCTACTATGAAGTCGCCAAGGGGCAACGCCTGTCGGCCGAAATCTACTATCAGGAACTTGCATTCCAGCGTACGGGTTCCACGACGGCCTACATTAACTATATGGTTGGTTTCTGATAGATCGTCACAGATGCGCTGAATTTCTCGGTGCAGTATGTTTAGACAAGGGCATCTTCGGATGCCCTTTGTTTTCCGTTCAGTGTCCTCTTCGGGCAAATGAACAACTCTTGACCATACAAGGCACCACGTTTCCCCGTGTCATCCCGCTGTTTAGGGAAGTTGAATCCACTGGGTAGCGTTCAGCGATCAGAAAAAACTGGCTGGATTCGCGTCGAAACTGTGGATACTTTGGGGTGACAAATAATCAGTCAGAGCGCTGAGGCCCTGAGATTTTGCCAGGGCATCCCGGTTGCCGCACGAAAATCCCGATTAGAGATCGCCGCTTTGTTGTTGGGCTTGGGCAAGTCGCATGGCGTGCCAATCCTGGCCAGGTGCTGAAGGGTTTGGCGTGATTGGGGTTTGTTGCGGCTGCTCTTGCGCCACGCCTAGCGCTCGGCGATGGTCAGCGGGGTGATGTCGGTGCGGCAGAGTCCAGCCAGTTCGGCTACGACGCGATTTATTCCGTTGCCGACCAACCACCAGGCTTGCCCATAGGAGCGCACCGTAACACCGTGCTCGGCGCACAGCTGAATCGCCTTCTGGCGAAGTTCTTCAATTTTGTTTGTCATTTGAAATCCGTGTTGTCTTTGTCTCCAGAGGCACAGACTCTAACAGTTATTTATTACGGGTATTTTACCGTGGCAGCTTGATGGCGATGGATCCGGCCAATTTTGTTGCCTATCGACTGCCATTTCGCATCGTCAATAAAGCCGTCGGTCTCCGGGATAATATTTGACGAATTGCCGCAGCAGGCTACGCTTGAACTGTGGGTTCGAATGGAAAGGTGCGTGTCATGACAAAACTCTTTTTTCTCGTGTATCTGCTGCTCGCCTGTTTGCTTCCTTCGCAGGTGTTGGCACAAGGTGATGCTTCGACGCTTGTCGAAAAACATTTTGGGAATGTCACCTATGTCAGTGGTGGTATCGGTGACGAGGAGCGGGAGGAAATCCGCTTGCGCGAAGGGGATTTCAATCTGAGGCTTCTTTTTGCCGAACGCGATGGCTCCTATCTTGGGAGCGTTGATGTGGTCGTGCTCAATGCCAAGGGCGAGAAGGTTCTTGAAGCCAATTCGGCGGGACCGTTCCTGCTCGCCCGGTTGCCGCCGGGAAGCTATGTGATCAAGGTTTCGATGAACGGTCAGGAGCAGCAAAGAAAGCTGTCGATCACCGACAAGCGCAGATCTGAAGGTGTTTTTCGCTGGTAACGGCGACTTTGCAAGGGGTTCCCGGCGTGAAAAAAGGCCGTTCGTTCGAACGGCCTTTTTGACGTTTAACCCAGATCGACCGGCACGAATATTCGTGAGTCGCCGCGTTCGATCAGGATGGCGGCCTTCTTGCCGGATTTGGCGATGATGCCGCGTAGCTGGTCGATGTCGCCGATTGGCAGGCCATTGACCGAAACGATGATGTCGCCCGGGCGGATGCCGGCGCGGCCGGCGGGGCCGCCGGATTGTTCGACGAGCAGGCCGCCTTTGACTTCGGCTTGGCGCTGTTCTTCCGGGGTCAGCGGGCGGACGGCGACGCCGAGGCGGCCTTTGTCGGCGGATGGGGCTTCGCTCGATGCCACTTTTTCCTCACCAAAGCTGCCGACCTTGACGTCGATGTTGCGCGTTTCGCCCTTGCGCCAGACTTGCAGGCGGGCCGTTTCGCCCGGCATTTTGGTGGCGACGGTGGCTGGCAGTTCGCCGGCGGCTTCGATGGTCTTGCCATCGATGCCGAGAATGACGTCACCCGGTTCCAGCCCGCCCTTGGCGGCCGGGCTGCCTTTTTCGACGGAGGCGACCAGCGCGCCGGCCGGTTTGGCCAAGCCGAAGGTGTCGGCCAGCGATTGATTGACTTCCTGGATGCTGACGCCGAGCTTGCCGCGCTGGACTTTGCCGTGGGCGACGATCTGCTTCTCGACGTTCATCGCCACCTCGATGGGAATGGCGAAGGAGAGGCCTTGGTAGCCGCCGCTGCGCGAGTAGATCTGCGAGTTGATGCCGATTACTTCGCCGTTCATGTTGAACAGCGGGCCGCCGGAGTTGCCGGGATTGACCGCAACGTCGGTCTGGATGAAGGGGACGTAGCTGCCGTCCGGCAGGTTGCGCGACTTGGCCGAGACGATGCCCGCGCTGGCGCTGCTTTCAAAGCCGTAGGGCGAGCCGATGGCGAGCACCCAATCGCCGACCTGGGTTTGCAGCGAGGTGCCGATCTTTACTGTCGGCAGGTTTTTGGCGTCGAGCTTCAGCACGGCGACGTCGCTAGCCTTGTCGAGGCCGACCACCTTGGCCTTGAATTCGCGTTTGTCGTTGAGCTTGACGGTGACTTCCTCGGCGCCATCGACGACGTGCGCGTTGGTCAGTACCGTGCCGTCGGCCGTGACGATGAAGCCCGAACCGAGGCCCTGCATCGGCTGCCGGCTTTCCGGCATCTGGCCGCGGAAGTGGCGGAAGAACTGGAAGAACGGGTCGTTCGGATCCATCTGCTGCAGGTCGGGCATATTGGCCGCCGTCTTGCGCGTGCCGGTAACGCTGATATTGACCACGGCCGGGGCGTTACTGGCGACGATGCTGCGCATGTCGGGCAGGCCGTTCGGGATGGCGACGCTGATGGCCGGGGCGGCAACTGCTGCTGCGGTCGGCTGGGTGGCGGCGTTGGCATGGCCAAAAGGCACGTTCTGGCCAAGCGAATAGGCGCCGCCGAGGGCTGCCGTGACGGCGACGGCAGCGACGGTCATCTTCAGTGAGTTACGTTTCATGGGATCCTCTTGTTGAGTGGGTTTGGGGAATGTTGATCAGCGCTTTCGGCCGTAGAGGGAGAGCCGGTTCGCGTGGGCCGCATGGTCGTCCGCTTTGAGGCGGGTGCCGTGTTCGTTCGGGCTGCGCTTGGCAGGTTCGCGGCTGGCCTCGCTGGCGAATGCCGGGGCGCCGAACAAGGCGCCGAGGGAACTGGCGACGACCAGCGAGCGCAACAGCTTGCGGGTCGATCCGGCGATGCGGCGGGGCGGTTCCAGGCCGGCAGTGGCCTGCATGAGGCCGAGGTGCTGGCGAGAGGCCAGTATGAAGCGGGCAAGGGTCTGTTCTTGCCAATGGGGATCAGTCTGCATCGGTCACTCCTTTTGCAAAATCAGTAGACCCGCAGTTTTGCCCCGATCGGACTTTTTTCGATGGGTGTTTTTGCGACGATTTGTATCAAATTTTTACAGAGCGCCGGATGCCACGGTCAACCGGAAAAAACGGCCAAAATTGAAACCGGCAGCGGGCCGGAAAGCGGGCCTGATATGCGATCGATTGCCGTTTGTCATGGGGTGGTAACACGCGGCGCTTAATTTCGGGAAATTCCAAACCGACCCGCGCCGACATGAACGCACCCGCACCGCAGAACCTGGCTGTACCCGCTCTCAATCTGACCCTCAAGGACCGCATCGACCAGAAGATTTTCGATGCGCTCTATTCGCGCTCGCTGGTCTACAACACCTGCTGGGAAGACCCGGCGGTCGACCGCCAGGCCCTGCACCTCGGGCCGCAGGACACGGTGATGGTGATCACCAGCGCCGGTTGCAATGCGCTCGATTACGCCCTGCAGGGGCCGGCCAAGGTTTATGCGATCGATGCCAACCCGCGCCAGAACGCGCTGCTCGAATTGAAGATGGCGGGTATCCGCAAGCTCGGCTTCGACGATTTCTTCGCCATTTTCGGTAGTGGCTTTCACCCCAACATCAAGACCATCTACCGCCACCAGTTGCGGGCCGAATTGTCCGATTTCGCCAAAACCTACTGGGATCGCCGTTTCAACTGGTTTTGCAGCCGTCACGGCAGCTTCTATTTTCATGGCCTGGCCGGCTTTGTGGCCGGCTTCGTGGCGCGCGGTTTCCGCACCTATTTCCGCATGCGCCCCGCACTGGCTCAGCGTGTCACCGAACTGTTCGCCTCGACCAATCTGGTCGAACAACGCCAGATTTACGACCAAAAAATCGCCAGCGAGTTGTGGACGCCGGTTATCAACTGGGTACTCAACCGCCAATTGACGATGAGCCTGCTCGGCGTGCCGCATCCGCAGCGCCGACTGGTCCAGGGCCAGCACCCGGGCGGCGTTTCGGGCTTCATCCGCGATGCCATCGAATACGTCTTCCGCAACTTGCCGGTCGGTGAAAACTATTTCTGGCGCGTCTATCTGACCGGCAGCTACACCCGCGACTGCTGCCCGTCGTATTTGAAGGAAGAAAACTTCAACGCGCTCAAGGGCGGCCTGGTCGATTGCATCGAGCCGCACACCTGCACCGTCACCGAGTTCCTGCAGGCCGGCGACGAGCCGATCACGCGCTTCGTGCTGCTCGACCACATGGACTGGATGAGCTGCTATTACCCGGCGGCGCTGATCGAAGAATGGAACGCCATCTTCGAGCGGGCGGCACCCAAGGCCCGGCTGCTGCTACGCAGCGCCCACGCCAATCCGCCGTTCCTCGACTGGGTGACGGCCGGCCCACAGCACAAGCCGCTCAAGGAAATGCTCAACTACGAGACCGAGCTCGCCGCCCACCTGCAAGGCGACGACCGGGTGCACACCTACGCCGGGTTTGTCGTTGCCCAGATGGCGGAACATGGCCGCGGCTGATCTGGCGGCCGACGCCCGAATTCTGTGGCGCCTGCTGCGTGGCCAGCCGAACTCGGGCAGCCACGCCGAACGCCTGCAGGCTTTCTATGCGCCGCAGGCCGACCGTTACGATGCCTTTCGCGAGCGCCTGCTGCACGGCCGGCAGGAGCTGATCCAGCGGCTGGGTCTGCAGGCCGGCGCCCGGGTCGCCGAACTCGGTTGCGGCACGGGCAGCAGCCTGCTGCGGATCGGTGCCCGGGCCGGCCAGTTCGCCAGTTTCGACATGGTCGACCTCTGCCCGGCCTTACTCGACGTGGCCCGGCAACGGGCGGCCGGCCATGAGCGGATCAGGGTCATCGAGGCCGATGCGACAAGCTGGCAGCCCGATCAGCCGGTGGATTTCGTCTTCATGTCGTATGCGCTGACGATGATTCCCGAATGGTCGCGAGTGATCGCCAATGCCCAGGCCATGCTGGCCCCGGGTGGGCGCATCGGCGTCGTTGATTTTCATCTGCCAGCCGCCGGTGGTCGATTGAGCAACACCTTCTGGCGCAAATGGTTCGGCCATGACGGCGTGCATTTGTCGGGAGAGCACCTGGCCATGCTCAGGCGAATGTTCGTCGAGCAGTTTTCGGCTGAGCTGCGGGCACCGGTTCCCTATCTGCCGGGCGTTCAGGCACCGTATTACCTGTTTGTCGGGGAGCGGCCTGAACTGGTAGGCGAGGGGAGTCAGCTTTCGGCGACACTGCCGGAATGGTTGAAGAAGGCGGGCTGACGCCAAGCGGTGGCGTTTTCCTTAAGCCGACGCGTCCAGCAAAACCGTATCCTCGTGCGCATAGGCCGGCGCACAGCAGCACAGGATGACCAGCGCCGCTTTACCTGTATTCGTCACGCAATGTGGCGTACCGGGCGGAATCAGTACGCTGTCGCCGGGGCCGATCGGGAATTTTTCGGTGCCCAGCGTCATGATCCCCGTGCCGCTGGTGACGTGGTAAATCTCTTCGGTCACTTCATGCCGGTGCAGCAAGGTCGTGCAGCCGGCTGGCACCAGCGCTTCGGCCAGACTCTGGTTTCTGGCGCCGTGGTGGGCCGGGTGCAGCAGTTCGCGGATTTCCGAGCCGTCCTTGGTGATGTAGGGGCTGATCGCGTCGCGCGAAGTTTTCATCTTACTTGCCGCCCCACGGCTGGATCGGCACGGTCGAGATGGCGTTGGCCGGGGCGCCTTCGATGATCTTGCGGCTGATCGCCATGTAGATCAGGACGTTGCGCTTGTGGTCGAAGAAGCGATGGACATCGGTTTCCTTGAAGAAAATCGAGGTGTCGTTGCTGAACACGATTTCGTCTTCCGACAGCTTGGCGGGCAGGGTGATCGGGCCGATCTGGCGGCAGGCCAGCGAAAACTGCGACGGATCTTCAGCCAGTCCGAAACTGCCCTTGACGCCGCCGGTGCGGGCCTGGCTGACGTGGCAGGTCACACCGGGAATCTTCGGGTCGTCGTAGGCGTAAATGCAGACCCGGTGATTGGCTCCGATCAGCTTCCAGGTCGTCGTCGCGCAGCCGATCTCTTCGGCGGTGGCGGGCAGGGAGAGGATGGAGAAAGCAGCGAGAAGTAGGGCAGCGGTTTTCATGGTGGTTCCGTTCAGGATGATCGGGTCGATGATAACGGAATCATCTTGCCGACGTATTTCGTCAGGATCTTGTAAATATCGCGGTCGAAGGCCGGGCGCGGGCTGTCGAGCAGGGCGTGCAGTTCTTCGTCCGAGGCGGCGCTGCCGAGGTAGCGCCAGCCTTCGATGAGGTGGATCTCGTCGCCCTCGCGAAACAGCCCCGGGCCGGCGAAAGGCCAGGCGACGAGCTTGAGGCCGACGAGCGCCG
>VIKE01000113.1 GCA_008080565.1 Rhodocyclaceae bacterium | reverse complement strand
TCGGCGGCCTGGGCCGACAGTGTCAGACAGGCCAGCACAACGAGGAGAATTCGCATGGCAATTTCCCGGTTCAATAGATCCGGCTATCTTCGATCACCTTCCCGTCATTGGGCAAGCCCCCCGGCGTAACAAATGCCACTTCGCCGCGCAATTTGGTCACTTCGCGCAGGCTGTTGACCAGTGCCTTGTCGAGCACTTCGTGGCCGGCTTCGATTTCACAATGGAGCACCATCCGGTCCTGGCCGCCCGGGTTGTCGACGACCAGCCGCATGCGGTGGACTTCCGGATGCCGGGCGGCGATCTGCGCCACCTGTTCGGGATGGACGAACATGCCCTTGATCTTGGTCGTCTGGTCGGCCCGGCCCATCCAGCCCTTGAGCCGGATATTGCTGCGGCCACAAGGCGAACGGCCGGGCAGGATGGCCGACAGGTCGCCGGTGGCGAAGCGGATCAGCGGGTAATCCGGGTTGAAGGTGGTGACGACGACTTCGCCAACCTCGCCCGGCTCGACCGGATCACCGGTGCCCGGACGAACGATTTCGACGAGGATTTCCTCCTCGACGACCATGCCTTCCTGAGCCTCGGTTTCGTAGGCAATGGCGCCAATGTCAGCCGTCGCATAGCACTGGCGAACCGAAATGCCGCGCTCGTTGAGCCACTGCCGGGTCACACCGGGCAAGGCTTCGCCGGAGACGCAGGCCTTGCGCAAGGAACTGATGTCGGCGCCCATTTCCTCGGCCTTCTCGACAATGATGCGCAGGAAGGATGGTGTGCCGACATAGCCTTCCGGCTTGAGATCGACCATCGCTTGCACCTGCTGCTCGGTCTGCCCGGTGCCCCCCGGAAAGACCGCGCAGCCAAGCTTGCGGGCGCCACCTTCCATGAGGAAAGCGCCTGGCGTGAAATGGTAGGAAAAGCAGTTGTGCACGAGATCGCCGTCACGGAAACCTGCGGCGTACAGCACGCGCGCCATGCGCCACGAGTCGGTGTCCTTGCCCTGCATTTCGTAGATCGGCCCGGGCGAAGCGAACACCCGCTTGGCCTTGTGGCGCGGCAAGGCGTTGAGGCCGCCAAACGGCGGTGTCTTTTTCTGCAATTCGATCAGATCGCGCTTGCGCGTCAGCGGCAGCTTGGCCAGCGCCTCGCGCGTCGCACATTCAAACGGGTTAACCCCGGCCAACGCCTGAAAATAGTAATGCGTCGTTTCCTTGGCATGCGCTACCTGGCGCGCCAGCTTGTCCATCAAGTCCGCCTCGCGCTCATCCGGATCGCGGGTCTCGAGCGGGTCGTAATAGCTCATTTCATTTTTCTCCGTTTATTCCGGTTGACCGTGGCATTTCAGAATTGGTTTTCCTGATCACGAGGCGCATAGTCCTCGGTTGCAAAGTAGCGTTTCAGGGCAAGGCGGAGGCCGGCGCCGTTGGCTCCTGCCAACAAGCCGGCCGACAACGCCGCCATGGAACGCGCACTGCAACCGTCAGGAAAGCCAGCGTTTGCGGCGGCGATAGTGTTTTACGTCTTTGAAGGATTTTCGGCCGGCCGAGGAGAGTCCCAGATAAAACTCCTTCACATCCTCATTCGTCCGCAAATCCTCCGCATTCCCCTCCATCACCACCCGCCCGTTCTCCAGGATGTACCCGAAGTCCGCATACCTCAACGCGACCATGGTGTTCTGCTCGGCCAGCAGGAAACTCACGTTTTCCCGCGAGTTCAGATCCTTCACGATCTCGAAAATCTCTTCAACAATCTGCGGTGCCAGACCCATCGACGGCTCGTCGAGCAGAATCATCTCCGGCTTGGCCATCAGTGCCCGGCCGATGGCGCACATCTGCTGCTCACCGCCCGAGGTATAGCCGGCCTGCGAGGTGCGCCGCGTCTTCAGCCGCGGGAAATAGTGGTAAACCTTCTCGAGGCTGTCCTTGAGTTCACCGCGCGAAATGCTGCGCGTGTAGGCCCCGGTCAGCAGGTTTTCTTCGATGGTCAGGTGGCCGAAGCAATGCCGCCCTTCCATGACCTGAATGACGCCGCGCTTGACCAGCTCGTTCGGCGTCAGCTGATCGATGCGATCACCCTTGTATTCGACCGAACCCTTGGTCACATCGCCGCGTTCGGCGTGCAGCAGGTTGGAAATCGCCTTCAGCGTCGTCGATTTCCCGGCGCCATTGGCCCCGAGCAAGGCGACGATCTTGCCTTTCGGTACATTCAGCGAGACACCCTTGAGCACCAGAATCACGTGGTCGTAGATGACCTCGATGTTGTTGATGCTCAGGTAGTTTTCGCCCGCCGCAGCGGCTGTGTGTGTAGTCATATGCGTTTCCGATTCATGGGACGGAGAGAAAGAGCGAGGGCTCGCGCCCCCACTCCTTTCTCCTGCCGTCTCATTTTTCCTTGGAACAATCGCGCGGCGTGATGCCCTTTTCCTTGGCGTACTGCTTGGCAGAAGCCTGGAACAGCGGGTGGATCAGCGCCTTGTTACCCTCGATCCAGCCGGACACCGGTACCCACTTGGCGCCGTCCCACTGCTGGATCTTCACCTTGCCGGAACCTTCGTGGTTGTCGCAGGAAGTCTTGATTTCCGGCAGCAGGTCAGTAGCACCGAGTACCTTCAGGCGAGCATCGTTGATGTTCAGGTTTTCCAGCGCCCAGCGGGTCTGTTCGCCGGACAGCGCCTTGCCCTTGCCGTACTTTTCCTGACCCTTGCGGATGGCTTCGACCGACAGCACGGCGGCAGAAACACCGCGGTTGTAGAGGATGGTGCCGATCTTGGCCTTGTCCTGCAGATTGCCCTTGCCGGCGCCGTAGACCACCTTCTCGATGTCGGCAATGACCGGCACCTGCTTGCCAGCGACGTTCCACGTCGCTGCCATGTAGCCCTTGGCGGCTTCACCGGCCGGAATCACGTCCTCTTCCGAACCCGTCCACCACGAACCAATCATCTTTTCACGCGGGAAAGCGACCTTCTGGGCGGCCTTCAATGCCGTCTGGTTCATCACGCCCCAGCCCCAGAAAATGACGAAATCAGGCTTTTCCTGACGAATCTTCAACCACTGGGCGCCCTGCTCGTTACCCGGGTGGGCCACCGGAATCTGCACCAATTCAAACTTGTTGAGCGCCGCTTCGGCGTTCAACGCGATGATGGCTTCCTTGCCGTAGGCCGAGTCGTGGTACAGATAAACGATCTTCTTGCCAGCCAGGCTGCCGCCATTCTTGTCCTTGAGGAACTTGACGATGGCCGAGGCCTGCATCTGGTAAGTCGTGACCAGCGGGAAGGCGTACGGGAAGACCGAGCCATCAACCGCGTCGGTGCGGCCGTAGCCCATCATGGCCAGCGGCAGCTTGTCCTGGGCCGACTTGTCGATCAGCGCGTAGGAAATGCCGGTCGACATCGTGTGCAGCGGACCGGCCGACTTGGCGGCCTTGCCCTTCAGGCGCTCGTAACACTCGACGCCTTTGGCGTTGTTGTATTCCGTTTCGCACTCTTCGTAGGTCATCTGGACGCCATTGACGCCCTTTTCCTTGATGTTGACATAGTTGAGGTAATCGATGAAGCCACCGTAGAAAGACTGGCCGTTCGAGCCATAGGGCCCGACGCGGTAGTCGATCAGCGGAAAGAACTGCTCTTCAGCAGCCACGGCCATCTGCGACAACATGGCTAGGGACACCGCAGCGGCGGCAATAGCGGGTTTGAAATTTTTGATCATTTAATGTCTCCTCCAGTTATTACAAAAAGCGGCGGGGCCCCACCGCTTGAACCACAGTCATTCCTAATGCGGGAACGGCCACAAGCGCAGCTTCTCCTTGGCGATCTGCCACAAACGGGCCAGCCCGTGCGGCTCGACGATCAGGAAGAACATGATCAGCGCACCGAACACCGTTATCTGGATGTGCGACACGGTAGCGCTGGAAAACGGCAGCCCGAACAGTTCAGCGAAGAACGGCAGGGCGATATCGAGAAAGATCGGCAGCAGCAGGATGAAGGCGGCGCCGAGGAAGCTGCCCATGATCGAACCGACACCGCCGATGATGATCATGAACAAAATCTTGAAGGACATTTCGAGCGAGAAGCCGTCCGGCTCGACCGAGCCGAGGTAGCAGAAGGCATACAGCGCGCCAGCCACGCCACAGTAGAAAGAACTCACGGCAAAGGCGAGCAGCTTGGTCGGCATCAGCTTGATGCCGATCACCGACGCCGCCACGTCCATGTCGCGGACCGCCATCCAGGCCCGGCCCGTAGCTGAGCGGACCATGTTCTTGGCAGCCAGCGCCATGACGACAACGATGGAAAGGACGAGCAGATACTTTTCGACCGGGGTCGTCAGTTCATGGCCGAAGATGATCAGGCGCTGCGTCGAAATCACGCCGGACGACGAGTTGTTGGACAGCCACGGGAACTTGGTCAGGCACCAGACGATGAAGAACTGCGCCGCCAGCGTCGCCACGGCCAGATAGAAGCCCTTGATGCGTAGCGATGGCAGGCCGAACAGGATGCCGACACCAGCTGCGGTCAACCCGGCACAAATGAAGGAAACCAGAATCGGGATGCCCTCGACGCGCAACTGAAAGTTGTAAGCGGCGTAGGCACCAACCGCCATGAAGGCAGCCGAACCGAGCGAGAGCTGGCCAGCATAACCGGTCAGAACGTTGAGCCCCAAGGCAGCCAGGGCGAAGATCAGGAAAGGAATCAGGATGGCCGAGAACCAGTATTCGCTGGCAAAAAGCGGCACCCCGATGAAAGCGACGACAAGCAGCGCAATGACTCCGATCCGGTCTTGGCGAATCGGGAAGATCTGTTGGTCGGCGGCGTAGGTCGTCTTGAATTGACCGGCTTCACGGTAAAGCATGTGTATTCTCCTTAAACCCGGTCGATGTGTTTTTCGCCGAAGAGACCTTCGGGACGAACGAGCAGGAACAGCAGCGCCAGCACATAAGGGAACCAGCCCTCGATGCCGCCGAAGTTGCCGCCAAACAGATCCTGCATGACGGGCGGAATGTAGATTTCAGCCAGCTTTTCCGAAGCGCCGATGATCAGGCCGCCGACAATCGCCCCCGGCACGGAGGTGAAGCCGCCGAGGATCAACACCGGCAATGCCTTGAGTGCGGTGAAAGTGAGCGCAAACTGCACACCATTGCGAGCACCCCACATCATGCCGGCAACCAGCGCGACGAATCCGGCGACGCCCCAGACGATGGCCCAGATGTTCTGCAGCGGAATGCCAATCGACAGTGCCGCCTGGTGGTCATCCGCCACGGCGCGGAGTGCCCGGCCGATGCGGGTGTATTGGAAGAACAGGGCGAGCGTGGCGACGAGCACGGCGGCAACGCCGGCCGCGACGAGGTCGAACTTGGAAATGACCATGTTCCAGTTGTCGAGAATCCATGGAATCGGCTCATCAACGATGCCCAGTTCGAGCGCCCGCGGCTCGCTGCCGAAAATCATCGGGGCCAGCCCTTCGATGAAGAAGGCCAGACCGATGGTGGCCATGAACAAGGCAATCGGCGGCTGATTGACCAGCTTGCGCAGCACGAACTTCTCGGTGGCGATGCCGAACAGGGTCATGATGACAAAAGCCAGAATGATCGCCAGCCAGAGCGGCGCGCCCTTTTCCATGCAGCCGACGACCGACAGCGCGGCGAGGTAAACCATGGCGCCCTGGGCAAAGTTGAAGACGCCCGAGGCCTTGTAGATCATCACGAAACCGAGGGCGACCAGCGCGTACATGACGCCGGAAAGCAGACCACCGATCAATACTTCGAAAAAGAAATTCATCTCGTCCGCTCCTTAATGGCCAGCACCGAGGTACGCCTTGATGACGTCTTCGTTGTTCTTTACTTCATTCGTGCTCGATGAGCACGATGGTGGTGCCGAACTGGTCGTTCACATCGAGGATGAAACGGCACATGTCCTGTTTTTCCTCGACGTTCATGCCGGCCATCGGCTCGTCTAGGAGCAGCATCGACGGCTCGGCAGCCAGTGCGCGACCAAGTTCGACGCGCTTTTGCAGGCCGTAGGGCAAGCGGCCGACCGGTGTCTTGCGGATGTGCTGAATTTCCAGGAAGTCGATCACCTCCTCGACCTTCTTGCGATGCTCCAGCTCTTCCTTCCGGGCCCGACCGAACCACAGCGCATGCTCGATGAAATTGGCCTTCATCTTGGTAATGCGCCCGGTCATGATGTTGTCGAGCACGCTCATGCCCTTGAACAAAGCGATGTTCTGGAAGGTGCGGGCAATATTCTGCTGGGCCGCCATGTGTGGCTCCATGCGCTTGCGCTCATTGCCGTGCCAGAAAATCTTGCCTTCCTGCGGGTGGTAAACGCCGTTGATGACGTTGAGCATCGAGCTCTTGCCAGCACCGTTCGGGCCGATGATGGCGCGGATTTCGTGCTGGCGGACATCGAAGGAAATGTCGGTCAGCGCCTTGACGCCACCGAAGCGCAGGGAAATGTTCTGCAGGTCGAGAATGACGTCGCCTATTTTTTTGGACATATCAGGCAGCCTTCTTCACGATCGGAAAGGTCTTGGCATCGATGATCCGGAGGTCGGCCGACACCTTGCCGCGCCGGCCATCCTCGAACTTGACCTCGGTTTCGATGAACTGATTGGCCTTGCCCTCATAGAGGGCGTCGATCAGCACCTTGTATTTTTCGGCAACGAAGTTGCGGCGAACCTTGCGCGTCCGCGTCAGCTCATCGTCGTCGGGGTCCAGCTCCTTGTGCAGGACGAGGAAGCGATGAATTTGCGAATCGGCGACCATGCTGTCGTGCACCAGATCGGCGTTGATCTGCTCGACGCACTCGCGGATCAGTTCTAGCACCTGCGGCTTGCTCGCCAGATCTGCGTAACCGGAATACGAAATACCGCGCCGCTCGGCCCAGTTGCCGACCGCACCGACGTCGATATTGACGAAGGCGGTGACCATGTCGCGGTCGTGACCAAAGCAGACGACTTCCTTGATGTGCTGGAAGAACTTGAGTTTGTTCTCGATGTAGTTCGGGGCGAACATCGCACCGTTCTTGAGTTTGCCGACATCCTTGGCCCGGTCAATGATCTTGAGGTGGCCGTCCTCGTCGAGGAAGCCGGCGTCGCCGGTCATGAAATAGCCGTCGGCATTGAGCGATTCGGCCGTGGCGTCCGGACGCTTGTAGTATTCCTTGAGCAGCATCGGGCCCTTGACCAGCACTTCGCCATTGTCGGCAATTTTGATTTCGACGCCCGGGGCCGGTTGACCGACGGAGTCGAACTTGATCGCACCATCCGGCTGCATACAGACGTAGGCACAGGTTTCGGTCTGGCCATAGAACTGCTTGAGGTTGATGCCCATCGAACGGTAGAAGCGGAACAGTTCCGGGCCGATTGCTGCGCCGGCCGTATAGGCAACGCGGATGCGGCTCATACCGAGGACGTTGCGCAGCGGGCCATAGACCAGCAGATTGCCCAGCCAGTACTGCAAGCGATCGCCAAAGCCGACCGACTTGCCGTCGAGAATGTCCGAACCGCAGCGTTTGGCGACGGCCATGAAGTGGTGGAACATTTTCTGTTTGATCTGGCCGGCGTCTTCCATGCGGATCATGACCGAGGTCAGCAGACTCTCGAACACGCGCGGCGGGGCGAAATAGCAGGTCGGGCCGATTTCGCGCAGGTCGCTCATCACCGTGTCGCCTGATTCCGGGCAGTTGATGGTGAAACCGGCGACCAGCGCCTGGGCGTAGGAGAACAGGTGATCGCCGACCCAGGCCATGGGCAGATAAGACAGGATGTCGCCATCGGCGCCGAGCTTGTCAACCTGCACCCCGCCCTGCGCCGCGGCGATGAACGCAGCGTGCGTCTGGCAGACGCCTTTCGGCTTGCCGGTGGTACCCGAGGTGTAGAGCATGACAGACACATCGTCGAAATGTCCCTGCTCGACTTCGGCATTGAGAAAGTCGGAATGGTTGCGGTCATGAATCCGGCCCATTTCCATGAGTTCATGGATGTCGTGCAGGAAGGGCTGGCTGTAGTGCCGCATACCGCGCGGGTCGTCGTAGATGATGTGTTCGAGCGTGCCGACCTGATCGCTGACTTCCAGCATCTTGTCGACCTGTTCCTGATCCTCGACGACGACGAAGCGGATACCGGCATCCTGCAGCACGAAGAGCATCTCGTTGGCCACGGCGTCCTGATAGAGCGGCACCGGCACGCCGCCGAGGCACTGGGCGGCGGTCATCATCATGTAGAGATGCGGGCGGTTGTCACCGATGATGGCCAGATTGTCGCCGCGCTTGAAACCGAGCGAAGCCAGGCCACAAGCCAGCGCCCGAACGCGTTCGCCGACATCGGCCCAGGTCCAGGTCTGCCAGATCCCGAGATATTTTTCGCGCATGGCCGGCGCATTCGGCCGGATGCTCGCGTGATGAAACAGTAGCCGCGGGAAGGTATGCAAACCATCCAGCGCGGCGAAATTTGCCTGCGTGGGCATTCTTAGTCTCCTCCGCCGCGACTCATTGTTCGCGGTCTAACGTTCGTTTGAATCATTGTGGGGACGATAGGCTTACACAGACCTTGCAGCCCCCCGGACAGTCTCTCACTTTGCGAGCCAGTGTATGCATCTGCCAGCCGTATAATTGTCATCCGGCAGACAATCCAGGAAATAAATTGAAAAACGCCGAAGAACTCCTTCGCACCTCAGTCTGGGGCCCATCGCTGACCGCCGAGGAAATGGCCAAGGCACTGGCCGGCACCTTCGAACGCAGCTTCGCGCCGGGCGCCTTCATCTGCATGAAGGGCGAGCCGGTCGATTACTGGATGGGCATCGTCGACGGCCTGGGCAAGATGGCCAGCCACTGGACAACCGGCAAGACCACCTCGCTGACCGGCATCAGCACCCGCGGCTGGTTCGGCGAAGGCTCGCTGCTCAAGAGCGAACCGCGCCGCTACGACGTCATGGCCCTGCGCGAAACGCGCGTCGCCTTCATGAGCCGCGCCACCTTTCTGTGGCTGCTTGACCACAGCATTCCGTTCAACCGCTACATGATCGCCCAGCTCAACGAGCGTCTCGGCCAGTTCATCGGCATGATCGAAAACGAGCGCATGCTCGACACCGACGCCCGCATCGCGCGTGGCCTCGCAGCGCTGTTCAATCCCGTGCTCTACCCCGGCACCAACCGCCTGCTGCAGATTTCGCAGGAAGAACTCGGTTATCTGGCCGGGGTTTCCAGACAGCGGGCGAATCAGGCGCTCAAGGTGCTCGAAGACGCCGGGCTGGTACGCAGCGAGTACGGCGGCATCAACATTCTCGATCTCGACGGGCTGCGCAGTTTCGGGGACTGAATTCCACGGTCAACCGGAAAAATTAGGCAAAATCGAAATGGCCCGAGGCTCCTCCGATACCGCAGCCAACGGTCCAAAAGGCGCGCCGGGTAGCGACACGAACTGACATGACATTTGGCAAGGCGTGAAATGGTCGACGGTATTCAGCTTGCCAATCCGGCTAACCTAATCGACTGTTACTAAACCTGCCACCAACTCCAGGTCCGAACGCCAGTGCCCCACTCAAACGCCACACCTTCAGCGGAAAAACTGTCCGACCACTCGGGACTCCTTACCGCCCTGCTCAACGCCAGCGGCCTGATGTCCAGCTGGCGCAAACTATCCTTCTGCTGGCGTGACCCGGATGCCCCTGCCGACGTCGCCGCAACCCATCGTTTCCGGCAGTTCCGCGCCTTGTTGCAGCAAATGCCCGTCACTGCCTTCGACTGCATGGTTTGTTCGGTCATCGACGCCGCCATCTTCTGGCAAGACAGCACGCCGGGCCTGCTCCTCGGCTGGTGCGCCGCTGTCTGGGCCAGTTCCGGCGTCAGCCTGCTCGTCTGGCAGCGCTACAAATCCGCGACCAACCTTCAGGCCTGCGCCCGCGCCGTTCGCCTGCTGACTGCTTCGATTGCCCTTTCCGGCCTGCTTTTCGCAGTCATGCTCGCCTATCTGTTCGGCCGCACCGACATGACCGGCCAGATACTGCTCACCGCTTTTTTTGCTGCGACCATCGCCCACGGTGCCTTCCACACGGCGCGCTGGCCTTGGGCTGGCAGCCTGTGGAGCCTGGCCATGTGTGGCGGCGGCGCGCTGACCATGCTGATCCTCTACGGCATGACCTATGCCTATCTCGTCGTTCTCCTTGCCCTCTACGGCATTTCGGTCGTTGCCTCGGTGCTCATTACCTCCCGCCTGTTCGTCAAGAGCCTGATTGCCGAGAGCGAAGTGGCGCGTCAAAAGGAGGTTATCGGACTACTGCTCAACGATTTCGAGGACGATGCCAGCGACTGGCTATGGGAAACCGACGACCAGGGCCGTTTGCGCCACATTTCGACACGACTGGCCAGCACCTTGGGCATGCCGGTTGCCGCCCTGCACGGGCAGCCGATGTCGATCGCCCTGATCGGCCGGAAAGGGTCGGCGGACGCTGAGGGGCGGCAAGCCTTTACGCAACTTGAGGACGCCCTTGGTTCAGCTACGCCGTTTCGTGACATTGTCGTGCCAATCGAGCAGTCCGGAGAAGTAGCCTGGTGGTCTCTGAGCGGCAAGCCCCTGACCGACGCGGCAGGCACGCTTACCGGCTGGCGCGGCGTCGGCTCGGACATCACCGCCGAACGCCGGCGCCAGAAGGCGGAACGCGATTTGCTGACATCCCGCGAAGCGGCGGCACGGCTGGCCGGCGAACTCGATACGGCGCGGCGTATCCAGATGGGTCTACTCCCCGACCTGGCAACCAGTTTTGCCGGCGAAACCCGCTTTTCAATCGCAGCCATCCTCGAGCCAGCCCGCGAAGTCGGCGGGGACTATTACGAATGCTTCCGGCTCGACGAACGCCGGATCTGCTTTGCGGTGGCGGATGTCTCCGGCAAGGGCGTCCCGGCCAGTCTCTTCATGGCCATGACCAAGGCACTGGCCGCCAGCATGGCGAGGCTAAGCAAGGATCTCGGCGAAGCAGTACGGGATGTCGCCAACGAACTCGACCGCAACAATCCGGAAATGCTGTTCGTCACCGCTTTCATTGCCGTGCTCGACATCGTCAGCGGCGAGCTGAATTTCGTCTCGGCCGGGCACGATGCCCCGGTGCTGCTCCGCCACGGGGAGCTGTCCCGAATCGACCTGGGCGAGGCGCTTGGGCCACCGATGTGTGGCGTTCCTGATTATCCGTTCCGGACTGTCACCCGCCAACTCGAGCCCGGCGACACGCTTTGCCTGTTCACCGACGGGGTCACCGAAGCAACCGACGGCCAGAGTTTCTTCGGCACCGAGCGCCTGCTCCATTCACTCGCCACCCAATCCGCTCAAGCACCCGTGGCAACCTGTGCCGAAGCCCTGCGCATCAGCGTTCGCAGCTTCGAAGCGGCACAGTTGCCGGTCGACGACCTGACCATTCTGGTACTGCGCTGGCATGGTTGCACCAGCAACTGAGTTTCTTTCTCACCAAGACTGGCGACGGTCAACTGGAATAAACGGCCAAAATTGAAATCACCCGCCCGGCGGGTACGAATGAAAAACGGCGGGGTACATAGCCCCGCCGTCCTTTATTCTCCTCCGCCCTTTCGGGTTCGGATCGCTGCTCCCCTTCCGGGGCGTTCCTTACATGCTGCGCCGGTACTGGCCCCCGACTTCGTAGAGCGCCGAGCTGATCTGGCCGAGCGAACAGCATTTCACAGCATCGACCAGCACAGCGAAGACGTTGCCATCTTCGATCACGGTCTGCTTGAGCTTTTCCAGCATGGCTGGCGCCGTGGCCGCATGGCGGGTCTGGAAGTCGCGCAGACGCTTGATCTGCGACTGCTTTTCTTCCTCGCTCGAACGAGCCAGTTCGATTTCCTGCTGGGCCATGCCCTTCGGATTGAGGAAGGTATTGACGCCAATGATCGGGTACGAGCCGTCGTGCTTCTTGTGCTCGTAGTACATCGACTCTTCCTGAATCTTGCCGCGTTGGTAGCCGGTTTCCATGGCGCCGAGCACACCGCCGCGCGAGGCGATGGCTTCGAATTCCTTGAGCACGGCTTCCTCGACGAGGTCGGTCAGTTCGTCGATGACGAAGGCGCCCTGGTTCGGGTTTTCGTTCTTGGCGACACCCCATTCGCGGTTGATGATGAGCTGGATGGCCATGGCGCGACGCACGCTTTCCTCGGTCGGCGTCGTGATCGCTTCGTCGTAAGCGTTGGTGTGCAGGCTGTTGCAGTTGTCGTAGATGGCGATCAGCGCCTGCAGCGTGGTGCGGATGTCGTTGAAGTCCATTTCCTGGGCGTGCAGCGAGCGGCCGGAAGTCTGGTCTGGATGTGGTACTTGAGCTTCTGGCTGCGCTCGTTGGCACCGTACTTGTTCTTCATGGCCACCGCCCAAATGCGGCGGGCGACGCGGCCGATCACCGAGTATTCCGGGTCCATGCCGTTGGAGAAGAAGAAGGACAGGTTGGGCGCGAAGTCGTCTATCTTCATGCCGCGCGCCAGGTAGCTCTCGACGTAGGTGAAGCCGTTGGATAGCGTGAAGGCAAGCTGGCTGATCGGGTTGGCCCCGGCTTCAGCGATGTGATAGCCGGAGATCGAGACTGAGTAGAAATTCTGCACCTGGTTATGGACGAAGAATTCCTGGATGTCGCCCATCATCTTCAGCGCGAATTCGGTGCTGAAGATGCAGGTGTTCTGGCCCTGGTCTTCCTTCAGGATGTCGGCCTGCACGGTGCCGCGCACGGTGGACAACGTCCATTCGCGGATCTTCTCGGCTTCGTCTTCGGTCGGCTGGCGGCCGTTGTCTTTCTCAAACTTGGCCATCTGCTGGTCAATGGCGGTGTTGAAGAAACAGGCCAGGATGATCGGCGCCGGGCCGTTGATGGTCATCGACACCGAGGTGGTCGGGGCGAGCAGGTCGAAGCCGTCGTAGAGCACCTTGAGGTCATCGAGCGTGGCGATGGATACGCCGGAATTGCCGATCTTGCCGTAGATGTCGGGGCGCTCGTCCGGGTCGCAGCCGTACAGGGTCACCGAGTCGAAAGCCGTCGACAAACGGTGCGCCGGCATGCCTTCGGACACGCGCTTGAAGCGGCGATTGGTGCGGAAGGCGTCACCTTCGCCGGCAAACATCCGGGTCGGATCTTCACCTTCGCGCTTGAAGGCGAAGACGCCGGCGGTGTAGGGAAAGGAGCCGGGCACGTTCTCGCGCATCAGGAAGCGGAGCGTTTCGCCATCGTCGCCGAACTTGGGCAGGATGACCTTCTTGATCTTGGTACCGGACAGCGATTCCGACACCAGCTTGGTACGGATTTCCTTGTCGCGGATTTTTACGACGTATTCGTCGCCGGCATAGGCCTCAACGGTAGCCGGCCACATGTCGAGCAGCTTCTTGGCCTTCGGATCCTGCTGGCTGTCCTTGAAGGCGGCCATTTCGTCAAAGTCTGCGGTCGACTTGTCGCAGGCGGCAAAAATGCCCTTCGAGATGCGCAGCGACTGGCGTTCGCGGGCAATCTTCACCTGCTCTTCGGTATGCGCGTGATAGCCACGCACGCTGTCGGCGATCTCGGCCAGATAGCGCACGCGCTGGGCGGGCACGATGGCGCGCTGGGTCGACGACTGTTTTACAGTCACGAGCGGCAGCTTGCCCGGCTGCAATTTCAAACCTTTTTCGGTGAGGGCCGGGACCAGCGCCTGATACAGCGCGGTCACGCCGTCGTCGTTGAAACGGGCGGCCTGGGTGCCGAACACCGGCATGTCATCGGTCGGCGTGGTGAAGGCTTCGCGGTTGCGCTGATATTGCTTGCGCACATCGCGCAGCGCATCCTCGGCACCCTTGCGGTCGAACTTGTTGATCGCCACGAAATCGGCGAAGTCGAGCATGTCGATCTTTTCCAGCTGCGAAGCGGCACCGAACTCCGGCGTCATGACGTACAGCGAGAGATCGACGAAGGGCACGATGGCCGCATTGCCCTGGCCAATACCAGACGTTTCGACAATGACCAGATCGAAGCCGGCCAGCTTGCAGGCGGCGATGACTTCGGGCAACGCGACGGAGATTTCGGAGCCGGTATCGCGTGTCGCCAGCGAACGCATGAAGATATTCGGATGCTCGATGGCGTTCATGCGGATGCGGTCGCCGAGCAAGGCGCCGCCGGTCCGCTTGCGCGACGGGTCGATCGAGATCAGGCCGATCTTGACGCTATCGTTTTGATCGAGGCGGAAGCGACGGACGATTTCATCGGTCAGCGACGACTTGCCGGCACCGCCGGTGCCGGTGATGCCGAGAACCGGCGTTTCCAGCGCAGCTGCCGCTTTGAGCAGCGGCTCCTTGAGAGCCGGCGCTTCGCCGTTTTCGAGCAGCGTGATGATGCGCGCCAGCAAGCGCTTGTCGCCCGCCTGCAAACCGGCCAGCGCTTGTTCGACACTCGGCACACCTTCATCGGCGACATCGAAGTCAGCGTTCTGCACGACCTCGTTGATCATGCCCTGCAGGCCCATGTGCACGCCGTCTTCCGGCGCGTAGATGCGGGTCACTCCGTAAGCGTGCAGCTCCTTGATTTCGGACGGCACGATCACCCCGCCACCGCCACCGAAGACCTTGATGTTCTCGCCGCCGTTGGCCTTGAGCAGGTCGATCATGTACTTGAAAAATTCGACGTGGCCGCCCTGGTACGACGTGATGCAGATGCCCTGCACATCTTCCTGCAGCGCGGCATTGACGATTTCCTGCACCGAACGGTTGTGGCCGAGGTGAATCACTTCGGAACCAGTCGACTGCAGGATGCGGCGCATGATGTTGATCGAGGCGTCGTGCCCGTCAAACAGCGAGGCGGCGGTAACGAAACGTACCTTGTGCTTGGGCTTGTACGGAGAAAGCTTCTTGGCAACGGAAAGATCGGTCATGACGCCAGCCTCATCGAAAAGATGGAAAGGCGCCCATGGTATGCCCCTTTGACGCCGCTGCCATTGTCGCGAATGACGACAATCGTGCAAATTCCGCCAAGGTGATACAGTGCTACGGTCAACCGGAAAAAATGACCAAAATTGAAATCACCCACCCCATCACCGCTCACCAATAGAACGCAAACCTCTGTTGCCATGGGATTTGTTACCGGAATGCTGGCCGGCCTGATGCGTCGAAACATTGACCCCGCACCACTTCTGGCGGCCACCAACATTGACATTGCAGACACCGCCAGCCGGATTCCAGTCGAAAGTTACGCCGCTCTGTACAACCGGCTCAACCACCAGCTCGACGACGAAGGCTTCGGCCTGTTCGCCCAGCCGATGCGCGTCGGCAGCTTCGAATTCCTCTGCCGCGCCTGCATCAGCGCCCCGACATTGGCCGAAGCGCTGGCCCGGGCTAGCCGTTTCCTGCACATCGTGCTGCCCGACCTGGCGGTCAGCGTACGCCGCTCGCACGGCCATGCCGAATTGGTCATTTCCGAAACCCGCAAGCTGGCCGAGCACACCGACGACCCCGGCCGCGTCTTCGCCTTCGAGTGGCTGCTCCGCCTGCT
Source organism: Rhodocyclaceae bacterium (assembly GCA_008080565.1). Classification (GTDB taxonomy): domain Bacteria; phylum Pseudomonadota; class Gammaproteobacteria; order Burkholderiales; family Rhodocyclaceae; genus Azonexus. The sequence goes on along the minus strand of VIKE01000113.1, from coordinate 7,451 downwards.
GCACGGCCTGTCATGCTGGCTGGCCGGGCGCGGCATCGGGCTGGACAGCGTCATCTTTCCCTACCGCAAGCCGCCCCACTTCGCCGACTACGCGCTGATTTTCACCGAGGATTCGCGTTTCGCACCGACCGTTCCCGGCGGCACCGGCACGCTGGTCGCCAGCTTCAACGCCAACCTGCTCGACCTCCCCATCCGCCGCGACGAAGCGGCGCTCACAGCCTTCCTCGAAGGCGCCCCCGGCAAGATCACCACGCTCTACCGGCGCGACCGCGAAATGGTCATCCGCGTCCGCGACCTGCTGCGCACCGCGCTACCCGAAACGCTGAGCCTGGACGACATCGCTGACCGCCTTTATCTGTCACCACGGACCATCCACCGCCGACTCGAAGAAGAAGGCTCGAGCTTTCGCGCCATCAAGGATGCCCTGCGCCGCGACATGGCACTGGCCCGGCTGACCAAGACCGACGATCCGATCACCAAGGTCGCCGCCGATCTCGGCTACGCCGACAGCTCGGCTTTTTACCGGGCCTTTGTCGAATGGACCGGCATGGCGCCGGTACACTATCGGCGCAAATGGGCCGACAAACCGCCCGGAACGAACTGAAGGAAAAGCATGACCATCAAACTCAAATCCGCATTGGCCGCGCTGGCGCTCATGGCCAGCACGCTGGCCTGGAGCGTCGGTTTTCTCGAACGCGAAATCTACTTTTCCGAAGCCGACATCCAGACGCAAGTCGAAAAAAGCGGCACGATGCAGAAAAGCTACGGCAACGGTCTGATTGTCGTGTCACTGATCGAGCCGCCCAGAATCCTGCTCGGCACGCCGGAGGGCAAGACCACGCTGTCCGCCCGCATCAATGTCTCACTGCTCGGCAGCCCGCCCGTGCCGGTCGCTTTCGAAGGCACCTCGGGCATTCGCTACGACGACAACGCCAAGGCTTTTTTCCTCGAAAACCCCGTTGCCCATACTGTCCAGTCGCAAGCCATCGGCCGCGAGTCGGAGCCGATGGCCCGCCAGGCCGTTACCCAGTTAATGACCAACTATTTCCGCTCGAAGCCGGTATACGTCCTGCGCGAAGACGGCACCGCCCAGGAAAAGGCGGCCCGCTGGCTACTCCGCTCGATCCGCATCGAGCCCGGCCGCGTCGTCGCCATCCTGTCGCCGGTCTGAACGCTCAGTCCGATCCAAACTCCCGGGCGTACGGCTCGCGCAGGTCAACCGGCTTGACTATCTTCTTGCGCAAACGGATGTTGAGCATCTCGACACCAACCGAGAACGCCATGGCAAAGTAGATGTAGCCCTTCGGCACATGGTGACCGAAACCATCGGCAATCAGCACGACGCCGACAACGACCAGGAAGGACAGGGCCAGCATCTTGATCGTCGGGTGGTTCGAGACGAATTCGCCGATCGAGCGGGCAAACAGCATCATCAAGCCGACCGAGGCAATGACGGCGGCGATCATCACGCCGACCTCGCTGACCATGCCGACCGCCGTGATGATCGAGTCGAGCGAAAACACCAGGTCGATCACGATGATCTGGGCGATGACACCGGCAAAACTGGAGGCCACCTTGCTAGAAGCCTCGCCCTCCTCGCCTTCGAGCAATTGGTGAACCTCGCCAGTACTCTTCCAGATCAGGAACAGGCCACCGGCAATCAGGATCATGTCACGCCCGGAAATTCCAAAGCCGAACAGCGTCAGCACCGGCTCGGTCAGGCCGACGATCCACGACAGCAGCAGCAATAGCCCGATACGCATGAACATGGCAAGAAACAGGCCGATGCGACGCGCCAGTTCCTGTTTTTCCCTGGGCAGCTTGTCGACCAGGATGGAAATGAAAATGATGTTGTCGATGCCAAGCACCAATTCCAGGGCCGTCAGCGTGAAGAAGGCGATCCAGATTTCGGGGGAGAGCAGGAATTCGAGCATGGTAAATAGCCAGGCAAAAGATCAGGCGCCCATTGTAGGAAGCACGGCGCATTCAAGCCACCCCGCTAACCATCACCAACCCTTCGAAAAAACCGAAGCATACAAACCAGTTCCTCAAAGAATGCTTCTTCCCACCAATCCAGGAATATTCCCAATGCATTTTTTGTGCATTCGCTGCGGTAGCGGCTATCCTTGTAGACTGAGCAGCGCCGGCGACAAAGGAGAAAACCGATGGAGAGCTCGACCTTACTGGGTAAGGAATGGCAAACCCTGCAGGACAATCACGAACAGCACGAACAACACGCCCTGTTCATCAAGCTGGCCTGCCTGGCCTTGTGCCTGGCCGGACTGGCGAGCGGATTGGCGCTGACCTGGATTGCCTTCACGGTCGCGATCTGCTGGATTCAGGAAGGCATTTTCAAAACTTACCAGTCGCGGCTGGGCGATCGCCTGCTCAGTGTCGAGGCACTCCTCGCTCAATCGAACCCGACGCCATCCGCCATGCAACTTCATACCGACTGGCTGGCCAGTCGGCCGGGCGGTGGCGCCCTGCTCCGCGGTTACCTGATCAGCGCCGCGCGTCCGACCGTCGCCTTTCCCTACCTGCCGATACTCCTGACGCTGGGACTTGGCCGCTGGTTGTCGTGGCTTTGATCGGCCCCGCCCAGGAACCCCGGAGAATCAAATGAACCACGCCAAGTCACGCGAAGTCACCCTCGCCGCAAAAATCACCGACGAACTCGGCTCCGCCCTGGAAACGCTGCGCCTGGCCTGGAAAGAAAATCCGTCCGCCGTGCCGAAAGGGTTGTCGTGTTCGGAATCGCGCGAGGGGCAATTCGTTCTGGTCGCCGCCGAATCGGCTTTCGTCACCCTTCCCGGCGCCTGCGTCATCAAGGGCATTGGTGCCATCGAACTTCTCGGCGATGAACCAGCCTTCGACGCCGGGGCCAAGTCGAAATCCCTGATCCTCAAAGCCACCCCGGAAGGCTGGCGGTTTTCGGTGAAATTCGTGCCACCCATCGTGCGCGAAAGAAACCTGAAGTAGCACTCAGCGGGCCGATGAAAACGCCTTTCCGCATCCTCTGTGTCTGCATGAGCAACGTCTGTCGCTCGCCGACGGCCGAGGCGATACTGCACCAGTTGATCGAGCAAAATGGCCTGGCCGACCGGATCGAGGTGTGTTCTGCCGGCACCCACGGCTATCGCGTCGGCGAGGCTTGCGACAGCAACAGCCAGCGGGTGGCGCGGGTGAAGGGCTATGACCTGTCGCAAATCCGCGCCCGGCGTATTGGCTGGCAGGATCTGGACTATTTTGACCTGATCCTGGCCATGGACCGGACCAATCTGTACAACCTGCGACGCATGGCGACCGAAGAGCAACTGATGCGGATCAGGTTGGTGATGGACTACGCCAGACGCTTTACCGAAGACGAGGTTCCCGATCCCTACCTGACCCTCGGTGGACGCTTCGAGCTGGTTCTCGACATGATTGAGGATGCCGTCAGCGGCTTGGTCGATGAGCTCACGCGACAGCTGGAGCCGGCCACGAGCAAGACATTTGAGTCACAAAAATGGATACCGCAACGATGAGCATCGAAATTTCCAGGGAGGCCAGTGCGGCTGCCATTACTTCCATCCAGCGCTACTTTGAGGAAAACATGGATGAAGAAATCGGAAACCTCGGGGCTGGCGCCCTGCTCGGATTTTTTCTGAAAGAGATTGCACCGATCGTTTACAACCAGGCTGTGGCCGATGTGCAAAGGCGCTTGCAGGCCCAAATCCTCGATCTGGACATCGAGGTCCATGAACCGGAGTTCCAGTACTGGCAAGGCTCTTCGCGAAAGCGGAAATGAGCAGCACCGCCCCGGCCCCGAATACCCGCATCACAATGTGATCGCCTCTGGAATCAGCAACGAAACAAATTGCTGCAGTGCACAATTTTTATGAATAGTGCGCTATACTCGTTGCCGAACACACCGATAACCCTTTCTGGAGACAACACATGTCTATCAATCCTGAGCAATTCGCCGCCGCCAACAAAGCAACTGTTGACTCCCTGTTGTCCGTCGCCAACACTGCCCTCGCATCTGCCGAGCGCGCCCTGAACCTGAACACCGCCCGCGCTGCTCTGGAAGATACCGTTTCCGGCGTCAAGTCGGTCATGGGTGCCAAGGATCCGAAGGAAGCCCTGGCCGCTCAGACCGCCCTGGCCCAGCCGGCTGTCGAGAAGGCTGTTGCCTACTCGCGTTCGGTTTATGAAATCACGGCCCAGACCCAGCAGGATCTGGCCAAGATGGTCGAAGCCCAGTTCGGTGACTTCCAGAAGTCCATCGCCGGCATGGTCGAAAAGGCCACCAAGTCGGCTCCGGCTGGTTCCGAAGGTGCTGTCGCCGCGATCCAGAGCGCCATCGCTGCCGCCAACTCGGCTTTCGGCAACATGAACGCCGTTGCCAAGCAGTTTGCAGATGCAGCCCAGGCCAACATCGCTGCCGTCACCAAGAAGTCCAAGTAATTCTTTCGGGCTTCCCGAAAACAAAGGCCCCGCGCGTTTCGCGGGGCTTTTTTCGTTTACGCTCAATCGCCAGAACGGCCACCCCGACGGCGAATACCGGGATTGGCCAGAGACGAAACAAGCGTTGACACAATTCGATACACAAAAGATGTTGCGGTGCACAATAGATCTGGGCATAATGAATTTGTCTCCTCCATCTCCTCCAAGAAATGGATTTAAGCCCGCCCAGCGCGGGCTTCTTTTTTTGTTTGCCTTGAACCGCCCGCCGTGTGCAGGTGCAACAAAAACAGGGAGTTTGTTTTATTGCCAAAGCCGGCGATCCTTTCCGTTTTCTGTTGCGGAAGCGAACCCCGTCCAAGGCCACGGAAAGGAACCCTGATGCACGCCACAAAAGTTCTCGAACACCTCAAGAAGCATGGCCAGCTACTCGATTCCGATATTGCTGCAGCGATCAACATGTCGCTGGCCGACGTTCGCGCCTCGCTGACCGAGCTATCTGCCCGCGGCGACATATCGCGCTGCAGCGTGACCAGCTATGTCAAAGGCAAGGCAATTGAAGGGTTTCAATGCCGCATTTCAGGGTATATTCCACGCCCAGCGCCGGGCCGCAAACCGGGCGTCAAATAACAACGATAGCGACTTGGCGCTTCCCACCCTGCGTGAAGCGCCAACTCAGTAGCCGATCAGAATGGAGATTCCGATGCCGGACAAAGATCTGGACGAAAAAGTCGAGCGTATGCTCAGCGCTGCCATGGGTGGCCTGACACCGCACGAGGTGCTGATCAAGGCGTCGCTGGACGAAGCCGCCAACGTGGCCGAGCGCGCCGCCGCCAAGGAGAAAAATCGGGAACGGGCCTTGCGACTGCTGGCGGAACTCGACAAGGCGCAAGGCAAGTCGGAAAGCTAGTTTTTCTGGCAGCCAACCGGTTTCCACGGTCAACCGGAAAAAATCGCAAAAAATGAAATGGGCGTCTGCCGCACGGCAAGACGCCCATTTTCTTGTGCCGGAATTCCTTATTTGATGTCGAGTACGCTGTCGTCCCAGGCCGCATGCTTCTCCAGCCCGAGCAGGTTGGCGACGGTGGCGGCGATATTCGACAGGCCAGCCGTTTCGGTCTGTTTCAGACCGAGTTTGCCGCCGCTCACGTTGTCGTAAAGGATCAGCGGTACCGGATTCAGCGTGTGCGCCGTCTTGGCCTTGAACGAGCCGTCCTTGTTCAGGGCAGGCTGCTTGGTCTTCTTGTCGAGCTCGAACATCTCGTCGGCGTTGCCGTGGTCGGCCGTGATCAGCGCCACGCCACCGGCCGCATCGACCGCCTGCAACACGCGGGCCAGCGACAGATCGACGGCTTCGACGGCCAGCGTCGCGGCATAGAAGTTGCCGGTGTGGCCGACCATGTCGCCGTTGGCGAAATTGCAGCGCAGCGTCCGGTGTTGGCCGGACTGGAGGGCGGCGATCATCGCATCGGCGATTTCGGCCGCCTTCATCCACGGCCGCTGTTCGAAGGGCACGACGTCGCTCGGGACTTCCTGCCAGGTTTCACCGTCAAACTTGCCGGAACGGTTGCCGTTCCAGAAGTAGGTGACGTGGCCGAATTTCTGGGTTTCCGAACAGGCGAACTGGGCGATGCCCGACTTGGCGAACCATTCGCCGGTGGTGTCCTTGATCGCCGGCGGGGCGACGAGGAAGCGGGCCGGTAGCTTGAGGTCGCCGTCGTATTGCAGCATGCCGGCGTAGGTCACCTTCGGGGCGCGGACGCGGTCGAACTTGTCGAAAGCCACCTCCTCGAAGGCGCGCGTTATTTCGATGGCACGGTCGCCACGGAAGTTGAAGAAGACGACCGAATCGCCGTCTTCGATGGTGCCGATGGCCTTGCCGTTGTCAGCGATGACGAATTCCGGCAAATCCTGGTCGATGGTGCCCGGATTTTGCTCGCGCAGGCCGTTGACCGCAGCAGTCGCGTTCGGGAACTGCGTACCCAGGCCAAGCACGTGCGTCTTCCAGCCCTTCTCGACCATCGCCCAGTTGGCGTCGTAGCGATCCATGGTGATGTACTGGCGGCCACCGCCAGAAGCGATGCGGGCATCGAAACCGTCGGTGCTGATCTCGGCGAGGAAGGCTTCAAACGGCACGACGTAGTCGAGCGCGCTGGTTTCCGGCACATCACGGCCGTCAAGCAGGGCGTGGATGCGCACGGTCCTGATGCCTTCGGCCTTGGCCCGGACGACCATGGCCTTGAGGTGGTCGATGTGGCTATGCACGTTGCCGTCGGAGAACAAGCCCAGCAAATGCAACACACCGCGACCAGCCTTGGCGCCCGCAATGATCTGCTGCCACGCCTCGCCCTGCCAGATGGCGCCGGAGGAAATCGCATTCGAGACCAGCGAAGCACCCTGGCTATAAACCTGCCCGGCGCCGATAGACGGCGGTACCGTGGGCGCGCAGGCGGATGTTCGGGTAATTGGCGAAGAGGCGGTCGAGCGTCGGCTTGCGGGCGGCGGCGATGGCGCTGCCGACATCGGTCTTGGGCAGGCCGTAGCCGTCCATGACGATGATGACGACCGGGCCTTGAACACCGGGGAAGGCGGAGAGCTTGTTCAGCATGGGCTGGCTTTCGGCAAAAGCCGTCATTTTACCCGCTTGCGGCGACTCGCCCCAGCTCCATCCGGCCCCTCTTGGAACCGGCGCAGGGCCAGCCGCACCGTTACACAAGTTTCATTTTTCACACTGGTCGCCTATGGGATAATCGCGCCCCTTTCCGCAACACAGCAGCAGGCATGGCCAAAGACGCACCGATTCAGTTCAAGGGCACTTCGCTCAAGATCATCCAGACGCAGCTCCGCACCACCAAGCTCGCCACGCTGCACGCTACGCTGGGCGAACTGACCGGCAACAGCCCGGATTTTTTCGAAAATGAGCTGGCCGTTCTCGATTTCAGCCACGCCGAGACGCTGATTGACAGCCCCGACTGGCCGGCCATTTGCGATTTGTTGCGCGGTTCCGG
>VIKE01000007.1:110361-110793 GCA_008080565.1 Rhodocyclaceae bacterium | reverse complement strand
GACGCGGCCGGTCTCGCCGGTGGCGAAGGGCGGCATGTTGTAGTGGAGCATGAAGCGGTCGCGGTACTCGCCGGCCAGCGCGTCGATGATCTGCTCGTCGCGGCCGGTGCCGAGCGTGGCGATCACCAGTGCCTGGGTCTCGCCGCGGGTGAACAGGGCGGAGCCGTGGGTACGCGGCAGCACGCCGCTGCGGACGGTGATGGGACGCACGGTGCGGGTGTCGCGGCCGTCGATGCGCGGGTCGCCGTTGAGGATCTGCGAGCGGACGATCTTGGCTTCGAGATCGAACAGGACGTTGCCGACGTGGGCGGCATCCGGCGCACCGTCGCCGCTGCACACGGCATCGGTCACGCGCTTGAAGATCTCGCGGCACTTCTGGGTGCGCGCCTGCTTCTGGGTGATGCGATAGGCCTCGCGCAGGTCGGCTTCGGC
>VIKE01000007.1:0-110281 GCA_008080565.1 Rhodocyclaceae bacterium | reverse complement strand
CGGCGGCCTCGACCAGCTCGTTGATGGCGTTGATCGCGGCCTGGGACTGGTCGTGGCCGAAGACTACGGCGCCGAGCATGACTTCCTCGGACAGCTGCTGCGCTTCCGATTCGACCATCAGCACGGCGGCGGCGGTGCCGGCGACGACGAGGTCGAGCTGGCTGGTCTTGAGCTGCTCTTTCGTCGGGTTGAGGATGTACTGGCCATCGGCATAGCCGACGCGGGCGGCACCGATCGGGCCGGCGAAGGGAATGCCAGACAGCGCCAGTGCGGCAGAGGCGCCGATCATCGCCGGGATGTCGGAATCGACCTCGGGGTTGACCGACAGCACGTGAACGATGACCTGGACTTCGTTGTAGAAGCCATCCGGGAACAGCGGGCGGATCGGGCGATCGATCAGGCGGCAGGTCAGCGTTTCCTTTTCGGAAGGACGGCCTTCGCGCTTGAAGAAACCACCGGGGATACGGCCGGCAGCGTAGGTCTTTTCCTGGTAATCGACGGTCAGCGGAAAGAAATCCTGGCCCGGCTTGGCATTCTTGGCAGCCACAACGGTAACCAGAACCACGGTTTCTTCCATGGAAACGAGGACGGCACCGCCAGCCTGGCGGGCAACTTCACCGGTTTCGATGGTGACTTGATGGGCACCATAGGCGAATGTTTTTTTCACGACGTTAAACATATTTTCCTTTCACTCTCAACACAATAAACAACGATTTATCAACAACTTACAATAGACAACAACAAACAGTACTGCAAAAAACAAAAAAAGCGGCCGGGATAAACCGGGCCGCTCTTTCGTAGCGTCGATCTGACTTACTTGCGCAGACCGAGCTTGGTAATCAGGGTGCGGTAAGAATCGATGTTCTTGCCCTTGAGGTAGTCCAGCAGCTTGCGACGCTGATTGACCATGCGCAGCAGCCCACGACGGGAGTGGTGATCCTTCTTGTGCTCTTTGAAGTGCGGGGTCAGATCGTTGATGCGGGCGGTCAGCAAGGCGACCTGGACTTCCGGAGAACCGGTATCGCCCTTGGCGCGCTGGAATTCGGCGACGACGCCGGCTTTGACTTCAGTAGTGAATGCCATTTCAAACTCTCTTTCATGAAAACGACGCCGCCCCGGTTTGATAGAGCCAGCGCCAGTGGATAAAATTTTCCGTTGGCGACGGAAAGCGTTGGATTATATCAGTTAATCAGCGAGTTGAACCAGCCGTTTTGGCCACAAACGATCCCCCGAGCCAGGTTCGCCGATACCGATCAGCTTGCCGTTCTCATAGACGCGAATCTTGCCGCTCAGGCCGGCCGGCAAGTCAACGGGATTGCCGTGACTGAAACGCTGGGCAGCTTCGCCTTCGACAGTCAGGATGGGCAAGGTGTGCAACAGTGCATCGACCGGTTTAAGGTGCTCTATGCGCCCTGCTTCATCGAGCCCCTCAAGCTCAACCAGGGTTACGGCTCCCTCCAGATCGAGATCACCAACCCGGGTTCGCCGCAACGCTGTCAGATGGGCGCCACAACCGAGCGCAGCCCCGATGTCAGCCGCCAGCACGCGGATGTAGGTGCCCTTGCTGCACGCCACGCGTAGCGTCAGCGCGTCGCCAGCAAAGTCGAGCAGATCAATGGCGTGAATCGTCACCGCCCTCGCCTCGCGCTCGACCTCGATACCCTGGCGAGCCAGCTCATAGAGCGGGCGACCATCACGCTTTAGCGCCGAATGCATCGGTGGAATCTGCTGAATATCGCCGGTGAATTGCGGCAGCAATTTCAAAATTGCCGCTTTTTCCGTGTTGACCGTGGAAGTCCCCGTCACCTTGCCTTCAGCATCCCCGGAATCGGTAGTGACGCCCAGCTTGAGAACGGCTTCATAGGTTTTATCGGCATCGAGCAAGTCGGCCGAAAATTTGGTCGCCTCGCCAAAACACAGCGGCAACAAGCCCGTTGCCAAAGGATCAAGGGTACCCGTATGGCCGCCCTTGGCCGCGGAAAACAAGCGACGCGCCTTTTGCAGCGCGTCGTTGGAGGTGAATCCGATGGGTTTGTCGAGCAACAGCACTCCATCGACCTGTTTCCAGGTCTTCTTGACTTGCATGGCGTGCTTAGTCTTCCGGCGTCTGATCGCTCAGCGCGTTAGCCTGATCGATCAACAGCGACATGCTGGCGCCATGCTCGATGGAGTTGTCGTAAACGAAATGCAACTCAGGCAGAGTATGGATATGGATACGACGCCCCAGCTCTCGCCGCAGAAAACCGGACGCCCGCTTGAGGCCACGCTCGATCTCTTCCAGATGATCGGAATTGAGTGTCGCGTAAAACACCTTGGCATGGGCGTAATCCGGCGTCAGCTCAACAGCTGTCAGGCTGATCATGCCGACGCGCGGATCCTTCAATTCAGTCCGAATCAGATCGGCAAGGTCGCGGCGTACCTGCTCCGCGACCCGGTCACTACGCTGAAATCCTTTTTTCTTCATTACAGCGAGCGTGCCACTTCCTGAATTTCGTAAGCTTCCAGCTGGTCGCCAACCTGGATGTCGTTATTGCCGCGCAGCGACAGACCGCATTCGAAGTTGGAGCGAACTTCCTTGACGTCGTCCTTGAAACGCTTGAGCGAGTCGAGTTCGCCATCCCACTGAACAACGTTGTTGCGCAGCAGACGGACGCGTGAATTGCGCTTGACGAAGCCCTCCAGCACATAACAGCCGGCAATGGCACCGACCTTGGAAACATTGAAGACCTGACGAATTTCGACCATACCAGTAATCTGTTCGCGTTTCTCCGGCGACAACATGCCGGAAAGAGCCGCCTTGACCTCATCAACCGCGTCGTAAATCACGTTGTAGTAACGGATATCGACACCGAAGGTTTCGGCCAGCTTGCGCGAACCGGCATCGGCCCGGATGTTGAAGCCAATGATGACTGCACCGGAAGCCTGGGCCAGATTGACGTCGGATTCGCTGATCGCGCCAACGGCACCGTGGATGATCTGAACGCGGACCTCCTCGTTCGACAGCTTGGCCAGTGTCTGCACCAGCGCTTCCTGCGAACCTTGTACGTCGGCCTTGACGATCAGCGGCAGGGTCTTGATCTCGCCCTCTTCCATCTGCTGGAACATGTTCTCGAGCTTGGCGGCCTGTTGCTTGGCCAGCTTGACGTCGCGGAACTTGCCCTGACGGAACAAGGCGATTTCACGTGCCTTCTTTTCGTCGGTGAGCACGATGGCTTCTTCGCCAGCAGCCGGCACATCGGACAGGCCGAGGATTTCGACCGGGATGGACGGGCCAGCTTCGTTGATCGGCTTACCGTTCTCGTCGAGCATGGCACGAACGCGACCGAAGACCTGACCGGCCAGCACGACATCGCCGCGCTTCAAGGTACCGGACTGAACCAGCATAGTCGCGACTGCACCACGGCCCTTGTCGAGACGCGCTTCGATGATCAACCCCTTGGCCGGCGCATCTTTCTGCGCCGTCAGTTCAAGGACTTCAGCCTGCAACAGGACCTGCTCGAGCAGCTCGTCGATACCAGTACCCTTTTTGGCCGAAACCGGGCAGAACGGTGAATCGCCACCGTACTCCTCAGGAATGACACCTTCGGCAACCAGCTCCTGCTTGACGCGGTCCGGATTGGAATCGGGCTTGTCGATCTTGTTGACTGCAACCACCAACGGCACACCAGCTGCCTTGGCATGGTGGATCGCTTCCTTGGTCTGCGGCATCACGCCGTCGTCGGCCGCCACAACCAGAATAACAATATCGGTCGCCTTGGCACCACGAGCGCGCATCGCCGTAAAGGCTTCGTGGCCCGGAGTATCGAGGAAGGTGATCATGCCACGGTCGGTTTCGACGTGGTAGGCACCAATGTGCTGGGTAATACCGCCGGCTTCACCAGCAGCAACCTTGGCACGACGAATATAGTCGAGCAACGAGGTCTTGCCGTGGTCTACGTGACCCATCACGGTGACCACCGGAGCACGCGGCTCAAGCGGCACATCCTTGTGAGCGGCAGACTCTTCAAGGAAAGCATCCGGATCGTCCAGCTTGGCGGCGAACGCCTTGTGGCCCATTTCCTCGACGACAATCATCGCCGTTTCCTGGTCCAGCACCTGGTTGATGGTAACCATCGAACCCATCTTCATCATGACCTTGATGATCTCGATGGCCTTGATGGCCATCTTGTGCGCCAGATCGGTGACAGAAATGGTTTCGGGAATATGCACTTCACGAATGACCTGCTCGGTCGGCGCCTGGAAGCTGCCCTGACCATCATCACCCTTGTGCGACTTCTTGTGGCCGTGACGGTTGTCCTTCCAGCCGGTACCGCCATCGGAGCCACGCGTCTTCAGGCCGCCCTTTTTCTTGCCATCATCGGCCACGCGACCCTTGTCGCCTTTCTTGCCCGCCGCATCCGGCTTCTTGTGCAAAGTGCCCTTGTCGGCAGCCGGAGCGGCGCCTTCGCCCGCCTTGGCTGCAGCAGCTGATTGCTGCTTGGCTTGCTCGGCAACCTTGGCAGCCGCAGCCGCAATTTCCGCCTGCTGACGCATACGAACCAATTCGGCTTCACGCGCCTGCTTCTCACGCAGCTCACGTTCCTGAATTTCGCGCAACGTCGTATAACGACGGTTTTCCTGTTCCCGAGCTTTGAGTTCCTTCTCGCCGATAATCGCCGCACGATCCAGAATAACCGGAGCCGGCTTCTCGACAACGGGCTCGACCACCGGCTCGACCGGCGCTTCAACTTTCACCTCAACCGGTGCTTCGACAAGCGGCTCAGGGATGACCTCAACCACCGGCTCAGGAATAACTTCCGGTTCCGGAGCAAGCTCGACCACAGGTGCCTCGGGCTCCAGCTCGAGCGCTTCAAGTTCAGCCTCCGGCACATGCTCGCCGACTTCGCGTTTCATCAGCACACGCTTCTTGCGCACCTCGACCTGAACGGTACGGGCGCGACCATGTGAGTCCGTCGCCTTGATTTCGGAAGTCTGCTTGCGCGTCAGCGTGATTTTGGTCTTCGACTCGTCACCGTGCGCACGGCGCAGGTAATCGAGGAGCTTGGCCTTGTCTTGATCGTTCAGCGCATCGTTGGCACCCTGCTTGCCCACCCCTGCCTTGCTCAATTGTTCGAGCAGGGCCGTGACTGGCATTTTGAGTTCAACGGCGAATTGTGAAACTGTTGTTGCGGACATACTTTGCTACCTCCCGCTCACTCGAACCAGTGAGCCCGTGCCTTCAGAATGAGTTCCTTGGCACGCTCGTCATCAATGCCGGTCATCTCTGTCAATTCATCCACCGCCAGTTCCGCGAGATCATCGCGAGTCTTGACGTCGTGACCTGCCAGTTTCGCGGCCAATTCCTTGCTCATTCCCTCGAGACCCATCAGGTCCTCGGAAACATTTTCCAACTTTTCTTCGGTCGCGATCGCTTCCGTCAGCAAAACATTGCGGGCACGGTTGCGGAGTTCATTGACGATCCCCTCATCCAGCCCTTCAATTTCCAGCATTTCGGCCAGCGGAACGTAAGCCACCTCTTCCAGCGAAGAAAAACCTTCTTCGATCAGCAGATCGGCCAGCTCTTCGTCGATGTCCAGCTTTTCCATGAACGTGACGCGGGTCACGGCATATTCAGCCTCGGACTTCTTGGCTGACTCGTCCTGGGTCATCAGATTGATGGTCCAGCCGGTCAATTCGGACGCCAAGCGAACATTCTGACCATTGCGACCGATGGCGATAGCCAGGTTGTCTTCATCGACCACCACGTCCATGGCGTGCTTTTCTTCATCGACAACGATGGACGAAACTTCAGCCGGCGACAAGGCGCCGATCACGAACTGGGCCGGATCAGCCGACCACAGCACGATGTCGATATTCTCGCCACCGATTTCATTACGCACAGCGGTAACGCGGGAACCACGCAGGCCGACGCAAGTACCGATCGGATCGACACGCGGATCATTCGACTTGACGGCGATCTTGGCGCGCAGACCGGGGTCACGGGCACAGGCTTTCAGCTCCATGAGGCCATCGGCAATCTCCGGCACTTCCATGTCGAACAGCTTGATGATGAATTCAGGCGCAGTGCGCGACAGAATGATCTGCGGGCCGCGAGCATTGCGGTCGATGCGCAGCAAATAGGCACGAATGCGGTCGCCGATGCGCAGATTTTCCTTGGGGATCATCTGGTCGCGCGGCAGCAAGGCTTCGATCTTGCCCGCTTCGACAATGGCGTTGCCACGTTCCATGCGCTTGATGGTGCCGGAAACGACGTGCTCCTTGCGATCAAGGAAGTCAGACAGGATCTGCTCACGCTCGGCATCGCGAATCTTTTGCAGGATGACCTGCTTGGCCGCCTGGGCGCCGATGCGGCCAAAATCGATCGGCTCAAGGCTTTCTTCCAGCGTATCGCCGGCTTCGATATCCGAGTCGTCCTTCTGGGCTTCCGACAGCGGAATCTGCAGGTACTCGTTGACGTATTCGTTGTCCGGCACAACCTGCCAGCGACGGAAGGACTCGTAGCTACCCGTATTACGGTCGATCGAGACGCGAACATCGGCCTCGTCATGGATACGCTTCTTGGTGGCCGAAGCAAGGGCCAGCTCAAGGGCGCCAAAAACGATTTCCTTGGCGACATTCTTTTCGCGGGCGAGTGCGTCAACCAGCAGCAATATTTCACGGCTCATGGGCTAAAACCTCCTAGTCCTTCAGTCGAAACGAGGCACCAGACGTGCCTTCTCGATATTATTGAATTCCAGTTCCACATCATCTTTTGCAAGACGCAGACCAACCTTGCCATCTTTGCAGCCCAGCAGTTCGCCCTGGAAATTCCGGCGGCCACCGTGTGGTATACGTAGTTTGATCTGGATTTCCTGACCAGCGAAACGTTCGAAGTCTTCGGCTTTCTTGACAACGCGATCGAGGCCCGGCGAAGAAATCTCAAGACGGTCGAAATCGAAGTTTTCCACCTCGAAAATGCGCGTCAATTGATTGGAGACCTTGGCGCAATCTTCGACATCAATCCCCGTAGCACGACCCGGCGCATCGATGAAGACACGAATCGTCCGCCCACGCGGCGACATCTCGACATCAACGAGTTCATAACCGAGACCGACAACAGTCGTTTCCAACAGCGTGTTTAAATCCATAGCCACAAATAAAAAATGGGCGAAACGCCCACCTCATGAAAAAAAGATGCCCCGCCAAAAACGACGGGAGGAACAAACCCGTGAATTATAACGGATTTATTCCCCATCGACAATCGATTTAGGTGCTCTCAGGGCCCTTTCGGGGGGCTGGCGCGTTGTTTTCAAGGTCGCGCAGCAGCATTTTGATTTCAACCTCTTTGAGCTCTCGCGCCATGCCGCGTTTCAATTGTGGAGGCAGCACGAACGGGCCGTAGCGGACGCGGATCAATCGGCTGACCGTAACCCCGACCGCCTCGAACATTCGACGCACTTCGCGGTTGCGGCCCTCAAAAATCGTCACGCGATACCAATGGTTGGCACCTTCACCACCACCGTCGTGCAATGTCCCGAAATTGGCCCGGCCATCTTCGAGTTCGACACCATGCAGCAATTGCTGTTGCGCTTCGAGGGTCAGCTCGCCAAGGACACGCACCGCGTATTCACGAACCAGTTGTGAACTCGGGTGCATCAGTTTGTTAGCCAGGTCGCCGGAAGTCGTGAAAATCAGCAGGCCGGAGGTATTGAAGTCGAGACGGCCAACGTTGATCCAGCGGCCGCCGCGCATGCGCGGCAGCGCAGCGAAGACAGACGGACGGCCATCCGGGTCGTCGCGCGAGACGATTTCGCCTTCCGGCTTGTGATACATCAGGACACGCGGCGGACGAGTGCTGCCGGTAAAGCGGATATTGATCAGACGGCCGCCGATCTTGACCTTGTCGGTCGGCACGACGGACTGGCCGATGGTTGCAACAACACCATTGACTGTGACCTTGCCAGCCGAAATCCACTCTTCCATTTCGCGACGCGAGCCGACACCGGCCTGGGCCAGAATTTTCTGCAAGCGCTCCGGCTTGGCTTCGACGACCGCCTTGCCATTCCGCGCGATATTGCCGCGACTGGCCCGGCCGGTTGCCGGCAGCGCGGCACGGCGACGCGGCTTGGGCGCCTCGACCACTTCTTCGGCCTCGGGCGCCTCTTCGCGGGCATTGCCGGTGGTACGACCACGCGGGGCGGGATTGCCACGGTCAACCGGAATTTCCGGCCGTTTTTGAAATCCGCCCGGCTTGCTGGCGGAACGGAGAGGTGTGCGTTTATTGGTTTTCATAATTCAGCTCCAGCGTCTGGGCGATTTGTTCAAGCGGCGGCAGTTCACTGACGCTTCTCAGTCCCAGATCATCGAGAAATTGCTTGGTGGTGGCAAACAGGGCCGGCCGACCTGGTGTTTCGCGATGGCCGACAACATCGATCCAGCCGCGCTCTTCGAGTGTTTTGACAACGTTGGTATTGACCGCGACGCCGCGGATTTCCTCGATATCACCGCGCGTCACCGGTTGACGATAGGCGATGATGGCCAGGGTTTCGAGGACGGCCCGCGAGTATTTCGGCGGCCGCTCAGGGTTCAGGCGCTCAAGATAAGGCAAGTATTCGGGCCGCGTCCGGAAGCGCCAGCCAGAGGCGAGCTGAATCAGTTCGACCGGACGTTCGGACCATTCCTCGCGCAACTCGTCGAGCAACTTGCGCAGGGTATCGGTCGACAAATCCTCGTCGAACATCTTTTTCATATCGCTTGGCGACATCGGCTCGCGCGCGGCGAGCAGCGCTGCCTCAAGCACTCTCTTGACCTGACTCGGTTCCACCTTGATGCACTCGGACGTAAATGGGTTGAAAGGCTTCGGTCTGGGTGATTTCGATCAGTTTTTCGCGGCCCAGTTCAAGCATGGCAATGAAATGGACGACCAGACCCGGCACACCCATATCGGGATCGAACAGGGTCTCGAACTGGACAAAGCCACCTTTGGCCTGCAATGCGCGCAGGATGATGCCCATGTGCTCGCGCACCGACAATTCTTCGCGCCCGATCTGGTGATGCTTTTTCAGCCCGGCCTGGCGGACGACTGCCATCCAGGCTTCCTTGAGGTCATCAACCGAGACTTCCGGCTGGCGGACCAGCAGCGATTTCTCGACCAAGGTCTCTACCCAGAAAAATTCGCGCTCGGCCTGCGGCATGGCGTTCAGATTCTGCCCGGCGAGCTTCATCTGCTCGTATTCCATGAGCCGGCGAACCAGCTCGGCGCGCGGATCTTCGGCCTCGTCGCCCTCGCCCAGCTTCGGCCGCGGCAACAGCATGCGCGACTTGATCTCGATGAGCATCGCCGCCATCACGAGATAATCGGCAGCCAGCTCGAGATTACTCGCCCGCATCGCCTCGACGTAATCGAGATACTGCCGGGTCAGCGGCGCCATCGGGATATCGAGGATATCGATGTTGGCGCGGCGAATCATGTAAAGCAGGAGGTCAAGCGGCCCCTCGAAGGCGTCGAGCATGATCGCCAGCGCATCCGGCGGGATGTACAGGTCAAGCGGCATCTGCTCGAGCGGTTGCCCGTAAACGCGGGCAACCGGCTCGACTTCGCCAACCGGAAGCACTTCGAGGACCTCGCTCATGCGCTCAGGAGGCCGCCGCGCGGCCCTTGCCCTTGTAGTGCAGATGCAGGTTGCGGACGTAGATGACCAAACTGAGTGCCTGGCCAAAGATGAAAACGGGGTCCTTGCGGTGGATGGCGTAAATGGTCAGCACGATGCCGCCGGCCAGGCTGAAATACCAGAACGAGACCGGTATGACGACCATCTTGGCTTTTTCACTGCTCCACCACTGGATGACGAAGCGCATCATGAACAGCGCCTGGCCACCGAAGCCGATGCCGATCCAGATCAGCGTTTCCCAGTCCATATCAAACATCAATGGTATTCCAGCCCCATGGCTTCGCGCACGTCACGCATGGTTTCGCGGGCGTATTCACGAGCCTTCTCGCAACCGTCGGCAATGATGTTCTTGACCAGGGTCGGATCATCCAGATAGACCTGTGCCCGTTCGCGCATCGGCGCCTGTTCCTTGAGGATGGCGTCAATTACCGGCTGCTTGCACTCGATGCAACCAATACCGGCGGTACGGCAGCCTTGCTGCACCCATTCCTTGCAAGCATCGTTCGAATAGACCAGATGCAGTTGCCAGACCGGGCATTTGGCCGGCTCGCCCGGATCGGTACGGCGGACGCGGGCCGGATCGGTTGGCATGCTGCGCACCTTCTTGGTTACCGATTCCTCGGATTCGCGCATGGTGATCGTGTTGTTGTACGACTTGGACATCTTCTGGCCATCCAGCCCCGGCATCTTGGAGGCTTCAGTCAGCAGGTAGCCCGGCTCGACCAGAATCATCTTGCCGGTACCTTCAAGGTAGCCGAACAAGCGCTCGCGGTCGGCCATCGACAGATGCTGGACTTCGTCGAGCACTGCCTTGGCCTGCTCGATGGCATCGCGGTCACCGTTCTGCTGGAAGCGGGTGCGCATCTCTTCGTAGAGGCGCGCCTTCTTGCTACCCAGCTTCTTGACGGCTTCACGCGCCTTGTCCTCGAAACCCGGTTCGCGGCCGTACATGTGGTTGAAACGACGAGCCAGCTCGCGCGTGAATTCAACGTGCGGAATCTGGTCCTCGCCGACCGGCACCTTGTCGGCGCGGTAGATCAGGATATCGGCGCTCATCAGCAGCGGATAACCGAGAAAGCCATAGGTCGTCAGATCCTTGCCGGCCAGCTTTTCCTGCTGGTCCTTGTAGGTCGGCACACGCTCCAGCCAGCTCAGTGGCGTCATCATCGACATCAGCAGATGCAGCTCGGCGTGCTCGGGCACCCGCGACTGGACGAACAGCGTCGCCTGATTGGGATCGACGCCGGCCGCCAGCCAGTCCACCACCATATCCATCGAAGCCTTCTCGATCCCCTGCGGATTGTCGTACTGCGTCGTCAACGCATGCCAGTCGGCCACGAAAAACAGGCAGGGATACTCGTGCTGGAGCTCGATCCAGTTTTTGAGAACGCCATGGTAGTGGCCTAGATGCAGCGACCCGGTCGGGCGCATGCCGGAGAGAACACGTTCTGCGTACATATTATTTATTTAGTAGAGACCAAAAATGACAGTGATAAGCCAAGCTGACGTATCGACCAGCGGATTCATGATTGCGCCGAGGATACCGGTGAACAACAGCACCAGCAAAATCGGAAAACCCCAGCGTTCGAGCTGGGCGAATTTCCAGGCCATCGAATGCGGCAGCAAGCTGACGGCAATTCGTCCGCCATCGAGCGGTGGCAAGGGAAGCAGGTTGAGCACCATCAACACGCAGTTGATCTGGATGCCCATCTCGGCCATCCGTGCCAGCGGCGTACTGAAAAACTGCGGCAACAACCAGGACAACTTGAAGGCCAGCGCCCACAGGCAAGCCATCAACAGATTGGCGCCCGGACCAGCAGCAGCGACCCAGAACATGTCTTTTTTGGGCTCGCGCAGACGGCTGAAATCGACCGGTACCGGCTTGGCGTAGCCAAACAGGAAATTGCCGCCGGAAAACAGCAGGATGCTGAGCGGAATCAGGATGGTGCCGACCGGATCGATATGGCGCAATGGGTTCAGGCTGATCCGCCCGGCCTGCCAGGCAGTCGGGTCGCCGAAATGCCTCGCGGCGTAGCCGTGCGCGGCTTCGTGCAAGGTGATTGCAAAAACCAGCGGCAGGGCAAGAATCGCGATGGTCTGGATGATGGCGTTGATATCGAGCATCTCAGCCCAATCCAAACAGCTCAAGCGGACCGCGACCTGCCCGGATCAGCTCGGGCGAGGAACCGGTCAGGTCAATAACCGTCGTCGGCTCGGTACCACAAGGACCGCAGTCGAGGATCAGTTCCAGCTGGTCATCGAGGCGATCCTGGATTTCCCATCCTTCGGTCAGCGAAAATTCGTCACCCGGCAATTGCAGGGTCGTCGTCAACAACGGCTCATTCAATTCTTCGAGCAAGGCCAGCGCCACCGGATGGTCCGGCACACGCAGGCCGATGGTCTTGCGCTTCGGATGCATGACCCGGCGCGGCAATTCCTTGGAGCCTTCGAGAATGAACGTGTAGCTACCCGGCGTCGCCGCCTTGAGCAGGCGATACTGGGCGTTGTCAACCCGGGCAAAATGGGCGATTTCGGAAAGATCACGGACCATCAGCGTCAGGTGGTGGCGCTCATCCATCTGGCGAATCAGTCGGATACGATCGAGCGCTTCCTTGTCGCCGAGATGGCAGCCGAGGGCGTAGCAGGAGTCGGTCGGCAGGGCGACGATAGCGCCCTTGCGGATAAAGTCGGCGGCCTGGACGAGCAGACGTTGCTGCGGTGATTCCGGATGAATATTGACGACGCGGGCCATGTTCAGACCACCAGACGCCAAACCGGCTTGAGGTCTTCCGGCAACGGGGGAAGCTTGCCGAGATCGACATAGCTTTCTTCCGGCCCGTGGAAATCGGAACCGCGCGAGGCGTGAAATGCGTAGTGCCGGGCCAGACGCGCAAAATGCATGACATGGTCGGTCGAATGGCTGCCGCAGGTCACTTCGATGCCCTGCCCACCGACATCCTTGAAATCATCAAGAAAACGGCGCATGTCGGCACCCGACATCTTGTAGCGCGCCGGGTGCGCGACAACCGCCACGCCGCCGGCACCAGTGATCCAGCCAACCGCTTCTTCGAGTGTTGCCCAGCGATGATCGACATACCCCGGTTTACCCGACGCGAGGTAATGCTGGAATACGCCCGGCACATCGCGGGCGATGCCGATCGAGACCATATAGCGGGCAAAATGGGCGCGCGAGATCAGGCTCGGATTGGTCACGAAGCACAAGGCGCCTTCATAGACGCCGGGGATGCCGATGGCGGCAAGCGCGTCGCCCATCCGCTTGGCGCGCTCGATACGCCCGACGCGCAACTCGTCGAGACCCCCGCTCAATGCCGGGTTGGCCGGATCAAAGCCAAGACCGACGACATGAATCGGCACACCGCGCCACTCGATCGAGATTTCGACGCCATTGACGAAACCCATGCCGGCCTCTTCAGCCGCTGCCCTGGCTTCGGCCAGACCGCCAAGGTCATCATGATCAGTCAGTGCCCAGAGATCAACTCCGTTCCCCGCCGCACGCCCCGCCACGACCCGAGGCGGCAGAAAGCCGTCGGAAACGATGGAGTGGCTATGAAAATCGAAATTGGCTGGCGTCACAGGTAAGCAGTTGAAGGCAAACGAAGATTCTAGCACGAACGAGGCCATGCCCTGAGCCCCTTGTGCGGTGCAGCAGGTTGATCAGACCGCAGCATCCCGTTATAGTGCCACCCGTTCCGTGGGAGAGCGCAGATCCGTCTGCCGCCGAAGGCGCAAATCCACCCGAAAACGCTCAGGCAAAAGGACCGCGGAACAAGGCGCAAGCCAAAAAACTCTGGAGAGCGATGGCGGCTATTACCGACATCCACCGATGGGGCAAATCTCTCAGGTATCGAGGACAGAGGGGTGAAACGAAAGACCATTCTTTCGTTTCACCCTTTTTCCGTTTCTAGAACCGACGTTAACAAACGCTCGCAAAGGATTGATATGCTGAAGAAAACGGTTTTGAATGCCGCTCACCGCGCAATGAATGCCCGGATGGTGGATTTTGGTGGTTGGGACATGCCGGTCAACTACGGTTCGCAGATCGAGGAGCACAACGCGGTCCGCAACAACTGCGGCATGTTCGACGTTTCGCACATGTGCCCGGTTGATGTTGTTGGCGCCGATTGCCGCGCTTTTCTCTCCCGCCTCGTCGCCAACGACGTGGCCAAGCTCAAGGTGTCCGGCAAGGCACTCTACGCGGCCATGCTCAACGAAGCCGGCGGCGTCATTGACGATCTGATCATCTATTTCCTGACCGACACGCGCTTCCGCATCGTGGTCAATGCCGGCACGGCCGAAAAGGATCTGGCCTGGATGCAGGCCAAGGTCGCCGAGTGGAAACTCGACGTGACCATCACCCAGCGCCGCGATGGCGCCAACAACCTCGGCATCATTGCCGTGCAGGGTCCGAATGCCCGCACCAAGGTTTGGGAAGTGCTGCCGCAGACCAAGGCAGCTACAGAAGGCCTGAAGGCTTTCTTTGCCGCTGAAGTCGATCAGTATTTCATCGCCAGCACTGGCTACACCGGCGAAGACGGCTACGAAATCATGCTGCCGGCCGGCGAAGCCGAAGCGCTGTGGAACAAGCTCAACGCCGCCGGCGTCGCCCCGTGCGGCCTCGGCGCCCGCGACACGCTGCGCCTCGAGGCCGGGATGAATCTCTACGGCCAGGACATGGATGAGACTGTTTCGCCACTCGACGCCGGTCTGGCCTGGACAGTTTCTCTGAATACCGAGCGCGATTTCGTCGGCAAGGCTGCGTTGCTCGCCAATGGCCAGCAGAAACAGTTCCTCGGCCTGATCCTGCTCGACAAGGGCGTGCTGCGCGGCCATCAGAAGGTCATGACCAAGCAAGGCGATGGTGAAATCACCTCCGGTAGTTTCTCGCCAACGCTCCAGCAATCCATCGCCCTCGCCCGCCTGCCGCTCGGTGTGCAGATCGGCGACGAAGTCGAAGTTGATATCCGTGGCAAGGCGCTCAAGGCCAAGGTCACCAAACCCGTATTCGCCCGCAACGGCAAAGCAGTCATCTAATTCAACCCCATTCAGGAGAAAACCATGTCCAACGTCCTCGCCAACCTCAAGTACGCCGCCTCCCACGAATGGATGCTGCTCAACGCTGACGGCTCCGTCACCGTCGGCATTACCGACCACGCCCAGGAAGCCCTTGGCGACCTGGTTTTCGTCGAACTGCCGGAAGTCGGCACCCATTACGATGCCGAGAAGGAAATCGCCGTCGTTGAATCGGTCAAGGCTGCGGCTGACGTGTACGCCCCGATCTCCGGCACCGTCACCGAAGTCAATCAGGCTGCGGCCGATGCACCGGAGTCGGTCAATCAGGATGCCTACGCTGCCTGGTTGTTCAAGATGACCCCGGACAACGCCGCCGACCTCGACAAGATGCTCGACGCTGCAGCCTACCAGGCCGTCGCCGACGCCGCCTAAGAACGGCAGTTTGTTCCCGGACTAGCGGGAACCGAGAGCCATCGGCGCCGATAGCCTCGAGCAGCTGATCGACCAGACCGTCCCCGCCGCCATCCGCCTGCCGGCCGATCTGCCGCTGCCTGCTCCACGTCGCGAACACGAAGCGCTGGCCGACCTCAAGGCCATCGCCAGCAAGAACGTCGTCAACAAGTCCTGCATCGGCATGGGCTATTACGACACGCTGACACCCAAGGTCATCGTCCGCAATGTTCTGGAAAACCCGGGCTGGTACACCGCCTACACGCCCTATCAGGCTGAAATCGCCCAGGGCCGCCTGGAAGCGCTGATGAACTTCCAGCAGATGGTCGTCGACCTGACCGGCCTGGAAATCGCCAATGCCTCGCTGCTCGACGAAGCCACCGCCGCCGCTGAAGCGATGACCATGGCGCGTCGTGTTTCCAAGTCGAAATCCAACCGCTTCCTGGTCGATGCCAACTGCTTCCCGCAGACCATCGACGTGGTGAAGACCCGCGCCGGCTATTTCGGCTTCGAACTGGTCATTGCCACGGTCAACCCGGAAAATGCCGCAAAAATCGAAAGTGAAGATTTCTTCGGCGCCCTGCTCCAGTACCCGGGCGACAACGGCGAAGTCCGCGATCTGACCGCCACCATCGCCGCGCTGAAAGCCAAGGGTACGACCGTTGCGGTCGCCTCCGACCTCATGGCGCTGGTCCTGCTCAAGTCGCCCGGCGCCATGGGCGCCGACATCGCCCTCGGCTCGAGCCAGCGTTTCGGCATCCCGATGGGCTTCGGCGGCCCGCACGCCGCTTTCTTCGCCACCCGCGAAGCCTTCGTCCGCTCGATGCCGGGCCGCATCATCGGCCTGTCCAAGGATGCCCGCGGCAAGACGGCCTACCGCATGGCGCTGCAGACCCGCGAACAGCACATCCGTCGCGAGAAAGCCAACTCCAACATCTGTACGTCGCAAGTCCTGTTGGCCAACATGGCCGGCATGTACGCCGTCTATCACGGCGCTGAAGGCCTGCGCACCATCGCCGGCCGTATCCACCGTCTGACCGCCATCCTGGCCGAAGGCCTCAAGCGCGCCGGCGTCAGTCTCCTGACCAAGCAGTTCTACGACACCGTCCATCTCGACCTCGGCGCCCGCGCTGAAACCGTCTACCTCGACGCTCTGGCAGCCGGTTACAACCTGCGCCGCGTCTCGGCCGGCGTCCTCGGTATTTCGCTCGACGAAACGACGACGCGCAGCGATGTCGCCACGCTGTTCAAGCTGATCACCCAGGTCACGCTCGACATGGATGTCATCGACGCCCAGGTCGCCGCCGCCGACTCCGCCCTGCCCGATGCACTGATCCGCAGCGACGCCGTCCTCCAGCATCCGGTGTTCAACACGCACCACACCGAACACGAGATGCTGCGCTACCTCAAGTCGCTGCAGAACAAGGACCTGGCGCTCGACCACTCGATGATCTCGCTTGGCTCGTGCACCATGAAGCTCAACGCGACCAGCGAGATGATCCCGGTCACCTGGCCGGAATTCGGCGGTCTGCACCCCTTCGCCCCGCGCGATCAGGCCGCAGGTTATCTGGAAATGATCGCCAGCCTGACTGACTGGCTGAAGACCGTCACCGGCTTCGACGCCATCTGCATGCAGCCGAACTCCGGTGCCCAGGGCGAATACGCCGGCCTGGTCGCCATTGCGCGCTACCACGCCAGCCGTGGCGACAGCCATCGCGATATCTGCCTGATCCCGAAATCGGCGCATGGCACCAACCCGGCGACGGCCCAGATGGCCAACATGCAGGTCGTCGTCGTCGATTGCGATGAGAACGGCAACGTCGATGTCGCCGACCTCAAGGCCAAGGCCGAAGCCCACAAGGACGACCTGGCCTGCCTGATGATCACCTACCCGTCGACCCACGGCGTGTTCGAGGAAGCGGTCCGCGAGATCTGCGCCATCGTCCATGCCAACGGCGGCCAGGTGTACATGGACGGCGCCAACCTCAACGCCCAGGTCGGCCTGACCTCGCCCGGCTTCATCGGCGCCGACGTCAGCCACATGAACCTGCACAAGACCTTCGCCATCCCGCACGGCGGCGGCGGACCGGGCATGGGCCCGATCGGCCTCAAGGCTCATCTGGCACCGTTCATGGCCGACCACGCCGTCCAGCCAACGGGCGACGCCAACCGCGTCAATGCCGGCCAGGGCGCGGTCTCTGCCGCCCCGTTCGGCTCGGCCTCGATCCTGACCATTTCGTGGATGTATCTCGCCATGCTCGGCGGCGAAGGCGTCAAGAAGGCCACGCAAGTCGCCATCCTCAACGCCAACTATGTTGCCCAGCAGTTGAAGGCGCATTACCCCGTGCTCTACGTCGGCAAGAACGGCCGCGTGGCGCACGAGTGCATCTTCGACATCCGCCCGCTCAAGGCAGCGACCGGGATCAGCGAAACCGACATCGCCAAGCGCCTGATGGACTACGGCTTCCACGCACCGACGGTATCCTTCCCGGTGGCCGGCACGATCATGGTCGAGCCGACCG
This sequence comes from Rhodocyclaceae bacterium, assembly GCA_008080565.1. Classification (GTDB taxonomy): domain Bacteria; phylum Pseudomonadota; class Gammaproteobacteria; order Burkholderiales; family Rhodocyclaceae; genus Azonexus. The sequence continues at coordinate 92,628 of VIKE01000007.1, read as the reverse complement.
AATCCGAATCGAAGGCCGAACTGGACCGCTTCATCGCAGCCCTGGTCAGCATTCGCGAGGAAATCCGCCAGATCGAAAATGGCGTCTGGTCGGCTGACAACAACCCGCTCAAGAATGCCCCGCATTCGCAGGCGGACGTCATCGACGGTGAATGGTCGCATCCGTACAGCCGCGAACAGGCAGTCTTCCCGCTGCCCTGGGTGGCTGCCAACAAGTTCTGGCCGAGCGTCAATCGCATCGACGATGTGTACGGCGACCGCAACCTGAACTGCGCCTGCCCGCCGATGTCTGCCTACGAAGACTGATGGCAGTCGATCTCTCTGCCATCGCCAAGTGGCCCAACGTCCCCGCCTGTTACGACTGGTTGTCGCTCGACCGGCGGGGCGACTGGCGATTGCAGGGAGAGCGCGTGATGCACAGCGGCCTGATCCAGTTCATCAACCGGCAGTACGGTTGTGACGAATCAGGCTGCTGGTTCCTGCAGAACGGCCCGCAACGGGTGTTCGTCGAACTGGCCTACACACCCTGGGTATTCCGCCGCGACGGCGAGTCCTTCGTCAGCCATACCGGCGAGCCAGCCGGGGAAATCAAGGCGATTTACCTCGACGAGGAAGGCAGCATCCTGCTCGAAACGAGTCTGGGCATTGGGCTGCTCAATGATCGCGATCTGACGCAATTTCTGGCTGAATGCCGTGACGGCAACGGCCAACCGGCGAGCGATGAAGCCATTCTCAGCTTCATGGAAACCGGTTCCGGCGATATCCGCTGGCAGAACCTGCCGCTACAGTCGATTGCCACGGTCGACACGAAAAAACGCTTTAATTTCAATCCGCATCCGCAACCCTGAGCGGGCCGCCTACTCGATGCAGTGAGCGTTCCGCCAAGCGGCGATTTCCGGTAGCGATACGTCCGCATCGTCGAGCAGCGCCGCATTGGCCTGCAGCAGCAATTTGCGTTGACGGGCGTTGAGCTTGCTCGGGAAGACCGGTTCCAGGTCGACCACCAGATCGCCCGCATAACTCTTGCCACGCCCCGGATAACCCTTGCCGGCCAGCCGCAACTGTCGCCGCTCAGCCGTGCCGGCCTCCAGCGAATAACAGATCACACCAGCCAACGAGGGCAAATCGATATCACCACCGGCCATCATGGCCAGCGCACTGACCGGCATCCGGAAATGCAGGTCGCGACCACGCAACTGGTAAAGCGGATGCGAGCCGATGATGATTGTCAGGTAAAGATCGCCAGCCAGGATCTCCCCATCACCCGGCTCACCCTGCCCAGCCAGGCGCAATTCATCCCCCGGCAACATGCCATGCGGCACACGAATTTCCAGACTGACGTCAGCCAGCTCGCGGCCGCTGCCGCCACAATCCTTGCAAATACGCTCGGTAAACAGCCCGCGCCCGCCACACTCTTCGCAACGCACAAGATTGCGCTTGGCGTCATGCACCCGGCCGCTACCATGGCAGGCGGTGCAAAAGCGCGTTCTGGACATACCGTGTTCGCCCGTACCCTCGCAGGTCGGGCAGGCCTTGCCCCGCGAGTAATGGATGGTCTTGCGGCAACCCGAAGCAGCCTCCTCCAGACTGACCTCAAGGTTGAGCCGAATATCGGCCGCCCTCGCCGCGCTCTCATCCGGCTCGGCCTGTGGCGCTTCAGCCTCTTCATCGTCCTCGGCATCGACCGCCAGCAACTGCTCATAAGCCGCATTGATCTGCTTGAAACGCTCCGTCGCCTGCGGATGATCGCTCCGGTCCGGGTGCCAGCGCATGGCCAGCCGCCGATAGGCGCGCTTCAGCTCGGCCGGTGCGGCTCCGGGCGAAACACCGAGAATTTCATGGGGATCGGAATTCATTGACTGCATTCACCAGGCGAGTCCCACAGCAACGCAGCACTACCGATGCGCAGGGGGTCGAAAACCGGTGTCTGATTGCCATTCATGGGATACGGAAGGGCGCAATTATAAAAGACCTCGCCACCATTCCGCCGACCGGACAAAAATACCGCCAGAGAGCGCCATCAGAAACGGAACAAAGCCTCAATAACGGCCGGTATTGACCAAGCGATACGGTGCCAGATCGTCTGCTGCTAGACGCACGCCATCCGTATAAAGGGTCGGCATCGAGGTATCGAGGCTCAGATCCTTCCGGTACGAGCGAAGAATTCCCTGAACATAGCCCTGAGTCTCCGGATACGGCGGAATCTTGTTGCCAAAGCGACTCACCGCCCCTTCGCCCGCGTTGTAAGCCGCCAGCGCCAGCGACACATTGTCAAAACGATCGAGCAAATGCCGAAGATAGGTCGTGCCGGCTTGCAGATTGCGCTCCGGCACATCGAGATCGTTGACCCCGAAGCGCCGGCCGGTCGCTGGCATCACCTGCATCAGGCCGATTGCCCCTTTCGGCGACAGCGCATCGGGACGATACGCAGACTCGGCGCGAATGACGGCATGGACCAGCGCCGGATCGAGCCCCTTGGCATTGGCGTGGCGATCAATCATCGCCGACAGCGCCGAGCCTTTTCTCTGAGGCGCCAGCGTTTCGGTCGCCGCACCCGTATTCAGCCGATAGTCCGCCCGCTGAATTTTCAGACGAAACGGGCTTGGTACCACCGACCGCTTGTCCAGCCGAAGCTGTACGCGCGGGCTATCGCGACGCGCAACAGCCTCCGCCGAATGGCCGAGCACGGGGGCCAGCAGCCCGAGCACAACCAAAGCCGGCAGACATCTTTGCCCGGAAGCCGAAAATGTCATCGGCCCCGCCTCAGTAGGCGCTCGCGTCCTTGAAAACCAGCAGGACGGTTCGGAAAATGATGTAAAGATCGAGATGCAAGGACCAGTTGCGCAGGTACTCGAGATCGTAGTCGATACGCGCCTGCATCTTGTCCAGCGTCTCGGTTTCGCCACGGTAGCCATTGACCTGAGCCCAGCCGGTAATGCCCGGCTTGACCTTGTGGCGAACCATGTAGCCCTTGATCAGCTTGCGATACATCTCGTTGTGAGCGACGGCATGCGGCCGCGGGCCGACAATGCTCATGCGCCCCTGCAGCACATTCACGAACTGCGGCAACTCGTCGAGCGAAGTCCGGCGAAGAACCCCTCCGATACGCGTTATCCGGGCATCGCCCTTGCGCGCCTGGGGAACATTCGGCCCATCTTCGCAAACGGTCATCGAGCGGAACTTATAGACCATGATTTCCTCGCCATCGAGGCCATAGCGCCGCTGCTTGAAAATGATCGGGCCGGGGGAACTCAGCTTGACCAAACCGGCTACTACGAGCAGGACCGGCGAAATCAGGAACAGGATCAACAGGGAAAGAACGATGTCGCTCAAGCGCTTAACCATGCCATTCAAGCCGGAAAACGGCGTGTCGCACACGGCCACCACTGGCATCCGGCCAACCGCATCCATGCGAGCCTGAATCAGATCCGTCACAAAAATATCCGGCACGAAATAAACCGAAGCCGTCGTGTCGTTCAGCGATTCGAGCAGAGAAAGAATTCGCGGCTGTGTCGCCATCGGCAAGGCGAGGTAGATCAGATCGACCTTGTTGGCCTTGACGTAGTCAGCAACGTCGGAAAAACGGCCGATCAGGCGGCCACTGCCCATATCCAGTCGCTCGACGTCGCGATCGTCGAAATATCCGTTCAGCTTGATGCCTTGCATCGGGTGACGATCAATCTCGGTGGCCAGATGGCGGCCCAATTCGTTGCAGCCAACCACCACTGCCCGCTTTGGAAAGCCATTCGCGGCAAGGACTGCAGGCATGGTGAAGCGGAACAGGAAATGGCCCGCCAACTGGGCAACCGGGGCCATCCAGAGCCAATTAAACAGTACTTCTTCCGGAAAGCGCGTGTAAAGCCCGGTCGCCAGGCCGAAAAAGATCAGCAGTGCAGCAATGCCAAACCAACTGATAAGGACTTCGCGGATGCTGCCTCGCACGGTCTCCTGAATCAGGCTCTTGCCCGGGAAAGTCAGCGAAAAAACGAGCACTCCGAGCACCGCATAGTGAGCGTACTCATCGTCGCGAAACCACAGCATCAGGCCAAAAAGCGTGGCAAGCACCGTAATGGGATCAACCAACGACTCAAAAAGCCGAAACAATGCCCCGCCAACTCGTTCCATACCCATAAACGGGCGGTTCGACGCAACACCACCGAAGCGCGAGGAGGACAATATGTTCATAGCATTAACTGGAGATTTATCGACTGTTTAACCATGCCAAATTGTATCTCAAGTGAAACAGGATGCCGCACCGCAGCATTTGAATTTTTCGTGAAATAGTCGACATTGCAAAAAAAAGACTAACGTAATAATAACGACTCAAAATCAGAGACCACAAATAGTCCCATGGCATCCGTCCATAAAAACTTCGACCCGGAGCTGATCGTTCGGATCATGCACAACTCGTTGTCGATCCAGAGCCATTTTCAGCTCCTGCTGTGGCTTCAGGGCGATTTCCAGGAAGCAATCCAGCATGATGTTCTCATTTGTTTCAGCGGCGCCATCGGCGGTGAAACCTATCACTACGATATCGTGTCCGGCATACCGGGAATACGTGGCGCAAAACCCTTGCACGACGCCATTCGCGAATTCAGGAACGGTATTCACCTCCATTGGGTCGCAGGTTGCGGTCGTGTTACATCGGCATCAATGTCGAGCGTAAGTAGCAGTAATATTGATGTAACAATCCTTCACTCCGAATTACATGAAATGAAACATATTTTATTCCATGCAATTCCGGACACGCGCTTCAAGGCTGATCATCTCTACATCCTGCTCCGACGGGACGGCAGTTTTAACGAGCAGGAAAGAAGGCTTTTCGAGTTGCTTCTTCCCCATGTCGACGCGGCGGTCAGAAAAACCGATGGCTTGCCGATCCATGAGCCGGACCAGGTTACCGCGCCAACGCTGATCAATTCACTGATCAAATCGGGGCTGAGTACGCGCGAAATCGAAATTCTCGAGTGGGTACGCAATGGCAAGACCAATATCGAAATCGGCATGATCCTGGAAATCAGCTCGTTTACGGTCAAAAACCACCTGCAGCGCATCTTCAAGAAGATCAATGTCAGCAATCGGGCCCAGGCCGTCGGCAAGCTCGAAGATATCGCCAATAACGGGCGCCCCGAAACCAGCTACCAGTTCGGATAGAGAAAAACGGGCAATCAGTTGCGGCGGAGATGACGCCAGCAGGCGGCCAGCGCGACGCCGCACAAGCCAGCCACCCAGTCATCCAGACCCGGCTGGCGCCCCGGCAGAAAAATCTGGTGAAACTCATCACCTGCCGACAGCACCAAGGGAATGCTCAGGAGAAGCCAGAACGGCAACGCCAGTGCGCTATCCAGAACAAGAAAAAGACCACCGAACACCACGGCATGCGCCAACTTGTCAAACGGCGAAGGGATAATCCCGACAGCGAATGGCTGGGCGCCCAGGACAAACAGCGCAGACACGCCAAGCAGCCCGACGACCAGCCAGAAACGGCTGCGCACCCGGGACTGAATCGTCGTCATGCACTCTGCGTCCATATCACTCCTCAAAAACACCCCTGTACCAGCCAGGTAACTGAATGCCGATCCACCGCTTCGAGCGGCGAGTAGTCCGGACACAATGCCAGTCTTCAAAACAGCGAGTCAATATTAAAAAAGCCGCTCCCTGGCGGCTTTCTTGAAACGCAGGACTAAAGGATCTGCCCCCCGCCTGCTCCATGCCTCAAAACTACGTTTCGCAACCTGCAGCGCAGCAAATCACCCCCGGGAATCACCCCAACGCAATTTGCATCGGTCGTCGCCGACATAGGTCGTGTCGCCAGCCCGGTCTACGCAATAGCGCGGCGAAACGATCATCTCGGAGAACTCCATCCCCTCGCCGATGCGCGTGTACTCGAACAACACGCTGCGGATCACCTTGGCCCCCTGACGAAGGTGGCTGCCATGGCCGATCCAGGCGGGACCGATGACCGAACAGCCGGGCTCGATCCGGACGCTTGAGCCGATATAAACCGGCCCGACGATCTTCGAACTGTCCCAATTGATCGAGACATTCGGGCCAACCCAGACGCCCGGCATGATCTCCTTGCCCGGCATGTCCATCTCGGCCACCTCGCCGCGCAGCACGCGCTGCAGCACCGACCAGTAGTCCGTGACGCGACCGATGTCGATCCAGTTGAAGAAACGACTCTGGGCATAGAACGGGAAGCCCTTTTCCGCCATGAGCGGGAACAACTGGCTACCAATGTCGAACTCGACCCCCGACGGCACCAGATCCAGCACCTGCGGCTCGAAAATATAAATGCCGGTACTCGCCAGATTGGACCTGGCCTCAGCCGGCTTTGGCTTTTCCTGGAAGGATTCGATCCTGCCATCATCGTCAGCCACCACGATGCCGTAGTTCTGCACCTGGTCATTCGGCACCTCCAGCGTCACCACGCTGGCCAGGGCACCCTTGCTCTGGTGCTCGAACAAGGCCGCCCCGATGTCGAGATCGACGATGGCGTCGCCGCAGATCACCAGCGTCGTTTCGTCAAAAAAGCCGCTGAAATCCTGAATCGCCTTCATGCCACCGGCCGAGCCCTTTGGCCTGGGGAGAATATCGCCATGATCGGAAACGCCTTCGTAGGAATAGCCGATATTGGCGCCCCAGCGCCGGCCGTCGCCGAAATACTCTTCGATCTTTTTGTGGTGATACGCCACGTTGACCATGATGTCGGTGATGCCATAACGCACCAGATGCTCGATCAGGTACGCCATCACCGGCTTGCCGAGAATTGGCACCATTGGCTTGGGCCAGTCTTTGGTCAGTGGTCGAACCCGAGTTCCCTGGCCGGCCGCCAGAATCATTCCCTTTGCCACGTCATTACTCCCTATAGACGAAAAAAAGCCGCCCGAAGGCGGCATTCTGCTACCAGAACGTTACGGTTAGATGTTCTTGCGGCGAACCATGGCACCGACGATGCCCAGACCGGCCAGGAACATGGCGTAGCTTTGCGGTTCCGGCACGACAGTCAGCACGCGGATATTGTCGCCGGGGCTGGCGCCGCGCCAGCTCAGGGTCAGCGTATTGCCAGAAACGCTGAGCGCATCGTTCGATTCAAGACCGGACTTGGCCTTCCAGTCATACGTCACAGCCGGATTGCTGAACAGGAAGTCGGTGCCGACCAACGCAACAGTCGTCGAAGCAACGTAGGCAATGTTGCCGGAGAAGGTAACGGAACCAGCCATCGAACCATTGGACAGCGGATCGAACATCAGCAAGTAGCTGTTGTAGCCAAGGTTGCTACCTTCGAACATCCAGAACAACGTGTTGTTGGCATTGATGTCGTTGCTGCCAACCGTGGTGCCGGTGTACTCGGCAAACGTTGCACCAGAGGTGGTCAGAGAAGCGGATGGGGCAGACGCTGCGGTGGCCGAAACTGCGGCCACTGCGAGTGCCATGCCGGTAAGGAATTTCTTCATGGGGCAATACTTTCCAATTGACATTTATTCGATACGAATAGTGAATTGGGATAGCCCTCGGGACAATAGTCCATTCGGGCTAAAAGCATGAAGGCCCCTCAGCTCCGCCCGTAAGTATCCTCAAAGCGCACGATATCGTCCTCGCCGAGGTAGCTGCCGGACTGCACCTCGATCATCTCAAGCGGCACGATGCCGGGGTTTTCCAGGCGGTGGGTGACGCCGAGCGGGATGTAGGTTGACTGGTTTTCGGTGACCAGGAAGGTTTCTTCGCCCTTGGTCACGCGGGCCGTACCGCTGACGACGATCCAGTGTTCGGCGCGGTGGTGGTGCATTTGCAGCGACAGGGTGCCGCCCGGCTTGACGCCGATGCGCTTGACCTGGAAGCGTTCGCCGGCATCGACGCCGTCGTACCAGCCCCACGGGCGATAGACCTTGCGGTGCCATTGGGCGATGCTGCGTTTGTCGGCTTTGAGCCGGTCGACGATCTTTTTGACGTCTTGCGTGGCGTCGTGATGGACAACAAGCACGGCGTCGTCGGTTTCGACAACAACGAGGTTGCTGACGCCGATGCAGGCAACGAGCCGGCTTTCCGAGACAACCAGCGTATCGCGACAGTTTTCGAGCATGACGTCACCGCGCGTGGCGTTGCCCTCGCCGCATTTGGGCAGGACTTTCCACAGTGCATCCCAGGCGCCGACGTCGGACCAGCCGGCGGTGAGCGGGATGACGGCGGCCTTGGGCAGGCCGGCACCGCCGGTGGTCAGGCGTTCCATGACGGCGTAGTCGATGGAGTCGGAAGGGCAAGCTTTGAAGGCTTCAACGTCGACACGAACGAAGTCGCCATCGGTCTTGCCGCCGGCCAGGGCCTGTTGGCAGGCAGCCAGAATGTCGGGGCGACAGACGCCGAGGGCGGCGATCCAGACGGAGGCCTTCATGACGAAGATGCCGCTGTTCCAGAGGTAGTCACCGGAATCGAGGTAGCTTTCGGCGGTCGGGCGATCGGGCTTTTCAACGAAGCGGGCCAAGGCAAAGGCGCCAGAGCCATCGGCCAGGGCCTGGCCGCGCTGGATGTAGCCGTAGCCGGTTTCGGGGCAATCAGGGGTGATCCCGAAGGTGACGGTGACGCCGGTTTCGGCCAGGGTGACGGCGCGGCTGACGGCGTCACGGAAGGCGGCGCCATCGGCGATGTCGTGATCGGCCGGCATGACAACGAGGACCGGATCTTCGCCATCGCGCACCGCCCACAGGGCGGCCAGGGCAAGGGCCGGAGCGGTGTTGCGGCCGAAGGGTTCAAGCAGGACCGAGCCGTGCAAACCGAGGGTGCGGATTTGCTCGGCGACGACAAAACGATGTTCTTCGTTGCAAACGAGCAGCGGCCCCGCCATGTCGGCCAGGCCACCAAGACGAGCTACCGTCGCCTGCAACATCGACTGTTCGCCAACCAGCGGCAACAGCTGCTTCGGGTATTTCTCGCGCGACAGCGGCCATAGACGCGTGCCGGAACCACCGGAGAGAACGACGGGGAGAATCTGGGTCATGAACATCGATACCTATAAATAACGTTGATTGCTACGGTGAACCGGAAATTTAGCCCAAAAACAAAATCCGGATCAGAACTTCTTGGTTCTGGCCACGTGGCCAGGGAAGAGCAACAAATCTCGCCTACTCCCCAACCGCATCCCTAAACCGTTGCCCAGCCGCATCCTTGGCCGAGAGCAGCGGTTCGCCTTCAAGCTGCCAGTCAATTGCCAGATCCGGGTCATTCCACGCGATGCAGCGCTCATGGGCCGGGGCATAGTAATCCGTCGTCTTGTAGAGGAATTCTGCCGTTTCGGAGAGCACGACAAAGCCGTGCGCCAGGCCGGGCGGGATCCACAGCTGGCGTTTGTTGTCCGCCGACAGCAATTCACCAACCCACTGACCGTAGGTTTTCGAGCCTTTGCGGATGTCGACCGCAACATCGAAGACCTCGCCCTGCACCACGCGGACCAGCTTGCCTTGCGGATGTTGCACTTGATAGTGCAGGCCGCGCAGCACGTTGCGGGCAGATTTGGAGTGGTTGTCCTGGACGAAGGTCACATCCAGCCCGGTGGCTTCCTGAAAGACCTTCTGGTTGTAGCTCTCGTAGAAAAAACCGCGGTCGTCGCCAAAAACCTTGGGATAGAGCGCGATCACATCCGGAATGGCGGTGGGTATCGCGCGCATCAGAACACCCTTTCCTTGAGCACGTTCATCAGGTACTGGCCGTAAAGGTTCTTGATCATCGGCTGGGCCAGCTTCTCAAGTTGGCCGGCATCGATCCAACTCTTACGGTAGGCGATTTCTTCCGGACACGCCACTTTGAGACCCTGACGCTTTTCGATGGTGGCGATGAACTGGCTGGCGTCGAGCAGGCTTTCATGGGTGCCGGTATCGAGCCAGGCGTGGCCGCGGCCCATGACTTGGACGTTCAACTGCTGGCGCTCGAGATAGACGCGATTGACGTCGGTGATCTCCAGCTCGCCACGCGGTGACGGCTTGAGATCACGCGAGATGTCGAGGACCTGGTTGTCGTAGAAATAGAGACCGGTCACCGCGTAATTCGACTTCGGCACCTTCGGCTTCTCTTCCAGGCTGATCGCCTGCCCGGCGGCGTCGAACTCGACCACGCCGTAACGTTCCGGGTCATGCACGTGGTAAGCGAAGACCGTCGCGCCGCTGGTCTGGGCACCGGCTGCGCCCAGATCGTTGGCAAACTCGTGGCCGTAGAAAATGTTGTCACCGAGGACCAGCGCGCTGTCGCCATTGCCGACGAAATCGCGACCGATGATGAAGGCCTGGGCCAGGCCGTCCGGGCTGGGCTGGATGGCATATTGCAGGTTGAGGCCCCACTGGCTGCCGTCGCCCAGCAACTGCTGAAAGCGCGGCGTATCCTGCGGCGTCGAGATGATCAGGATGTCGCGAATCCCCGCCAGCATCAGCGTCGTCAGCGGATAGTAGATCATCGGCTTGTCGTGGATCGGCAGCAGCTGCTTGGAAACGGCCAGGGTGACCGGGTAGAGACGGGTGCCGGAACCGCCGGCCAGGATGATGCCTTTACGCATGATGCTTTCCTAATTTGGAGATGTAATGATGAATTCGGGTTCTGGTTGGTAAAACCGAAACCCCTCCCGGCCTCCCCTTGTCAGGGGAGGAGCACACCAAATCGCGCGCGATCTGGCTCCCTCCCCTGACAAGGGGAGGGCTGGGGAGGGGTTTGAACGCCAAGCAGATCACAAACAGTTTCTAGAGAATCTGCTGCAAAACATGATCCAGCCCGTTCCGCCAATCAGGCAGTTCCAGCCCGAAGGTCTGACGCAGGCGGCTCGTGTCGAGTCGTGAATTGCTCGGCCGGGGCGCCGGCAGCGGGTAATCGGCGGTGGTGATCGGCAGGATATCGTCGGCCGTCAGCTTGAGCGGCTTGCCGGCTGCCTGCGCAGCGCGCACCACCGTCTGGGCGTATTCGTGCCACGTCGTGCAACCACCGGCAACCAGGTGATAAAGGCCAAACGGGAAGCCCACCCTGCCTTCGCGTTGGTAGCGCCCGAGCACCTGCGCCGTCACGTCAGCCAGCAGCGCAGCCGAGGTCGGTGCACCAAACTGGTCGGCGACGATCTTCAAGCCATCGCGCTCGGCGGCCAGACGCAACATGGTCTTGGCAAAATTGGCGCCGTGCGCGCCAAACACCCAGCTTGTGCGAAAGATCAGGCAATCCGCCCCGCTCGCCAGCAAAGCCTGCTCGCCGGCCAGCTTGGTCTGGCCATAAACGCTTTGCGGGTTGGGCGCATCGCTTTCCAGATAAGCGCCGGGCTTGCTGCCGTCGAAGACATAGTCCGTCGAGTAATGAATGACCAGCGCGCCAAGGCGTGCCGCCTCCTCACCGAAGACACCGGGCGCCGTGCCGTTGATGGCTTGGGCCAGTGCCGGCTCGGCTTCTGCCTTGTCCACGGCCGTGTAGGCCGCCGGATTGATGATCACCTGCGGCTTGACCTCAGCCACCAGCCGGCGGATGGCGTCCGCATTGGCGAGGTCGCATTCCTGGTGATCAACGGCAACCACCTCGCCGAGCGGCGCCAGGGCCCGCTGCAGTTCAAAGCCAACCTGGCCGTTGCTGCCTGTCAGAAGAATTTTCATGATCAGGCGCTGTACTGCTTGCCAACCCAGTTCTGGTAAGCGCCGCTCGTCACATTGGCCACCCAGGCCTGGTTATCGAGATACCACTGCACCGTCTTCTTGATGCCGGTCTCGAAGGTTTCCGCCGGCTTCCAGCCCAGTTCGCGTTCGATCTTGGTCGCATCAATCGCATAGCGACGATCATGGCCGGGGCGGTCGGTGACGTAGGTAATCTGCTCCTTGTACGGCTTGCCGTCAGCCCGCGGGCTGAGTTCGTCGAGGATGGCGCACAGCGTATGGACGACATCCAGATTCGGCTTTTCATTCCAGCCGCCGACGTTGTAGGTCTCGCCGACCTTGCCGGCTTCAAGCACGCGGCGGATGGCGCTGCAGTGATCCTTGACGTAGAGCCAGTCACGAATCTGCTGGCCATCGCCGTAGATCGGCAGCGGCTTGCCGGCCAGCGCATTGTGGATGACGAGCGGGATGAGCTTTTCCGGGAAGTGGTAGGGGCCGTAGTTGTTGGAACAGTTGGTGGTCAGCACCGGCAGGCCGTAGGTGTGGTGGTAGGCGCGCACCAGATGGTCGCTCGCTGCCTTGCTCGCCGAGTACGGGCTGTTCGGCTCGTACTGGTGGGTTTCGGTAAAGGCCGGCTCGTCCTTGGCCAGCGAACCGTAAACTTCGTCGGTCGACACATGGAGAAAACGGAATTCATTTTTGGCCGTTTTTTCCAGTTGACCGTGGAAAGCCCGCACCGCCTCCAGCAGACGGAAGGTGCCGACGATATTGGTCTGGATGAAGTCTTCCGGGCCATGAATGCTGCGGTCGACGTGCGATTCGGCCGCAAAATTGACCACCGCCCGCGGCTGGTGCTCGGCCAGCAACTTCGAAACCAGATCAAAGTCGCCAATGCTGCCCTTGACGAAAATATGCCGCGCATCGCCATCAAGCGAAGCGAGGTTTTCAAGGTTGCCTGCATAGGTCAGGTCATCGAGGTTGATGACCGGCTCATCGGACTGGGCCAGCCAGTCCAATACGAAATTACTGCCAATAAATCCTGCTGCACCGGTAACGAGAATACTCATAGCCTGTTCCAATCACAAAAAAAAGAATTATCGCCAAACTTGTTATGCCTTTGCGATGCACCAACTAGTCCCAACGGACTATTCCGAATTCATTTGCCGGGCAAATACCTGGCCAATAAATCCTCGTACTGCGCCAGCACATGCGGCCAAGTGAACTCCTGATGGAAGCGCTCGCGACTCTTGGACGAGAGGACCTGCAAGCGCGAAGGCTCCGCCAACAATTGCCCTAGTTGCGCCGAGAACGATTCCGCCCCGTTGAAATACACCGCCCCATCCCCTGCCACCCAACGATTGAAGCGGTTGTCGTGGGCAATGACTGCATTCCCGGCCCCCAGCGCCTCAACCAATGAGGGATTGGTGCCGCCCACCTGATGGCCGTGCACATAAGCCGCGCTATGAAAGCGCAAAGCCTGCACGACCGTCTTGTCATAGATAGCCCCGGGGAACAAAACCTCCTCACTCGCCGCGCTCTTGATCGCCCGGTGATAAACGTTTTCATCCTGATAGTTGCCCAGTACAACCAAGCGATAACCACGTTTCGCCGCAGAAAACCCCTGCACAATCTCCAGCAACGAGTTTTCCGGCTCGGCGCGAGCAACCACCGTCAGATAACGCCCCGGCTCAACCCCGAGCGCACGCACCGGCGCCTCATCCGCCGCCAGCACTTCGTCGGCTCCATAGGGAATCGTCGTGATCTTGCTACCGCGCACGCGTGACTCCAGATGCACCTTGATCTGCGGGTGGTCCGCCACCAGATGATTACCCAGCCAGCAACCGGCCCAATCGTTCATCCAGAACCACGTCTTGGCCACGCCACCCCACTTGGCACGCGACCACTCGATGCCATCCATGTTGATCAGGTTGGGAATGCCCTTCACTCGCAACAGGCTGCAAAACACCGCCGTGTTGTAACCCAGCGTCAAACACAAATCGCCAAACTGCGCCGCATGCGCCGTTGCCTTCCAATCAAACACTATCGTGCCCTTGGGGCCAGTCTGAGCAACGGGAATACGCACCCGCTCGACGCCACACCACGTATCGTTGAACACCGGGCCGCTACCATCTTCCTGGCAATACACCACCACGCGCCATCCACGGTCAACGAGAAAAAGGGCCAGATATTCGGCAAAGGTTTCAAAGCCGCCGTGTGCGGCAGGCACGCCGCGAGTACCAAGTATTCTTATAGTTTTTTTCATGCATCTCCCGAGCTTGATTAGTGTTCTAGCAAAAACAAACAGCATCTTCAATTGGCATCCGATGCGACAAAGCAACCTTCAAACTCTCTGGGATATGCCCAACTGCGACCAACATGATGACTGCCTCGTCATCTCCAATTTCCACGATCTTCCGGAATTCGCGATCTACACTCGAGTCTTTGCTCCAGTTCAAACTACACGCACCAAGCCCGCGCGAATGCAGCCCTAGTAGCAGACTCATGGCAAACAAACCACCGTCAATCCAGCATTGATTCCGCTCGGACGCGCCCCAAAAGCTAGAAAGTTTGTTCGTCACGACGAGCAGTTTGTTTACGTGCTCCCCGAAGCCACGCGTACCGCCATGAAAATCGAGAACCCGCTTGATCTGCTCCTTGGTGTGGATCACATAAACCTTGCATGTTTGCCTGTTGCAAACGGAGGGCGATTTCTGGGCAATCCGGACGGCTTCAACAATATCTTCGTCCGATACGTCTTCTTCGGAATACTGGCGAACCGAACACCTCGACGTAAAGAACTCGGCCCCGACATTCTGAGTTGCAGCCCGAATTTGTGCCTTGGTTAACAGGACTGTGCCGCCGCATTCCGGACTCGCCACCCCGATCCGATCAATTGTCTTCAATATCCGTTCTCTTTCCGGGAAATTCTCGTTCCCCGCCGCACGATTGAAGTCCACATAGGCGGAGAGAGCGCTGGCCGGTGCCTGCAAAAACTCATCGACACCATATCGCGACAGATACAAATCTATCGCCGACAGAAGATACGAAAGATTGCTTTCTCCGAAACCGGGTCGCGGCGCCGGCAGTGAGAGGCCCTTTTCGACGTTGTGATAAATCGCAATTATTCGTGCCCGCAGCTTGTTCTTGCTGCCGTACCCCAAGGTTGAGGAATGCTTGAGGTAGCGCCGCATGTCGTAAAGATAGTTACTTGCCATATACGGCGCCTGCTTGAGCGATTTGATGAACACTCTCAGCGGCGTCGGGTTCAACTCATTGCCTAGCAGATATATCTTCTTCATTGCGTTTCCTAGTTGGCTATTGAATTCTTGGTGCAACTAAAGTGAATGACTCAGCTATGACTTGCATTTACGGCTATAGATCGATCGCATAATCCGCCAGCGCTCGGACTGGTCGCCAACCCGGTGCTTCTCGAAGTCCGCGGTATCATTGCCGGAGTAAATAGCGTCGTAATTCGGATTCCAGCCGTGATACCCGTTGAAGGCGAAGTACATCCACCCGAATCCGTTTTCGTCGAACAGGCTCGCCGCATCGCAGATCCATTGCGATGCGCCTTCTGCCCACCGTACTGCGCTGAATTCGCCGACCAGTACCGGCACGTTGTACTTCTTGCGAAATTCGATAAGCGGCGACAACTGTTTCCGCAGCCTATCTTTGTCCCAACGCACTATGCCAACGTACCCCGGCCAGCTCTTGCCTCGTGGGTTTTCCCCGATCCCCTGATGCGTGAACTCATGAGGGTTATAGACATGGGCACCATAGATGATTCGGTCATAGGGCAACGGCTTTTCAAGAGTTTTGTAGTAACTCGCCTCGCCGCCGAAGCCGGCAGTCAAGACGATATGGCGATCAGGATCGTGCTTGCGTACCGCTTCGACCAGGCGGCCCATGAGCGCCGGCCAAGCCTTTGGAGAACGTAGTTTTCCGCTACTCCTGACCAGAGGCTCGTTCAGGAACTCATAGGCGCCCAGTTCCCTGCCTCGGTCCTTGAAATGCTGCGCCAGCCGTTCCGCGATTTCGACTACCTCTTCGAGATGGGCTGGCGTTCCCCAGAACTCAGGGGAAGCCTGGGTCAAGTTGTAGGCAGGATCGACTGGGAACTGCGAGACCGAGAGCATCGCCACCATGCCGTTGTCGCGGCAGGCATCAAGCATCCAGTCTGCCCACTGGATCGTCTCGTCCCAAACCTCGGCCGGGCTTTTTTTCTTATATTTCGCCGTATCCCTGAGTACGAGTACCAGTTCGACGGCGTTGGCGCCCTGGCTCTTCAAATAACCGACGAAGGCAGGGCTGTTCCCCCGGCTCATAGAGTCGATGGTGATCCCGCGCCAAGGCCACCCCGGCGGCAGATTCGGATCATCGCCTTCCGGTATAGATTGACCAAAGGAAGACTGCACCAGCAGAGAGAAGACGATGGCGGCGAGAAACCTGAAGAACGCTGAGAGTTTCATTTCATCCCCTTTGAGACAACGCTAGGCGAAGACGGCGACGGCTGAATGACGCGCTCAAACGTTACCGACCGGTTGGGAAAGGTACGCCGAGCAGCATGAGCAACGAGTGCGCCCAGAAAAATCTCAGCCGGGATCATTGCTTGTTTGTTGAACGGACCTGAAACGACGAAAGTGCTAACCCCCAATACGCAAGCCACACCAACGATCAGCCGGCCGGTGTATCGAGACTCATGGGACCCGCCCCCCTCCTGCCGGATGCATTCATTTCCTGTCCTGATGACACTGGCCAAGAAAAACAGGTAGATAAGAATGCCCATCAACCCGGTCTTGACCAGCAGATACATGTAACCGTTATGCAAGATTGGAGCGAATCTGATCGGCTCGTCCCCCATCGGCATGAATAGCCCAAGATCGACCGACGTGCCAAATCCGCGACCGGTCAGATATTGCCAGTACGCTCCGTTCGAATAGGTCAAGTATGCCCGCGCCGTCTCGTAGCCGCGCCAACGGGTATTGATGTCGGCGATCGAGTTGTAGTCGCGCACCTCCATCTCTTGCAGGGAAAAAAGCATCTTCTCCAGAAAGGTGGCGTTTTGCCCGACGTACTGCGGTTTCGGTATCAGCATCAGCACAATAAAGCCGATGACAACGGCCACAACGATCTTGGTCACTTTTTTTCGATCGGTGAAGTTGACGATGCCGAGAACAGCGCCCACCAGCAGCAAGAACGACAAGAACATCACTCGCGACATCGACAGGCCGATCGATGCGAGACAAAGCAACAACAGTATCGTATCGATCAACCGGCCAAACGGGAAAAGCCTGAAATTGAGTTTCCATGCCGCCAGCCAAGCACCTATTCCAATAACGGCGATGATATAGCCGCGGCCAGCGGCGTTCCGCATATCGTTTGCCGACAAGCTAAGCAAATCAGGGTTCTGGATGAAACGGATGATGTGGAATACCGAAACCACAGCGCCGACGACGACAAATATCCGTAACAGCCTGCGCAAGTCGCGCAGGTTCCACATCAGCACGAACCCGACCGTCATGCACAGCATGGGTTTTCCGACGTACCAGACATCCTTAAACACGTCGTACTTGGGGTTTTCATAAATTCCGAGGGACCCAACAAGTAGCAGAGCCGAAAACGGCAGCAACAGATTGCCGAGCAAGGGCGGCAAGCCGCCCCGCATGGGAATCCAGCAACACAGCACAAGGAACATGAACAAGAGCATGAATACCGTTATCGGCACCGCACCCAGCAGGCTGGCAACAGTCAGGAAAAAGAAGTAGAGAACGACCGGCCAATTGACATGCTGCTCCTTCATCGCTATCGGGGCGATGTAGCGGCTTCCAACGATTGAACTCATCGGCGCGAGCTCCTAGTTTTCTCCGCCATTTCCGAATAGACCCGCTCGAACCCGGACACGTAAGCGCCGAGGCTGAATGTCTTCTGGTAGCGGTGGCAGGCGGCGGCGCCCATGTCCCGACGCAACTCGGGGTCATTGAACAGCTTTGCCAGGCACCGGGCGAAGTCCCCGACATCGCCCGGCTTGAACAGCAGGCCGGTTTCGCCGTCGACCACGATATCGAGCAAGCCTCCATGGCCAGCAGCGATGACCGGCTTTTCCGCCGCCATGGCCTCAAGTGCAACCATGCCGAAGGGCTCCGGTTCCGTAGACGGGACCACCGCAATATCGGCCGCATCCCAGATCGGCCAGATGTCGGTCTGGAAACCCATCACCGTCACGACCTCCCCCATTCCCGATACACTGATTTTTTCACACAGCGCATCAAGAAAGTGCTCCTGCCCTTCCGGCGGACTGCCCACGATGAGATAGCGGACGCCAGTAACACCTTCGGCCCGGAGTCGTATCGCGGCATCGACCAGTAGGTTTTGCCCTTTCCAGCGATTGATCCGCCCCATTAGCACCACAAGCAGTTCACCCGGCTGCAAGGCAATGCTCTGCCTGAAAACGGCAGCGGCCTCCGGGTTCGGTTGCGCGGCACGTTCCATGCCGTTCCAAATCGTTTCAGAGCGGGGGTTGAGTGCCGGCTCGACTTCCAGCAGCAGCTTTTCCGTGGCAATCGAATTACTCACGACTCGGTCCGCCCACAGGCGCAGGAACAGCGGAAAAAGCCTTCTGGCAATGCGGGGATGGACGATCATTTCATGTACATGCCACAGGTGCGGAATCCGGTATCGCCGCGCCCAGAGCGCGCCGGAAAGCACGGCGAGCGTATTGGAATGCACGACGCTGACCTCCTCCGGCCGCACCAGGCGGCTGATGGCCTTCAAGGACTGCCGTATCTGCAATGGCAGCTGCAGCAAGCCTTTCGGGCTGAAGCTCGCACGACTTACCTTGACGATCGGGACGACATGGGTTGCGATACCCAGCGCAACCAGTTCATCCCGAAGCGGACCATCAGACGGGAGCAGAACGATCGCGCGGAAGTGCGAACGGTCTAGGCCATCGACGAGAGATAGCAGTACCTTGTCGGAGCCGTACATTTCAGCCGATTGATGAACGAACAGAACGGTTTTCATGCGGGTTTCCTGACGCCGGCCAGCTCCGCTGCAGCCTGTAGGAAACCGCCGGATTTTTCTCGATGCACCGAGGAACGCCTGACAAGCGCGATAGCGCCATAAGCCATGGCACGGGCAACAAATACCGCAGAAAGTGCGATCCGCAAAAACAACACGTCCCGAACGGTATAGTTTTTGCGGGTGTAGATCAGGTACGAGCGCAGGGTGTTTTGCAACGCCCGCAGTCCCATCCATGCGCGGCCCGCGCCGCCGTAGTGGACAATCCTTGCTCCGGGGAAATACTCGACCCGGTAGCCGGCGCAGGCAACGCGCTTGCAATAATCGACATCCTCGACATACATGAAGTAGCTGATATCCAGTCCGCCCAATCTCTGCCACAGCTCCGTGCGGGTCAGCAGGAATGCACCGCTTACCCAAGCAACGTTCGCCTGTGTCCTCGCGTATTCAGCCGGGTCCGTTTCGGCGAGCTTGGCCGGAGCAAAGTTCCTGAATATGTCACCCAACAGCCAGAACAGCACGAGTCGCCCAGGCTTGTGCTCGAAACCGAAGGAGTGCTGTAAGGTGCCGTTGCCGTAGACGAGGTGACAGCCGAGCGCACCCACGGCAGGGTCGTCGAATTCTGCGACGGCCAGGGCGATATCGCTCAGCAAGACCGTATCGTTGTTCAGGAGCAACAGATACTTGCCTCGCGCATGCTCCCCGGCCAAGTTGTTGCCCCCTGTAAACCCGGTGTTGATCGGGCTGGCAACCAACCTGACTTCGGGATAATTGTCGGCAATGAACTGACAGCTACCATCGGAGGAGGCATTGTCCACCACGATGATCTCGTAGGAGCAGCTGACATGCTTCTTGATTGATGCGAAACAGTCGGCCAGAAATCTCAGGCCGTTGTAATTGACGATCAGAATAGAGAGGGTGGGCATTTCCGCTACACCCGCTTTGGCGAAATGAAGCACCACAGCACCTTGGCTAATTCAAGCGCGGTGCGGTAGAGCGCCACCGGAACACTGACTAGCCAAGGGAGATACTGGAATGCGTACCGTGCCCAGTAGAAGTGGAAGAATTTGATGAGCCGCATCTTCCGGGAACTGGAAAACTGGTTCCGGAACGTCCGGTAATTCAGGCATGGCTGGTCGATAAATGCTACCGGGCCACTTCGCACACCGCTAAGAAACAGCGCGATATCGAAAATGCGCGGAACGGTTCTGACAAAAGCCGTCCGCAACACAACGCAACCCTGTTTCAAGGGATAGGCCGGCGCAAAAAAAACGCCTGCAAGAACCCGAGCCGATGGCACTAGCCCGGAATGCTTCAGGAACGGAAATTTTGAGACCTGGTAAATACGATCGCCCTCGTCCATGTAGGCGACCGTCCCAAAAGCCACATTGGATTCCGGATGCGATTCAAGTGCGTCGATCCTATCAATCAGGGAGCTACCGGGAATTGTGTCGTCATGGTCAAGAATCAGCAGGTATTTTCCTCGCGCCAACCTGACGCCGATCTCGTAGGAGTCGCCGATTCCTGTGTTGCGCTCCTTGAGATGCACCTTTATCCGTGGATCCGTCAAAGTTTGCAAATACTCCCTAGTCCCGTCACTTGAACCGTCATCAACCACGATCCACTCGAAGCCTTCGACTCCTGCAGAGAAAACGCTTTGCTTGGTTTTCTCGAAGAAACGCATCGAGTTGAAAGTGGCGGTAACGATGCTTACGGACAATTCACTATTGCTCATCGCGGAATACCTGCAGTTGATTTCCAAAACACCCGACTCACGCCCTGGCACTTGAACGAAGCACTTCGTTCAAAGCTTCCGCCACGAACTCCCGGTAAATATCCAGACGGGACGCGGCTATCCGGTTTCCCGAGTCAACTTTCTCAGCAAGTTCGGCGCGCCGGGAAAGACCCTCCAAGATCGATCCCAGAACCTGTTCTTCATTTTGCGTCGTCGGGTCAGCAAGGTATTCATACCCCATGGACTTGAACAGGCCGTTGAACTTCCGGCTGTACGAGACGGGCACGACGGGAACGCCGGAAGAAAACGCGGCAATGCAAGCGTGCATGCGGGACCCCGTAAAGAAATCCATTCCGGCGATATAACTCTTGGCTTCGATTGGGTCTTTAAAGGTCGGGGCAAGAACGGTATTTGGAAATTGCTCGTGCAGGCACTCGCACGCCTTGAAATCATCATCAATCGGATAGCTTTCGCAAACCACATGCGGCACGAGATAGACCTGATATCGGTCATCGGCAGTCAGTTTCTCCAACAAGTGTTCCGCAAACTGCCGGTAATCAAACTGCAGTCCGAACATATTGTTCTTGGAATAGCCACCATTAAAAAGGAGGCCGGAGACATTCACACCAACCTTGATCTTGTCGCCCGTAAACGCCTTGCGCTGATAAGGCAGAGCGAAAGCAACGTCAATCGCTACTCCGGTATTCGATACAACGCCGAGTTTTGCCAAGTAGTCCTTTGAAATGTCGTCACGAGCGAATACCTTCCGGCATCTTTTCATCAGGCGTGAGGCGAGAAACCGCGTGCTTGCCCGCGCGTACGGCCCGATTGTTTGCGGGCTGAGGATCAGCGGGCATTTGCCAAGCGCCATCCATTTGGTAACGACGTGCAGGAAGAATCGCTTCAGACCGTAGATATCCGAGAAACTGTCGCCCTCGCCAATGTCGAAGATGAGGTGGCAACTGGACATTTCAGCGCCAAGCGTGCTTCTTCCCATGACAATCTCACGCAGAGAGATGTCGCCGCTACTGATCAGCCGATCCCCAAGGTAGGCACTGTAATCCTTGCCGCCCTGTGTTCCCCAAACCTTATAGGCAACACTCAGGCCGAGAGCTCTTGCGGCCTCGTTGATGATTTCCACTTGCGACAACGTCAATGCGCCAACACCCAGATTGTCTGACCTGAGGGAATGCCACATCAGACCGATATTTATCGTGTTACTCATTAGCTATCTTTCAATGTTTCGTTTGGTCGAATGCCCTGGAGTCATTGGGAAAAACGTGATCACCAATTTGGCCGCCTAATATCATCGGTGCGTTGCGTATAAGTTGAGACCAACCAACAGGACGAAGAACGACATGATTGGCCGTGCATAGCCGACGGCAATGCCGCTGGCAAACAACTTGTAGTAATAGGAAACCGTCGAAACGAGGGTGACTCCGACGAGCAGGAGAATGAAGCCTCTAAGGCCGAACGACGGCACGATGAATGGAGAAAGCGCTGCTAACACCAAACACATCAGCACGGTGACCTTGAAACGATATTGCTGAAAACCAAGTCCGGAGATCGCGAACCCTAATGATGCGAGGTAGTACCGGGTAAATACCAACAGACCAAACAGGGGAAATATATCCTTCAACTCAGCGTATTCGGGACCGAAAATCACCTCCTGGAAAAACGTTGCCCCGAAGTTAAAGACTAGGTAGCCGATAAATCCGGAACCGAATAGTTGAACCGACGAATCCCGCAAGACTTTCTCCAATTGCGGAGGATTCGATTCCACCCGCGCAATTCTGGGCAGATACAGATTGCTTGCAATCTGCGGCAACGTATAGAACCCTTGCGCCAGTTTCGCACCTGCCTGATAGACCCCGACGGCGTGGCTTCCCAGATAAAGTTTGATAAGCACGGTATCAATCTGGAGGTAGAGGTTTGCCATACCCATATCGAGTGCGTAGTAGAAACCATCCCTCGCCTCTTTGACGAAGCACGCCAGCTTGTTTTTCGGCCAAACGGGCTTGCCAAGTACCTTGAAGCTCGAAATGAAAGAGGTGCACGAATAGATGACTCGTGAGACGGCGAAGACAATGACGATGCTTTCCAGACCGAGACCCAAGACCGCAGCCCCATACACCAGCACGAAGTGGACGATGCTGGTGAAAACGACGATCTTTGTCTCCTCGCCGTAGCTGTCGAGCGCCCGGAACGGTGCGCAGATGAAGTCGCCGAAAGAAAAACCAATGGCGGCGACCATCAGGCTAAACATCAGTACCACGTCGCGAGAATCAAGATTAAATATGAACGGCACGACGGGAAGCGCGAGAAAGATGCAGATGGAAAAGCCAATTTTGGTTACTAGCGCTTCGCCGAGCGCCTTTCTGGCCGATTCCGGCTCCTTGGCCACCTCGCGCAGAATCTTGGGCGTGAAACCGTAATCGACCAGCAGGCAGAGCAGGCTGGTGACGGTCACCCAATAGGTGAACAGTCCGAAATCCGTGGGTCCCAGTTTTCGCGCCAGCAGAACAAACAGCACCACACCGGTGAGCAACCTCACGCCGGTAGTGACTGCCATAAAAAAGGCATGTTGGACCATGCCTTCCTTGTTCGTTACGCTGGTTTTTGACACGGTCTATTCGCTATTCGGGTACTTGTTCGTTTGTGGCAGGCCCGCCTGGCAGTTGGTTCGCCAGGCGGAAGGTATCAATTCTTGCCGATCAATGCCTTTCTCTCACCCTCGGGTATGGCGCCGATCAAATCGTTGATGAAGCGCTCTTGCTGCTTGTAGGCATGGGGTAGGTCGCGGTCGATGCTGGACACGCGAACCAGTAAGCCATCGGCAATTTGTCCTCGCATGCCGTATGAGATGCGTGAAAGGCCCAGTTCGATGTTCCCACGGGCTAGTCTGTCGCCGACGCGGATCCAGTAGGTAATGGGCTCGATCCGGGAGCCGGCCGTAGCTACCAGTTGCATGACCGGCAACGAACGCGACTGGACGTTAAGCCCAGTTTTGGTTTGATCGCCGACACGGAATCCCTGCGCGGCGTAACATACTTCGGGACGATGCACCTGCATGTCGCGTGACTGATCGCCGCCATAAGCCAGCGATAGCATGATCCGGTAACCATCAGAGTCGATGTAGGTGCGACTGACCATCTGGCTGTAGATCATGTTGAGCATTTCCTGAGCACCAGGATCGACGATCTGAGCCGTTGTGGTCTCAACTTCGGTCCAGCCCGAAAAACTGCGCGGCACCAGCGTTTCGAGTTCGACCTTAGGCCCCAGTTCTGAAATCTTTTGAGTTGGCCGCATCGCTACCGCCAGCGCCGAGGTGGCAAGCATGAGCACTAGCAGGATGATGTTACGGATCAGAAGGGTCATGCTTGCACCTTGTTTACGACAGCCTGCCCACGCCAGCGCTTTTCGCCAAGTTGAAGCAGCGAATCAACACCCATGATGATCAACAGCGCTGTGACGAACAGCACCATGCCGGCAAAGCCGTGCAGGAAGCCCTGCCCTGCTTCGTCACCAAAGTGGTAGGTGATGAGTGTGAGCACCATGACGCGGATGACGTTGGCGGTGAACGAGATGGGGATGATGAGAATGGCCAAGGTAACGTTTCTGAAGAACGAATCGTGGCGAACGATGTTGAGATAGAGCAGGCCAAGCGCTTCAAGGGTAAATAGTGTTTGCAGGCCAGCACAGGCATCGGCAACGAGCAGTTTGTACTGGCCGATCTGCAGGATGACTCCGCTCCGCGAGATGGGGTAGCCGACCCAGTAGAGGACGTTTTCGGACACATAGGATACGGCCATCTTCATTGGCATAGTCAGCGCATCCACAAAAGCGCCGGGAAGTGGGATCATGAAGAGCAGGAAAAATAGGGGAAACCAGGCGATGCCCAGGGCTGTCCAGCCACGCTGGATAAGCAGCAGGCTGGCAATAACGATGATTTGCGAGCCGACTTCAAAGAGCAAAATTTCTTGTGAGCGGCCGATGGCGTAGAGCAGCAGGCCAAGAATGAAGAGCGGCCAGCCGGCCTTTGAGGGCGCAGCAGCCATCTCGTGGATGACAAGGCGCTGTTTCCAGAAAAACCACAAGGCCACGCTGAGGATGATGGGCCCGTGTGCCTGTGCTTCGGTAGCCCAGATGGTGCTGGAAAGATTGACCCAGGTAGGCACGTAGAGGGCGATGAGGCCGATAAAAATGGGGAACCAATCGGCGATGGCCGGTCGGGGTTCCATTGGCAATATCGGCTCATTTTCTGCTGCGAGGTTCATTGACAGCCCCTTGGTGACTGATTGCTACGGTCAACCGGAATTTTTGCCAAAAAATGAAACGTCATAGCCTGTGCATCTCGCAAAAACCGGGGATAACCCCCGGCATTTTTGCTGTGCAAAACGGAGGAGCGCCTGTCTCTATGGCGAAAACGCGCATCCGAAGAGCGAAGCGAGAACGAGCTAAGCTGCATCTTGGCTATCCGTTGTTGAGCACGGCACCGACGACGGCAACGCCGCTGTGCTGCAGCGAGGTGACGAAGCCTTGCAAGGCGGGGGCCGAGGACCTGTCCTTGCGGGCGACAACGACGGCACCGCGGGTGCGGGCGGCAATGGTCTGGCTGTCTGCGGTTTCGGCACCGGCCGGGGTGTCGACGATCACGATGTCGTACTGGCCGGCGGCAGTGGCCATCAGTGCGTTGAAGACGGGGCGGGCCAGCAGTTCCTGCGGGTTGGGCGGAGTGGCGCCAGCCGGCAGAACAGAAAGATCGATGAGGCCGGGAATGCGGGTGACGGCTTCGGCCAGTTCGGCCCGGCCGGCCAGCAGGCTGGAAAGACCGAGCTTGTTTTCGAGGCGGAACAGCTGGTGCTGGCTCGGGTTGCGCAGGTCGGCATCGATCAGCAGCGTGCGTTCGCCGAGTTGCGAGAAGACGACAGCGAGATTAGCGGCGGTGAAGCTGCGGCCTTCTGCCCTACCCGCGCTGACGACGGCCAATGTCTTGTGGCCGACATCGGCATCGAACCAGCGCAGCATGAGCTGGCTGCGCACGGCACGCAGTTGTTCGACGATGGGGCTGAAAGGCTTGAAGGCAGCGACGACTTCTTCGCTGACGCGGTCATCACCGGGCATCAGGTAGGGGTAATCGTACTGGCGGGAGAGCGCCTGCTGGATGTCGGCCTCAGAGAGCAGGCCGAGCTGGATGGCGGCATCGCCAAAGCGCAGGCCCTGCTCTTTTTGCAGCTTGAGGATGCGCTCGGCGGCGTCCGGCGTCAGGCGTCCGTTGTCGATGAGGATGGCGCCAATGGAGCGGCCTGCGCCGGTGTCGAGTTTTTCGGTCATTGCGTTCATCTCTGATCAGGCCTTCGCTGCGGCTGGCTGATTGCCGGTATTGAGAGCGGGTTCGCGATTGCCACGGTCAACCGGATTTTTCGCCCAAAATCGAAATCCTCTTTTTGCCCTGGGCAGCGTGGAATCGAGTTCGGCCAGCACTGGCAGGTCAAGCGCCAGGGTGAGGTCTTCGGCCGAGCGGATGCGGCGCTGGCCGAGTTCAAGCACGAGTGCGGCACCGACGCCGAGCATGGCGCCGAGGAAGATGGAAACCAGCACGTTAAGCAAGACCTTGGGCTTGGAGTGCTGGGTCGGCTCGGTAGCCGGGCTAAGCACGAGCACGTTGGTCTGCTGCGACTGGCCTTCGAGGTTGCTTTGCATCATGCGCTGGCCGACGGCCTCGTAGGCGCGGCGGGCAGTTTCGACATCATTGACCAGCACAGACAGTTCATCGCGCTGGGAGCGCAGATCCAGCACCCGTTTTTTCTGCTCTTCGATAGCCTTCTTGAGCTCATCCTGCTTGACGACGCCGAACTTGCTGGCAACGGCATTGCCACCGGAAATGCGGCCGATTTCTTCACGCAGTTGCTGGCGCTGTTCGGCGATCTGGGCTTCGAGCTGCTGAACTTGCGGGTGATTCTTGCCGAAATTGCTGCTGATCTGCGACAGCTGCGATTCGGCGCGAGCGATTTCGGCCTTGAGCCCTTGGACCAGCGGATTTTGCAGCACTTCAAGCGAGAGTTCGCTGGTGCCGCTCTTTTGCCGGCTGGAGGCGTCGGCGCGCTGGGCCTGGGCGGCGGAAAGCTGCATGGTGAGGTCGTTGAGGCGCGCTGTTTCGTTGTCCATCATGCGATCGTCGGTCACGACGATGCCTTTTTCCTGCTGGTAGGCAGAAAGGCGGGACTGGGCTTTTTCCAGCGCGGCGCGCAAGCCTTTCTGGCGCTCTTCAAACCAGGCGCTGTATTGGCGAGCCGGTTCGACGCGCATTTCGATGGAGGTGTCGATGTAGGCCTGGGCAAATGCGTTGGCGACAGCCGCGGCAAACACCGGGTCGGCACCCGAAAAATTCACGTTGATGACATTGCTCTCGCGGGAGGGCTTGATGTCGAGCTTCTTTTGTAGGATTCCGGCGTAATAGCTTTCCAGCGTGCCCTTGCCTTCGCTGGCTTCCTTCCAGTTCTCGACAGCCTGGGCACTCTTTTCAAAACCAAGCAGCTTGACGACGCGGGTGGCGACGCGGTCGCTGGTGATGATGTCCATCTGCGTCGCCATGTAGCCGGGTGCCATCATGCCCTGCATGATCATGCCGGCGATGGGGTCGGGCGATTTGACGTCGATGACCAGCGAGGTGGTGGCGGTGTATTCCTTGGGCAGGATCAGGCTGATGACCAGCGTGGTCAGCACGGTGACGCCAAAAACCGACAGCGCCAGCTTGCGGCGGGCCCAGAGGATGAGAAGGAATTGCTGAAAAGTCATGCGGGGCTTTCGGTGATCTTCTTTTTAGAAGAAGCTTTCCTGGACGTAGAGAACGTCGTCGGCTTGAATGAGGTCGGACTTTTCCGGGGAGATGATCTGCACCTTGCCGTCCGGACCGCGACGGTGAATGCGCAGGCCGCGCTCGGTGCCGCGAATGGTCGTTCCGGCGCTCTGGGCCAGGCCCTGCAGCACGGTCATGTTGCGCTCCAGGCGATAGGAGCCGCCGCGCTGGACTTCACCGTAGATGTAGAAGACCGGGGCACGATGAACGTAGATGATGTCGCCGCCCACCACGGGAATGTCGAGATCGGTGTTGCCGCTGATGAACATGGCGGGGATGTCGATTTCCTGGCGGTAAGCCTTGCCGTCGCGCATGCCGGAAACAATGATCACATCGGCGCCGCCGGAGGGAATGGCACCGCCGGCCGTGGCCAGCATGTCGGTCAGGCGGGTGTTGCCGGTTTCAATGGGATAACGACCCGGGCGATTGACCATGCCGAGGATGGAAACCTGGTTGCCCTTGAACTGCATGAGCAGGATGTTGACCTGCGGCTTTTGCACAAAACCGCCTTCGCGCAGCTTGTTGGCAATGGTCAGCTCGGCATCGGCAATCGACAACCCACCAAGCTGCACGGCACCGATCAGCGGATAGGTGACCGAGCCGCTTTCGGCAACGCGGGTTTCGACGGTGAGGTCCGGGTTCTGGAAGACGCTGATCTTGATCGCGTCGCCAGCTCCCAGCCGGTAGTCAACCTGCTTGCCCTGCGCCTGGGCGCCGGCGATCAGGCCAAAGGTGACGAGAATGCCGAGGAGAAGTCTGTTTAGGTAGCTCATGGATGCTTGGTTTCCGCTTTACTTGAGACCGGCAATGCCTTTGTTGACGGCCGCCTCGGTGGGGTTCGCCGCGGCCTTTTGCGGCGCTTCGGCTGGTGCAGGTGCTGCGGCAGGTGCAGCAGCGACGGCCGGCGCCGGTGCGACGAATTCGCCAACGTATTCGATCTTGGCCTTTTCGCGCAGCTCCTTCATGGTGCTGCGGGCGGCTTCGGACTTTTGCTTGTTGTTGATAAAGTTTTCGATGAAGGGCTGGGCCTTGATTTCATCCATCGGCTCGGACTTGCTGGCCAGTACGGTAATGAAGGCGACACGGCCCTGGTTTTCGATCATCTGGACCTGGCCATCCTTGGCCTGGGCCAGGCGCGGCAGCAGTTCGAGGGCGAGTTGCTCGGCCGCCTTGACGCTGACGCCACCGGTAACTTCAACACCCTTGGCCTTGAGTCCGCCGACAACCTCCGCCACGGAGGCCTTGCCGGTGCCCAGTTGCGCCTTGATGCCGGCGATGATTTCCGGAGTAGCGGCAAAGGCGACTTCTTCAATGCGGTAGATCTTGCGGTTGGCAAACAGCTCAGGGTGATCGTTGTAGAACTTGCGGACTTCGTCAGCAGACGGCTTGGCCTGTTTGGAAACCTTTTGTTCGATGAAGGCGCGGGCGAGAATTTCACGGCGGGCGCTTTCGATGGCCTGCATGACATTCGGCGTGCGCTCGAGCTTGGCTTCCATGGCCTGCTGCACGGCCAGTTCCTGGTCGATCAGGCTTTCGAGTACCTGGCGCTTGGCAGCTTCGGCCTTGGCGGCCGGAATGTTGGGGGTGCGCTGGAGCACGAAGTTGATCTGATGAACGGAGATCTCGCCGTCATTGACTTTTGCGGCAACCTGGCTGGCGGCTTTTTTCTCGGGCGGACGATCGCCGCAAGCGCCGAGCACCAGGGTGGAAAGAACGATGGCAGAGATGGTTTTGAGCTTGTTCACAGGTTCACCTTAAAAAATGGTTGCAGCGGATTCTTGAATGGCGTTGGTCACGTCAGTACTGGGCGCTGAGCGAGACAAAAGTGGTGCGGTCTTTGTAGTCGTAGCGGTCGTCATTGACGTTGCGCTTCTCGTAGTTCATGCCGGCCTTTATTTCAAACCAGCGTAAGGGTCGGTAGCTGATATCAATGCCGGCCCGGGTTGTCTTGTCTTGACGCGGCTCGACTCCGGCCGGCAGGGGCGCTATTTCACCGTGATAGCTGCGCTTGCCATAGCCCAGGCGGGCGCTGGTGGAGATTTTGTCGGTAGCGGCCCAGCGGGCGCCAAGGTTGAGTTCGTCGAGCTCGTAATAGCTGGAGGTGATTTGTCTGAAAGGCGCCTGCGCTTCGCGATAGCTGCCCTGAAAACTTTCCAGACCATGTTTGTAGCCGAAGGTCAAATTACTCTTGCCGGTCGCAGCATAGACCAGATCCAGGTTGCCGGCCCAACCGCTGTAGTCGCGCGAGACAAAATGGTCGTGTTTGCGTTCGAGGTATTCGAGCCGGCTGCGCAGTTGCGTTTTGCCGGTAAGTAACCAGCTGGCTTCGAGGTCAATGCTGTTGTGCGAAAAACCGTTGTCGGCCTGCGCGGCAGCATTGAACGGGCGATTCGAGTAACTGCCGTCGAGCTGCCTGATGCGAAGCGCCACCGTGTTGCCGGAAACGGGGCGAAAACGGATGCCGTAGTTGAAGCCACTGGCTTCGTAATCGTTTTCGGCCAGGACTGCCTGCTCGTTGGTCACGCTGTTGCGCGATACGCCGAGGAAGGCGGCCCAACTGGTGTGAAACCAGTAGTTGGCGGTGAAGCGCTCGTTCTCGACGAGGCGGACATTGCGTTGCCGATAGTTATTGGTGATGTAGTCGGAATAAGTGTTGAGCGATTCGGCACGATCCAGCGCAAATTCGCCCGTCCAGCGGGTACCGACAGCCCACAGCCACTTGCCGTCGTAGTTCAGGGCCAGGAAATCGAGGTAGCTGTTGCGCTTGTAACTGGTGTCGGCAAAACTGATATTGCCAATCAGCTGCTGCCGGCCAACCATCTTGTTGAGATTGAGGCCCAGCGAGGTCATGGTAATGGTGTCGGAACGCCCATCCAGCCCGTAATTAGCCGGGTTGGCATTAGGCGCCAGACGGAACATATTGTTGTCATGCATCATCGTGACAGCAGCACTCAGATTGACGACATCGCCCTCGTTCGCCACCGCAGCGGGAGCATGAACAAGCACGGAGGCCGCAGATGCGATCAGGATTTTTCGGCATGACATCATTCTTGAAATGTTACCACATTGCACTGCAGCATTTTTAGCCGGGATAGCCGACAACACCAATGAAAGAACGGGTTTTGACCCCACCAAAGCTGACAGACCATTCAATATGCATGAACAGACCGGGCGGAATTCTACTTCTCGCGCAGGCACCCGCAACAGCCCATTCAGACTAATCCGTGATTATCTTTACAATTTGCCGTCATAACCAAGAAACGCTTGCGTCATTTTGACGCAGCCAACCCTGAAACAATATCCGACGCGTGTTGCATTCCAATGACACCTGGCCGGTGGGAGAGGATCGGGGTAAGTCGTCGCCCCTTCCCCTTATTCAGGGATACCGGCCCTGCGGGCAAGCCCCTCTGAAAATCGGTTGATTTCGAGGGGCATTTTTCTTGGGGTTATTGCGCTGCAAGGATTTTGAAGGATCGCGGCTTACCGCCGAATTCGCAGGCAGTTTTGCCTGTCCGGAAAAGCCCCCAAACCTTGCTGGAGAGGTGCTTTCGCCAAATCACCGACTCAATAACCGTTTCACCAGAATCGTGGGGTAGTCCTGCCTATGTCCAGCAATGAGGTACACATAGGTATCACTGCCGATGCGTCGGTAGACCAATTTGTGATGCGAGGTGTAAACGTTCTGGTAATCCAAGATGCCCACTGACGTAAGTTCTTGGACTGGCGTTCCATTGAAAATCCCGGAGTCAACTTTCTCCAGTTTTTCGAAAATCTCGTCCTCAGCTTTCAGCCATGCGGCTTCGCCCCACTTGTCGAGCATGTAGTCCTGAAGCGAAAGCAAGTCCGCCTGGGCATCGGGAAGAATGATGACCGCCATTATTTCCGGTTTTGACGAGCAGCCAGCAGTTGCGCCCGTGATTCGGCAGCGGGAATGCCTTTCCCTTGCAAGCGGTCTTTCTCGCCCAAGGCGATGATTTTCAAAGCCGCAATGAGCGCTTCTTTTTCCTGAAACTGCTTGACGCCCTCAATCACCATGGTGGCCTCACCATTCTGGGTGATCACAAACGGATTCCCGTTCATTTCCAATTCTTCAGAAATCTGCGCCGCATGGCTTTTCAGGTACGAAATGGATTTGATGTTGGCGATTGACTGCATGTTACCTCCCGGGGTTCACCAAGCCCAAATTTAGTACCGAATTTGGTTGACGTCAATGAGGTCGCGGCTTGCCGTCGAATTCGTTGGCAGCTTCTGCCTGTCAGAAAAGGCCCCAAACCTCAACAGAATGGGGCTTTCACCATATCGCTCGCAAGCTACTCAACCGGAATTGAGAGGGGCTTGCCCTGCAGGCCAGAAAGGGAATCGAGAAAAAGCCAAATGCTCGACGCCGGTCGCGCCGGCGAACTACCTGTCGCTGCCCGGCGGCAGCAATTCCCCGATCAAATCCGAGATCAGCCCGGCCGTTGTGCCATGGCGGTCACGGTCCGGGTTGTATTCGACGATTTCCAGCGCCTTCAGTCCGGGCAGGCCGCCGATTCGGCGCATGGCCTCGACGGCATCGTGCACGACCAGGCCATCGGGCTCGGGGCTGCCGACGCCGGGGGCCAGGCGTGGGTCGATGGCGTCGAGGTCGAGCGTGACGCCAAAACCGGCCGGGGCGCTGGCGACGATGGCTATCGCTTCGTCGAGACAGGCGGCGAAGCCTCGGCGAAGTATTTCGTCGCTGTCGATAATGCGCACTTGCATGCGCTGCAGGAATTCGAGCTCTTCCGGTTCGTAGCTGCGCGGCCCGAGGACAACGGTGTGGGCAGCGCTGATCTGGCTGCCTTCCAGCCCGATGTTGAGCAGGCGTTTGTCGCCACGGCCGAGCAGGCAGGCCAGCGGCATGCCGTGGATGGCGCCGGAGTAGCTGGTTTCCGGGGTGTGGCTGTCGAGATGGGCGTCGATCCAGAGCAGGCCGATCGGTTCGGCAATGGCGCGGGCAACGCCGCTCCAGGTGCCAATGGCGACGGAGTGGTCGCCACCGATGACAACCGGAAACTCGCCGGCGCGCAGGGCGAGCACGACTTCGTCGGCGAGATTGCGGCACAGCGCGGCGATTCGTCCGGTGATCGAGGCATGATCGCCTTGCGGGGCAAACAGTGTCTTGCCCCAGTCAATCAACGGGTGATGCTCGAGTTCATGCCAGGCTTGCGAGCGATGAAAAGCGACCGGGCCGTCTTCGCAGGCGCGATCCTGCGCCCCGATGCCGCTGGCGGCGCCGATGATGCGGATGCGGCCGGGACTGGCCGTATGGCGAGGTTTCATGCGCCGATTGCGGATAGCCGGGTGCGCATTTCAGCCAGCTCGGTTTCGAGCGCGGTCACCCTCGCCTTCAATTCTTCGATTTCCTGGTTGGGCGTATGCGACGACTTTGCCGGCAGCATGGTTTCGATTTCCGGCTCGCCGCTGAGCAGGTGCATCCAGCGGTTTTCGCGCGATCCGGGCAGGCGCGGCAGTTCGACGACCAGAGCGCCCCCTTCCCGGCTGGCCAGTTCTTCGAGGAAGGCTTCGACCGACGAGATGTCGGCAAAGCGGTGCAGGCGTTCGCAGTTGAGGCGCAGTTCGCCGGCCGTTTGCGGCCCGCGCAGCATGAGCACGGTGAGCAGTGCCGAGGCTTGCGTCGGCACGCCGAGTATTTTCTCGAGACGGTGCTCGAACCGGCTGACCCGGCTGCCGCTGATTTCATTGACCAGCCAGAGGCCTTTCAGGACATCGATAGCTTGAACGACGTCGCTCTCGCTGGCTTCGATGACCGGATTCCGGCTGGTTTTCTGGTTGCAGCCGGCGAGCAGCGCATTGACCGAGAGCGGATAGGTGTCGGGCACGGTGCGCTGTTTTTCGACGAGGGTGCCAAGTACGCGGGTTTCCAGCAATGACAGCATGGGCAGTGATTCAGCCATGATTTTCGTTTCCTGAGCTTGGTTGAATTGCCGCGGCCGGCACGGTTTGCGCCAGACGCTCGGGGTCGCGCAGCCAGGCCCGGTAGATTTGCAGGGCGACGTGCGCGTCGTTGGCAGCGTATAACAACTGGCGCTCGTTGAGGCGCGCACTGGCCCAGTTGCTGGTGCCGACTTTTTTCGATTTCTGGAATTTCTGGCCGAAGTAGTGGGCGACGGCGACTTTGGCCCCGACCGTGCCGCGATGGCCGGGCCCGCGCAGGGCTTCGCCAAGGTCGAGGACATTGGCCAGTTCGATGCCGAGGCGCGCACGCAGGGCGCTGCGGTCGTTGCCAAGACCGAAGCCGACTTTGAGCACGTTCTGGGCGGCAAGGATTTGCCGCAGCACATCATGATTGGCGGCGAAGACGACGGGGAATAGATAGACGTGTTCGTCGGTGGCCAGTTGAACAAGGTGCGGCCCGGTGGAAATCTCGCCTTTCAGGAAGGTGGGTTTCGACTCGGTATCGAAACCGATGGCCGGCACCGCCAGCAAGGCGGCCAGGGCCCGCTCGGCCAGGGCGGCATCGCCGACCAGGGTGATTCTGGCCATCGAAACGCCGTTGTAGATCGGCAACTCACTCGCGGCGAGCATGCTGCGGCTGATTGTCACTTCGCTCAAGTTCGTGCGCTCCGCGTCCGTTGCATCTTCGTTGCCAGCTGCATCCATGTATCCTTCAGCTTTTATCAAGAAGCAAGTGTATGGGATCACGCCGGCCGACGGGCCTTTTCTCGCGCATATGGGCGCTGTTTTTCGGCCGCCCCGCCCCGCTTTCCGACTACGCGCGGGCCCGCCAGCTGATTGCGGCGGTTGATCGCGGCGGCATTCCGCTCAACCCGGCCAAGGTCAATGCCATCGCCCGCGATCTCGGCCTCGATGTGCCCCGCCAGGCGCCGGTCGAGGCGACCATCGAGCGCATCCGCAGCGCCCTGGCCCGCTCGACTGAAGCATGAGCAAGCCCTGGTTTCTGTACATGATCGAGTGCGTCGATGGCAGCATTTATACCGGCATCGCGGTCGACGTGGCCGGTCGCTACGCCGCTCATTGCGCCGGCACCGGTGCGCGCTATACGCGCTCGCATCCGCCGCTCCGGCTGCTTGGTTACGAAAACCATCCTGATCGTTCATCGGCCTCGAAGGCGGAATACCGGATCAAGCAGTTGTCACCCGGCGAGAAGCGCCGGTATGCGGCCTCTCTGGGGCTTGGCCGGGCAGAAACTTGACGCTGGTTATGCCGGCGAATTTAGAATGCATAAAGATGACCGGCGAGAAAAGCCCGGCCCGATTTGGATGGAGACTTGAAATGCGAGCAGCCCTGCGTGCAATCGGACTATTCCTGACGGCCATCATGCTGACAGGCGCGGCCTGGGCAACGCCGGCGCCGGAGACCAAGGCGCATGGCACCGAGGCGGCGACTGCAGAAGCCAGCCTGATCGTTTTCAACCGCACTTTGACGGTGTTCCGCGCCCACTTTCTCGGGGCAACACCGGCCGTGCGCGCGGCACGAGCCCGCTCGGTGATCGAGGAGGCCTTGCGTCAGGGGGGCGAATTGGTCGTCACCATCAGGACCAATCCCGAAGGGCAGTTGATCGTGCTCGATGATCGCCTGGCTTTCGTCATCACGGCCGGCGATGCCGACCCGCTGCTGCAGGAAACACCGGAGGCGGTCGCCGGGCAGGCGGCGCGGCGACTGGAGCAGATTGTGGCCGAGACGCGGGAGTCGAGAAACATGGAGTCGCTGCTCAAGGCGCTGGGCGCCACGGCGCTTGCCACGCTGGTCTTCGGCTTGCTGCTGTGGACGCTGAGCCGACTGCGCGGCTGGCTGGCCAACGCGCTGTTGAGCCGTGCCGAGCGCAAGGTGGAGAACCTGAAGATCGGCAACCTGCAACTGATC
This sequence comes from Rhodocyclaceae bacterium, assembly GCA_008080565.1. Lineage (GTDB taxonomy): Bacteria > Pseudomonadota > Gammaproteobacteria > Burkholderiales > Rhodocyclaceae > Azonexus. Next base: position 57,543 of record VIKE01000007.1, on the reverse strand, counting down.
GAGGGCGAATACCTGCTGCCTTTCCTGCGCCGCCTTCTGATCATCCTGCGCTGGCTGGTGGTGCTGTTGCTGAGTTATGAATGGCTGAGTTTCGTGCTCTCGCGTTTCCCGTACACCCGGCCGTGGGGCGAGCGCCTCAACGACTACCTGCTGAACGTCGCGGGCGGCCTGCTCGAAAGCATTCTCGGCGCCATTCCCGGGCTGGGCGTGGCGCTGGTCATTTTCATGCTGGCGCGCGTTTTCATTGGTTTCCTCGGGCGCTTTTTCGAGCGTGTGTCGCATACCGGAACGCCGGTCAGCTGGCTGGAACCGGAAACCATGCCGACGACGCGGCGACTTTTCGGCATCGGCATCTGGCTGTTTGCCATCGCCATGGCCTATCCGTATCTGCCAGGCGCCCAGACCGAGGCGTTCAGGGGGCTGTCGGTGCTGCTCGGCCTGATGGTCTCGCTTGGCGCCTCGAGCGTTGTTGGCCAGGGTGCGGCCGGGCTGATCCTGACTTACACGCGGACCATCCGGGCCGGCGAATACGTGCGCATTGGCGAGCATGAAGGCACGGTGGTCAGGATCGGCATGTTTACGACCTGCATTCGTACCGGCCTCGGCGAGGAGCTGACGCTGCCCAATTCGATGATCACCGGGGCGGTGACCAAGAACTATTCGCGCACCGTCGATGGCGCCGGCTATGTCGTCGATACGACCGTCACCATCGGCTACGACACGCCGTGGCGGCAGGTCGAGGCCATGCTGATCGACGCGGCGAAGCGGACTCCGGGGATTCTCGACAATCCCCCGCCCGTCGTCTTTCAAACCAACCTTTCCGATTTCTATCCGGAATACCGGCTGGTCGCCCAGGCTATCCCGCACAGCCCGCGGCCGCGCGCCGAGGTGCTGAGCCAGCTCCATGCCAATATCCAGGATGTCTTCAACGAGTTTGGCGTGCAGATCATGTCGCCACATTACCTCGCCGATACGGCGCAGGCCAAGGTGGTGAAGCCGGACGACTGGTACCCGGCGCCGGCAAAACGACCGCTTTGAATTTTGGGCAAAATTTCCGGTTGACCGTGGCATCCGGATTGGCAAAAACGGCTGTGCCCGCAGTGTTTTGTACAGCTTCTCCTTGAATGCCAGAGCGATTAATCTATGCTTTTCGTATGGACAATCGTTGGCAAAAAAGCACACTTGAGAGATTTCATTCCTGTCGCAAGTGTGCCGCTTTGCAAATTTGTGCATCACTGAAAAGGAGCGTTTCTCATGCCCGACTTCACAAACAATGCGATCAAGCTCGGCGGCGTCATTTCACAGCGTCCTCCATTTCGCCCGCCACCCAATATTTGGCGAACGGTTTCCATTACTTTCGACGACGTGCCCAGTGGTACGGCCGTTGACTCTACCTATGCCAGTTCAGGCGTGAACTTTGCCAGCGTGACCTACCCGCCACGCACGTGGTCAGCATTCGCCAAGGAAATGCCGGTGGGCGGATCCGCCCAGAGCGGAAAAAATGTCCTGACCATCATCGAAGCCGATCCTTCCAATCCCTGGTTCGATGCGCGCTACGGCGCCCTCGAAGCGACGTTTTCCCAATTGCAGCAATCGGTCAGCGTTTGGGCTTATGCGATGAACTCGCCAGAAGGCTCGGGCAATGCCGATAACCGGCCATTCATGGAGGCCTACGACTCGACCGGCAAATATCTGGGCAAGGTACTGACGCAGTTGGGGGTTCACGATGCCAACTTCCTTGGCCACTGGCATCCGCTGAGCTTTTCCTCGCCCAGCCGCAACATCGCCAAGGTACGCCTCTCATCGCAAGCCAACGGCCTGCCCTGGACCTACGCCGCCTTCGACAACCTGACATTCGACCGGAATATCTTCGCCAGACCATAGACAGACAGTCCGGAGTAAGAAATAAGCGCCCGAAAGGCGCTTTTTTATTTGGTGTGAGCCCGAGAGAATGCTTGTCTCACCGTGTTCTTGGGGGCATGTCCGATTGTCCTGACGACGATGGCGACAACGGCGTCGGCAGTGGCGATGAAGGAGGTGGGCTGGAGTAATCCGGAAGGATTGCCGGCATGGGCGCAGCAGCCGTTGCCCGCGCATTTTCGGCCGCTTGCCGCTCGGTATAGGCCTTTTGTCGCTCAAGTTCTTTCTGGGCGGCAACCGGGTCTGATACCGACTCGCTCGGGCTTATTTTTTCGATTATCGATCCCTTGTCGCAGGGAACGTCGGAATAGACGACTTCTCCGGAACGCGTGTGGCAGGTAAAGACGTCGGCCTGGGTTGCAGTGGATGCAAGCAGAAGCGCCAGAAGGATGGTGTAGCGCATGGATATCTCCCTTCGAACGTTTTCTAATCTACGCTCCAAACAAAGATGCCACAAGATGCCCGCGCGCAGACCAATTGATTGCCGAGATTCTAGAAAACCGACTCGTACGGCACTATCTGCGAATCACACGTGGGACCAGTCGAAGCGATCTGACCGTTGATCCGTTTGAGCAACTCGGCTTGCGCGGACAAGCTACCGTTGGTGTGACCCATACAGTAGATTTCATCGACAAATTCCATGAACTGGTGAAACGACAGCCGCCCAATCCGGAGGTCAGTGTATTTCTGCATGTAGTCGGGAACCATATTCATATCCTTTACAGATTTTGTGCACTGCACAACAACGTACACACTCTAGGCCTGCGAAAGAAATATGTCTTCCCGTGTTTTGTAGCCGTTTGTGACTGCAGAGAAATGGCTTATCCAGTGAGTAATTTGGACCTGCGGACGCTTTAACAGAGCACGAAGGCCAACATGGCAGGATCATCGAGAAAATTCAGTACCGCGTAGGTGCTCAGCCGATAAAAATGAATCTGCAATTGGGCAACCAGGCCGAGATTCAAAGGCGGCTCTTCGACGACGGCTTGTATGACTGCTTCCACCAGAATTTATCCTGCGCTCAAACGTAGGGTGATTACCAACCCAAAAAAGCAAAAAGCCCCGAAAAATCGGGGCCTTAAGCATCGTTGTATTGCTTGGCGGACACGCAGGGATTCGAACCCTGGATCCAGGTTTTGCCCGGATGCACCCTTAGCAGGGGTGTGCCTTCGACCACTCGGCCACGTGTCCTTGCCTGCTACAACGAGGCGCGGATGATATAGGCTCCGCGCCTTTTGGTCAAACTTACTGATCGAGACCGAACGTGCGGTGCAGGACGCGGACAGCCAGTTCCAGATACTTCTCGTCGAGAACGACGGAAATCTTGATTTCGGAGGTCGAGATCATCTGGATATTGATGCCTTCGTCAGCCAGGGCCTTGAACATCTTCGAGGCAACGCCCGGGTGCGAGCGCATGCCGACGCCGACGGCGGAGACCTTGCAGATCTTGTTGTCGCCGGTCACTTCACGAGCGCCGAGCTTGGCCTTGACGCCTTCGAGGATGCCCTGGGCCTTGGCGTAGTCGCCGCGGTTCACGGTGAAGGAGAAGTCCGTGGTGCCATCATGGCCGACGTTCTGGATGATCATGTCGACGTCAATGTTGGCGTCGGCGATGGAGCCCAGGATCTGGTAGGCAATGCCCGGGGTATCGGGAACGCCGAGCATGGTGAGCTTGGCTTCGTCGCGGTTGAAAGCGATACCGGAAATGATCGGTTGTTCCATATTCTTGTCTTCCTCAACAGTGATCAGCGTACCTTCCCCTTCGTCCTGGAAGCTGGAAAGAACGCGCAGTTTGACCTTGTACTTGCCGGCGAATTCGACCGAGCGGATCTGCAGCACCTTGGAGCCGAGGCTGGCCATTTCCAGCATCTCTTCAAAGGTGATGGTGTCGAGCTTCTTGGCTTCGGGCACGACGCGCGGGTCGGTGGTGTAGACGCCATCGACGTCGGTGTAGATCTGGCACTCGTCGGCCTTGAGCGCAGCCGCGAGGGCGACGCCGGAGGTATCGGAACCGCCACGGCCGAGGGTCGTGATGTTGCCGTGCTCGTCGACACCCTGGAAGCCGGCAACGACGACAACGTGGCCGGCATCGAGATCGCGGCGCATGTTGGTTTCGTCGATCGACAGGATGCGCGCCTTGGTGTGCGTGCTGTCAGTCAGCACCTTGACCTGGCCGCCGGTGTAGCTCTTGGCCTTGCAGCCGATGTCCATCAGCGCCATGGAGAGCAGGCCGGTAGTGACCTGTTCGCCGGTGGACATGATGGCATCCAGCTCGCGCGGATCGGGAGTGGCCTGAACTTCCTTGGCCAGTGCAATCAATTTGTTGGTTTCGCCGCTCATTGCAGAGACGACGACGACCACTTGATGGCCCTGTGCCTGGAATTTGGCAACGCGTTTGGCGACATTCTTGATGCGCTCGGGATTACCGACCGACGTACCGCCGTATTTTTGAACAATCAACGCCATGGATTTGTCCGGTTAAACGTTGGAAACATGAAAAAGAGGGCGGGATTTTACCCCACCCTGTTCTTTTTCCGAAAGAAAACAGTGGCTAGAGATCAGCCAGCGAGCGCAGATGCGCGCCGACGCTGCGCGCCAGCGAGGTCATCACGTAGCCGCCTTCGAGCATCGAGACAATGCGCTTTTCGCACATTTCGGCGGCCAGCGTTTTCAGCTGATCGGTGACCCAGGCGTAGTCCTTTTCGAGGAACTTCAGGTTGCCCATGTCGTCCTCGAAGTGGGCATCGAAGCCGGCCGAGATAAGGATCATCTGCGGCTTGAATTCGCGCAGGCGCGGCATCCAGACCTGCGTCACGGCATCGCGGAACTCTTCGCCGCCGCAACCGGAAGCCAGCGGCACATTGCACATGTTGGCTGCCGGCTTGTCGGTGCCGCAATAGGGATAGAACGGGTGCTGGAAGATGGAGCACATGAGCACCTGCTCGTCACCGGCGAAGCAGTCTTCGGTGCCGTTACCATGATGAACGTCGAAATCGATGATCGCGACGCGCTCCAGGCCATGGGCGACAAGTGCGTGCTTGGCGGCAACACCGATGTTGTTGAAGAAGCAGAAACCCATCGGATTTGCTTTTTCGCAGTGATGACCGGGCGGTCGCACGGCGCAGAAGCCGTTTTCGATTTCACCCTTCATGACGAGGTCGACGGCGAGGCAACCCGAACCGGCAGCACGCAATGCGGCCTGCCAGGTATGCGGATTCATCGCGGTATCGGGGTCGAGGTGCACGACGCCCAGTTCCGGCGAGGCGCGCTTGAGGCGTTCGAGATGGGAAGCGGGGTGGACGCGCATCAGTTGTTCAAAGGTGGCGAGCGGCGCGTCGTAGTAGACAAAATAGGCGTCGATTCCCTGGGCGATCAGATGATCGTTGATGGCGGTCAGACGCTGGGGACATTCCGGGTGATGCGAACCCATGTCGTGCAACTGGCAGTCACGATGGGTGATGATGGCAGTGGTCGTCACTTGTTCTCTCTCTGCGAAGCGGCGCACAAAACGGCGCACGTCGAATTGTCATTATCGTCCCATTCATCGCGCCGCTTCAAGCATTAGAATGGGTTCGGACTGACACAGCGGACTCATATGATGTTGAAAAGTACACTTTCCGGCCTCACCGGTCGCCCGCGGGCATTCGACGGCGTCCTCGAGCAGGCCGGCCGGATCATTCTCGGCAAGGATCATGAAATCAGGCTGGCCATTGCCTGCCTGCTGGCCGACGGCCATTTGCTCATCGAAGACCTGCCCGGCATGGGCAAGACGACGCTGGCCCACACGCTGGCCCGGCTGCTCGGCCTGCAGTTCTCGCGTATCCAGTTCACCAGCGACCTGCTGCCGGCGGACATCACCGGCGTTTCCGTTTTCGAGCGCGAGCGCAGCGAATTCCGTTTCCTGCCCGGCCCGATCTTTGCCCAGCTGGTCCTCGCTGACGAAATCAATCGCGCCACGCCGAAAACCCAGAGTGCCCTGCTCGAAGCGATGGAGGAAGGGCAAGTCACGGCCGAAGGCCAGACGCGGATGTTGCCGACGCCCTTCTTCGTCATCGCGACGCAAAACCCGGCCCACCAGATCGGCACTTTTCCGCTGCCCGAATCGCAGCTCGACCGTTTCCTCATGCGCCTCGAACTCGGCTACCCGGACCGCACCGCCGAACGCGCCCTCCTCGCCGCCGGCGGCCAGCGGCGGCGCGTCGAGGAATTGAAGCCACTACTCACGCCCGATGACCTGCCGGCCTTGCAGCAGGAGGCATCAGCCGTCCACGCGGCCGGACCGCTCATCGATTACGTCCAGGCGCTGGTCGAAGCGACCCGCCAGAACCCGGCTTTCCAGCACGGCCTGTCGCCACGCGCCGGCCTCGCCCTGCTCGCCGCCGCGCGCGCCTGGGCCTGGCTGGCCGGGCGCGACATGGTCTTGCCCGACGACGTCCAGGCCGTTCTCCCCGCCGTTGCCCGGCATCGCCTGCGCTCGGCACAGGGTGGTGGCTACGCGCTGGCCGAAGACATCGCCGCCCTGATCCGCAGCGTCGCCATCCCCTGAAAAACGTGGGCATCGTCGCCACCCTGCAGCAAAAACTGTTTCGCTGGCGCAGCGACGGCACGACACCGCTGCGCCTCGGCCAGCGGCGCATTTTCATCATCCCCTCGCGCGGCGGGCTGCTCTACGCCCTGGCGCTCGTCGTCATGCTGATCGGTGCCATCAACTACAACCTGGCGCTCGGTCATGCGCTGGTTTTCCTGCTCGTTGGGCTGGGCATCGTTGGCATGATCCACACCTTTCGCAACCTGCACGGACTGGTCATCACGCCAGGGCGAAGCGGGCCGGTTTTCGCTGGCGAGATGGCGCATTTTCAGATCACCCTCGACAACGACCGCCCTACCCCACGCCTGGGACTGGAACTGGAAGCCGAAAGCGGCAATCCGGTGTTTGCCACGGTCAACCGGAAAAAAAGCACAAAATTGAATATTCCGGTCAGCGCCAAAAGCCGCGGCTGGCTCGCCCTGCCGCGCGTCCGCCTGGCCACACGCTATCCGCTCGGCCTGTTCACCGCCTGGGCCTACCTGCAGCCGGCCATGCGCTGCCTGGTCTATCCTCAACCGATTGCCGCGCCGCTGCCCCCGGCCTCGCCGACAGCGCTCGGCGGCGAGCGCAGCGGCGATGGCGGCCAGGAGGACTTCGCCGGATTCCGCGAACGCCAGCCGGCCGACTCACCGCGCCATGTCGCCTGGAAAGCCAGCGCCCGCAACGCCAACGGCCCCTTGCTGATCAAGCAATTCGCCGGCGGCGCGCAAGTCGAACTGCTGCTCGACTGGCAACTGACCGACGCCGCGCTGACCAACGAAACCCGCATCGGCATCCTGACCGGTTGGGTGCTCGCCGCCGATGCCGCCGACGCCCATTACGGCCTGCGCCTGCCCGGCGTCGATATCCCGACCGGCAGCGGCGAGCGACATCGCCAGCTTTGCCTCGAAGCACTCGCCCTCTGCCAGCCATGAGCACGCCAGCCCGCGAAGCCCTCGACCGCCACGCCACGCCCTGGCTGTTCGCCACGGCACTGGCGACAACGGCGCCGCACTTCATGCATCAGCCGCCATGGCTCAGCGCGGTGGCCGGCGCCCTGCTCTTGTGGGCCGTCTGGCTGTGGTGGAAAGACCAGCGCCTGCCCGGCCGCTGGATACTGATCCCGCTGGTTGGCGCCGGCAGCGCCGGCATCCTGCTCGAATTCCACACGCTGTTCGGGCGCGACGTCGGGGTCGCCATGCTGGTCATGTTCATGACCATGAAACTGCTCGAGCTCAAGTCGCGACGCGACGCGATGGTCGTCGTCACCCTCGGCTACTTTTTGCTGCTCACCCACTACCTGTACTCGCAAAGCATCCCGACCGGCCTCTGGCTGCTCGCCGCGATGTGGCTGGTCACGGCAACGCTGGTCCGCCTGCATGGGCTGTACCTGCTCTTTCCGCGCATTTCGGGGCCGCTCTGGGGCCTGCCAACCGACGCTTACGCCGGCAAGACCGGACTGTCCGACAGCATGTCGCCGGGCAGCATCGCCGAGCTTGTCCAGAATGCCGACATCGCCTTTCGCGTTCGCTTCGACGGGCCGCTACCGCCCCGGCCAAAGCTCTACTGGCGCGGCCCGGTCATGGAGCAGTTCGATGGTACGACCTGGCAGCCATACAAAGGTCGCCACCCGGCGCCTCAACTGGAACGCATTTCGCCGCCCATCGCTTATGAAACGACAATCGAGGCGCACAACCAGCGCTGGCTGCTGGCCCTCGACGCACCAGCCGATGTGCCAGCCGAAATAGCAGTGAATGGTACGTTGACCGCAGTCAGCCGCAATGCCATCAACGAGCGCCAGCGCTTCCGGCTATCGGCCAGCCTCGATTACCGCTTCAACGCGAGCGAAGACGCCCTGGTCATGGGCCGCAACCTCGCACTGCCCGAAGGCAATCCGCAGACCCGCGCCCTGGCCGCCCAATGGCGTCAGGGCAACACGCCGGAAGGCGTCATCGCCAAGGCGCTCGCTTTGTTCGCGGCCGATTTCACCTACACGCTGCGACCGCCGCTGCTCGGCCGGCACGGCATCGACGATTTCCTTTTTCAGAGCAAACGAGGTTTCTGCGAGCACTACGCCGCTGCCTTCGTGACGCTAATGCGCGCCGCCGGCATTCCGGCCCGCGTCGTCGGCGGCTACCAAGGAGGCGAATTCAATCCGCTCGATCAATACCTCGTGGTTCGCCAGTCCGATGCCCACGCCTGGGCCGAAGTCTGGCTCGATGGCAAAGGCTGGGTCCGCGTCGATCCGACCGCCGCCGTGTCGCCTGACCGTATCGAAACCGGCATCGCCAATGCGCTGGCCTTCGGTGAACCGCTACCGATGCTGATTCAGATACGCGCCGACTGGATCAGAACACTGCGTTATCGCTGGGAGGCGATCAACAACGCGTGGAACCAGAACATCCTCGGCTACGACCCGCGACGCCAGCGCGAACTGCTCGCCCGGCTCGGCCTGCCCGACGCCGACTGGCAGGCTCTGGTCGTCGCCCTGGGCGGCACCTGCGGCCTGCTCGTCGCCGGCCTCATGGGCTGGGCGCTCTACAAACGCCCGGAAAGCGACCCGGTCGTTCGCCTTTGGCATAAGGCGCTGCGACATCTGGCCCGAAGAAAGGTAGACTGCGCGCCTTGGGAAACGCCCCTCGATCTGGCCCGACGCGTTCGCGAACAACGACCGGAACTGGCCGAACCTTTCCAGCGCGTGGTCGACGCCTACCTTGTAGCGCGCTACGGCAACACCGACAAACACCTGAAAACACTGCGCGACGCCATCGCGCAATTGCCATGATGAACCTCAAACTGACGCTTGCCCCGCTGCTCCTCGCCGCCCTGACCACGCTGGCCAATGCCGGGCAACATGCCAAAGCGAATACGCCGACCTTCGCCGACGATCCGGCCGCCATCGAATTTGCCCGCGACCTCGAAACGCGCCACGGCTTCAAGGCCGACGAACTGATCAGCCAGTTCGCCCAGACCCGCCCGAACGCCACCGTCCTCAAGCTAATCCAGCCGCCCGCCTCGCCGCTGCAGCGCTCGTGGGAACGCTACCGGCCGCGCTTCCTGAACGAGCGGCGCATCGATGGCGGCGTCAGCTTCTGGCAGGAAAATGCCGGGCAACTGGCCAAGGCCTCGGCCCTCTACGGCGTCCCCGAGGAAATCATCGTCGCCATCATCGGCGTCGAAACCGAATACGGCCGCAACACAGGCGGCTTCCGTGTCTTCGAGGCACTGTCCACGCTGGCTTTCAACTACCCGCGACGGGCCGAATTTTTCCGCACCGAACTCGAACAGTTCCTGCTGCTGGCGCGGGAAAACAATCTCGACCCGATGGCCGTCAAAGGCTCGTTTGCCGGCGCCATCGGCATCCCGCAATTCATGCCGGGCAGTCAGCGCCGCTATGCTGTCGATTTCGACGGCGACCAGCGCGTCGATCTGGGGAACAGCGTCGACGATGCCATCGGCAGCGTCGCCCGCTTTCTCGAACAACATGGCTGGCAAGCCGGGCAGCCCATCGCCGTACCGGCCATGACGGCCGGCACGCCGGATGCCGAACTGATTCAGGCCGGCCTGCGCCCGAGCCTCAAGGTCGCCGATCTGGCCGACAAAGGCATCCGCGCCAACATCGACCCGCAAACGACGGCGGCGCTGATCGACCTTGTCTCACCCGGGCGCGAGACGGAATACTGGCTTGGATTCGATAATTTTTATGTGATCACGCGCTACAACCGGTCAAGCTTCTACGCCATGTCGGTTTTCCAGCTGGCCGAAGAAATCCGCGGCCGGATGTGCGCTGCTACAGCAGAGAATCGCGCGAGATATTGCCGCGCTTGACGATCTTGCGCAGGCGATCCAGACCTTCCATCTGAATCTGCCGGACCCGCTCGCGGGTCAGCCCGAGATCGTGGGCGATGACATCGAGCGTCGCCACGTCGGCACCATTCAACCCGTAACGGCGCTCAATGACCGAGCGCTGGCGCTCGCTCAGTTGATCAAGCCAGTCGCCGACCAGCGAGCCGACTTCGCTCAATTGCAGCAATGACTCCGGATCACTGCCGCCATCGTCGGCGATGACTTCGGCGATGGTGTGGCTGGGATCGATGTCGAGCGGCGCATCGAGCGAGGCGATATGTTCGTTGAGCGACAGCGTGCGCCGTACGTCCTCGACCGGCCAGTCGATCAGTGCGGCGATACGCTCCACCGTCGAGTTGCGCTTGTCGGCCGACTCCAGATGGCGCATGGCACGCAGGACGACGTTGATTTCCTTGACGATATGCACCGGCAGCCGAATGGTGCGCGACTGGTTCATGATGCCGCGCTCGATGTTCTGGCGTATCCACCAGGTGGCGTACGTGGAAAAACGGAAGCCGCGTTCCGGGTCGAACTTTTCCAGTGCGTGGATCAGGCCGAGATTGCCTTCCTCGATCAGGTCAAGCAGCGGTATTCCCCGGTTCAGGTAATGCTTGGCGATATTCACGACGAGCCGCAGATTGTGCTCGATCATGCGCTGACGGGCAGCAAAATCGCCGGCCCGGACGAGCCGCGTCGTCGCCAGCTCCTGTTCCGGGGTGAGCAGCGGCTTGGCGCCGATCTCGCTCAGATAAAGCTGGGTGACATCCTCGAGTAGCTCGATTTCCGGAGAGGCTGCCTCAGGCTCCGAAAGCAGGACCGATTCATCGGGCTGCCCCTCGAACTCGTCATCCACACCCTCGCCGATATCGCTCATCTTTTCGGTAGATACTGCGCCGGATCGACCGGCTTGCCCTGTTTGCGGATTTCGAAGTGCAGCTTGACCGAGTCCGCATCGGTATTGCCCATTTCGGCGATCTTCTGGCCGCGGCTGACCTGCTGGCCTTCCTTGACGAGAATCTTGCGGTTGTGGGCGTAGGCCGACAAATAGGTAGCGTTGTGCTTGACGATGACCAGTTCGCCAAAGCCGCGCAGGCCGCTGCCGGCATAGACCACCTTGCCATCGCCGGCGGCCAGGACGGGATCACCGGCCTTGCCGGCGAAATCCAGGCCCTTGTTGCCGGCATCGCTGTATGGCGCCGAGAGCCTGGCCGACGTCGGCCACATCCAGGGCACATCGTCGGGGCCGGTGGCAACGGCCGGTGCCACCTCGGGTTTCGCTTCCGGCTTGATCTCGGCCGGCTTGGCGGTTTCGCTGCCCGCCTTGTTCAGGCGGGCGTAGGCTTCATCAGAATAAGGCTCCTTGCCGACCCGCGGCTCACGCTTCAATGCGCCATTTTGCTGGGTAGCGGCAACACTGCCGGCCGGCTGATCAAGCGAGCGAGACTCGACGGCAGCGCCAACCTCAATCGGTTTGGTAACCGCGCCATCTGTGACAGGCTCGGCGGCAGCGCCCGGCGGTGCAACGCGCAGAATCTGGCCTTCCTTGATGGATGACGGGTTGGCGATATTGTTCCAGCTGGCGACATCGCGATGATCTTGGCCGTGTTCCAGCGCGATCCGGTACAGGGTGTCACCGCGCTTGACCGTGTAATATCCAGGGCCAGCCGGCTGAGCTGCCGCCCTGGAGGTCGAGCGGTCGACCGCCGGCACCGGTTGCTGGGAGATACAGCCAGCCAGGAGCAGGATGGGAAATAGTGCGACGACGATTCGAATCATTGCGTTCCTGAAAGTAGCGGGACGAAACGTACGGCATCAAGCCGGGTTTCGACATACCCCTGCGGCGTGTGTTCTATAAAACTAAGATACTGCTCCGCAGCACCGACTGGCAATACCAGACGCCCATTAGGAGCAAGCTGCTGGAGCAAGGCAGGCGGTACACTGGCCCCGGCTGCTGCCACAATGATACTGTCAAACGGCCCGGCCTCGGGCAATCCGAACTGGCCATCGGCGTGTTTGAGGCGAACATTGAACTGCTGCAGGGTACGCATGTTGGCCTTGGCCTTTTCGAGCAAGGGCGCCAGCCGCTCGACGGCATAGACTTCGTTGGTCAACTGGGCCAGCACGGCGGCTTGGTAGCCACAACCGGCACCGATTTCAAGGGTCTTGCCCAGCGTCTTGCGGCCATTGAGCAGCAACTCGATCATGCGTGCCACGACATAGGGCTGCGAAATGGTCTGCCCCATGCCGAGCGGCAGGGCGGTGTCCTCGTAGGCCCGCGAAGCCAGAGCCTCCTCGACGAAGACGTGGCGCGGAACAGCGGCCATCGCCTTGAGAACGGCTTCGTTGCGGATACCTTTTTCGCGTAGGCGCTCGATCATCCGTGTCCGGGTTCGCTGCGACGTCATGCCGATACCTTGCAACACGCCGTGACTCACTTCATCCACTGGCGAATCGAAGGCAGCTGGGCGGCATGCGTCAAGTCGATCTGCAACGGGGTAATCGAAACAACACCGCGCTCGATGGCATTGAAATCGGTTCCCGGCCCTGCGTCGGCGGCTGCACCGGCGGCGCCCACCCAATAAACGGTTTCACTGCGCGGCGAGGTCATTTTCACCACCGGCTCGGCTTTATGCCGACGACCAAGACGGGTCACTTCCATGCCATTCAAATCAGCGTAGGGAATATCAGGGACATTTACATTCAATAAAACAGGTTCGCGAATGGGATCGCGAATAAAGCGCTCGACCAATTCGCGGGCGACACGGCCAGCCGTCGCATAATTGTCTCCCTCGAAGTTGGTCAGGGAAATGGCGATGGAGGGAATGCCGAGCAAATAACCTTCCGTCGCTGCCGCAACGGTACCCGAATAAATCGTGTCGTCGCCCATATTGGCGCCGTTATTTATTCCCGAAACGATAATATCCGGTAATTCATCGAGCATGCCGGTAACGGCCAAATGGACACAATCGGTTGGCGTGCCATTTACAAAATGAAAGCCATTTGCCGCCTTTTTCAGAAACAATGGCCGATCCAGCGTCAGCGAATTACTGGCGCCGCTGCGATTCTGCTCGGGAGCAACGACGACGACCTCACCCAGGTCGTGCAGCGCCTCAGCCAGGGCGGCAAGCCCCGGCGCAAAATAACCGTCGTCGTTACTCAGCAGAATACGCATGATCAAACCAGCAGATTATCCAGAGAGCCACCATTGGCCACCCAGGCTTCGACCCATTTCGGCTTGCGGCCGCGACCAGTCCATTCAAGTTCGACATTTTGCGGATGACGGTATTTAACCTTGACCTTATTACCGGTCGTCGTCTTGACCTTGACTTCCTTGCCGAGCAAATCCTCAATGGCATAACCATGGGTTTTGGCCAAGGCACGCAATTCATTCAGGACATTAATCTTTTCCTGGGCTTCGCGACGTTTGATTTCGGCCGGAATCTGCTGCTGCAAATCGCGCAATTGAGCAACGGTAAGCGTAGAAATATCCATGATTATTTCCTTATATAAATAGGTGGCGACAATTTAATTTGTTTGAAACATTTTTTCAACGCCACCCATTAAAAAAACCGGCATTTGCCGGTTTTTTTAATGGGTGCAACCGGCGGCAAAAATGCCGCACAGCCGCCAGTTTACTATTGTTTGCCAGCGAAGTCTTGGCTATTCAGGAATGTAGCCGACCCGGACAGGACAACGGACCGGGCATTCCACGGTCAACCGGAAAAAACGGCCCATTTTGAAATGGCTGCAAACACGACCTCTCCATCAGACCGGGATCAGGCGCCGGTTGGCGACACCAGGCAGCGTGCGCAGCGATTTGCCGGCCAGCATGGTGTACTCCTCTGCCTTGACGGTGCTGACATAGCGCCAGTCGCAACGGCACTCACCCGGTGTGGCGGTGACCACCATGTAGCCGCGGTCGCCGGTGTTGGCGTACTTGAGTGGCCCGATGATGGCTTCGAGCCCGGCCGCCACGGCGAGCGGGTTTTCGCTCGGGAAATATTCCTCGAGACCCGGCGAGGAGACGGATGCGACGGCATACTCGACGCCGACTGCGTTGCCCTGGTAGTCCTCAAGATCGCTCGCCCAGGCGTTGTGGGTATCGCCGGCCAGTACGACGAGGTTCTTGTTCAGCCCTCTGGCCATGGCCAGCACGGTTTCCCGCGCCATGGCGTAGCCGTCCCAGGCGTCGAGGTTGTAGGGAATGGCCGGCTGGGCGAGGATGAACTGTTCCTGCGGGGTCAGCGTGGCGGGTGCCGTCTGCGCCTTGTAGACCAGCGCCGAGTAGGCGGAGAAGCTGATCTGACCGAGGACCAGCGGCGCCGGGATATTCATGCGGCCCATCAGCACCTGCTGGCCGAGCATCTGCCAGGTGGCACCGGAACCGGCGAGTTGATCCTGCAACCAGAGCAGCTGTTCGGCACCAAGCAACTGGCGGTCGGTATCGGCCAGGTCGGCGGCGAAACGCACACTGTCGAAACTGCCGTCGCTGCCGAAGTAATTGGCGTACTCCATCTGCCGGTCGCGGGCGATGACGCGGGTATCGAGCATGTGCAGCGCCAGCAGGTTGCCGAAGGCGAAGCTGCGGTTGATCTGCTGCGGTCGACGGGGGTCCGGGGTGCGAATCGGCAGCCATTCGTGGAAAGCCTGCAACGCGGCGGCGCGGCGGACGGTGAATTCACCTTCGCTGGCCGAGTCATGATTCTCGGCGCCGTCCTTCCAGGTGTCGTTGGCGATCTCGTGGTCGTCCCAGACGTTGATGAAGGGCATCGCGGCATGCACGGCCTGGAGGTCGGCATCGGTGTGGTACTGGGCGTAACGCTGGCGGTAGTCGTCGAGCGTCAGCAGCTCGCCGGCCGGCAGCACTTCGCGGCCGAGCGCGGCGGCATCGGTCGAAGCGTAGCCATCGCGGCCGTATTCATAAATGTAGTCGCCGAGATGGACGGCGGCATGGATGCCTTCGAGCTTCGCCGCTTCACGGTAGGCGTGGAAATAACCGGCCGGGAAGTTGGAGCAGGTGAACACGGCGAGCTTGACCTTGGCGACGCTGCCCACCGGCAAGGTGCGCGTACGACCGGTCGGCGATACCGTATGGCCGACGGCAAAGCGATAGTGATAGACGGTGTCCGGCTTCAGACCGCTGACATCGACCTTGACGGTGTGATCCTTGCGGCCATCGGTGAGCGCGATACCGGCGCGGACGACGCGACGGAAAGCCGCGTCGAGGGCCATTTCCCACTTGACCGGAACGATGCCGCCGCGCTCGCTGCTAACGCGCGTCCAGAGGATGACCTTGCGGGCGAGCGGGTCGCCGCTAGCCACGCCGTGGTCGAAACTGACCTTGTGGCGATGCGGAAAATGGGCCAGCGCGCGCTGGTCATCGGAGAACAGGTCGTCGGCATCGAAACCGTGGGCCATGGCGCGCAATGGCAGCAGGCTGCCGGCCGAGGCGGCGACGCTGCCCATGGCGAAATGACGGAGAAATCGGCGACGTTGGGTCGGAGTGCGAGTGGTCATGAGGGCTGCCTGGAGGAAATGAAGGTAGCCCAGCCTAGCGCCGGAGAATTACAACAGCATTGCCGGAAAATGTCAGTGAAATTGGCCAGTGGCGACACTGATTGAGGCGTGCGTTCCCGCGCTGCCAGCCTGACGGCTTATTGCGAGAAGTCGGCGGACTGCTTGAGGATGAAGACGTGACCGACTGACAGGCTGGAGTCAAACAGGCCGTCGTCGGCAAAGGTATCCAGATCGTCATCCAGCCCGTCGGCGACATCGAGCTGGCCGTCCAGTCCGAGCGCCTCGATTTCGGCCGCCAGCTCATGGTCTGACAACCTCCGGAAGCCACGAAAACCGTTTTCGAGCACCCCTTGCAGGTGCAGATAGCGCGCCTGATCATCCCGGTATTCAAGGCGGTCAAGGACCAGCAATCGGATCATTTCGTCACGCGTCATGGCGTTCTCCTTCACTCAAGCAACTGAAATGTAGTGCGTCTCCGTTACCTCCCGGTGAACAAAATATGACGACAGATTGCAAAGCGGCACATGCTCCCGTCGGGAGCATGTGCCGCTGCGAATGCCGCAAAAAAAGCGGCGTCAGATCAGGGCGCCAGCAGTTCGGCGCAGTGTCCGGGCTGGGCCGGTGCGTCGGCGATGGCGGCGCCGCGTGCTATGCACTGGTCAGGCGGCAGCGCCTTGCCGTGCTCGACGTGGCTGACCAGCAGATCGAAAGCGCGCTGGGCATGCGGCTGGATGAACTCCAGTTGCGGCAAAGTCAGCTTGTAGGTTTCGATGTGGTTGCCGTTTTGCACTTCGTAGAGCCGGTAGGCCGGGTTGCGATCATGGTGATGGTGACGACGCCGATGATGGTCATCGTCATCAAAGCGCTCAGTGCTGCTCGCCGCGACCTTGCGGGCGTAGGCGCGGGCGTGGTGATCGATCGGCAGCAATGCATCCATGGTGCCGGCGACGGTGATGAGCGGACGCTGGATGCGGCCGGTGGTGGCGAAATCGGCGACGTTGTCGTCGGCACTGGACACCGGCAGGCGGGCGAAGTAGTTGTAGTTTTCCGGTCCGCTACCGTAGGTGTCGTAGGTCGGATCGAGGCGCTTCTGCCACTGGCACAGCGTCACTTCCCAGAATGAGGCGGAATTCATCGACCACAGCGAGGTGGCGCCAGTGCCCAGATCGGGCGGGTAGCCGGCGCCGCGGATGTTTTTGGCGGCGGTGCTGGTCGAACTCATGCCGCCGGCGACGTAATCAGGGAAGTTGAGGACAGCCGTCGGCAGATCGGTCAGCAGGTTCGGGCCACCTTCGTCGACGAAAGTACCTTCCCAATCGACGCCACCATCGAACCATTCCGGCGCTGACTCGACGGCCCGCCGGACCTGGTAGGCGCCGTTCGAGGTGCCGACGGCGTAGGTGTAGCGCGGCGATTTTCCGTAGTTGGCCGCGGCGCCTTTGTGGGCGAGTTTGGAGGCGAGCACCATGTAGTCGCGCCAGCGGGTGAATTCCTGGCCCGGGCCGTTATCGTAAAACTGGACCCACAAAGGCGAAGTGGGGTTGAGGCGGCAGGCCAGCGGGTCGCTGGCGTCACTGAACTTCAAATTGAGCACGCCCGTGTTCTGCGAGGCGTAGGCGTAACCCTTCTGGACGACGTAATCGCTCCAGGCAAAATCGCCGTTGAACTCACTGCGCGTGCCGGAGGCACCGGCGACGACGAGACGACCATTCCATTTGGCCGGCAGCCGCAACAGGAAGCGCGCCTGACCGGTCGGGTCGCTGGCGATCCGCGCGTTGAGCTGAACGCCGGGGACCGCAGCAGTGATCGGCGGGCGATTGGCGGCGTCCGGAGCAATCGTCGCGCGGTCGGTCTGCGGGGTGAAGGCAAAAGGCGGCAGGCCGGGCAGCGAGTTGTTGGCAGGGGTCGTCGCCGGGTTGGCGGTGGTCAGGTCGGCGCTGTCGACGCAACTGACATCGACCAGTTGATTGCCGAAAGCCTGAATCAGACTGGCGCACCGGTCAGCCTGGGCAGCGCCGGCGCCGAGCAGCATGATCAGCGCGCCGAGGTAGCGGACGGCCGGTAGCGACGACGCAATATTGGGTCTTTTCATGTTTTGTCTCCTTCTGATTTTGGGGAAAATTTCCGGTTGACCGTGGCAGCCAACCGCATGACATCCTAATACAGCCCGGGGCTGCCCAGTCATGAAAAATGGGTATGGAAAACCCTTAGAAAGATAGCAAAAAATGTCTGGATCATTCGCCATGACGCCATTTGTCATATGCCGGCAACAAACCAGATCTAGAGTCAGGCGCGGGGGAATGCCGGCGCAAAGACGAAGGCGTGGCGCAACAATCAGATAGCGCCCGTTCGATATCCGGCGATCCAACTTTCGACAACATCGAACCTGAAAAAGAGATCATGAAACTCAAACCAACAATCGCATTGCTGAGCATTTTGTTCGCCGGCGCCGCCCAGGCTGCCCCGACTTTCGTCAACGGCCTGACTCTGGATGGCGGGATGCTCGACCTGTCCGGCGGCACGACGGTCAACAACGGCCGCCTCGGCTATTTCTCCGATATTTACTACGACACCAACCGCAACGAGTGGTGGGGCCTGTCCGATCGTGGTCCGGGCGGCGGCACGCTGAGCTACGACACCCGCGTCCAGCGCTTCTCGCTCGACGTCGATTACAACACCGGCGCCATCTCCAACTTCCAGATCAAGCAAACCATCGTTTTCAACAATGCCGGAAGCTCGCTCAACGGCATTGCCCCGAGCCCGACCAGCACATTGGGGAATTCGATGGACCCGGAAGGTTTCGTCGTCAATCCGAAGACCGGCAACTTCCTGGTTTCCGACGAGTACGGCCCGTCAGTACGTGAATTTGACCGCAACGGCAATCTGCTCCGCACCTTCGTTACGCCGGCCAATCTGATCCCGCGCAACGGTGCATCCGGCGTTGCCAACTTTGCCGGAGACACGGGCAACACGGCTGGAAAACGGACCAATCGCGGCTTCGAAGGGCTGGCCATCAGCCCGGATGGCAAGTACGCCTATGCCATGCTGCAAAGCGCCATGCTCGACGAAGGCGGCAGCAGCGGCAAGACGAATCGTATCGTCAAGTTCGATATTGAAACCGGCACAGCAGTTGCCCAGTACGCTTACGACATGAAGCGCTCCAGCCAGGGGCAAGGCATCTCCTCGCTGGTCGCCATCAATGATCACGAGTTTTATGTTCTCGAGCGCAACAATCAGGGCATCGGGGTTGGCGCTACGCTTGGAACCGCTGATAAGGAAGTCTACAAAATTGACATAGCCGGTGCGACCGATGTCAGCAGCATCGATCTCGATGCTGTCGGCGCCGTTTACACCAAGGTCAGCAAATCGGCCAAGTTCCTCGATCTCGATGCCGACACGCTGGCCGCCCTCGGCAACAAGTCGCCGGAAAAATGGGAAGGCCTGGCCATCGGACCAAAGCTGGCTGACGGCAGCTTCCTGATGCTGGCCGGCACCGATAACGACTACAGCGTCACGCAGAATGGCTCAAATGAGCAGTTCGACGTCTATTTCCGTTTCAGCGATGCTGATCCGTATGCCACTTCGATCCAGTGCCCGCTCGGCCAGACCACCGGCTGCATCAGCACCGCCGATGCAACTGGCGCCACGCTTAACAGCGACTACAAGCTGCTGCCCGGTGTCCTGCACGCCTACAAGGTCAGCGCCGCCGACCTCGCCGGCTATACGGCACCCGTCCCGGAACCGGAATCGTGGGCCATGCTGATGGCTGGTCTTGGCTTGATCGGCTTTACCGCCCGTCGGCGTCAGGCGAAGTAAGCTTCTGAGCCGTCCCGCACAGCAGTGCGGGACGCTGTGCAGCACGGCTCCGCCTTACTTGTCGGAGCCGATGCCCAGCACCTGCTTTTCATTCAAGGGCTGGTAGAGAAAAGTCATCTGGCCACCGGAAATCTCTTCAACGCTGTACGTGCCATTGATCACGTCGCCGACCTTGGCGATGATGTGTTTGCCCTGATGGTTGAGGAAGACGCGTGTTTCGCCCCCCTCGCTGAGCTTGCCGAGATACTGGAAAGGCAGCGGCGGGGCTGTCGGTTTGGGCGGTTTGGGTGGCGGTGGCGCGACGTACCAGCTCTTGTTGCGGAAGGGGTCGATGGGCTTGGTGCCCTCCTCCGTCTTGCTCTCATCGACTGCCTCGAGCGGCGCCGGCTCGGGAAAATTGAGGGGCGCGGCGGCCAGCTCGGTCGTCCGTTCCTTCGCCCCGACGCGCCGGCTCTCTGCCGCCGACGAAGCGGCTGATTTGCTGGCAACACTGCCCTTGCGCTTGGTCTTTTCCGGCACCGGTTCGTCGTCAATCAGGTAGCCGGCGACGAGGGTGGCCGAGAGCAGGCCGCCGAGGATGATCCAGCGTTGTTTCGGCGTCATGCCGCCTTCCTCCGGCCGAAGAGGATGAAGCGCAATTGCGCCTCGACGTCGGCGCTGCCGATGTTTTCACGGCGCAGGCTGATGTCCTCGACGGCCAGATCGGGGAACTCCTGGCGCACCGCTGCCACGTAGCGGCGTATGGTCTGGTAGCTGCCCTTGACTGGCAGGTTCAGCACGTAGCGGTCGAAAAGGCCATCCTTGCCGGGCACCAGGCGATAGTCGCCAGTCGGAATTTGCAGGCCTTCCTTGCTCGCCAGTTCAAGCAGGCTGCCAAGCTCGGCATTGAGCTGGTCCTCGGTGGGAAAACGGTCGAGCAGGCGCTGCCGGGTATCTTCCGGGGTCACGCGCTCGGTCTGGCTTTCCATTGTGGCGCGGCGGGCGCTGCGTTCGAGGCTGGCCAGACGACGCTCACCCTCCTCGATGGCCGCTTCCCGGCCGGGCAACACGACAATGTGGGTCAGCGCGGCGGCCACGACCAGCAAAAAGGCGATCAGCGGCAGCACCGGCAAATTGGCCGCGGCAAAGCGCAGGCGAGCGAGCAGGAGGTTCAGGAACCGGTCAGCCATGTTGCGGCAATCTCGAAGAGGATGGGTTGTTGCGGGTCGCTTTGCTTGATCTGATGCGAGAGCAGCACGGCGTTGGCCAGCGGTTCGCGGCGCAGGGCTTCGACAAAGGCGAGCGCCGCCGCCATGTTGCGCGCCTCGCCGGAAATCTGCACCGCCTTGCCGGCCGCGCTTGGGCGAATGGCGAGCAGTGCGACGTCCTCGCTGCTTGCCGCGTCGATGCTGCGGTAGAGCTTTTCCCAGTCGATCCGGATGAGGCCGATGGTCTGGCGCAGGGTCTTGCCCTCCTCGGCCGAAAAGACGTTTTCCGGGCGGCTGTCGCGGCGGCCGGCGTCGACCCGGTCGGCCCGCCGCTTGGCCTGGGCCAGCCGGGCTTCGACTTCTTCCTGCTGGCTGAGCAGCGTGCGGTCTTCGAGCCAGGCGTCAGCGCAAAGCAGCACGCCGGCGAGGAGCAGAACGACCGTCAGCAGACCGGGACGGCGCGGCTGAAAATCCAGGCCAAACTCACGCATGGGCGCCTCCGGTGACTGGCGTGACCAGCGTCGTTTCCCAGCCGCCGGCGAGCTTTGGGGCAGCGACGGCAGATGCAGAAATCAGCACTTTTTTCCCGTTGACCGTGGCAGATTCGGCGGCCAGCAAGCCGGCCAGCTCACCCGCCAGAATGGCCGGCTCCGTCGTACTGGCGCGGTGATTGCGCAGGCTGGAAATCTCGCCGTCGCGCACGCCGGCCAGGGTCAGCCAACCGAGGTCGAGGCAGGCCAGCCAGCCGTCGTTCAACTGTGTCTGCTGCGCCGCCAGCTCGGCGATCAGCCGCGGCTGCACGCTGTTCAGGCGCAGGCGCCGGGCCCTGGCGGCAGCGCGCAGGCCAGCCAGCAACTGGCGGTCGATACCGGCGGCAATGCCGCTCTTGCCGAAGGACGGACGGTCGAGCGCGATGTCCAGCGCCACCGCCCGTTCGCCCAGCGCGTTGCGCAACAGGGCACGGGCCATGTCCAGTCGGGCCGCCTTGCCGGTCAACATCTCGCTCCACGGCAGCAAGGTGTAGCGAACCAGATGGTCGGCAACTATGATGCGCAGGGCAGCGCCCTGGCCGGCGGTCTTGAGCAAAGCGTCGGCGGCGGCCAGCACGGGCTGCCAGTCGGCTTCGCCCGGCGTCGGCGGCGCCACCTCGGCCGTTTGGCTGGACGGTGCACCGCGCCACGGCTGCCGTTCAAGAACGACGCGCTGCGGGTGAATGAAGAGGGTCAGGCGGTCAAGCCACGAAAGTGACACGGTTGGCTTCTTCCAGGCTGGTTATCCCGTCGCGGACGAGGTCGAGGGCGCTTTCGCGCAGCGAGCGGGTGCCGTTACGGCGGGCCGCTTCCTTGAGTTGGCGGATCGGGGCACGGCTGATGATCAGTTCGCGGATTTCGTCGTTGAGGACGAGCAGTTCGGCGATAGCCTTGCGACCACGATAGCCGGTGCCGCGACAGGTGCCGCAGCCAACTGCGCGGCGGAATTTCCAGTCGGCACCGGCCACCGTTCCGATATCAGCGTCGGTCAGCTCTTCGCCGGTCGGTGTCGTCGGCTGCGCGCAGGCCGGGCACAGGGTACGGATCAGGCGTTGGGCGACCACGCCGTTGAGCGCCGAAACGAGGTTGTACGGGTCGACTTCCATGTGCAGGAAGCGGCCGATGACGTCGAAAACGTTGTTGGCGTGCACCGTGGTGAACACCAGGTGACCGGTCAGCGCGGCCTGGACGGCAATCTGCGCGGTTTCCGAGTCGCGGATTTCGCCGACCATGATCTTGTCCGGATCGTGCCGCAGGATGGAGCGCAGGCCGCGGGCGAAAGTCAGGCCTTTTTTCTCGTTGACCGGGATCTGCAGGACGCCGGAAAGCTGGTATTCGACCGGATCTTCGATGGTGATGATCTTGTCTTTGCCGTCATTGATTTCAGTCAGTGCCGCGTAGAGCGTGGTCGTCTTGCCGGAACCGGTCGGGCCGGTCACCAGCACCATGCCGTAGGGTTCGCTGGACAGCCGACGGATGCGCGCCATGATGTCGGCGTCGAAGCCCATGGCGTCGAGACGCAGGCCCTGCAGATGATCGGTCAGCGCCTGCTTGTCGAGCACGCGCAACACGGCGTCCTCGCCCCAGATGCTCGGCATGATCGAGACGCGGATGTCGATCTCGCGGTCCTGCCAGCTGACCTTGAAGCGGCCGTCCTGCGGCACGCGGCGCTCGGAGATGTCGAGCTCGGAGAGCACCTTGACGCGGGAAATCATCTGCTCGGCGGTGTCGACGCCGTCGATCGACCCGGCGTAATTGAGCACGCCGTCGATGCGGTACTTGATGGCCAGGCCGCGATTGTTGGCCTCGACGTGGATATCGCTGGCCCCGGCTTTCAGGCCATCGTGCAGCGTTGACCGGAGAAGGCGAACAACGGCGCTGCCGTCTTCGGAAATGCGTTGCAGCGAGAGGTCTTCGGCCACCGAACCGATGGCGATCTGGCCGCCCTCGCCGCTCAGACTGCCGTCGAGCGCCCGAACCCGGGTTTCTTCACGGGCCAGGAAGGCAGTTAAAACCGAAGGCGGCGCCAGGCGCCAGTGCAGCGGCTTGCCGAGCGGCACCAGGCCTTCCAGCCAGTCGCGCACGGTGACGTCGAAGGGATTGGGCGTAGCGATCAGGCGCCGGATGAATTCAGCAAACGGCGCCAGCGACAGGGCCAGCGAGTGTTCGGAAAGCTCGGCCAGACTGATCGCATTGAGGCCGAAGGCCAGGGCCGTCAATTCGCCGGCCGCCTCTTCGCTCTGGCCGAAATCGGCCTGCAGGGCAGCCATCACCGCCGGCAGGCCACGACCGGCCGCCGCCAGCTGGCATGCCTCGCCGAGCAGGACATCGTGTTCCTGGCGTTCCATCGACAAGTGCGCCTCCCTTGGTGAGTTCATCGCTTACTCTACTGAAAATTGCCGGCCAGTTCGAAGATCGGCATGTACAGCATGTCGACGAGGCGGTTGATTTCCTCGTCGTAAAAGGTGGCGACCGCTTCCATCATGTCGCCGAGCTGACCGCTGCGTTCGCCGACGGCAATCATGCGCAGCGCTACCGGCGTGGTCAGGCCGCCTCGTTCAGCCGCCTGCGAAAACGGCCGCCCCTGTTCGATGTCGGCCACCGCCTGGAGCAAACCGGCGCGCAAGGCCACGGGCAAAATATCGGCGACCATGCCAAGCGTCGTTTTGAGGGGAATGCCGGCGCGCAGCAGCATGCCGGTGGTCCGGTAGAAACGGGCCAGGAAGACCAGCCGGATACGTTCGCCGAGGGCCGGCACACGCCAGGCGGCGCGGGCGACGGCAGCGCGCACCGGCGGCAGCGAAAAGAGGCCAACCAGACCGGCGACGCCCAGCGCGACGCCAATTGCCAGCCCGGCAGCATGGTTGTTGATGAAGCCGCCCCAGGCGAAAAGCAGGCTGGACAGCCCCTCCGGATCGCGCCCGCTATCGGCAAAAACCATGGCAAAGCGCGGCACGACGTAGCCGAGCAGGAAGAGCGTAACAATCGCCCCGACCGACATCAGCAAGACCGGGTAGATGGCAGCGCTGACGATTTTCTTCTTGAGGTCGGCCAGTTTTTCGTGGAAGACAATGTAGCGCTGCAGCGCTTCGGGCATGTCGCCGGTGCGTTCGCTGGCCCTGACTGTTGCCACGTACAGATCGGGAAAGGCCTCGGGATGATGCTGCATGGCCGTCGACAGTGACTGCCCTTCACGCAGGTGGCCGAGCAGACGGCTCAGGACCTCGGACCGCGACGAGACGATGACGCCGCCCTGCAAGGCCGGCGCCGCGCCAAGCAGTTCAGGTGATTCGGCCGCCACCGTCAGTCGGCAAACACCCCGACCGGGAAAAACGGCCATCACGTCGTAATCCATTGTCAGCCGCGACTCACCAGTTGGTGATATCGGCGTTTTCGTCCTCGCCGCCGGCCTTGCCATCCTTGCCGAAGGAGAAGAGATCGAAGTCGCCGTGTTCTCCGGGCTGGGCGTACTGGTAGGCGGCGCCCCACGGGTCTGCCGGCACCTCCTTCTTGAGGTAGGGGCCCTGCCAGCGGCTCTCGCCAGCCGGACGCTTGGTCAGCGCGGCAAGTCCCTGCTCTGTATTGGGGTAACGACCGACATCGAGACGATATTGGTCGAGTGCCTTTTCCAGGCCGTCGATCTGGGCTCGCGTCGCCTTGATTTCCGATTTGCCGATCTGCGAAAAATACTTTGGCCCGACATAACCGGCGAGAAGACCGATGATGACCATGACGACGAGCAGTTCAAGCAGGGTAAATCCGCGCTGACGCATCCGGGAAACGACGCCGGGCGCGAAAAGGCGGCCAAGGATTCGGGAAATTAGTTTATGCAACACGGGTTCGCCAAGGGAGATTAAGTATCCAGGGAATAATACTATGCAAGCTGCGTTACATGACCATGACGCTACCGTCACTGAAAGCTGGCCAAGCCCCGGTTACCCGCCGGTCAATTCCCGGTAACACAGGCAGGTTAAGCTGGGCGGACAACTCGATTATGATTCGACCATGCGCCTCAACTCAGCCCTCTTCTGCCTTGCCGTCACCGCGCTTGCTCCCCTGCAGGCTCAGGCGGTCGGCGGCATTTTCGGCTTTGTCGACGAGGACGGTGTCGAGCACCTGAGCAACATTCCGGACGACAAGCGCTACCGGCTGGTGCTGGCCGACCGTTTCGAACCGGCCCGCGCCGCCTTGCGCGCACCGCGCGGCGTGCTCGCCCTGCCCTACGGCCAGCGGCCGTTTCACGATTCGGTCATGCGCGCCAGCAACGAGTCCGGCGTCGACGCCAAGCTGTTGCACGCGGTGATCACCGTCGAATCCGGCTACAACCAGGGTGCCGTTTCACCGAAGGGAGCGACCGGCCTGATGCAGTTGCTGCCCGGCACTGCCAAACGCTACGGCACGGTCAACCTGCTCGACCCCGGCGAAAACATCCGCGCCGGTGCCCGCTACCTGCGCGACCTGCTGGCGCTGTTCGACAACAATCTCGAACTGGCGCTGGCCGCCTACAATGCCGGCGAAAACGCCGTCATCCGCCATGGCCGCCGCCTGCCGCCCTACGCCGAAACCCGGCGCTACGTGCCGCTGGTCGTCGCGCATTACCGCCGGATGCAGGGAAACTGAGCGCCTTTCCAGACCAATCCCACGGTCAACCGGAAATATTGGCCAAAATCAAAAAGTCAGGATTAGTGGCTTAGTTGCCATCCGGGGTGATCGAGAAGCGATAGCCCATACCGCGCACGGTCTGCACCATGCCGTCCAGCGCGTGGTTTTCGAGAACGCTGCGCAGGCGACGGATATGCACGTCAACCGTCCGCTCCTCGATGTGTGAACGACCGCCCCAGACATAATCGAGCAACTGGCCGCGGCTATGGACGCGCTCGGCGTGGGTCATCAGGAAATGCAGCAAACGGAACTCGGTCGGTCCCAGACCAATCGGCTCCTCGCCGGCCAACGCCTTGCGCGAATTGGGCACCAGGCGCAAACCGCCGATTTCAACCGAGCCTTCAAGCATTTTCGGGTCGCGCCGACGGATCACCGCCTTGACGCGGGCGACCAGTTCGCGCGGCGAGAATGGCTTGGTCACGTAGTCATCGGCGCCGATTTCAAGTGCCGAAATCTTGTCTACCTCTTCGCTGCGGGCGGTCAGCATGATCACGGGAATTTCACGCCAGCGGGAATCGGCGCGGACATGGCGGATCAGCTGAAAACCGGACATGCCGGGCAGCATCCAGTCCACCAGCAACACATCGGGCGCGTTCGACGACAGAACCTGCCAGGCGGCCTCGGCACTGTCGACGGCATGCACCTCAAACCCCGCGTACTTGAGGTTAATCGTGATCAACTCGTTGACGTACGGCTCGTCTTCAACGACAAGAACTCTTGCAGACATCTCTCGCCCATTTGCTTGCATTCACAGCCGCTCAGGATATTCCGGCAACATTACCGGATGATGATATTTAGATTTCCGCCACACTTCTTACCAGAAATACCAGGCACCAGTCGCCAGCACCCAAACCCCCAGACCGGCGTTGGTCACGGCATGTGCCGCAATCGGAATCCACAAATTGCCGCTACGCACGTAGAGCCAGCCATAAACCAGGCCAGCCAGCATGCCCGCGGCCCACTGGCTGTGTTCAAGCCCGAAAGCGATACTGGAAAAGAGCACGGCGCGCAGGCCGATGCGGGCCGGGTCGACCGCCAAAAAATCGGCCTCGTCGAGCCAGCGCATGATCAGCGAGCGCCAGAACAATTCTTCCATGAGCGGCACCACCAGCGCCGAACCGGCCAGTCGCATCAAGGCCAGCGACCAGTCGATACTGCCATCGGCCGCGCGCGGCTCGAATCCGGAGCCCGACTGGCCGAGCACGAAAATGCCGGAATCCAGCAACAACCAGATGCCCAGAACCATCAGGCCAGCCGCCAAGGCCAGTCCGAATTCCCGAATGGACAGATGACGCGCCGCAGTCAGTTCAGTGAAGCTCGGCCAAAAAACGTAGAGCAGACTAGCCACTACGGCCGAACGAATACCGTAAAACCAGCGCGGGTCGATTACCCCGCCCAACTGCGCCGCCAACCACGGCTCGACCGCCATCAGGCCGATGAAAACCGCGAACGGCAAGGCACGGGCCACGACCGGAGCCGGAAAAGACAAGCCGCGCGCCAGAACGCCGACGCTCATGAGCCGACGCGCTGGCTATCCAGCTTTTCGCGCATATCCTCGACCGCGTTCTCGATCTCGACCCGCTTCAGGCCGGTGAACGGCTCGCCCTGCAAGCTGCTGTCGAGACAGCTTTTCTTTTCATAGAGATCGAGCACCTGATTGCTCACTTTGCGCAGTTCCTGGCCCCGCTCGGTACACACCTGCAGTTGCTGCTTCTCGGCCGCCAACGCAGCCTGCAGGCGCTTGCCTTCGGCCTCTGCGGCACGCTGCGCCTCCTGAGTCTTGCGCAACTCGGCCTCGGTTTCGGCCAGCTTGGCGGCAGTCGCATCGCGGGCTGCACGCAGGGCAGCAGCATCACGACTCAGCGCCGCAGCCCGACGTGACTCGCCTTCCACCTTTTTGCGAACATCCCCCAACTCGCTTTCCGCCGCAGCCTTCTGCTCGGCCAGTTCGGTCTTCTCCCGCTCCAACTGGCGCTGCATCTGTTGCAAGCGGCGGACTTCACCCTTGTTCGGATCGGCTTTCTTTTCTGCGGCCAAAGCTGGCGCCGCAGCAAACGTGGCCGCCAGAAACAGGGCTACGAGCGTTGTTTTAGAAGCGCACATTGACGTCAGCCTGCAGAAGATCGACCCCGAAACGATGTGCCGGATCGAGCGAGAAGGATTCAATGGACTGAGCCGACATCCAGCGCAACGAGAGCCAGGCGTTCTGATCGACACCATAGTTCAGGCCCAGCTGGTAGCCCTTGAGGTTGGTACCACCAAGGCCGAAATCGGAGTCCGTAAAGGCGTCGACCGTGGCATCCGAACCAAGATAGCGGTAAGCGAAGGAACCCTGCCAGTCATGCCTCTGGGCAAGCTTGGGCATGCCGACGGCAAGCTTGAACAGATAGCCGTAATCCTTGCCATCGGTCAGCGCAACACCCGTGCGACGCTGGATTTCACTGCGATCGAAAGCGGTGTTCTTGACGTAATCAGCAGTCAGCACGACGTGGACGGGATCAAAGTGGGCCAGATCGAGCGAGGCGGTCAGGTTGACCGGGCGGAACTTGGAGGCTAGGCCCCAAATTGGGTCGCAATCGCCACCAACCGTACAAGCGTAGGTCGGAGCGGTATTGAAAAGGGTATTGCCTTTCTGACGCATTCCGGAACCGTATTCGTACTGGCCGTAGGTAGCTGAGCCACCAAGTTTATAACTTTGATAATTTGCCTGGGTTTCAGGACTTCCCTCAAGATTATAGTAGTCGTACAGCGCCAATCCGAAGCTCAAACGGGTATTCGGTACCAGTTGCCACTTGGCTCCCAGTTGTGCACCGCGCAACCAGCGACTGCTCTTGGATGGTGGGCCATCCTCGCGCAAAGGAAACGCCCCAATGGTCAGGAAAGGACGAAAATCGCCATTGGCGAAACTGGGTTTGAGTGTCGCGGCAAACCCTTCAAAATTCAAGTCTTCGTCCCAGACCAGGTCGGTCGACAACCACGGATTTGGGACACGTCCACCAGTCACCGACAACCACTCAACTGGATCGTATTTCACGTATGCACGATCGACCAGAAATTGATACTTGTTGAAATCCTGTCCCATCGTCTGATTTGTCGACACTCGATCGCTCGTTGTGCCAGTCGCCAGCCGGACACCGGCACTCCAGTCATCCGAAACCTTGGCCAGCATACCCAGCCTAGCCCGCACGCGGAAGCGCTCACGATCATGCGTGGAATTGGCTGATGCCGGAATAAAACCAGCGGCCCGCGTGGTGTTTGGAGTGGAGGTTAGGGTCTCCAAATAATAATCATCCGGCGACGCATTGCTCTTCGCAAACTCTTCCATCTGGTAACGGACCCGCATATCGCCTTCCCACTTGATCCGATCCAGCCACGACGGCACGGCGTTCGGTTCGGCCCAGCGCTCGGCCTTGGCCTGGGCCAGCACCTCTTGGCGCAATTGGTCGCGAATCTCGTTCTTGACCGTTTCCGGCACGTACTGGACGCGGACCGGCGCGGCCGATTTTGACTTCTCGCGGGTCACTGTTTTCGCTGCCTTGGACTGGGCAGCCTTGACCATCGCATCGGCCTTTTCGCGGCTGAAAATACCCTGCTCGACCAGCGCATCGATCAAATTGAGCGTCGTTTCGCGCAGGGTTTCGAGCGATTCCCGGTCGTCGGCAAACGCCGGCTGACCAGCCGCCAGCATGCCGACAAAGACGCCGACCATGGCTTTGTGCAAAGGTTTTTGCGTGAATTTCATGGATTTCTCTCGTGGTTTCTTCAATTCAATTCGTAATCAGGGCGCGCCGCGGGCAGTGATGCGTATGCGGATCGGCTGCGGCATGTTCTCGGGTGGCGCTTCGCGCATGGCGGCGACTTGCAGCAAGGCTTCCCGGAGCAGTTCGTCCAGCCCGCTGTTACCGGTGCTTTGCGCCAGATCGGCTTTCTCTACCGACCCGTCGCGACGCAGCCAGACGCGCACGGTGACGCGATAGTCGGATTCCTTGAGCTTGCGATTGCGGCTCAGCTGTTCCTGCAAATGGCGCTGCAGGCGGCCGGCGTACATACCCTGCGCAGCGCCTGTCGCCCCGATGTTGCCGCCGGCGTATTCGCGACCGACCGTGCCGGCGCCGAAGGCACTGTCGCCGTCGCCGGCCGCGCCTTCCATCTTGAGCGGCTCGTTCTGCGCCGGCTGCGGCGCTTCCTTGGGCGGCTCGATCTTGACGTCCTTGTTTTCCTTGGGCGGCTCGGGTTTCTTTTCTTCCTTGGGCGGCGGCGGTGGCGGTGGCGGTTTATCCGGCAGCAGGGTGACGACCGGCGGCTTGCGCGGCTTGCCGGACTTGCCGCCCATCAGGCTCATGATGCCCCAGGTCACAATGGCAATAATCGCGGCGCCAAGCACGGCGATCACGACAATACTCACCCAGCGCCGCGACGGCTTGATCTTTGTTTCCATGGCCGTCAGTTACCAATTCTCGCCGTGACGAGTCCCACGGCGCCGATGCCCATGGCGCCAGTGAGATCGAGCACTTCGACGACGCGCGCGTAGTTGACCGCCGGGTCGCCCTTGAGCACGACCGACGCCTTCGGGTCACGGGCCATGGTCGACTTTAGCTGGACCTCCAGTTCGCGAACCGAAACGCCGACACCGTTGAGGTGCAGCGAGCCGTCCGGCTTGATCTGGATGATCTTGATCTCGTGCTTTTCGGTGCTCGGCTTGCTCGACGGCTTGGGCAGATTGATCGACATGCCCGACACCGAGGCGGTGGTCATCAGGATGAAAATAACCAGCAGCACATAGGCGAGGTCGAGCATCGGTGTGACGTTGATGCTGTCGTAGGGTTTGGTTTCCGCTTGAACGTGCATGACCTACCTCTGCGCCCGCGTTGTCGCCAGGCCGAGATCGGTGATGCCGTTGCGTTTGAGCAACTCCATGACCTCCATGACCTTGGCGTACTGGGCCTGTCCGTCGCCCTTGATAACGATCGACAGCGCCGGATTGGCCGCTAGATACTGAGCCAGACGCAGGTCCAGCTGCTCCATGGTCACCGGGTAGGCGTCGATGAAGACGTCACCGTTGCGCGCCACCGTCACTGCCTTGGTACCCGGCTTGGCCAAACTGGTGCTGGCTGCCGTTTTCGGCAACTCGACCTTGACGCCCTGCACCGAAGCCGTCGTCATGATGATGAAAATGACCAGCAGCACATAGGCGAGGTCGAGCATCGGTGTGACATTGATCTCGTCGTAGGGCTGATTGTCTTCCTGAACCTGCATCGTCCTCGTTCCCGCTTAGACGGCGTACTGCTCGGCCGACTTGGTCAGGAACTCGTCGGCGAACACCTGGGTATCGGCCGAGACGTTCTTGATCTTGATGGCCAGCCAGTTGTAACCAAACAGGGCGGGAATCGCCACGGCCAGACCGGCGACGGTGGCGACCAGCGCAGCAGCAATACCCGGCGCGATCGAGTTCACATTGACGTCGCCAGCCGCGGCAATCGCCGCGAAAGTGATCATGACGCCGACCACGGTGCCGAGCAGGCCGAGGAAGGGGCCGCCGGAAATGGCGATGGTGAGCAGCACGATCTGGCTGTTCAGGCGCTGGTTCTCACGAACTAGCCCGGCATCCATGGCGGCGCGGATCGAATTGAGGGCAGCATCGGAGAGCTTGTTCTGGACACCGCTCTTGGTCTGGGTGTCGAAGCGGTGATGCATTTCCTGAATGCCGATCTTGTAGAGACGGAAGATCGTCGAATGGCGCATCGCCTCGTCTTCGCTCAGCGCCTTGGTATCCATCGAATCGGGTTGCAGCAGCTTGCGCGGATTGTCGCGGAAGCGGTTGAGGAAGGCATCGTTGGCCTTTTCCGCCTTGCCCAGGAACAGGGTCTTGCCAACCATGACAGCGCAGCTGATGACGGCCATGACGGCGAGAATGCCGATGACGATCCAGCCGTCCACCGTCAGCGCGCCGAGCAGGATGCCGACGTAGGAGGCCTCCCCAGCCGCCTCTTCTTCCTCGGCGCCATACATCAGGCTGTCCGGTTGCTGGCTGCCATGCAGGGCCTTGATGTAATCGGCCGAACGCGAGGTCGCGGCCAGCGTCACTTCATCCAGCTCGCCCTGGAAACCGGCACCGATCTGGATATCGCCAGCCGTGTCGTCGAGCGCGATATCGGCCGTGCCGGCTTCGGCGCCTTCCATGTAGAAGGTCAGCTTGCCGCCGATCAGCGTCATCGCCACGTGCTGCCAGGTATCGGCCAGCACCGTCGCTTTCGACGGGAATTCCTTGCCATTGACCACGGCCACCAGCTTGCCGCCCTTGAGCGCCAAGGCCAGGCTCTTGCCGCCTTCGCTTTGCTGGAACAAGGTACCGGAAGCATTGGCCACCGGCTTGATCCACGCCGTGAAAGTCAGGCCATTGGCAGTAATCAGCTTCAGCGAGGGAGACGCAGGAACCGTCAGCGTCGTACTGCCATCCAGGCTGGCTGCGTCACCGAGCGGACCAGCGACGGGTTTAATTGTCAAATTTTGCGGATTATTCCGGTTGACCGTGGAATCCTGTACCGGACCATTGTCGGAGAAATGCAATACGAGATTCTGGGCGGCATCGTAGCTGCCCTTGGCATCGCTGGCCGCGGCCGCCTTTTCATTACCCCAGAGCAGCGTGACCGCGTCCGTTTTGGCCAACGGGGCCAGCTTGGGCTGTTGCACCCAGATCACCGCCAGTTCGTTCGTCGAATCATATTTTTCGATATGAAAACGCAGTGGCGTCTTGCCATCGGCAGCCGTCACGCGCAGATCGCTACCGTCCGGCTTGGCTTCGGCAAAGGCAAAATTTCCGGTGTGCAGGCGCAAGGCCAACGGCAACTGGGCAGCCCCCAGCTTCAATTCAACGCCTTCGGCCGTCGTGTCGATCACGGTCTTCTGCTTGTGCGCCCAGTCGTCGGCATTGAAGCCGTCGGCGGCGTGTGCGTTCAGGGCAAAAAGGCTCGCGGCCGCCATCATCCAGTGTGCAAGGTTTCTCATCGTCTTCAAAGTTATTGGGTTGATCTATCGATTATGAAAGTTGTTCTTTACAGCCGTGCTACCCCGCCGCACGTGCCCGTGCTTTGCGCTTGCGTTCTTCTTCCTCGAGCAGGGCGGGGTCGGCAGCCGGTTCGCTGTCGAGCACCTCAACCGTCAACATGCCGCCCGCCCCATCGCGCTTGCCGGCCGAGGGCGCGGCATCTTCGAGGGCCTTGTTTTCGTTGTTTGTCGGTGTAGTTACAGCAGCAACGGGAGCAACCGCCGCTACCGGGGCTGGAGCCCCGCTGACCCCGCCGGCCGCCTGGATGTTGGTCGCGTTCAGTACCACCCGCGCGCCAAGCGTGATGTTCCCGGTACTGCGCAAACCAGCATCGCCGGCATCGATTGCCCCTTCCGGTGCGAACAGGTCCATGTCGCTGGCCGGCGTATCGTCGCGCGACGCCAGAACCCCGATCCCCGAACCCGACACCGAGTTGGCTGTATCAAGGACGATCTGACCGTTACGTACGACCAGGACCGGCGGCGGTGTCGAGTTCACCGTCTTCGCACCGCTACCGGCATCGATGTTGCCCCGATTTGCCCAAATCATGATGTTGCCGCCGTCGAGCGTGAACACCCGCGACTGATTGACCAGGAAATCGTCGGCAACATAGGCCAGAATATCGCCGCCGTTGATGGTAAAGATGCCCTGATCCGAAGCCGCTTTCGACAAAGAAGGCGCTGCCACGCCAACAACGGTACTACCTCCCGGAACGAGCATCTGGATATTGCCGCCCTGCTCGGTCTTGATCTGGCTCATCGAAAGCAGGAGGTCGCCCTTGCCGATGTTCTCTTCGGGGAACAGTGCTGCTGCCAGCGTCCGCCCCTTGTCATACTGCGACTGGTCGCCGGCATTCTGGGCAACCCGGCCAAACTCGGTGAGTTTGGCGTAGAAGACGTCGAGCACTTCGGCATCGCTGACGGCCTCGCCATCGATGATTTTCTGATGGGTGGCCTGCAGGCCCGCATTCCTGGCCAGCTCAGCCGCTGAATAGGATTTGCCAGAGGCAATCAGGTTGACCAGTTCTGTTCTGTCCGAGGCCAGTTCGCTGTACAACCCCTGATAGTCCGGCGTGCCACCGGCGATAGCCAGAATATTGGCGCCCCCCTCCGGCAGATAGGGATTGTCAAGGTTGCCGCGCGTCACGATGCCCTGGGTGTCAGCCAGATCAATCGTTCCCTTGGCCTGAACCAGTACGGAGCCACCGCCACCAACCTGTACACCCTTGAGCGGATCAATGACTTCCGTAAGCTTGTTCGTATTGTCGTCTGTCTTGGACTTGTCGTCCGTCTTGGTATCGTCCGTCTTGGTATCGTTTGTCTTGGTCTTGTAGTCGTAACGGATGTCACCACCAGCCTTGATGACGCTCACATCATCGGCATGGTTATGCTGAATATCCAGACTCATGTTCTTGATGTCGCCACCCGCGTCAATCACAACGGCCTCGTTGAACTGGTGCACCTTGTCGTCGATCGCGTTGGTTGCGCGTTGGTCAACAATATCTCCGGTCAGCGCGACGATGCGGCTCGGCTCGTTATCGTTGGCATGCCAGTTCGTTGCCGAATGCTTTTCAACTGCACTTCCCGAGCCCAGCACACTCAGCAGGACAAATTTGCTGTCATCCAACAAACCGTTGCCAAGTACCGGATTACGGATGCTCGGCAAATATTTGTCAGCCAGATCCAGTTGCTGAATAGGCGCATCAAAGCTGATCGACCCCTGGGCGAGCAAATCGAGTTGCCCCGACAAGCCCGGCACCTGAGCAACCGATCCGCTGATATCGCCGTTCAGGGCGGCCACCTTGACCTGCGCCGGCATCAGGTAGTGGGTCTCTTCGTCAGTCACGCCGTAAACCTCTTTCTGAGCCTTCAGGCCAACATCGCCGGCCAGGGAGACGACATTGAGCTCCGAACGGTCGCCATAAGTGCCGATGCGAACGAGATAGTTGCCACTCGCTGGCGACCTGGCCTTTGCAATGGCGCCCGCCGTATAGGCGCTGTTGTAAAGCCACTTCGTGTTGGCCCACAAGGGGTTGTACACATTGCCCAGTTCGACGTCCTGGCGACCGACAACCTCAACGCTACTGTTACCGATGGCAACACTTGTGTAGAAATTATCGTAAGTCACGGAAGTCACACCGTTAACAACTTTCGTGGTTGCGACGACATAGGGCGTGATCGTATCGGCTGTCAGCGTCACCTTGCCGGTCTCGGCATAGAGCATCCCGCCGATGATCGAGCCCTGTGCCTGCACGCTCAGGTCACCACCACCCATTATCAACGCCCGGTCGGGCTGCGCTTCGCCATCCACCGTCGGTACCCGTCCGCTGGTCGGAATGGCAACGATGGCATTGCTGATATTGCCCCCCGCCGCCAGGCTGATGTCGCCACCGCCGAACGCGGCGATACCCGACTGGAACGAAGCAACCCGCGACCACCATTGCAGGTTCATGTTGCCACCCACCCGCATCAGCCATTCGTTGGGGTTACCCTGATAAACCGACTCAATATCGGGCTTTTCAACCTTGATCGAATCACCGGCCTTCAGCGAGATGTCGCCACCGCCGGTCAGGAAAGCCGAGTACACAACCTCGGGGGTATAGTAGGGACTGTTGGGAGTCTTAAAATCATCGAGCGCTGTCGTATCGGTCACACCAGCCGTATAAATCGCTGCCCGGTCGCCAAGCTCAATGTCTTTCGCTGCGGCAATATCGATGCTGCCCGTGCCGGTGCGAATCAGTTTATTGTCAGCCAGCACGACACTACCCGTGGCGGCCGAAGCATCCGTCCCCAGCGGCGAAGCCTGATTGGTATCCGCCCCCGCAACCAGCCGGAACGACCAACTATCGGCGCCACTACCGACGCGTGCGTCGCGATAGATATCGGGTACTACTGTCGTTCCGGCAGTTGTCCTGACAAAGCCGTCGGTCAGGGTACCGCTGACCAGCAGATCGCCCTCAGCGCGCAGCGTCAGCGCGCCAACCGCACCGGCCGCGCTGGTGTTGGTAAAGCTCCAGTCGTTGCCAACCAGCAGGTTGCCGGTCGACCGAATCTCCTCACCGACCCGGAAGACCGTACCCAGGCGCTTGCCAGGATCGGCGGCCTCGACAAAAGCACTGCCCTTGAGAGCGGACACTTCGCTTGCTGCCTTGAGCAGGGCGGCCTGCTCGGCCGTACCGAGCACGAAATCGCCGGTCTTGCGCGTCACCCGTACCGCCTCCAGCGCAACAGTAGCCGCGCCCTGAACGTTGCCATCCAGTTTCACCTTGGCCATGCTCGACCCGACGACGGGTGCCGAAGCCAGTGGCACGTCATTGACTAGCCTGAACTCGCCCTTGCTCTGTCCATCGACATTGACCACCGTATAGACCGCCGTCACCAACCTGTCCGTCTTAAGATCACCGGACTTCAGCACGCTACCGTCAGCATTCTTCAATTCGACCGACGTCTTTTTGGTATCGGCCGACACGATTTCCAGCGTAGATGCGGCGGTATTGTTGCTCTTTGGACGGAATGTCACCGTGTAACCAGGGTTCTGGAAATCAGCAGCCGTCAGCGGCTTAACGGCCGGTGTCAGGCTGTACTTGTTGGCCAATCCGGTATCTACTTCGGCCGCAGTCGATAGTTTGAAGACGCCATTGTCGTAGATGGCGACAACGCCCTGGCCTGCTTTGATCGCACCTGCAGCCAGTGCAGAGCCATCGGCATTGACCAGTGCCACCTTGCTGTTACTGCCCACGGTTACCGTGGCGCCCACCTTTGATGCGGCATAGGCGTTGAATGAAATCACCGTCCCGTTTGCCAACGAATTGGGGTTGGTGACCCCGATCAACAAGTAATCAGTACTGGCTGCCCCCTGCTTGGTTGTCACCAGCGCTGCCATGGCATCGTTATCGACAATCTCGGCTCCAGTGCCACTGACCAGCTTGCCCAAACTGTCTTGGCGCGGCGCGCGGAACGTCACGCGGCCACCGCTTGCCTTGCTGCCTGTAGCCATCGAGACATCAATGCTGGCAGCTGCAACCTCGCCATCCTTGGCCAAGAAATTGATCTCAGTGTCCAATTCGTCCTCGGCCTTCGTCGCACTGACGCCGATGGTCACCGAACCGCCCTCGCCTGCCGTGCCATCGCCACTACCGACCACTTCCGTGGCATTGGCCTTGAGGGCGCTGCCGGCATGCAGTTCAACCTTGCCACCGACGGCATTCGAGCCATCGGTATCGCTCACCCGGTTGGCATAGAGACCGATAGAACCACCCTTGTTACCGGACGCATCGACGGTGCCAAAAATGCCGATATTGCCGGCATCAGCCGACAACTGGAATTGATGTGCCTTGATCTGCTCATTCAGCACAAGATCGCCAACCCGACGACGGACATCCCAGCTTTCGCTGAGATGGCGGTTGCCGGATGAATCAACGACCGCATTGGCCAGGCGATCAAGCGCAACCGACGCTGCATCGACCACCAGGCTACCCTGTGTCTTGCCGTTGGCCGCGTTGCCGCGCAGAGTTTGCGCCGCAGCATCAACCGTGCCTTTTTCGGCCAGCAGGCGGATCGTGCCGGCATTGCCACCGCCGGCATCGGCGGAAACCGTGGCAACGGCACGTTCGTTGATCTGGACATTGCCTTCCGTCGATTTCAACGTGATACGACCACCCGATGCGTAAGCCGTGGTATCGGCAAACTTCACGGCGGCACCGGCGGCACTGACCAGCGCACCGCTGTCCAGTGTCACGCTCTGCGTACCGGCCAGGGTCAGATCGCCGGCCGCCAGGTCGATATGTCCCGACACCGTAACGCTCTTGCCGGCCAGTTCCAGTTTG
This sequence comes from Rhodocyclaceae bacterium, assembly GCA_008080565.1. Taxonomy (GTDB): domain Bacteria; phylum Pseudomonadota; class Gammaproteobacteria; order Burkholderiales; family Rhodocyclaceae; genus Azonexus. The sequence goes on along the minus strand of VIKE01000007.1, from coordinate 19,628 downwards.
CTGCCGAGACCGGCGGCCGTTGTCGGCGTCGTGGCGTTCTCATGGCGCTGGACAGACAAGCCGCCCGTAGCCGTCAGGACATGATCCGCCCCACTCGTGCTGGTCACGCGTCCCGCGATGATGTCGAGTTTGGCATCGACGGGCTGGCTGTTGGTATCAACCCGGCCGCTCTCGACGCGAGTCACACCGCGACCGGCAAACACAAGGTCACCGCTTGCCTTGAGCTCGACAGCATCGAAGCCTGCGATCTTGAAGCCGCTGGTGCCCGCCTTGCGCATCGCTTCGGTCGCGTTGTCGCTAAAAGTAATCTGCTTGGCATCGACCTTCAAATCACCGCTGCCGAAGGCCCCGCCAGCGACGAACTTCGCGCCCTCGGGATTGTCATTCTCGAACACCACCTGTTTGGCGGAAATATTGGCGACACTGTTGTCACCGCCATGTCCGGCAATGCCGGCAGCCGAAATAACCAGTTCATTGAGCGTGGCCGACCCCAGCGTTGCATCGCCGTAGAGGTCAAGCGTCGAATAGCTCACCAGGCGCATTTGATCGACATTGGCGAACCGCTCCAGATCAGCCTTCTTCAGCGTAACGCCGTCAGCCGGCACCGAACTGTCGGCCACCACGTTGATCCGGCCGGCACCGATGCTGATCGCCCCGCCGCCATCGCGCGAACCGTCGGCCAGACGCTTGCCCGGGGAAACCATACCGGCCAGCTCATTGCCGCGCGTCGCATCGAATACCAGCGACTCGCCAGCCACAGCAGCAGTACTTTCGACCATCAAATCGCCCTGCAGGCGATTGACGCCGCTCCGGCTGACCTTGACCTGGCTGCCTTCGGCAACGCGCAGGAAGGCGCCGTCGCCGGTCAGCGCAATGTCTCGCCCCGTCGCATCGCCAGCCGAGTCGATCTTGCTCTTGCCTGCCACGGTCAGCATCTCGCTAGCCGTCGCCAGAATCTCGCCAGCGCTCAGCGCCGTTCCGCCCTCGCGGTTCCCATCATTGTTGATCAGTACGGAACTGGAAATTGTGTCGATCTGCGTGCCGGCTGCCGTCTCCGTACGCACCCCGCCGAGCAACAGGCTGGCGATCGTCACACCTTCGAGCTTGGAGGGATCAACCACCGAATAGCCCTCCGGCGTATTGCCCTGGTTGCTGACATACAGCTTGGGCGCGGCCAGATCCAGCGCCAGCCCTTGCGCAGCACGATTGCGCCCGTCAGCAGCGCTGATTTCAGCCACGGTCTTGGCCACGACGCTGGGGTTGAATTCCAGGCTGCTGCGACCGACCACCGAGAGATGACCGGCATCACCGGCCAGACGAACGCCGGCCTGGTCGTAGAAGAACGACGAAGCAGTCGTCAGCGTATATTTCGCCCGGTTGGCCACCACCTCGCTGCTCGCCAGCTCAAGGGTCAGATGCGACTGAGAGTAAGCCGTCGTCGAGCCGTCGGCGTTGAGTGCCGCACTCGCGCCGGCCACCAGCCAGGAACCATCGGCCTGGCGTTCCGCAGCGGCGAGCACCTTGTCGTTGCCGCCCTTCACCGTCACCAGGTAAGCGCCGGGCAACACCGCATAGCGGGCGGGCAGCAACACATAACTGCCACCGAGGCCGAGCGTGTTGGCACCCAGCGAGACGGCATCGCCGACCTTCAACAGCGGCAGCGAACCGTCATCGGTTGTGGCATAACCGGCCAGGAGTTCGGCATCGGTTGCGCTGACCCCGTTCCAGCCCGGCACGATGGCAAAAGTCGTCGTCGAGCCCTTGAGCACATCGCTCTTGCCGCCCGGACCGGAGGTAAATTCCCAGGCCAGCGCCTCGCCACCGCCCGAGAGATCGAGCTCGGCGCCGCTCAGCACCTTCGACTCGGCGGCATCGATCACAATGCCCTTGGACGGCAGAGCCTTGATCGCGCTGCCCACGTAGTTCCAACTGCTTCCCGATTCGCCGGTGGCGCCGAAGAGCAGGCTGCGATCCGCCGCGACCGAGGTCTTGCTGTCGGCGGCCAGCGTCACCGTGCCGCCCGGGGCATTGAAGACAACCTCGCCAAGGGGCGCGGAAATCGTCCCCTCGTGGTTTATGGTTTTGGCCGAAAATTCCAGTCGACCGTAGGGAGACAGCGATACGTCGGCCGAGGCGTCCACCGGGCGTGTGATGGCAATGCTGCCCTTTGGATCGGCCAGCAGGTCGATACGGAAATCGCCATAGGTCGACGGGCTGAGGCGAGCGGCCGAGAAGGTCAGCGCGCCGGAAGCCGTCATCTGGCCATTGAACAAACGGCCGTCGGTGCGGTTCTTAACCGTATTCTGGACGCTGTCGAAATGGATGGCCCCGGTGCTGGTGAAGGTGCTGTTGTCGAAGCCGCTCCAGCTAAAAGTGCCGACCAGCCCGATGTCGCGGGCAGTGATCGACGCATCGGCCAGGCCGGTCCCGGCCACCACGGCAGCACCTGCCCCGTCCCGGAAATTGCCGATGCGCGCCGTGGCTGCGGTCAGGGTCAGATTGGTCGTATCGTCGGCGGCCCTGAAGTTCGCCGCATTCATGCTGAGATGGTTATTGACCGTAGCCTCAACCGTGCCGGCAAATACGATGTCGCTCTGGCTGGTCAGATACCAGGAGCCAAAGGCGGCGTCGTTAACCGGATCGTAATCCTGCAACAGTGCGAAATCCTGCAACAGTGCAACGTCAAGCGCCGCCTTGCCGTTGTAGGTTTCTGCATCGAGCACGGCGGTACCGTCCAGGTACTCGGTAGCGCTAAAACCTTCAGGCAACGATTCGACATGGTTTTCCCTGCCGCTCCTGGCTTTGGTGGAAGCCGTTTTTTCGGTAGAAGCCGTTTGATAGACCGTCAACACACGATTGCCGGTAAGCGCTTTGATAAGGGCCTGCGTTTGTCCCTGACCAGCACCCCACGGGTTAGCTTCCATCTTCACCGGGTCAGCCGTAAAGCGCAGGGCGAAGACACCGCCGAGCGCATCCTTGCCGCCCCGGGCCTTGAAGTTGCCATCGAGAAACATGCCGCTGTGAGCCGCCAGGCTGACCAAGCCACCAGCGCTGCCCAGCGCCCGCGCCGCATAGGTATAACCGGTGGCCGTAGCAGTCGCTGCATTCAGCGTACCGGTGGCGCCCGAAACATCGATCAGCGCGCCTTCGCGCATGATCAGGTAGCCGAGGCCGGAATCAATGCTCACCGTCCCCCCGGCCAGCACCTCGCCCCGATAGGCTTGCCTGGCCAGCAGTTGCCCGGCCGAAATTCCGGCATCCAGCGCTTGCTGCGTATCGGCATCGAGCACCGTCGTGCCGCCAGCCAGCAACTTGCTGTTCTCGCCGAGGTAGATCGATTCGGACTGCTTCTTGCCGGCATCGATCAGGGCGTTCTGGACCGCCGCATTCAGATCACTGGTCATTTCCGCGCGACCCAGCTTGATCGTGCCGCCAGCCGCTTCCAGCGTACCCAGCACCGTCATTTGCCCGGCCGCTTCCAGTGTCACGCTACCCTTGGCAGAAGCGCCGACGTAGGCGTTTTCGGCAATGGTTAGACGCCCGCTGTAGATATCGGTCGTCGTCAGGCTGATGCTCGTCGTCCCCGAGCGTAGTGCTTCGGGCAGAACCTGCGTAGCGGCAAAAGAGGCGATGCTGCTACCAGTCGGTCGTTTGAAGTAGTCGCCGACGGCGAGCAGCGACCAGTTGAGAGGATCGGCCTTGACGACCTGATCCTTTTCCACGGTCAACCCGGATTTTCCGGTAAAAATGAAATTGTAGAAGCCGCCACGGTCGACCAGATCGGCCTTCGCCGCGAAGCCCTGGCGACCTTCGGCGGTCCGCAGGGCATCAGTCCACGTCCGGGTATCGACGCTTTCGGCATGGCCCAGCTTTACCTGCGACGAGGTAATCGACAATGACCCGCCCTTGCCAAGCGCCATCCCCGACAGGGTGCCATCAAGGAACAGGCTGTTGCCCAGCCCGAATTCACCGAAACCGCTGCCGCTGGTCAGCGCTATCGATCCGGCATTGCCCTTCTTGAGGGAACGCGTGGTGTTGACCTGGCCGCCACCGTCGACAGCAATACTGCTGCCATGCCGGATATCGAGGTCGTGCGCCGAATTCAGAACGATCTTCCCGCCGTTCATGGCCAGCGGCGCGGTGCTCAGTTCGCCGTCGAGAAAATCGTTCACCCAGACACCAGACGTTGACAGGCTGGCACCATCGGCAACGACCAGGTTCGAGTAAGCGACCTCCCCGATAGCCGGCGCATTGGGGACCGACTGGCCCAGATCACGGGTGCTCAGCTCAATGCTACCCCCCGGCGCGCTGATGTCGCCGGCCATGTAGACTTGGCGACCGGCCGCGGCAAATTTGCCACCAGCCGGCAGATTCAGCGAAATATCCGCCGGAATGTCGATGCGGCCATCGCTGGTGATCGAGAAACGGGAGAAACCGGCATCAACCAACGACGACGACAACGCCAGCTTGTCCGGCCCGGCGCTATCCTGCCCCAGCCCGCTGGCAGCATCAGCCGCACCGTTTACGAAAACAACTTGGGCTGTAGCGAACGCAGCGTCCCGTTTATCCTGCTTTTCTTGTTCGGTGTCCTTCTCGCCGATGACCGCAGAGTAGTGCTGACCACCGTCCTTGACAATCAGTTGCCCACCCAGCGGAATCGCGCTGCGGCTGCTCGCCGGGTCACCGACCTGGCGCTGGCGGGTACCCACCGTGGTCTTTGCCTGCAACTGCCCGTCGATGGCCAGGCGATTGCCACGGATATCCACGGTACCGGCGCTCTTGCCTTCGACATAGGCAACTTCGTCGCGCGTTGCCGTAGTAAGTGACAAATACTCGGCCCATACCGGCGCATCGTTCAGCCGATAGGACTTGCGTCCGGCCAATACCCGTGACTCCTCGACACTTCCCGCCGCGAAATTGATCGCGCCACCAGAGACATCCAGCGTCGCCCCACTCTTGACGATGACGTTGCCAGTCGACACCAGCGAGACCTTGCCACCGCTGGCCGCCAGTTCGTTGGCCGTCAGGCCGACGTTGTTGAAATAGCTGCTGACATCGGCAATCTCGACCGCATCGCGAATGTCTACCCAGGCCTTCTGACCACGCAGCACGCCATTGCGCTGGACCGTGTTGTCGGCAAAGTTGTCGCCACGCAACTCGACTTCAACAAACAGGTCGCGAACCGATTTCTGCGCGCTGGTCCCGGAAACATCGATCTTCGCGCCGTCGGCCACGTAGATGCCGACCTCGGATTGAGCCGTTCCTTCGACGCCCGGTGTCATCGTGTCGATCACGAAGGCATTGCTATCGTTAAACGTCGCAGCCGAACGGAAATCAACATTCCCCCCTTTGGCCTCGATATCGGCGTCACCAACAACAATTTTCTTGCCCTGCACTGCCACCGACGAAGCAACGAAATGCTGGCTAGCGGTCAAGGTCTTGCCATTGCTGCCGTCAATGGCAATCTCGGTGTGACTGCCATCGGTGAAGGTGACCGTGCCGCCATCCTTGCCAAAGATGAACTTTGTCGCTTTCGCTGAATTGGTATGCTTCGGGTTGTAGGCCAGCACGCCATCGACGTTGAAGTCTCGGGCAATCTGGAAATAACTGCTGTCGGCAATATCATTGGTTTCGGTGTCGATCGTGTAGTCGATCAGCACCATGTCACGCGCCTTCAGGTTGATCGATCCGTTGGCCAACGCCGACGTGGAAGCGTAGATCGAACCGGCTTGAAGTATCTGGTGGCCGACCATCGAGATGTCGCCAAAACTGGTCGAAATCGAGCCAGTATTAGTCACGGCATTTGCATCTGCGCCCCTGGAGAGCGCAACCAGAGAGTTGATGCCACTTTTGTTGGCATCCTTGATCAGCAACGGGTTAACTTCCGCCGTAAAGCCGCGAAGCACAGACGAATAATTCGGCTTCAGGTAAACGTCTGCACCGGCAGCGAGCAGGGTCTGGCCGTTCGGTGTGCTGATGCTTCCGCCCTGGTTGACGCTGCCACCGGCAAGGACGACATAGCCCCCGCTGGTGCTTGAGATTGTTGCCCCGTTTTCAACATTCACCGTGGCACGGCGAAAGTCGCTCAAGGCGCGTGTCTTGGCTGCGACGCCGGCAACATTGTCGTTGCTGTCGAAAGTTGCGTAGTTGCGATTGAGGTAGAAAGAACGAGCCAGCACGTCACTCTGACCAAGCAGGCCGGAACTGACGATATCCGGATTCATGCCGAGCGCCGAAGCAACAAAGTTATTCGCCGAGACTCGGGCATTCGGGCCAAAATCGATCCCCGATTCGTTGACCAGGACAAACTGACCATTGGCAGTTAACGTGCCGTCAATACTGGAGCGCCCTCCCGTCAAGGCGACTACATTCGACCCATCGGACAGTCTCACCGTCGAGCCAGCAGGCAACTTCAAGGACGAGCCATCGGCCATGTTGACCGTCGAACCATCGTTCAACCGGACTGTCGACTTATCCGAGAGGGCAACCAGCGCGGTGCTATCCAGAACCATTTTCGACCCTGTCTGCACCACCACATTTGCGTTGTCGGCAAATGCAACTTGGGAGCCACCCGCCAGATTGACCGATGAACCTGAAGCCAGTGTTACCAATGAACCGTCAGCCAGCCTGACCCTGAATTCTCCATTCGTGGCGACGGTGGCTTGATCGCCCAGAATGACTTTGGTGTCAGCCACTATCCCGCTGTCAGTCTTGCTGACCATCTTCCCTGCCCAGGCCGAGAACACCGTCATTTGAGCACCGGCTTTGAGATCGATGCGCCATTTGTCCGACAAAGTTGTCGTCGGCGCGCCTTCCAGAATAACTGTCGAATCGTTGGCCAAAGCCATGGTGTTGCCGGCCGCTGCCTGTAGCTTGTCGCCGGACAAGGTGACGCTCTGCGCTACGTCTTCCTGAATCGTTACGACCGTACCTTTGGCCAGGATCACCGTTCTGCCGTCGCTCAGCGTTACCTGGACGTCGCTGGCCAGGGTCAGCTGCTGATCCTTGGCCACCGCCAAAGTCGGATTATCTGTCGTCAGGGTTGTATTTCCGGACAACTGCACCACGGGTCCGGTAGCCAGTGTCACCGTCGGTCTATTGGCCAATTGCAACGACGGGTTGCCGGCCAGTGGCAGCGTCAAGCCATCAATCTTTGATCTGTCCTCATCGCGGACATAGTTGTAAAGAACGTCGCCTGCCGATGACTGGACAACCTCTATCTTTTTGCCAGCGGCAATGCTGAAACCGCTGACCCAGTCGATTTCGGCAACACTGCCTCGTTGGTTGATGGTCAACAAATCGGTATCAGTCACTCCCGAAACCAGCATGGTCGTGCCGTTGAGATTGACCGCCTTGGTCGCATTGACGATGCCCTGCTGATTGACAATCAGGCCGGCCAGCGTCACCACACCGTCGGTGCCCATATTGACGTTGCCCGTGGTCGCGTTGGTCACCTTGCCGTCCAGCGTGGTGCTGATGCCCAGGTCGTCCTTGCCGGTAAACGAATCGGTCTCGACCAGGATGCCGCGCAGGTTGGGATCGCTTGGCACAGTCAGGATGACCTTGCCGCCGGCCGCCAGGATCGTTTCGGCACTGCCGCCGCCGTTGACGCCGATGCTGCCCTCGTTGGTCACCGACCGGGGCGCAATCAGCACCACCTTGCCGCCGTCCCGGGTGTTGATCGTGGCACCGGTCTCAACGACGACAGTCGACTTGAAATCGCCGACTTTCCCCTCGTAGTTGAAGGTCAGGCTGTCGCCCGAGGCGCTGGGCAGGCCGTTGGTCAGCAGCCGGTTCATCATGGTGTCCGACATGCCGAGCGCCGAGGCGACCAGGCCACCGACGTTCACCTGCGAGCCGGAGCCGAACAGAATGCCGTTCTGGTTGATCAGGTAAAGCTGGCCGTTGGCCGTTACCTTGCCGTAAATCTGGCTGGGGTTGCTGTCCCAGATGCGGAACAGGGCGCGCGACAGCGCATCCGGCTGCTTGAGTTCGAAGGCGGCATTTTCGCCCAGGTTAAAACTGTCGAAATTGAGGCCGAGCATGCGGCTCTGCGTCGTCACCGTCATCGTATTGATGCCGTTGATCATCGCCGTCGTTGGCTGGCCACCATCGACCGAACCGGCAAAGACGAATGGCCGGGATGCCGACGGCACCGGCAACTGCGCCGCCACCGGCCGCGCCGCCCAGGCGCCATCCAGTGCTGCGAACGACACTGCCACCCCGAGAACCACGGCCGCCACCCGCTTGCGCGCACTCTTCTTGCCGCGTCCGCGCACACACTCGGCTACCGCCACCCAGGCGTTGCGCTCGACATTGAAGACCAGCCGATAGATTCCGTGGTTCATGTTTGATTCCTGTTCTTTCTGTGTCCGGTCTAAAACTCGTAACCCAGGCGTGCATGCACGCGCTGCGTTCCGGACGTGGTTCGCGGACCATCCTTGAGTGCCTGGCCAATATCGACAACGACTAACGGCCCGCCCTTGCTACCCTTCAAACGCAGGCCGATGCCAGCGCTGGCCAGCGTGAATTCATCGGTTTGCCCGGGCAACGGGCTGTTCAACCAGACCTGCGCGCCCTCGACAAAACCAAGCAGACGCAAGCCTGCCCCACCAATTTCAAACAAGGTCGGCGTCTTGACCTCGGTGCGCAAACGCCAGCCGACATCACCGGCGGCTTCACCCTCGTAATATCCGCGCACGGTATCCATGCCGCCGGCCAGAATCTGCTCCGGCGACACCAGCGGCTGTCCGGCCATCTGAAAATCGAGCTTGGCCAGCCCTTCCCAGCCAAGCAGGCGCTTCGAATAGGTCATGTCGCCGCGCACCACCGAAAACCCGGGGCGGGCATAAGCCCGGCGGCAGGCGAACTGCTCCATCTGCACGCCCTGGCAGTCCACATCGCGCGAGTTGTAGCCGGTATTGACGACCAGCCCGAGATTGCCGGCGAACTCGCCGGACTCGCCAAAACGGCTGAAGGTGTATTGCGCCACCAGCGGCATGTAGCGCAGCGGCGTTTCCTTGCGGTCGGCGCCCAGCGCATTCTGGGTTTCGGCCAGATCCTTGAAATCGAGACCGAGCGACAGCGAATGGAAGAAGTTGGCGATGCCGGCCGGCTGCGGCAACGTAAACGACATCCGCCCGCCCAGCGTCGTACCCTTGCCCACCACATTGCTACCCACTGCCGAGGCGATATTGCTGTTCGAATGCTGAATGAAGGCCGACAGCGAGCGCGTCGCGCTCAAAGGGGCGCTATAAAACCCGGCCAGCACACTGACCTCGTCCGGCTTTTCTGGCGACACCACGTAATTCAGCCCGGCGCTATGCTGTTTCTGGAACAGGTTGGTGTAGCGCACCCCGGCCTCCAGGCGCATCAGCGACGTATCCGGACTCTGCCGGTTGTTCAGTTCGACGTTGCCGTGCAGCGGCAGCTCATCCTCGACGGCCAGTTCGACTTCCATCGTGCCTGGGCGCGCACCGGGACGCAGCAACGGCGTCACCCGGCGGTCGGCCGAACGGCCTGCCTGCGCCAGCTCGGCCTGCATGGTCGGGAAATGCGGCACCTTGCCCGGCGCCACTTCCGGCACTTCGGCGCGCAGGTCGCTGCGCGAAGTGTATTGATTGCCGCTGACCTTCAGGCGCTCGACCTGACCCTCAATGACCTGCAGGCGGATAACGCCGCTCGCCACCGACTGCTCGGGAACGACAACAGAAACCGATAGATAGCCCTGCTGCTGATAAGCCGCTTCGAGCGCGGCACGAGCTTTTTCAACATCGGCCACCAACTTGCCGGGGCCGAGTGAAGGATAGACGGCGCGCTCGATCTCGACTTCGTCGAGCACCGTATTACCCTCAACCGAAAACTCAAGCAGATCGAAAGCGCCCGGAGCCGGTGCGGCCAGGACAAGGGAGGCCGCGCCCAAAAGGCCGGCGGAAAGGAGAGTTTTGTAGACATGCATAGCCCGAGGATTATCGACAGACGACGTTACCTCCCTGTGAAACCAGGGGCATAAAACATGAGCCGATCGGACTAGGTGACGGCAGCAGCACAAGAAAAAACGGCCCACGGAAAACCGTGGGCCGTTGGCAGAAGCATTCCCGCCCCGAGGGGCGGAAAATATCCGTCAGGCGCTTAGTAGTTGCGGTTCAGCGGGGCGCACTGGTTGTTGTTGAGGTACTGGACGCGCAACACCTGGGCACCGGAGTACGCACCACCCGGGATGGCGGCGGCAACATTCTTCAGATCTGTGATGCCAGCCAGGATGGCCGGGTTCTGAGCTTGCAGCAGGAAGGCATTAGCCAGATCAGCCTTGGCGCCGGTGGTGCGGGTCGGGATCTGGAAGGAGATCCAGCCCTGCAGGTCCCAGGTGCCATCGATCAGGTTGGCCAGGGTCGGGAACTTGCCAGTACCAGTGGTAACCGGTGCATTGGCGGTGTTGTCCCAGGTGATGGTGCCGGCGCCGTCAAGCGAACGGAACTGCCAGTTGCCGGTGCTCTTGGACTTCGCCAGGCTGTCCATGGACAGCACACCGATGGCCTTGTGGCCGCCAGCACCGAAATCGACAGCGACGGCATGGCCATCGCGATCGCTGCCGGCGAAGGTGCCGCCGGTCACGGCCTTGTCCAGACAATTGACGACGTCGCCGGAGGTGGAGTTTTCGACGACCACCAGGCCGCCCGTGCCACCGGTAACGGTGAATTTGCGGGTAGCATCATCCCAGGCGCCGGAAGCGTAGCGGTCAGCCGGACCGTTTGCCAAGGTATCGCTACAGGGGAAATTACCAAAGTAGAGGTTATCGACAGCCTGGGTGCCGGAACCCGGCACACGGCGGCAAACGACGATGTCGTCGGCCGGCAGCGAGGCATCAACCTGGTTCCAGGTGCCAACGTTGCCGGTCATGATGGCAGAGACGGCAGCCTTGTTGAGGTTGATCATCGGCAGGTTCTTGGTGACCGGCACGCCAAAAGCCAGGGCGTAGATCGGGTTGGCAACCAGCTCGGCCAGTTCGGTATCGGTCAGCGATTCAGCAGCGGTTTCGCCTTCGGTGTTGATTGGTCCCTTGAAAAGGACCGGGGCAACGTCGGAGACGCCGGCGTCCGGCACCATGTAGCCGGCTTCCGGGGTAACCGAGCAGACGTACGGGGCAGACGAGGTACCAGAACCGGCCGAGCCGCAGGTAGCCGACGTTACATCGAGCGATTCGATGGCGGAGGCGCGGGCAACCGGGTTGACGCCGTGGACGGAACCACCCAGGACGCGGTCGATGATGATGACGTTCTGGTTGGACCAGGCGCCAGCGCCGGCGGCCAGCTTGCCGGCGACGGCTTCGTAGTTCTTGGAGGAGGCAGTGGTGTTGGCGAAGCGGATGGTGGTGCCGGTGAACATTGAGTTGATGATACCGGTGAAGCCCTTCTGGGTGGCGGAAGCGCCAGAGATGAAGAGGACGCGGCCGTTGGTGACGGCGTCATTGACGATGAGCTGCTCGGCAGCGCTCAGGGCGGCATGCGCCTGGCCAGCAGCCATGGCGGTGAAAGCGACGGCACACAGGGAAACGATTTTCTTGACTTGCATGGGATTCTCCAAAAGACAAAAGAACCGACGCCGGGGCGGCGTCGGCAGGCATCAGGGGATGCTTAGGCGCGCTTGTTGCGGCGAGCCATGAAGCCGATCATGCCGAGGCCGGCGAGCAGCATGGCGTACTCAGAAGGTTCCGGCACGGCAGCCACGGCACCGATGTGCAGGGTATTGGCGCTGTCGAGCCAGACATTGACGGCGGTGGTGCCGTCCATGTATTCGTTGTAAACCGACTTGGCGGTACCAGTAGCCAATGCATCAATGCGCATGAAACCAAGGCCGCTGGCGAAGCTGCTGTTAGCCAAAGTGCCTGCATTGCTGAAGTCTAGGAGGCCACCAACGGAGTCGCGGAAGGCGGTCTTGCCGGCATAGGCAGTACTACCAGAGTCGACGGCAACGGAAGCGCCGGCAACATTGGACATAAGCGGATTCACTGCGCCTAGGAAGTTTGTCACCGCGATACCTGCGCTGCGGATCACATCGTTTTGTTTCGTAACAGCCTTCTCCGGAGCGGTATAGGTGGTCAGCAGGCGGTTGGCGCCCTGGGTGTCATTGGCAACCACGTTCCACTTCAGCGTGGAAACATCGGCGGAGGCCAGCCAAGTGTTCAGCAAGCTGTCAGAGGTCCACATCATGTCAACGTTGCCAGCAGAGGCCAGACCGGACTCGAAGCTCGTAACCTGGACATTCAGGCCACGGGTATAGGAGCCGTTGGCATCCCAGATGTTGAAGAACAGTTCGCCATTGCCGCCATTGCCGGCAACGATATCGGCCTGAGCGCCGGTAGCAGCGGCAGCCATGACGACGGCAGCAGCGAGAGTCTTGAGAGAAAACTTCATTGAAAACCCCTTTGAAAAATTGACTGTGCTCCAGAGCGAAGCAGAAGATGGCAAAGAACGACCAGCTCGATCACCGCCAACCGGGAGCCCACGCTCACGAACCGTGGGAAGCAGTTTTTCACCCGGGGCAGAACCTCGCTGATACAGCCACTTTAGGAGGGCAAGATGACTCCAGATACGGCGCCGGCAGGGCTTTTTGACCCGCCAATCGGACTAGGGGGCTAGTCCGATTGGCTCAGCCCAGGCAGGGCTCGTTGTCACAATCTGAAACATTGGCGGTATTCGGGGCTGGCTGGGGGTTTCCATGGATTCGGCAGGACGCCGCAGAGCACTACCCCCCAGCCCCCGCCGTGGCGGGTAGCGCGCCTATTTTCCCTGGGCGAACTTGCGTTGCAGGGTGCTCCACACCGCCTTTTGCGTGTTGCGAAAGGCGGTCATGTAAATCTCGTTGCCTGTCTGCAGAAAGGCGAGCTTGCTGGCATCCATGGCCACCAGGTTGTCGAAGTAAGGCAGCCAGCTTTCTTCGCTGAGCGGCATCTCGAACGGGGGGTAGTTAACGACCTTGAGGCCGGGCGTGGTGGCGAGCAGAGTCGATACCACCCGTTCCATCAAAAAGATCTTCATCTGCACCGGCGTGCGGTAGCGGGTAATGGCACAGAGCTTTTCGTGCAGCGGCGAGGCAGGGTTTTCGGCATGGGCGTGGCAGCACTCGAAGATGGCATACCAGCGCCGCCAGAAGCTGCCGCGGGCGACGAAGTAGTTGGCGTAAACGCTGGTCCGCACATCCATGACAACGCGACGCAGATCGACGCCGAGCTTGATGTCGTCAAAGAAGGCCTGGGCGACCTCGACCAGTCCGGGGTGGGCGCTTTGCCCCTGTTCAAAGACGTTGGCATAGAAGCAGGCTTCGTCGGGTGTCGGCGAGAAGGTGTAGACGTCCGCCCCCGGCTGCGCCGCAATGAAGGCGCGAACCTTGGCGCCGGTCAGCCAGGTCTTGTCGCGGAACTTGGGGGAGAAGAAGCCGTAATAGCTGTCGTCGTCGAGCGGCTGGCGCTGCAGGTGGTTGTGGATCGGCCAGTACTCGAACCAGTCCGGGCGCTCGTTGCGCGAATTGTCGAGCGGCTGGAAATCGGGATCGATGGCTGCCCGGGTCGCGTCGTCGTAATAGATCTGGAAAAGGTGGAGGTCTGGCGTCATGGTGAATTTCAATTTTGGCCAAATTTTCCGGTTGACCGTGGGATTGCCGTTAAGTCCCCGGCTGATCGCTGATCAGCCGGGCCTTGACGGCCTTGGCGACGGCCTGGGCGCGATTCGAGACTTCGAGCTTGCGCAGGATGTTCTGGATATGATTCTTGACGGTCAGCGGACTGAGTTCGAGCGTGCCGGCGATCTGCTGGTTGGTCATGCCGTCGCGGACCAGCGAGATGACCTGGGCCTCGCGGCCGCTGAGCCGGGTGTTGAAACGGACCGGCAGTTCGGGCGCGTTTTTTTCCTGCGTCAGCATGCGGTGCAGCGTGGTGTGCAGGTAGGGCATGAGCATTTGCGCGAAGTACACATGGCGCCGGCCGGGCGCTTCCGGCATGTTGAGAAAGACGAAGAAACCGGAGGTGTCACCGGTGAACTCGCGGGTGCCGTGGGCCATGGCGTGGCCGATGGAGAAGCGCTTGAGCAGCTGACCAACCGGGCAAATGCCGCTTCCGTTACGGTCACCGCCAAAGGCTTTCGGGACGTAGCCGCCATGCTGCCAGCTATCGAGCGCCAGCCCGACCAGTTTGTCGAAATCGCTGCCCGGCATCCGGTCGCCGGCCAGTTGGGTACGCCCGAGCACTTCGTAGCGAAAGGCCGGCGTTCCGTATTCGCCATGGCCGATGATCAGCGCCTCATGCGGCAGAAAGCTTTGCAGCACGCCCTGCGACCAAAGGAAATACTGGTGGCGCAGATGCACTTGTTGCGAGGATTCGATGGTAATCAGCAAACGCTCAAGATCGACTGCCGTGAGGGTAACCAGCGCGTCCATGAGCGGGTGATCAGTCAAGGTTGATCGGCCAGGCTTCGCGGCTGGCGCCGCGCTCGACGAGCAGGCTTTCGGCCAGCGCCTGGTCGTAACGCCGCGCCCAGTACAGCGCGGTGAGGCCCTTGCGGTCGGGCTGATCGGGCGCTATCTGGCTGTCGAGCAAAGTCAGCAGGCAGTTGAGCCGGCCGAGCGCCGCAGCCAACGCCAGCGGATGCAGGCCCTCGCGGTCGTAACGCTCGGGGTCGGGGCTGGCGGTGAGCAGCAGGCGGACAATTTCCGGGTGGTCGAAGCGGATGGCCTCATGCAGGGCCGTGGCGCGGTTGTCACTGCGCGCGTTGATGTCGGCACCGGCCTGCAGCAGGATACGCACGAGGCCGGGATTACCTGCAGCCGAGGCCATGGCCAGCGGTGTCCGCCCTTCCGGACCCTTGACGTTGGGGCTGGCCCCACGCTGGATAAGCAGGCGGGCGATTTCGGCATGTTCGCCGGCGACGGCGGCGAGCAGCGGCCGCTCGCCGAGTTCGTCGGCGCCGTTGGCCAACGCGCCGTCATTGAGCAAGGTCTTGACGGCATCAAACTGGCCGGCCTTGACGGCGGCAAGCAGGTCGCGCGTCGATGATGCCACCACCGGCCGGCTGTCTTCCCAGGCTGCCTTGCCGACTGCGGAAAAGTCTTCGGGCAAAGCCCGCTGGCGGACCGTGGCCGACGCCGGCGCCAGCCGTTCAGGCACCGCCGGCCCCTCCTCGAAAGCCTGCGCCGAGGCAACAGCCGTGAAAAGTACGATGGGAACGACGGATTTGGCGAGGCGCATGACAGTTCACTGGTAAATTTTTGCTAAGCGCCTGAATCTAGCCTCTCTTGGTTACCCTGTTGTTGCAGAACGGTGACAAAAGCGCCGTCCCGGGAAATTCGGCCAGGCATCAGGCTGGCGATGGCTCGGCAGCGATAACCAGATAATCCGGCGGCAGCCCGGCATCGACGCGTTGCTGCATGGCCTGGTAGGCCTGTTCGAGGTGGCGCGTGAAGCGCCGGGTGTCGAACAGCGGATGGGTCGTCCGGTTGCTGGCCAGGTGCGACCGGAGTTCGCTCAGGGCAGACGGATTTACTGCGAGTTCGAGGGCTCGCGCCTCGTAGGCAGCCAAGCTGCCGGTGATCAGTTCGGGCAGGCCGAGTGCGCGCAGCAGGCTGCCGGCCATGCGCGCCGAGAAGGCGCGGCCGGCGCAGGTGAGGACCGGGACGCCTGCCCACAGGGCGTCGCTGGCCGTGGTGCCGGCGTTGAAGGGCAAGGTATCGAGAAAGAGGTCGGCCAACTGCAGGCGGGCGAGGTGCTCGGCATAGCGGATGCGCGGCGAGAAGACCAGGCGTTCGGGCGCGACGCCCCGCCGTTCGGCCTCGGCGCGCAGATTGCGCTGCACGCTGACATCGGCGCTGGCCAGCCAGAGCACGCTGTCGGGCACTGCGGCGAGCAGGCGCATCCAGATATCGAAAAATTCCGGCGTCAGTTTGTAGGTGTTGTTGAAGGCACAAAAAACGAAGGCTTTTTCCGGTAGACCGTGGGCAGCGCGCGTTTGTGGCTGAGCATCGATGACGCGCCGGTCGTCGTTGCCCTGGAAGCACTCGGGCAAATAAACGACCTGCTCGGCGTAGTGCGGGCGCGCCGCTTCGGGGATGACGAAGTCGTCGGCGATGATGTAGTCGATGTAGGCCGCCCCCATGCTGCCGGGGTAGCCGAGGTAATTGACCTGCACTGGCGCCGGCCGCGCCGCGAAGATGGCGGTGCGGGCATCCTGGGTGTGGCCGGTGAGGTCGATGGCGATGTCGATTTCCTGGTCGCGCAGCAGGCGGGCGACTTCGTTGTCGTTGAGGGCCGAGGCGTCGATGAAATGCTCGAAGGCGGCAGCTACCCGAGTGGCCATGGCGCTGCCGTCGCCTGGCTTCAGCGAAATGCCCCAGACTTCGAAACGGGCCCGGTCATGCGCCTCGAAGACGCCGGCCAGCAGGTAGCTCAAGGCATGCTCGCAAAAATCGGCCGAGAGGTAGGCGAGACGAATGCGCTGGTGGGCGTAAGGCTGGCCGCTGCATAGCGGAGAGGCGGCCGGCGGATACTTGGCGGCCGTATAGGCTAGTGCGCAGCGCAGTTGCAGCGCCGGGTCGTCGCTCACGGCGAGGAAAGGGAAAGGAATGTCGCGCACTCTGCCGTCGGCGCTGGCCACCAGGGCGTTGCGCTGTTCGGCGTGGCGCCGCCAGTTGGCGACGAATTGCCGGCAATGGAAAAGCCGGCCGAGGGCGTAGCGATGGTCCGGCGCCAAGCTCAGCAGATGCTCGTAGGTGGCCGCGGCATCGTCGTAGCGCCCGAGATCCTGCTCGGCGCCGGCGCGGTTGTAGATGGCCTCAGGGAAAGCCGGCCGGCAAGCCAATGCCTGATCGAAGGCGGCTATGCCCTCCTCTACCCGGCCCTGATCGAGCAGCACGTTGCCAATGTTGTAGTGGACTTCCGGAATGTCGGGGCGAATCTGCGCCGCATTGCTGTAGGCGGAGAGCGCTTCGTCAGAGCGCCCCAGCGCGAGCAGCGCGTTACCGCGCCAGTAATGCGCCTCGGCATCGTTGGCCGTGTGCCCAAGAATTCGCTCGAAGCAGCTCAGGGCATCGGCATGTTTGTTCAACGCCATGAGGGCGACGCCGTACTGGCCCCAGGCGCCGAGGTGCCCAGGTGCCAGCCGCAGGCAGCGCGCCAGCGGAGTCAAAGCCTGGTCGGACTGGCCTTGGGCGATCTGGGTGATGCCGAGGTTGAAGAGCGCTTCGATGAAATCCGGCCGCGAGGTCAGGGCGCGCCGGTAGCTGGCGGCTGATTCGGCGAGCCGCCCCAGTTGGCGCAGGACATTGCCCCGATTGTTCAGCGCTTCGACGAATTTCGGCATCAGGGCCAGCGCCCGGTCGTAGCTGGCCAGTGCCTGTTCAGGGTGGCCGAGTTCCTGCTGCGCCAGACCCAGATTGCAGTGCAAGCCCGGGGCGTCGGGCGCGATATCAATGGCACTTTGCAGTAGTTCGGCAGCGGCCGCGAAGCGCCCTTTCTGGTATTCGATGACGCCGAGAAACTGCAGCGCATCAAGATGTTGCGGTACGGCCGTCAACACCTGCCGGAAATACGCCTCCGCCGGGGCCGGTTGCCCCTGTTGCAGCAGGGAGATGCCCTGATCGAGAATGAATTGCAGATTGCCTGGCATTGCCGAGCGCCCGGCCGCGGGCGCGGATTGGCGAGTATTTCCCTTGCTCATGAATCGACCTTGGTCTGCGATGACCGCAGCATCAGAATGAAATGCCGGCTACTTTAGCGAAGCAATGTTGCATTCCGGAGACGGGACCGCGAGTGGCTAGCGCTCCGGCGACGACGGAGCGCCCCCCGCTTGCGCCCCGGCATTGGCATTCGCCAGCTGCCCCCCGCCGCTGCTGATGAACCGCCATTCGGTATAGCTCCCGGCGCCCTCGAAATCACCCTGATCGGCGGAAAATCCCGCCACCTTGATCGGCTTGTCCGAGGAGCGGCTGGCGACGCCCATGATGCGGCCTTCCAGCCTGATCAGCTCCCACTCGCCATCGGCCGTCATCGGGTCGCGATAGAGGCGGCGCAGGTGGTGGGTCGGGTTGGGGTAGCGCTTGTCCTGCAGCAGGTCTTCGAGCTTGTTCGGGAACTGTTTTACGGCGCCGGGCGATTTGTCGTAATAGCTGCCGATGGCGCGACGGTATTCTTCGCCGATGAACAGCAGCTCCTTTTCCTTCTCGCGCCGGCTTTCCATTTGCCACAGGGCACCGGTCCCGGCCAGCGCGATGCCGGCGATGGCGACGGCAAACATCAGGCCGAGGAAGGTAAAGCCAGCCTGACGACCGATTTCATTTTTGGCCAAAAATTCCGGTTGACCGTGGCAGATCACCATGTCGAATAATCGCTGCCGTTCAGGCCCTGCCCTTCAGCCCCACTGCGGATATCCCAGACCCTGCGCTGGCCCGGCTCGTCCGGCGGCGGAACGATGACCCAGCTTTCGGTGCTTTCGGTGATCGGGTCGGGCGGCACCTTGCGCAGGTAGCGCTTGGTGACCAGTTCTTCAATTGTTTCCGGGTATCGTCCGGTGTCGCCGCGATATTTGTCGACGGCGTCGCGCATGACGGCCAGCGACTCGCGCAGCGAGGCTTCGCGGGCCCGGTCAAGATGCTGGAAATAGCGCGGCACGGCAATGGTGAGAAGCGTGGCGATCACCGACATGACGACCAGCAGTTCGATCAGCGTGAAGCCTTTTTTACGGGAGTTCATGTTTCACCACTCCCGGTACGGCGTGCCGTTGAGGCCAACGCCCTTGGCCAGCGAATAGACGTCAAACACATCAGCCCCTTCAACCGGCGCATCGGGCGGGCTGGCATAACTGCGCTTGCCCCAGGTCAACTCTGCCGGCAGTGCCGGGTCATCGGCAAACGGGTCGCGCGGCAGGCGGCGCAGAAAATAGAGCTTGGCCTTGTTCGGGTCCTGCACGTTTTCGACCCCTTTGGCCAGGTCTTCGAGACGACGCGGATAGCCGCTTTCGTCGACCTTCTTCTCCAGCTTGCCCTCGTCGACGGCCCGTCGATAGGCGTCGATGCCACCGCGAATTTCCCGCAAGGCGGCCCGCAACTCCACTTCCTTCTGCCGCTTGGCCGTCATCTCGATCATCGGCATCGCCGTCATCGCCAGAATGCCGACGATGGCGACGGTGATGACCAGTTCGATCAGGGTAAAACCCCGGCCCGGCTTGCCGATCATGGCTAGTTCAGCTTGATCGCATGCGAAACGGCAGCCCCGGAGTAAGGCTCGCCGCTTTCCAGCGTCGCCCCGGTCACGTCGACCCGTGTCTCGCCCTTGGCCCCGGGCAGGACGCGCAGACGAAGGTTGCCACTGCCCTGCTCCATGCGCAGCGTAATGCGCCCCGGGGCAACCGCCGCCGGCTGAATCACCTCGAGCCGCATCGGGTCGTAGGCCACATCAACCATCAGGGCACTGGTTTGCCCCGGCGCCACGACGCTGATATCGACCTCGGCACCAGCGACGGCCTCAGCCGGCCCGCCAAGCTGGAGCCCCTCGAAAACGGGCGGCGGCACCGGCTGCTCCGGCTCAATGGCCGGCGCGCCGAAGCGTGGCGCGCCACCACCGGCCGCTGCGACGCCGCCGCGCGGCG
>VIKE01000112.1 GCA_008080565.1 Rhodocyclaceae bacterium | reverse complement strand
TGCCAGTCGTGCCAGGGCAATCAGAATGGCCTCCAGCCAATAATCACGCAGATAGGCAACGTCCAGTGCGGCCCCGGCGAGGACGAAGGTGATGACGAGAAACACGCGGGCGTCACTGGCAATCCGGATGGCGATGACCTTGTGGTCACGGTCAATGGTGCTGACCAGAATGCCGAAGATCAGCATGGGAAGAAAGACGGAGACGTCCAGATAGATGGCCGTGCCGACACCGAGCACGATGGTGCCGAGAATCAGCAGATGCTGGTGTTCGGCCTGTCTTTCCAGTCGATCGGCGCCAAGCAGGACCAATCCGGCACAGGCCCCACCGAGAACGATGGAGCCGATGATGCTGCCCAGCGCATTGCTGATCCGCACAAAGCCACTCAGCGGCTCGCTGTCGATCAGGAACGGGACAAGCAAGACCACCGCAGCAAAAGCAACGGCACCGTTGATCGCCACCATGGTGTACAGCAATCCGGTGCGCTCGCCTTTGGCCCCGACGTCGCTACAGGTGGCAATGGTGATGGCCGGTGAAGTAGCCACACAAAGCGCTGCCGCAAACAGGGCAGAGCCTGTGGAAAACCCCCAGTAGAGAAACAACAGCAATACCAGCAAGCCTGCCATCAGCGAAATGACACAGCCTGCCAGCAAGCGGTTGCGCCCGGCCTCCGGGGTGCTGCGCGGAACCAGATAACCCAGTTCGAAGAGAATCAGCCCCAGCGCCAGGTCGATGAAAAGCTGTGCCGACTCGATGTCAAAGTGGGTAACCCAATTCAGGCCGCTCTGACCGACCAGCAGGCCGAACAACACGTAGCCGGTGGTTCGCGGCAAGGCAAGAACTCTTCTTGACACTTCGCCGGCGGCCAAACCACCTAACAAGACCAGACCGAAGAGTTGGATCGAGTTGAACATAAAAAATGGGGGGCAAGCCCCCCGAAAACCCTTGTCGATAAGGATTGTTGTAAAAGCAGTAAGAACTGCATTGGTTAGCAATATAATTTGAGCCCCAAATTAGTGCAACCGATCATTTACATGAATGCCTCTACGCCGCCATTGGCACTTGAAGTTCTGCAGCAGTTCCGGGTGATTTATGGAACGATGCGCAAGTATTTTCGTGAGCTTGAAGAGTGCTGCGGACTGCCCGGGTCGCAGATGTGGGTTCTTCAGGAAATTGAGCGGACTCCGGAAATCGGCGTCACCGAACTCGCCGGCAGGTTGGGAATCCATCAGTCGACATGCAGTCAATTGGTTGACAAGCTGGTAGCCAGGGACTGCCTTGTCAAAAAGCGGCATAGTGTCGATCAGCGACGCGTTGGGCTCTTCCTGGCGGAGGAGGGACGAAAGGCCATCGCCTCGCTTCCGGGGCCGGCCGAAGGCATACTCCCTGAGGCTCTGGCGAGCATTCCCGATGTCGCTCTAAAAACATTGAATATCAATCTAGCTGAATTGATTGATCATCTGCCGGTCAAGGACGAAGAGTTCGCCTCGACGCCGTTGGCGGAAATGGTGCGTGACTAAGGTGCGAATGACTCTGTATTTTCCCGCGGCCATCCTTGGTCTTTCACTCTCGGTAGCTCTTTTGTCGGGGTGTGGCACGACGTCTCAAGCGGAGCGGCCGGTTCAGCAAGTGCTCAAGCCACCGGCGCCCTCCACAGCGAAGGTTGATTCGCCACCGAGCAGTACATCCGGCCTGTCCGAGAAAAAAGCCGAGCCCGAAATCGACGAAAAGACGAGCGTTTTCTTTGTTTTCGGTTCAAGCACCGTTGGCCAAAGTGAAAAGAGCAAACTGCGCGATGCAGCAAGCCTGCTCAAAGAGGATGGTGACTTGTCAGTCACCCTGATCGGGCGTGCCAATGACCATGGGAGCCGCTCGGTTAATCTGGCGGTGGCCGATGCGCGGGTTGAGGCGGTTGCCGCCATTTTGAGAAAGCTCGGCGTGAAAGCATGGCAAATTAAAAAGAATGTAATCGGTGGCGAAAAACTGCCGGGCAATTGTGTGACAACAGAGTGCCGCCGGACGATGCGTCGCGTCGAACTTGTGTTTTCAAAGGGTGACCGGTGAAACGTCGAGTAAGCGTGCCGTGGAAGGCGGGGGCTAAAGCACAGCCGGTTTGAAGCTGGCGGCGCATTTCAAATTTGGCCATTTTTCCCGGTTGACCGTGGATTTCCGTATTCGGTTTGTCCTGGCACCCAAAATGAAGAAGCCCGCCGATGGGCGGGCTTCTTGTCGTGCAACTCGGTGCTGCCGCTATCGATTAGCGTGCAGCGCGGCGACGGGCGACGGCGCCAAGAATGCCCAAGCCGGCGAGTAGCATGGCATAGGTTTCCGGTTCAGGAACCGGCAAGGTTGATACGGCGAAAACGTATTGCCCACCGAGGCTACCGGTTCCCGTGCCAGAGACGGTGAAGTAATAGTCGTTGGCCGGCGCAAATACCCCGGAGCCTTCTTTATAGTTGGCCGAGCTGCCTGAAGTGCTATCAAGGTTGACGATCACGGTATTGGTGTTGTCGTACAACTGAACTGAAAGTCCGCTGATGTTGTATAGATCACCCACATTCGTAATGGAAATTTTCAGGTTGCTGACAGAGCCACCGGAAAACAACGCGGTGGGGATGTCAAATATCCATTGGTCGGAAAAGCTGCCGACGGGGACCTCAACAACGTCGGAATAGGTCGATGGTGCGGTCACCGCCCCCAAGTCATATGTCGTGGCATTCGCCCCAACAACAAAGCCCAAGCCCAAGGCAAGAGCGACTGCAGATTTCGTGATATTCATAAAGTTGGACTCCAAAAAAGTGAACAGCATCGCCCGCGTCTGCGAGGATCCAGGATGGACCTTAATCATGATTTGCTAATATTTCAGCGGTAATGGCCGATGGATAGGAAAAAGTAGTCTGTTCGGACTACCGCGACGCCAATTCGACTCTGGTCAAATACGGTGGTCGCAGGGAGCGTTTGCTCCCATGGCCGCTGGATGGGGATTGCGCCATGTCGCGGCAGATTAGCCGAGCAGCGTGATCTTCAGTTTTTCCAGAAAGTTCAGCTCGGCCCACCAAGCCAGGCCTCTTTCCCTGAACTCGCAGCCTTTTTCTGTCAGCGCCAGCTTGACGGCGCCGAACTCGGTCTTGCCGCTGGCGGCGATGAAGCCTGAGTCCATCAGGAAACGGGCGATGGCGGGTTGGACCTGTTGGCCGGAGAGCGTCCAGCGCGAGCCGTAGCCTTCGTCGTCGCCGGTGAGCATCAGGATGGGTTCGAACGGACCCATCAGGCGAAGCACCTGCAGGGTTTCGGCGCGCTGCGGGATGGTGTTGGCGTGCATGGTCCTGACCACCGAATCAATAGGGGATTCGACCAGGATTGGCCGCCCAGTGTTCCAGCGGTTCGAGCGCACCGGGCATCGGGTGGTGTTCCATGACAATGCTGCGGGCTGAAAAATGGCGGTTCAGTTCGCTGTACAGCTCATCGTCGCAGAAGCCGATGGCGGCGGCTTCGGCCCGGCTGTTGGCGAACACGATGCGGTCGATGTGCGCCCAGTAGGCGGCGGACAGGCACATCGGGCAGGGTTCGCTCGAGGCGTAGAGGGTGCAGCCGTGCAAGTGGAAGCTACCAGCACCGGCGCAGGCGGTGCGGATGGCGCTGATTTCGGCGTGGGCCGTCGGATCGTGGCTGGCGACGACGCGGTTCCAGCCTTCGGCGATGATCTTGCCGTCGCGCACGATGACGGCACCGAACGGGCCGCCTTCCCCGCTTTCGCTGCCGTGCCGGGCCAATTCGATGGCGCGGGCGAGAAACTGGTCGTCGAGGTTCATCGGAACGATCCTTCCTGAGGGCCGGGCGATCAAATAGTCGATGTTATTATACGGCCCCCATCATGGCGGAGGCATGTGCCCCGCCGGAATCAGGCATGCGTCTTACCAAGCTCAAACTCTCCGGCTTCAAGTCCTTCGTCGATCCGACCTCGGTGGCCGTTCCCGGCCAGCTCGTCGGCGTTGTCGGCCCCAATGGCTGCGGCAAATCCAACATCATGGATGCCGTGCGCTGGGTGCTGGGCGAATCGAAAGCCTCGGAACTGCGCGGCGAGTCGATGATGGACGTCATATTCAACGGCTCGTCGAACCGCAAGCCGGTGTCGCGGGCTTCGGTTGAACTGATTTTCGAGAACCTGCTTGGCCGGGCGCTTGGCCAGTGGTCGCAATACACAGAACTGTCGGTCAAGCGAACATTGACCCGGCAGGGGCAGTCGGATTACTTCATCAATAATTTGAAGGTCCGGCGCAAGGACATCACCGATCTCTTCCTCGGCACCGGCCTCGGCCCGCGCGCTTACGCCATCATTGGCCAGGGCATGATCTCGCGGATCATCGAGGCGCGACCGGACGACCTGCGCGTCTTCCTCGAAGAAGCGGCCGGCGTCACCCGCTACAAGGAACGGCGCAAGGAAACCAACGGCCGACTGGAAGACACCCGCGAAAATCTCCTGCGCGTCGAGGATATCCGCCAGGAGCTCGGCAACCAGATGGAGCGGCTCGAGGCGCAGGCCGAAGTGGCGCGCCGTTATCAGGGCCTGAACGAACAACTGGTGCTGCGCCAGCAAGTGCTGTGGCTGCTCAAGAAACGCGAAGCCGAGGCGGAACGGCAAAAGCTGTCGCTCGACGTTGAACGGGCGACGACCGATCTCGAAGCGCAAAGTGCCGCGCTGCGCGAAACCGAAGCGCGCACGGAGGAAACCCGCGAGGCGCACTTTGCTGCCGGCGATGCGCTGCACAACGCGCAGAGCGACATGTACACGGCCAACGCCGAAGTCGCCCGGCTCGAGGCGGAAATCCGCCATCGCCGCGAATCGCGCAGCCAGCTGGAAGCGCGCCTGGCGCAACTGGAAGACGAACTCAAACACTGGGGCGAAACGGCCGAGAAGCTGACGGAAGACCGCCTGAAGTGGGAAGAAACGCAGGAAATCACCAAGCTGCGCGTCGAGGAGGCCGAGGCCAAGCTGCACGAGCAGATGAACATCGCGCCGCAGGTCGAGGAAGACCACGTTCAGGCGCAGGAAGAGCTGCAACGTCTCAAGGCCCGGTCGACCAACGGCGAGCAGAAGCTCGAAGTCGAGCTGACCAACAAGGCGCATGCCCAGCGCGCCCTGCAGGCCATTACGCTGCGCCGCGAGCGACTGCGCGAGGAGACTGGCGGCAACGATGCGCCGGACGAAATGGACCTCGCCGAGAAGGAAGAAGAACTCAGTCTGTTGCGTGAGGAACTGGCCGGCGATCAGGATCAACTGCAGCAGTTGCAGCAGGAAATGCCGCAGCTCGAAGCCCGGCGCAAGGAAGCGCAGGCCGAAGTGCAGCGCATAGAGCGCGAACTGGCCGCCGGGCAGGCTCGTCGCGCCGCGCTGGAACAGATGCAGGCGCGTACCCAGCAGAGCGGCAAGCTGCCGGAATGGCTGCGTCGCCACGACCTCGAAAACGCTCCGCCGCTGTGGCAAAGGATTCACGTTGAAGCCGGCTGGGAAGAGGCGGTCGAAGCGGTACTGCGCGAGCGTCTGAGCGCCATCGCCTGCGACGATCCGGCCAAGCTCGACGCCTGGCTGGATGACCGGCCGGAAGCGCGGCTTAGTGTGGTGCTGCCGGGCGATTTCAATTTTGGCCAAAATTTCCGGTTGACCGTGGAAGTGCTCTCGGCGCGGGTGCGCAGCGACGAACCGGCTCTGCAGGCCGTGCTCGACGACTGGCTCGGTCAGGTGCGCACGGCGGAAACGCTGGCCGAGGCGCTGGCCGTGCGCGCCGATCTGCCGCCAGGGGCGGTCATCGTGACGCGCGGCGGCGATCTGGTCAGTGCGGCCAGTGTCACCTTCTTTGCGCCGGATCAGGGCGAACACGGCCTGCTCGAACGTCAGCGCGAAATCGAAGCGCTCGGCGAGGGCATCGCCATGGCCGAGGAAAAAGCTGAGGCCATCCGCGAGCAACTGGTCATGCTCGACGAACAGGTCGAGGACAAGCAGGCAGAAATGGGCGAAATCCGTCAGTACGTCGCCGATCGCCAGCAGCGCGTGCACGCCGTGCAGGTGGAAGTCCTCAAGCTGTCGCAGGCCATCGAGCGTCACAAGGAGCAGAAGGAACGCCTGCAGGAACAACTGGCCGAACTGGCCGAAGAAGAAGAAAGCGAACGCGAACGCGACATGTCGGCCGACGAACGCATCGCGGAAATCCGCGACGGGCTGAGCCGCATCCGCGTGCTGGTCCATGGCGCGCAAACCCGGCTCGATGAATGCGAGCGCGCCGTACGTGCCGAGCGCGAGCGCAATTCCGATTTCGACAGGGCGCTGCGTGAAGCGCAGTTCTCGCTGCGCGAAAGCGAGGGCAAGCTGCAGGACGTTTTCGCCCAGCAGGCGATGGCTCAGCGCGAGCTGAACCGCATCGAAAAGGACCGCGCCCAGTGCGCCGAGCAGGTCGAGGCGGCGCCGCCGGACGTCATGGAAGGCGCGCTGCAGACGGCGCTCGAAGCACGGCAGGCGGCCGAGAAGGTGCTGGCCGAAAAACGCGATGCACTCGAAGCGGCAACCAACGCCCTGCGCGGTTTCGAAGAACAGCGCCTGCGCATCGAGCAGGGCCTCGAGCCGCTGCGGGTGCGCATCGGCGACCTCAAATTGAAGGAGCAGGCGGCGGCGCTCAATGCCGAGCAGTTCGCCATGCAACTGCTCGAAGCCGGTGCCAATGAAGAGGCGTTGCAGGCCGAACTGGGCACGGCCCGGCCGCCCGCGCTGCAAGGCGAAATCACCCGGTTGACCAACGCCATCGCCGAACTTGGCGCCGTCAACATGGCGGCCTTGCAGGAACTCGAAACGGCGACCGAGCGCAAGGGCTACCTCGACATGCAGGCAGCCGACCTGACCGAGGCCATGGAAACCCTCGAAAACGCCATCCGCCGCATCGACCGCGAAACGCGCGATCTGCTGCAAAGCACGTTTGATACGGTCAACGGCCATTTCGGGCGGCTTTTCCCGGAGCTTTTCGGCGGCGGTCGTGCCGAGCTGGTCATGACCGGCGACGAAATTCTCGATGCCGGCGTCCAGGTCATCGCCCAGCCGCCGGGCAAGAAAAACTCGACCATCCACTTGCTGTCCGGCGGCGAAAAGGCGCTGACGGCGATTGCGCTGGTTTTCTCGATGTTCCAGCTCAATCCGGCGCCGTTCTGCCTGCTCGACGAGGTCGATGCGCCTCTTGACGACAGCAATACCGAACGTTTCTGCACCATGGTGAAGAAAATGTCAGGTGCAACGCAATTCCTGTTCATTTCCCATAATAAAATCGCCATGGAAATGGCCGAACAGCTGGTCGGCGTCACCATGCAGGAATCCGGCGTATCGCGCGTGGTGGAAGTGGATATTCAGGAAGCTTTGAAAATGAGGGATGCGGCTTAAATGACCGAGCTTCAACTAGGATTGATCGGGCTGGGCGCGACGGCGGTGGTCGGCGTGTTTGGCTACAACAAATGGCAGGAATTCCGCCAGCGCAAGCTGGCCGAAGCGGTGCTCAAGCCGCATCACGCCGATATTTTGCTGGGCGATGG
>VIKE01000111.1 GCA_008080565.1 Rhodocyclaceae bacterium | reverse complement strand
ATTGCGACCGCTGCCACCGGCTTAGCGTGCTTTATTTTCCGTTTTCTGAGACGACCCCAACTACTTCCGTCCAGCCTGGCGCCGGGACTCCCCGCGCCCGCAGTGTTCTACGGTACGCAGTTGATTGTCGCCGACGGGAAGGATTTCAACGGTGCCGCCAGTTACCAGATCATCGCCGATGTGCTGGATATGGAAAGCGTGTCTAAACAGGGGAAATCCGGACTACTGCTCAACGACAGCGTGCGGAAGAACTTCGATGCCTTGAAGGCAAGCGACAAGTAAGCATTTCATCAAGCCAAAAGTGAGATTCGCCATGCAAACACTGTTCATTCTCAACGATGCTCCCTATGGCACCGAGCGTAGTTACAACGCCCTACGCCTCGCCAAGGCCTTGGCCAAACGTGATGGCGAATCGGTCCGGATCTTTCTGATGGGCGATGCCGTGGCTTGTGCCAAGGCTGGTCAGAAAGTACCGGAAGGTTATTACAACGCCGGTGACATGGTGCGCATGGTCGGCGGCGAAGTCGGTTTGTGCGGCACCTGCATGGATGCCCGGGGTATTACGCCAGGTGAGGTTGTCGAAGGTACCCGGCGCAGCACATTGCTTGAGCTGGCGGCCTGGACGGCGGAAGCCGACAAGGTACTGGTGTTTTGAGTTCGACGCTGATATTGGGGAAAACATGAAAGGACGTGAAAGCGGCATGCCTGAGGAGGCCTACTGGGCGACGTTTTTTGACCCGGAGGCCGCGCTTGAGCAACTGCTGATATTGGATAACTCGCCCGGCAACATCGTGGAATTTGGCTGTGGCTTCGGCACTTTCACGATGTCGGCTGCCCGGCGAACCGCCGGCATCGTCACGGCCCTCGACATCGAACCAGAGATGGTCGAGGCGGTCCGGCAAAAAGCCGAGGCCAGGGCATACGACAATATTCAGGTTGTCCTTCGCGACTTCGTTACCGATGGCACAGGGCTGGCCGCTAGTTCGCAGGCACACGCCATGATCTTCAACCTGTTGCATCTGGAGAATCCGGTAGCCTTATTGCGCGAGGCACATCGGGTGCTTGGCCTAGACGGCATGCTCTCCGTGATCCACTGGCGTAGCGACATTGCTACGCCTCGTGGACCATCGCTGGAGATCCGGCCGACACCAGAACAATGCCAGACATGGATGGAGGAAGCCGGCTTCAAGGCTATCCAGAGCGTTGATCTGCAAGCCAGTTGCCCCTATCACTTTGGCTTGCTCGGCCAGCGCTGAATCAGCTTTCCCCAACGTACTCAAAAAAGGAGACAACCCATGTCAATCAAGCTGCTCCGCGTCAGTCTGCTGGCGCTCGCCATACTTTCTGCACCAGCCATGGCTGACAACCGTGAAGAAGCGGTCAAGGCCATGGAGGAATACCTCGATTTCGTCGACTACGGCGGCGCCACCATGTTCGCCGAGCAAATTCCGCGTGAAGACTGGAAGCGTTTTCACGTCATCGACGCCCGCGACAAGGATCAATATGCGAAGGAACACATTCCCGGCTCGGTCAATCTCGAATGGCGCCAGGTGATCGCGCAGCGCCAGTCTATTCCCAAAGACAAGCCGGTATTGATCTACTGCAATACCGGCAGTCTGTCAGCCCAAGCCGGTTTCGCGCTACGCATTGCCGGCTACGACAACGTACGAATTCTCCAAGGCGGTTTTGCCGAGTGGAAAGCCAAGGGGGGCTTGGATGCGGCTAGCAAGGCGACAGCAGCCGCCGGGCATTAAATCAAAATAAGGTGAGCGCTGCGAGCGCTCTTTTATTTATCTATCTTAGAATGGCAAATTCTGCGGAATTTTCATTATCCCAGTTGGAGTTGCAGGGCTTCTTGCCACTACATAACCAACACGCGATAGGCGACGACAACGGAAGCGATGAGTCGGGTCGATCTTTACCTTAATGCGGCTGAGCGGGCCAATACCCGACGCAGTTATGCCTCGGCCATCCGCCATTTCGAGATAGAGTGGCGCGGTCTACTGCCGGCAACGATCGATTCGATTGCCCGGTATCTGGCCGGACACGCCGAATCCTTATCCCTGAACACCCTCAAGCACCGATTGGCCGCCTTGTCGCGCTGGCACCAGGAACACGGTTTCCCCGACCCGACCAAGGCCGCCAAGATCCGCCAAGTTCTTAAAGGCATCCGGGCGCTGCATCCGGCCCAGGAGAAGCGCGCCAAGCCGTTGGAACTGGACATCCTGCAACAGACCAGTGACTGGCTGGTGCAGGCAACAGCCGCCGCCGTTGTCCGGGGCGATGCCGGCAGCGCGCTACGACATACCCGTGACCGTGCTCTGGTGCTGCTGGGGTTCTGGCGGGGATTCCGCTCCGATGAATTGGCCAGTCTGTGCATCGAGTTTATCGAGATCAAGCCTGGCGAGGGGATGACCTGTTATCTCCCGCGGAGCAAAGGGGATCGCCAACTGGAAGGGCGAAAATTTTCCTGCCCGGCATTGTCTCGCCTGTGCCCGGTGGAGGCGGTCGAGGATTGGCTGGCCTTGTCCGAACTCAAGGAAGGTCCACTTTTTCGTAAAATTAACCGCTGGGGTCATCTCTCAGAGACTGGGCTTCTCCCTGGAAGCATCATTCCCATGCTTCGCCAGTTCCTTGCGCAAGCGGGGATCGCCGATGCCGAAGCGTTCAGCAGCCACTCCCTACGCCGGGGATTTGCCCAGTGGGCAGGTTCGAGCGGGTGGGATATCCGGGAGTTGATGACCTACGTCGGCTGGCGCGACGTGAAGGCCGCCATGCGCTATCTGGACGGGATTGATGTTGGTCTCAAGGCGCGCTTCGAGCAGGGCTTGGATCGTACTTTGCCGGAGTTGGTGAAGCCGATGCCGCAACTTCCGGCCGTTCCGGAAGTGGCACAGACGATCATCGAGGTATCGATCCAGCTATCTTCATTTAGCGGCAGCCGTCGGAAAGAAGCCAGTGCATTACGCGACATGCTGGATACCGGTCTCGCCCGTTTTCAGGCGCAGCAGGTCGACAGTGATCGCGGCCTATATCAGCTATCCGTCCCGACCCCCTCGGCCGATATTCTGGATGATCATCTCTACGCTTTGCTGGATGAACTCCACCGCATTGCCGATGCCAAGGAATGCTTTCTGGAGGCAGTTTGCCGCGATCCATCAAGCGGCAAGCATTGGGATTGATCCAGCATGCCCCAACTGTACGAGACCGCGTATCCCCGCTTGAATGCTTTTCAGCGACTGGGCTATTTCATCCGTATCAAGGATGTACCAACCGTCATCCGGCAGCACATTGTGGCGCAAACGGGATTCGCCCGTCCCCCAAGGCTGGAGGAGTTGTTGCAGTTTGACCGCTCAACCGGCCGAGAACGGATGATCGAATCGCTGCGCCGCTTCCTGGATGTCCGTCCACTCAATCAGGAGGGTCGGGCCTGGCTCCAGCACATTGCCGAGACGGCTGCCGACAATCGCCATGTCGTGGCCGACATCATCAACGTGATGCTGGAGGAACTGGTCCATCACCGCTATGAGTTGCCCGGCTTCACGGGTTTGGATCGATTGGCCATTCAGGCCCGGGAAAAGATTCACGAGGTGCATTTCGCGGGTATCGCAAATCAACTCGATACCAAGGTCAAGGAACGGATCGACAGCCTGTTCAAGGTCAGCAAGGATGAATCCAGCACGACCTGGAACATGCTCAAGCGGGAACCGAAGAAACCAACCAACAAGGAAACCCGCTCCTACCTCCAACACATCAGGCGCTTGCAGTTGCTCGTTGAGCAACTGCCCCAACCGGATATTCCCGTCCCCAAACTCAAGCAGTATCGCTATATCGCTCGCTCCCTGAATGCCAGTGAGATGGCGGAACTGAAACCGCAGAAGCGTTATGCGCTGGCGGTCATTTATATCCGCGCGCAGTTTGCGCAGACCCTCGACGATGCGACCGATCTGTTCGTCCGCATGCTCCAGAACCTGGACAATCAGGCCCGCACCAAGTTGGGTGAGTACCAGCAAGAACACTTGCAACGAACAGATCGCCTGATCGGGCAGTTAAAGGAGGTGTTACTGGCCTACCAGATCAATGGCACCGACCATCAACGCGTGGAAGCCATTGGTTCCAGTCTGATTGCCGACGTCGACGACTTGGTGGCCATCTGCGACGAACACATGGCCTATGCCGGTCGCAATTATCTGCCGTTCCTCATCCAACCCTACAAGGCGGTGCGCGCCCAATTACTCAACTGCATCGAAATCATCAATCCACAGAGCAGCAGCGAGGACGATACCTTGATCCGGATGATGAAGGCGTTGCAGGGACTGCGCAGCTCGCGTCACGAGATCGTGCCGATTTCGCTGATTGACCTGGATGCAGAACGCGATCTCCAGTGGTTGCCTGCTGCCTGGCGAAAACTGGTCGTTACCGA
The DNA here is from genome assembly GCA_008080565.1 of Rhodocyclaceae bacterium. Lineage (GTDB taxonomy): Bacteria > Pseudomonadota > Gammaproteobacteria > Burkholderiales > Rhodocyclaceae > Azonexus. The sequence continues at coordinate 6,503 of VIKE01000111.1, read as the reverse complement.
ACGTGCCGACGGACGGATCGCCACCATCAATCGCCGCTATTTTGAACTGGCAGTCTTGTATGCCATTCGCGATGAGCTAAAGTCAGGCGACCTCTTCATTCAGCATGGCGAACGCTATGACGATTATCGCGAACAGTTGGTTGACGATGAAACCCTGAATCGTGAACTGACTGAATATGGTCAGGTAACGGGCGTTGAAACCGATCCCAAGGTCTTTACCCAGGCATTGAAATCCGCCTTACTGGAGACGGCCGAAGCCGTCGATGCCGAGTTCCCGGAAAATGCCTATGCCGAGATCGTCGACGGCCGATTGATCCTGAAAAAGCCACCGGCGAGCGAATTGCCGCCCGGTATCCGCCAAATTGACCATCTGATTACCGAGCGCATGGAGAACGTCAGCATTGTCGACGTGCTGATCGATACCGAGCGCTGGCTGCAAATGCATAAGCTGTTCCGGCCCATGATGGGGACCGAAAGCCGGATCGAGGATTTGCGCCCACGGGTGATCAGCACCTTGTTTTGTTACGGCTGCAATCTGGGCCCCACCCAGACGGCACGCTCGATTCGCGGAATGAGCCGCAAACAAGTTGCCTGGCTAAACATCAAATATATGACCGAAGAGGCGCTGGAACAGGCCATCGTCAAGGTGATCAATGCCTACAACAAGTTCGAATTGCCCGGCTACTGGGGTTCGGGAAAACATGCCTCAGCCGATGGCACAAAATGGAATCTCTACGAACAGAACCTGATTTCCGAGCACCACATTCGCTATGGTGGCTATGGTGGCATCGGCTATTACCACGTCTCGGACAAGTTTATCGCCTTGTTCAGTCACTTCATTTCCTGCGGCACCTACGAGGGAACGCATATCCTCGACGGGCTGATGACCAACACCTCGGATATTCGGCCGGATACCATTCATGGCGATACGCAGGCACAGAGCTACACGGTCTTCGCTTTGTCGCATCTGCTTGGAATCAAGCTGATGCCCCGTATCCGGGGCATCAAGGATCTGGTGTTCCATCGTCCGGATAGCGACAAGAAATTTGCGCACATCGACGGCCTATTCACGGACGACATCAACTGGCAATTGATCGAAACCCATTTGCCGGACATGTTGCGCGTGGCCATTTCCATCAAGCTCGGGAAAATATCAGCTTCGGCCATCCTGCGCCGTCTGGGTACCTATAGCCGCAAGAACAAACTGTATTTCGCCTTCAAGGAATTGGGCAAGGTCGTCCGAACCATGTTCTTGCTGAAATACGTCGGCGACGTCGAATTACGCCGGCTCATCAACGCTGAAACCAACAAGTCTGAGCAGTTCAATGGCTTCGCCAAGAAAATATTCTTCGGTGGAGAAGGGGAGATCGCCGAGAACCTGCGCCATGAACAACGCAAGGTGATCAAGTACAACCATCTCGTCGCCAACATGGTCATCCTGCACAATGTGGTGGGGATGAGCCGGGTGCTGAAGCAGTTGCAGGCCGAGGGAGTGCTAATCAACCAGGAAATTCTGGCTGGGCTGGCCCCATACCGTCTGGAACACATCAATCGCTTTGGCGACTATGTTCTGGATTTCCGGCGCAAGGTTGCGGTGTTGGCGGATGGGTTCCGGATTCTCGATGTTGAATCAGAGGCTTAAAGCAGAAACGGGGAATTTTTCATGATTCCCGGCCGACCCTCTTCACCGAATGATGTCTGCCAGGCTGAGTACAGCAGGCGCATGGCTTCAAGGTCGGGGTCTTGCTCTCGCAATTCCTCGGAGGTCAGGAGGGGGTCGGGGAGATCAAGCCAGACCAGCGGGCGGCGAACCAAGCGGTCCCATTGTTCAAAACCACCAAAGCCATGCAGGCCGGTAATCTTGGGGGCTCCAGCTGCAAGATAGGCAGCGATGATGGTCAGGCACAGAGAAATGATTTCGCCGCGCTGTGTGGTGATGGTGGCCAGGTGGTCACGGTCAAATGCACGATGCTCCGGCCGCTCGGTCTTGGCATCGAGCCGGATCATTAACACGCGGCGCTTGAGGTCGCCAACGATGGCCAGGTTGTTGCCGGTGGCCACGATCAGCGAATGGGTCGGCACATTGAGCATGCCAGATCCACCCAACGGGCGCAGCCTTACAAATTGCTGTGTTGCCACTTGGCAGAGCAAATCGCCCTTCAGTGGGCGCTCGATGTTGTCGACGGAAATCACGGCATCGCCGGCCAGCAGGACACCGGCCAGGCGCTTCTCTGATTCGGCATCATCATGGCCCAGGCTGAGCACGGACGCACGGCGAGCGGTGGCGACAAGGGCCAGTGTTTCACACAACAGCGTTTTTCCGGTTCCCGGTGTTGGCGCAGTGATGGCCATGAGAGGGGCGGCGGGAAGTAATCGGCGCTGAATGGCCGTCAGCAGCGCGGCAAGCATGGCAACGCGGTCGGTGGTATCCACGAAGGGGAAGCTATCAAACAGCCTGAGCAAGCGTTCAGCAGCGGCGCGGGCGTGTTTCCAGGTAGGTTTGGCCGGCGGCGGGTTGTATCCTGAAATTGCCGTGAAAGCGCAAAACAGGCCGCTTGAATCGTCGTAGCCCGGTTGGTCAATGACACGCCCATCATCCGTAATTGTCGGGGTTTCGATAAAGCCGACGAGATCGGGAAGCTGGGGCCAATGGCCACGCGCCAACAACGAATCCGCAACACGGCGCGGGCAGTCGGTGGCGACATACTCCGCCAGGCGCGAATCCCATTTTTGATGGTTGGCAGCACGGCCCGCAAGTTCGGCCATATGTGCAGACTCTACTGGATGCACCATGATCGCGCCGGCTGGCCGCTTTACGCTCTTGTCTTTGGGTTCCTCGGCCTGATAGACACGAGCCAGGCGGCTGGCATAGCGAAACAAATGCAGTTCTGGCGACTCGCTGAGCGAACGTTCAACCAGATCAAGTACGGTCGGCAGATGGCCATTTTTGTGCTGAATGATGCGCTTTCCGTCGGCTGCGAAAAGATCGCCAGGTGGGGTTGATGTCGGTTTCGGCTTTTGCTTTTTGGCCAGTTTGGCAGCAGCAGTTTCCAGGCTGGTAACGTTGCTCATAGCCCGACCCCCGATAGCGCGGACTGGATGCGTTCCCCGGCTTGCAACAGGCGTTCACGATCTACTGTCGAGAGCGGTTCGCCGGTCGCTAGCCTGGCCGATGCGGCACAGACCACCAATGCCTCAAATCCGACTGCACGAAGGGCGTCAGCAGCTGCGAACGGGCGCCGTTCGCCCTTTGTGTTGCCGGTTGGTCGCGGTGGAAATAGGTCGGACAACTCAAGCCCAACAGCCTGCACGATTTCATGCACAGTGCAGCCAGCGAAGCAATGCACCAGGAGACGGCCATCGTCCATTTCACGAACGCTGAGACTCGGGCCTTTATCAGCATGGGACGGGCACCGGGCTTGCCAACGGCCTTTGCCGGTCGGCTTCACCTTATCGAGAAGCGAAAGTATCGTCTCGGCGCTCATTGTGCCGCCTCATCCCCTTCACAATACGCCTGTAGCGCAGCCATGACGCCATCTCGTTCATATCCGCCTTGTTGGTACAAGGCCAGGCATCGCCCGCAGAGGTGAAACGAGAACATGACAGGAAGTGCAATCCCGATAGGCGCCATCCGCACGGCCTTGCGCCGCTTGCGGATTTCGTTGAACGGCTTTCGACAGCTGGCACACTCGCTATTCGGAGTGCCGATGATGATCTCGTGTTTTACCCCGGCGAATGTAGGCAGGATGTCGGAAATCTTTGCTCCTGGTGGAACTTCGGTCACGCTATGGATGTTGCGGCCAGTTGTCATTCCTGGCTGCCTCCAGATTTAATCCGGCCGCCATCTGCTTGCCCGCAATTAGCGCTAACTATTCGCTGATACTCCGGCCAGAAACGAGTTTTGTGCAGGAAGATATTCACCCCGACCTTGGCCATTGCTCCTGCTTCGATCAGCTCTCGCTGGATCGGCTTCGTATGGTAGTGAAGGAGCTTGTCGGAATTGAATACCGGCTTGCCATATTCGACAAACCACGCTTTAAGCGACAAATAGTCGCAAGGTTTCGTGTTTTCCATGGTTATCCTCAGAAAGTAGGCCCCGGCTTGGCGGTTTGGGACTGATTCGAGGATAAATTTTTAGCATCTGGTAGAACTAGGTAAAAAGTGGACTATTTTTTGGATAGCAACTTGTAAGCATAGGCCCGCGACTTGCCGTGCTTCTCCATAATTTGTTTGGGAGTCAAATGCTTTACATCATCATAACTAATTGATTTTTTAATCTTTAGATATACAGTCGTTCCACCATAGCGTTGTGCAAGCGTACGCGCCATCACCTCTTCCCAGAAGCGCGGAGTTAGCGACGGGCAACAGGCTTCAGCCGATTGTGCAAAGGGCTTGATTAACTCGGAAATAGTTGGTTTTCGCTGTTTCTCAAACTCGCTCATGTCGGGATGGCTTTTCCCAAGAAACGATGCAATTTTAAGAAGATTCAACAGATCATCGATTGGGCCATCGGAATCCGAAAGCCAAGTGCTCTGCAGATACTCTGCAACAAACTCATCAACGCTGAGGCTATTAAATTTTTCACGTTCGAACATGAGTTGCGCCCTTCGTAGCGCACCTTCGGAAGGTGCCAACCCCAGGCGGTGAAGGTATCCGCCGTTCGCCTGGCCGGGCTAGAGGTTGGCGTGTTTGATTATCTTGCAAATGGCCCAGGAGGAAGGACGTTGAACTCAGGAACGAATTTGGGACGAGACCAGACGAGGCAAAGCTTTGCACGCTTCCGGCTGGGCTGCTCGTTGATCTCGCTGCGTATGTTCAGATCAATGCGTTGAGCTCTCGGCATTGCTGCCATGCGAGCCTCCCACGCTTGCCGGTGCAGGCGGCTGGCCGCATCCCGCCTGTCTGCAAGTTCGTCGGAAACCCAGACGCCCACTTCGTAACTGTTCCTGCCCTTCCTATCAATAAATTTTGCGCCTTCGCAGGCCCGTCCAAGTTCGTTGTGGGAGGCGTTCCGGTGACCTGCAGGGAGGGTGCCGTCTGCAAGAATGGTGACACGCACTGATCGCATCCCCGGCATGCCTGGGAACATGCCAGCGGGAACGATACCGGCAGCCGTCAAAGCCTCGGCCGATCCCTTGAAGTAGTCCACCGCTCCATTAGCCTGACGTCGCACGCCAGGGGAAGCTTCATGCCACTCCTCAGCGGGATACTGGTAATGGCGGCCGGGATGATCGATAAAGGCTTCATACTGAAACCGTTGCCATTCACGGCAAAGCTTGATGGTGCAAGGAAATCCACGCGGGTCGATTGTCGATACTTGTCGCTTGTTGCAACCAGGCTCGCCGGGAAACCCGATTCCGATTCCGATCCCCATGCGCTGCAAGACATCTTTATTTCCCGAGATGACGTCACCCCATAAATATTCGCAATATTCGTACTCAAGGCCTTCAGCGCTTCGCAGAATTTCGATAGCCATTTCATCACCTCATGCAAAAACGTTGTTGATCGTATTGGCGCGGGCCTTGATGCACAGATGGCTGTAGCGCCTGGTCATGCTCAAGGAGCGATGGCCGGCATGCTCGGCAATGGCGAGAATGTCGACGCCAGCCTGCGCCAGGCGCGAGCAGCTGGTGTGGCGCAGCGTGTGAAAGGTGACGCCCTCAAGCTCGGCCAGATTGCACGCCTCGTTGAAACCATGCCGGAAATCATGCGGGTAATTGGCATGCTTGCCCGTAAAAATCAGGTCACCATCTTCAGAACGAATGCGGCGCATCCGCTTGAACTCGGCGGCCAGGTCGGGCGTAATCGGGGAAACGTGCGAGTCGCCATTTTTGGTGCACTCAACAACGACATGGGGCGAGGCTTCGTCGAGTACCACATCACGCCAGCGCAAGCCAAGCAGAGCCCCGCGCCGCAAGCCGGTGACGATGGCCAGGCGGATCAGTAGCGGCAAAAGAACCCAGCTCTGCAGCCGGGCGGCATCCATCAGACGTTGTTCTTCTTCAGGCGACAGGAAACGCACCTTGCCAGGGTTTTCTTTGTGCTGGGGAATATCCTGGAACGGCGAAATCCAGCCACGCGGCAAGAGGCGCTTTTGCCGGGCAAAGCGGATGGCAGATTGCATGGCCATCCGATAGCGATTCACGGTTGGCCCGGAACGCATCCGTCCTTTGCTGTTTGGGGTCGTTTCCAGTTCAGCCAGGGCAGCATCGACGTCATCTGGTGACAATTCGGTCAGCAGTTTGTCGCCAAAATGGTCTGTCCAGAACGCCAGGCGCGCTTTCAGCATGGGGTCGCGCACCGGAGTCAGCGACAAAAAAACAGAGGCTATTTCAGCCACTGTTTTTGGAGTTTGAAACACTGTTTTCATGATGGGCATCCTTTAAATCCGCTACGGATTGAAAAAATGTCCCAAAGGCCGCCAAGCCTTGCTACTAGAGGCTTTGGAGGCGCGAGCCGGAGTCGAACCGACCTACACGGATTTGCAATCCGGTGCATAACCG
>VIKE01000006.1 GCA_008080565.1 Rhodocyclaceae bacterium | reverse complement strand
TGCCGGCGTCGGCTGCTTCGGTGAGGAGAATGTTGCTTAAACCCAAAGCCCGAGCGTTTTCCGCGATGCGGGCGTGGGGGACGAAGAGCGGCGTTTTTTGCAGGAAGGCGCGGCCTTCGGCGTCGAGCAGGTCAACCAGATAACGCAGACCTTCGCTGCTCGATACGGTCAGCGCGTCGAGGCGGCCGGCCCGCCATGCGGTCATGAGCGGCGCGACGCCGGCAGATGGCCCGGAACGGCGGTAACAGGTGATGCAATCGACCGTCGCGCCGCGTTCGCGCAGCGTATCGGCGAGCAGTTCGCGGCCGCCATCGCCACGAAAAATGGCAATGCGTTTGCCCTTGACCCGCTCGGCAGCCAGTACCGGCAACTCAAGCAGGGCTTCGGAGTCGAAACGCTCGGTCGGCGCGATGCAACCAAGAATGCCTCGCTCGGCCAGGACTTTGACCGTGCCCTGGCCGACAGCGGCGGGGATCAGGGACTCGGGCCAGACTCGCTGCGCCAGCAAAGCCGGCAGCGCATGATCGGCGGCGTTCGGGCTGATGAACACCGCCAAGGCGTAATCATCCAGCCGGGCAGCCGCTTCGGCCAGCGGCAGAGGATCGGTAGCCGGCGAGATTTCAAGCAACGGGAATATCAGCGGCGTACCGCCTACGGCAACGATCGCCTCGGCCAGCGGCGCAGCCTGCGCCAGCGGCCGGGTGACAACGATGGTTCGGCCGGCGAGCGGGCCGCGCAGCGTCATGCCAACTTAAGCGTGACAGGCAAGCTTGGCGAGAATGGCATCGGCGCCCTGGGCACGCAGCGTTTCGGCAAGCTGGCGACCAAGCGCTTCGTCGTCGGCCGGATTGCCGCGCAATTCGGCGCTGACCACTTCCTTGCCGTCAGCCGTCGCAACGAAACCGCGCAACCAGAGCTGGCCGTTTTCGATGATCGCGTAGCCGCCCAGCGGCACCTGGCAACTGCCCCCCAAGGCCCGCGAGAAGGCGCGCTCGGCCTTGACGCAGTGAGCTGTCTCCGGATCGTTGAGCGGGGCGACAACGTCGGCCATGTCGGCTGCGCCATCGATCAGTTCAATACCCAAGGCGCCCTGACCGGGGGCCGGCAGCGACTGTTCTGCGGTCAACACCGATTTGATGCGATTTTCCATGCCGAGGCGGATCAGGCCGGCGGCGGCCAGGATGATCGCGTCGTATTCGCCGGCATCGAGCTTTTTCAGGCGGGTATCAAGATTGCCGCGCAGGCTCTTGATGACGAGTTGCGGATATTTGGCGCGCAGGATCGACTCGCGGCGCAGGCTCGAGGTACCGACGATGGCTCCGGCCGGCAGATCGTCGAGCTCGTTGTACTTGTTCGAGACGAAGGCATCGCGCGGATTTTCGCGGGCCGAGATGGCGGCCAGCACGAAGCCTTCCGGCATGACCATCGGCACGTCCTTCATCGAATGGACGGCGAGATGGGCCTTGCCTTCCTGCATGGCGACTTCGAGTTCCTTGATGAACAGGCCCTTGCCGCCGATTTCGGCGAGCGGCCGGTCGAGGATCTGATCGCCCTTGGTGGTCATGCCGAGAATGACAACTTCGGTTCCGGGATTTAAACTCGATAAGCGTTCTCTGACATGCACCGCCTGCCACATGGCCAGACGGGATTCGCGGGAGGCAATGACAATCTTCGAAGGACGGGACATGAGCAGGCAATGGGCAGGGCTTTTGGGAGGGCTGATTCTAGCATGGCTGGCTGCACCATCCTGGGGTGCGAGCGACCTGCCGGCCGCCATCGACCTGCGCGCCGAGTCGGCACAAGCGGCCAGGGCCGGCGGCCCGCTGATCGTCATCTACAGCCGCCGTGACTGCAAATATTGCGAAGCGGTCAAACGCGATTACCTCAAACCGCTCGCCGCCAACCCGCGTTACCGTGACCGCGTGGTCATCAGGCAGATCAATCAGGACGGCGAATCCGAGGCGCTCACCGACTTCAAGGGCGGCGCCTCTACCCACGCCGGCGTAGCCACCGCCGAGAAGGTCAAGCTGGTGCCGGTCGTCGCCTTTTACGGCCCGGATGGCCGCCAACTGGCCAAGCCGATCGTCGGCGCCCGGCTGCCTGACTTTTACCAGAGCTACCTCGAAGACGCCGTCGAGCAATCGGCCCGCGCCCTGAATAAGCCATGAGCGAAACCATCAAGCCAGCGGAGCAGCGTCCGGAACACCCGGATTTCTGGTGCAAGCGCTTCGGCGAAGGCGTCACGCCGTGGGATGCCGGCAAAGTGCCGGATGCCTTTGCCGACTTCATCGCCCGCCAGCCGGCGCCGCTCAATACCCTGATCCCGGGCTGTGGCAGCGCCTGGGAGGCGGCCCATCTGGCTGAAATCGACTGGCCGGTTACCGCGCTGGACTTCTCGCCTATCGCCATCGAGACGGCGCGAAACATTCTGGGTAATGCTCCGGTCGACCTGGTCTGCGCCGATTTTTTCACCTTCGCGCCGGCCCGGCCGGTCGAACTGATCTACGAACGCGCCTTCCTCTGCGCCCTGCCGCGCAAGCTGTGGGCCGACTGGGGTCAGCGCGTTGCCGAACTGCTGCCTGCGGGCGGCCGGCTGGCCGGCTTTTTCTTCCTCTGCGATCAGCCGAAAGGTCCGCCTTTCGGCATCCAGCCGGAACAGCTGGCCGAGTTGCTGAGTTCTCATTTCGAGCAGATCGAAGACTCCGCCGTCGGCGACTCCATTCCGGTTTTCGCCGGCCGCGAACGCTGGCAAGTCTGGCAGCGACGTTAGTTGCTCGGGTAGCATTCGCCCCCCCGGTACCCCACTTACAATTTGTTTCAGGTCGAATCGTCATCCCGGCGACGATTCCCCGCGTTATACAGCCACACCCCAACGAGGAACACACACCATGAAACGTATCCTGATGGCGATGGCCATGACCATCGCCGCCGTTACCCTCAGCACCCCCGCCTCCGCCCAGGTTTCGGTCAGTATTGGCCAGCCGGGCTTCTACGGCCGCCTCGACATCGGCGGTTTTCCGCCCCCGCCGCTGCTCTTTCCCGAACCGAGGATGATCCATCGCGTGCCGGTCGGTCGTCCGCCGCTCTATCTGCGCGTGCCCCCCGGCCACGCCCGCGACTGGCGCCGGCACTGCCACCGCTATGGCGCCTGCGGCGAACGCGTCTATTTCGTACAGGACAACTGGTACCGACACGAATACGCCCCGCGCTACCAGGAACGCCATATCCACCGTGACCACGGCCGTGACGGCTACCGCGATGACTATCGCCGCCATGAGCGACGCGACCACCGGGACGATCATCGCGGCGATGACCGCGGACGTGGCCGCGGCGACGACCATGGTCGTGGGCACGGCCGCGATCACTAGCCTGATCTGATGGCGCATGGCCTGCCTGACAGGTCATGCAGCCCGCTCAGGCGGGCCGCCAGCCCCCGGCTGGTTTGGCGTATCATCGAAGGCTCCCCCAGCCGTCCGCCAAAAAATGAAAACCACTACGCCCCAGACCGTTTACCTCAAGGACTACACCGCGCCCGCCTACCTGATCGACACCGTCGATCTCGATTTCAACATCGAAATCGGTGGCACCACCGTCAGTGCCACACTGGCCATGCGCCGCAACCCCGCCGTCCCGGCCCAGCCTCTGGTACTCGATGGTAACGAGCTGAAAACACTGAATGTCACGGTCAACCGGAAAAAAGTGCCATTTTCGGAAACAGCCGGCACGCTGACCATCGCCGATCTGCCCGACGCCTTCACGCTGGAAACCGTCGTTCGCATCGATCCCGACAAGAACACCCGCCTCTCCGGCATGTACCGTTCGGCCGATGGCTATTTCACCCAGTGCGAAGCGCAGGGTTTCCGTCGCATCACCTGGTTCCTCGACCGTCCGGACGTCATGTCCACCTACACGGCGACGCTGCACGCTGACAAGGCGACCTACCCGGTCCTGCTCGCCAACGGCAACCCGGTTGCTGCCGGCGACGAAGCCGGCGGCCGCCACTGGGCCAAATGGGCTGACCCGTTCAAGAAACCGGCCTACCTGTTCGCCCTGGTCGCCGGCAAGCTAGACGTCCTCAAAGACAGCTTCCAGACCGCCTCCGGCCGCAGCGTTCAACTGGCCATCTACGTCGAACCGGGCAAGCTCGACCAGTGCCCGCACGCCATGGCCGCGCTGCAAAAATCCATGAAGTGGGACGAAGAGCGCTTCGGCCTCGAATGCGACCTCGACCACTACATGATCGTCGCCGTTGGCGACTTCAACATGGGCGCCATGGAGAACAAGGGCCTCAACATCTTCAACACCAAGTACGTGCTGGCGCGCAGCGATGTCGCCACCGACGTCGATTTCGAGAACATCGACCGCGTCGTCGCCCACGAATATTTCCACAACTGGACCGGCAACCGCGTTACCTGCCGCGACTGGTTCCAGCTCTCGCTCAAGGAAGGTTTGACCGTTTTCCGCGACCAGGAGTTCGGCGCCGACCTGCACAACCGCCAGACTGCCCGCATCCGCGAAGTACGCGCCCTGCGCGCTGCCCAGTTCCCCGAAGATGCCGGCCCGATGGCCCACCCGATCCGTCCTTCGAGCTTCGTCGAGATCAATAATTTCTACACCTCGACGGTCTATGAAAAGGGCGCCGAAGTCATCCGCATGATCCAGACCCTGATCGGCCGCGACGGCTTCCGCGCCGGCATGGACGAATACTTCCGCCGCCACGACGGCCAGGCCGTCACCTGCGAGGATTTCGTCGCGGCCATGGCTGCTGCCAGCGGTTTCGACTTCACGCAATTCATGCGCTGGTACAACCAGCCCGGCACGCCGCATGTCACGGTCGACGGCTTTTTTGATGGCGAAACGAAAACCTATACGCTGACCTGCACGCAAACCAACCCGCGCGCCAGCGATGACGCGCCGACCCTGATTCCAATCCGCGTCGCCCTGTTTGCCGACAACGGCGATCTGTTGCCCGGCACCGAGCGCACACTGCAACTCACCGCCACGACGCAATCCTTTGTCTTCAACGACATCGCCGCCGAACCCGTGCCTTCGCTGTTGCGCGATTTTTCGGCCCCGGTTGTCCTCGATTTCGACTACACCCCGGAACAGCTGACCCTGCTGCTAGCCCATGAAAGCGACCCGTTCAACGCCTGGGAAGCCGGCCAGCGTCTGGCGTCTACACTGATCCTCGACGCCACGGCCGCCATCGCTGCCGGTCAGGCACCCGTCTGGCCGGCCAGCTTCGTCGACGCCGCCCGCCGCCTGTTGCAAACGCAAGCCGAGCGCGGCGCCGCCTTCGTTGCCGAAGCCCTCACCCTGCCCGGCGAATCGACGCTGGCCGAAGCGATGGCCATCGTCGATCCCGACGCCCTGCACGCCGCCCGCAACGCCCTGCGCAAGCATCTGGCCGAGCAACTCGAAGGCGAGTTCGCCGGTCTCTATGCCACCCTCGCCCCGAATTCACCTTACGCGCCGAGCAGCGAACAGGCCGGCCGCCGCGCCCTGCGCAACCTGTGCCTTGGCTACCTTAGCGAACTCGATACGGCGGGAACACGGCGCCTGGCCATGCAGCACTTCCGCCTGGCCGACAACATGACCGACCAGTTTGCCGCGCTGTCGGTGCTGGCCAACATCATTGACGACTGCCCCGAACGCCAGGAAGCGCTCGACGCGTTCTACGGTCGCTGGCAGCACGAAGCGCTGGTCGTCGACAAATGGCTGCAAGTCCAATCGACCAGCCGCCGGCCTGACACCCTGCGCACCGTCACCACCCTGACCGCTCACCCGGCCTTCGACATCGGCAACCCGAACAAGATCTATGCCCTGATCCGTGCCTTCGGCGCCAATCTGGCCCGCTTCAATGCCGCCGATGGCAGCGGCTATGCCTTCATCGCCGATCAGGTCATCGCGCTGCACGACCGCAACCCGCAGGTTGCCTCGCGGCTGGCCCGTTGCTTCGACCGCTGGAAAAAGTTCGATGCCGGCCGCCAGGCCCACGCTCGCCAGGCACTCGAACGCATCCGCGACCACGCCGGTCTGTCACGCGATGTCCTCGAAGTGGTGACGCGCGCTCTCGGCTGAACCAGCACGGCCGAATCAACTTGTTCAGCCGGATTCAAATAATCGAGAACAAATGCATTAGGCATTCTAGAATACCGGGCAAGACAGCAGCCGGGGTTTGCGGTCAGCCAGATTTCCCGCAAAACAACAACACCTGGCGCGATGCATTGCAGTGATCTACTCAGGGGGTAGTCGTGGGCATACTCGATCAAATCCGCTCGCTGTTCAGGCCAGCGCCAGCAACCCATGTACCGGCGCCAGTGCCGGCTCCGGTGCCCGCCGTACTAGCGACGGCCGGCGCCGGCACGGCGCCGCCGCCCGAACGCCGAGGCAAGGAAAGGATCAATGCCCGCGAAGGGACGCGCGTCTTGATCATCGACGACTCGAAGACCATCGTCACGGTACTCAAGAAATTTCTTCGCTCGGCAGGTTATGAAACACTCGAGGCACTTGATGCGGAAAGCGGCTTGGCGCAGTTGCACGCGCAGCCTCCGGAGCTCATTTTCCTCGACATCGTGTTACCCGGCATCAACGGTTTCGCCGCGCTGCGCGCCATCCGCCGCGACCCAGCAACCCGCGACATTCCGGTGATCATGATGAGCGGCAACGAACAGGCAATGGAACAGTTTTTCGGCACCCGGATCGGGGCCGACGACTTCATGAAAAAGCCGTTCTCGCGCTATGAGGTGTTTTTCCGGATTGAGCGCCTGCTCGATCATGACCTCATTCCCCGACGCGCCAAGCCGCGCATCGCCGAGCCGGGGACTCAGGCGCCAGCGTTGACCTGAGACAATGCCTGGAATCGGAAGGTCAGCTGCGTAGCCATGGCCCCAGAAAGTGGCGTAACGCCTGCTCATTCCAGCCCTTGATAACCTCGTCGCCGACGACGATCAACGGCACACCGTTACCCCCCAGCTTCTTGTGTTGCTGGAGCGCTGTCGAACTTTGCTCGATGTCCCGCTCGGTGTAGCGAATGCCGTTGGCGGCAAAGAACTCTCGCGTCATCTTGCAATAGCCACACCAACTGGTGGCATAGAGCACGACTGCGGGCTGTTCGCCGGATGCGGTGGCCAGCGCCGCCGGGGCGCCCCCTTGCTGGAGCAGCGGCCGGCCGAACCAGAAGGCGGCACCGAGAACAATCAGGATAAGCAGCCATTTGCCCAAGCCACCGCGGCTTTCCGAAGCAGCGGCCGCCCCATACTCGCGCAATGCCTCGGGGGGCTGGAAGCCAGCGGTCTTGGCATAGGCTTTTTCACAGGACGGACATTGCCAGTCCGGCGCATTGTCAGTGGCCTGGCGGGCATAGTTGCAGTGGGGGCAGATTCGGCTCATCAAAAGGTCTCGGCGGAAAATTCAGGAATTCTTGACCAGCGCCTTGGCCGGCACCCACTGGCGGCGACTGACCGGCAGCTTTTCCGGCACGCCACGCAGCAGCGCCCAGCCATAGGCTTCGGCATCGTCACCGGCTGTTTTTTCGAAACCGGCCAGCGCAGACTTGGCCACCAGCACAGCGCGGTGCAGGCGTAGAAAGCGCTCGGCAAACTCGGCTTCGAGGTGAGCCAGCGTATCGTCGAGCAGGTATTCGCGCTCCATGGTTCGGGCGGTGACGTATTTGAGGTCGGCCTTGAAATAGAGCACTTCACCGATCGGCACCAGCAGCAATCGGCCGCGTTCGTGACAGGACAGATGGGTCCGCCCGCTGCCGCGCATTTCGTGGCCGATGCCGGCGAGCAGCGCTGAATCCGGCTGCGGCCCCGGCACCTTTTGCAGGGCGGCAAGCAGGCGCTGAGTGCGCACGGGTTTGAGCAGATAGTCGACAGCATTGAGATCGAAGGCCTGCACCGCGTAATTGTCGTAGGCAGTGGTGAAGATGACGGCCGGCGGTTTTTCCAGGCGACCGAGGTGGGTTGCCAGTTCGATGCCATCCATGCCCGGCATGCGGATGTCGGCGAGCACCACGTCGACAGGGTTTTGCCGCAAGACATCGAGCGCGGCCAGGCCGTTTCCTGCTTCGCCGACCACTTCGCTCGGCAATTGCCCGGCAATATCGGAGAGCAGGGCGCGCAGGCGGTCGCGCGCCAGCGGCTCGTCATCGACGATCAGGACCTTCAGCGGGGCGGCAGCGGCTGGCGGCGTTGGCATGGCAGGATGATGCGAACCTCATAGGAGTGATCGTCCGTCTCGATTTCCAGACGGGCTTCGAGATCGTAATACAAGGCCAGCCGTTCGCGGATATTGGCCACCGCAATCTGGTTGCCAGCGGCATGCTGGGTCTGACCGACGGTCGGATTGGCGACGGAGATGCGCAGCTCCTGAGCGCGCTGATCGATGGCAATGTGCACCGTACCGCCTTCCGGCGCCGGCTCGATGCCGTGATAGACCGCGTTTTCGAGCAGCGGCTGCAGCATCAGCGGCGGAATCGGCAGGTCCAGCGGAATTGCGCCGATTTTCCAGTCGACCGTAAGACGTTCGCCGAGCCGGAGCGTTTCGAGTTCGAGATACTGTTTGCCCAGCGCGATTTCGTCGGCCAGGCTGACCAACTCTCCCGGATCGCGCATGGCGGCGCGAAAGAGATCGGACAGCGCCTCGAGCGCCTCTTCGGCCTGTTGTGGCCGGGCACGGATCAATGACAGCACGGCGTTCAGCGAGTTGAACAGGAAATGCGGGCGAATGCGCGCGTTGAGCGCCGCCAGCCTCGCTTCGCTGAGCACCGGGGTAATGGCCCGAGCACGCAGATCAAAATACATGAGCAACAAAGCGGCGGCAGCCATCGCCAATAGAATGGAGCGCCACAGGCTGCCGCCATCGGCCAGACCGAGCGAGGCCACATAGAAAAACAGGGCCGCCGCGATCCCGCCGGC
Organism: Rhodocyclaceae bacterium; assembly: GCA_008080565.1. GTDB lineage: Bacteria > Pseudomonadota > Gammaproteobacteria > Burkholderiales > Rhodocyclaceae > Azonexus. The sequence continues at coordinate 96,525 of VIKE01000006.1, read as the reverse complement.
CAAACCGAGCACGCATGCTTGCCCGAGGCGCAGCGGCAGGCGCCACAGGACATCGCGCAACAACGACAGCAGGCCGAGACCGACCAGCAACTGCGGCTCGACGACGGCCGCCAGTTCAAGATAGTGCGCCGCCCAGCCGGCCATATCCGGCGCCTGCAGCAGCGCAGCCAGGGCGGCCAGCACGTTGATGCCGAGCAGGACGCGCAGCATGACGCCGAAATTGCGCCAGTCAGGCAAGGGGTGAGTCGCGGGAAAGTGCCGTATACTTGTCATCTTTGATGCGGATTGTTGTTCAATTCGTCGCTTAACTGCCCATTCTAGACCAGAGTCATGACTTCCAACGCCACGCAATACACCTGGGCCGGACGCTTCTCCGAGCCGGTTTCCGATCTCGTCAAACGCTACACCGCCTCGGTCGATTTCGACCAGCGCATGTGGCGCCAGGACATCCGCGGCTCGCTGGCCCACGCCCGGATGCTGGCCAAACAGGGCATCATCGCCGCCGCCGACCTGGCCGATATCGAACGCGGCATGGCCGTCGTCACCGAGGAAATCGAATCGGGCAAGTTCGAATGGTCGCTCGACCTGGAAGACGTTCATCTAAACATTGAGAAGCGCCTGACCGCAATCGTCGGCGATGCCGGCAAACGCCTGCACACCGGCCGTTCGCGCAACGACCAGGTGGCTACCGATATCCGCCTCTACCTGCGCGATTCGATCGATGACATCCTGGTGCTGATCAAGGCTTTCCGTTCGGCCCTCGTCGATCTGGCCGAGAAGGAAGCGGCGACGCCGATGCCCGGTTTCACCCACCTGCAGGTTGCCCAGCCGGTGACTTTCGGCCACCACGTGCTGGCCTATTTCGAAATGTTCGGCCGCGATGCCGAGCGCTTCGCCGATGCCCGCAAGCGCACCAACCGCCTGCCGCTTGGTGCAGCCGCCCTGGCCGGCACGACCTACCCGATCGACCGCGCCTTTGTCGCCGAACAACTCGGCTTCGAAGGCGTTTGCGAAAACTCGCTGGATGCCGTGTCGGACCGCGACTTCGCCATCGAATTCACCGCCGCCTGCGCCCTTCTCATGATGCATATCAGCCGCTTGTCGGAAGAGCTGGTGATGTGGATGAGCCCGCGTGTCGGCTTCATCCAGATTGCCGACCGCTTCTGCACCGGCTCGTCGATCATGCCGCAGAAGAAGAACCCGGACGTGCCGGAACTGGCGCGCGGCAAGACCGGCCGCGTCTATGGCCAGCTGATGAGCCTGCTGACGCTGATGAAATCGCAGCCGCTGGCCTACAACAAGGACAACCAGGAAGACAAGGAACCGCTGTTCGACGCCGTCGACACGGTCACCGACACGCTGCGCATCTTTGCCGACATGGCCGGTGGCATCACAGTGCGCGCCGACAACATGAAGGCCGCGCTGACCCAGGGTTTCGCCACCGCCACCGACCTCGCCGACTATCTGGTCAAGAAAGGCCTGCCCTTCCGCGACGCGCACGAAGCTGTCGGCCACGCCGTCAAGGCCGCCGAGCAGAAGGGCGTCGACCTGCCGCAACTGACGCTCGACGAACTGAAAGCCTTCTGCCCGCAAGTGGAAAATGACGTGTTTTCCGTGTTGACCGTGGAAGGCTCGCTGGCCAGCCGCAATCACATCGGCGGCACCGCGCCGGAACAGGTCAAGGCTGCCATCGGCCGGGCCCGCGGCCGCCTTTAAGCAGAAAAAAATCCAACTTCACAGGCAACTTCGGTTGCCTGTTTTCTTTGTGGCCAAGCGCCGGGATTATCTCCAGGCGCGAGCGCCCATCAGGTAACTGCGTATTTCCGAAGTTTTGTTCCCCTCTTCCGGCGGAGCCGGCACGACTTCAGCGACCGGCACCACCTCGGCGACCTCGGGTGTGAAGGGCAGCAGCAGGTCGCGCATGCGCAAGACCATAACCAGCAACTCCTCTTCTTCAGCGGCCTCCTCTATTTCCGAAAGACGCTGCCGGGCATAGCTCGGCTCACGCGTCAGTCTCTCCAGGTCGACTGATTGGCCGAGTGCGCGCTTCACCTGCAACTTGAAGCGGGCGAGAAGTTGGGCGGTTTCCATCTGCTTGGTCATCCTGTCGATTTCTCCTTGTCGATCGCTCTTCCCCGTGGAGAACGGATCCCAAGAAATAGCGAAAATCGTGCCGGATGGTGCGCCGCAAAAACCCATTTTCAAATCAGCAAGTTGCCGAAAATTAACGACAGAATGATCGTTTTCAGGTTCTGATATGGTGCAAAAAGAGGAGGCACAAACTCACTTTTGGTGCAACGCACAAGAACGAAAATCAAGCTTGAATACCGGCCGGAAGAGGACAGGCCATTTATCCTTACGTATAATCAGAAAAAACTAATATTCGTACTCAAGGAAAACAGCATGTACAAAACAGTTGTCGACAACACCCCGCTCATCAAGGTCAACAGCGCCAAACACGAGGCCAACTATTCTGTAAACGGCTCCCTGATGAACCCTCTGGAAGCCTTTTACGCCTCACTCGCCGCCTGCGCTGCAGTGTATGCAAAGAAGGCCTGCAAGGAACTCGGCATTCCGGCTGTAGGCATCGAGATCGACTGCAAGCCGTTCTCCGGCCCCGGTGGTCCGCTGTCGCTGGCCAGATTCCGCAGCGATGTGCACTTTCCCGAACACTTCACCGCTGATCAAAAGACGAAAATTCTCGAGACCATCGCCCACTGTGCGGTCAAGGAAATCGTCATGGATGGTGCCGCCATCGAGTTCCAGGTCGCCGAGGTCTGATCACCGGGCAGCCCTCCGGCAGCCCACAAACAGTCGCAAAGCCCGCCAATCGGCGGGCTTTGCGTTTATGGCGCAACGCAAACAAACCACCGGAACGCGCCACAACGCCGCCTTTCCGGCAAGGCGGCGGCGACCTTCATCCGGAACGATCATGACCCGATCGGCAATCATCCGGGTGCCCTGAGCACTTTCCAGAAAAATTCTTCCACCGCGAAAGCGCCTTCTTGCAAGGCGCTTTCTGCGTTTACGGCTATCTATAAAATATCAATAACTGCAAAACCGATAAACTATTGTCAAAAACAATAAATATGTTAATATGAACAAAACCAACAAGCAAAACCATGAAAACCAAGCCCGCCATCCCTGCCACCTGCTCCACCAGCGAAGCCGCCAAGGTCCTCGGCATCAGCGTGCGCGCGGCCCAACTCTGGGTCGAGAACGGCCTGCTACAAGCTTGGAAAACTCCGGGCGGACACCGCCGCATCCTGCGCAGTTCGCTCGCCCTGATCGTCGAGCAGCAGAAAATGGCTGCCAACCAGGGAAGTGAAGAGGCTCTTTCCATCCTGATCATCGAAACCGGGCAAAGCGTGCGCGAAGATCTCGGCGAGGCACTACTCGCCTCCTTCCCGAACAGCAAGATCCAGCTTTCGGCAACGGCCTTCGAAAGCCTGCTCAGCCTAGGCGAGAAAACGCCGGACGTCCTGATCGCCAATCTTGACACCCTCGATGCCGGGAGCCTGCAGCAGCACGACCGCGAATCCAGCACCTCCCATCTCGCCGGCACCCTGCTCATTGCCCTTGCGCCCGATCACGCCGCAATGGCCGAGCTGCACCGGCAACTGCCGGCCGAATTCATCCTGCTCGGCAAACCACCCGCCCAGGACGAACTTCAACGTTTGGTCCGCGCTTTTATCCAGGGGCGCCAAAACCATCGGAGAAAAGCATGAGCGAGCAAACGCTGCCATCACTGACCACAGCGATGACAATTTCCCTGACCTTGCCGACGCTGGCCGGCTGCCTGAGCAGTGTGCTGGGCCAAGGCCTCTCCGGCAGCATGCTGTTGAGCGTTGGCGCGATCCTGCTCGGAGCGGCAATCGGCATGTTCTGGCTGCGTCGTGCCGAAAAGTCGGCTCAGCGCGATTGGCTAGACCAGAGCGAGACTGCAACGCGGCAAGCGCTTGACTCCGCCACCGCCGAGCGCCTGCAGGGCCTCGACCAGTTGTGCACGCAGGTACTGCCGCTATGGGCAAGCCAGATCGATATCGTGCATACCCAGACCGAGAAATCGATCACCGCTCTAAGCAACCGCTTTGCCGATCTTTCAGGGCGCATCCAGAGCGCGGTCAGCACGGTGCGCTCGGACGACGGCGTCGACATGGTCAGCCTGCTGGCTGCCAGCGAAGCCGAACTCAACGGCATCATCACCGATCTGCAGGGCACGCTGGCCAACAAGGACGTGCTGCTGCAACAGGTACGCGAGTTGTCCGGCATGACCAGTCAACTGGAATCGATGGCGCGCGACGTCGGCGAAATCGCCAAACAGACCAACCTTCTGGCCCTCAACGCCGCCATCGAAGCGGCCCGGGCCGGCGAGACCGGACGCGGCTTTGCTGTCGTGGCCGACGAAGTACGCAAGCTGTCATCGCTATCCGGCGACACCGGTCGCAAGATCGCCGAGACGGTTGCCGTCGTCAATCGCAGTATCAGTAGCACATTGGAAACCTCGCAGCAGTACGCCGAGCAGGAACTCAGGCTGCTGAGCAACTCCGGCCGGCATATCGGCGATGTCGTGGCGCGCTTTCGCGATGCGGCCGATGTCCTCGTCGAAAACTCGAATACGCTGACCCGCGAGGGTGAGCATATAGGCCAGGAAATCGGCGAAGTCCTAGTCGCCCTGCAATTCCAGGACCGCGTGGGGCAGGTGCTCGACCATGTCCGCAACGATCTACGCCGCCTCGAAGAGCGCGTACATGACGCGGCACACGCTGCCGCCGCTGGCCGACCTGCCGGCGAAATCGACAGTGCCGCCTGGCTGGCCGAGATGGCAGAAAAATTCACCACCCCCGAACAGCACCAACTCCAGCACGGCGGCGCCAAACCCGGCACCGCCGCTGCCGACGAGATCACCTTTTTCTGAAATACGGAGAAATCCCATGGCAAAAACCATCCTGATCGTCGATGACTCTGCCTCGCTGCGGCAAGTCGTCAGCATTTCCCTCAAGGGCGCCGGTTACGACGTCATCGAAGCCTGCGACGGCGTCGACGGACTGAAGAAACTGGACGGCCGCAAGATCCACCTGATCATCAGCGACGTAAACATGCCGAACATGGACGGCATCACCTTCGTCAAGGAAAGCAAGCAATTGCCGGCCTACAAATTCACGCCGGTGATCATGCTTACCACCGAAGCGGGCGACAACAAGAAACAGGCCGGCCAGGCCGCAGGGGCGAAAGCCTGGGTGGTCAAGCCCTTCCAGCCGGCCCAGATGCTTGCCGCAGTCGGCAAGCTGATCCTGCCCTGATCCCCTTGCCCGAAGGAGATAACAACATGAACGAATCTGTCCAAAACAGCCGTCAAATCGTCATCAACGGCGAGTTGACCATATACACCGCCTGCGAATGGCGGGATCGCCTGGTCAATGAAATGGCCGGCAACGACGACATCCAGGTCGAGCTGGCCGAGGTCAGCGAAATCGACAGTGCCGGATTGCAACTCCTGCTGGCCATGCAACGCCAGGCGGCCGGCGAGGGGCGTCAATTGCAGTTCGGCCAGTGCAGCTCAGTCGTCCGTGCCCTGTTCGACTTTGCCCAGCTGATGCAGTCCCTGAACGTGAACACGCAAAGTCTCGGCCAAGAGGAACAACCATGAGCATGGACCTCGACGACGCCCTGCAGACCTTCATTGTCGAAAGCCGCGAATTGCTGCAGCAGATGGAAGAAGCCCTGCTCGACATGGAAAGCCGGCCGAACGATCCGGAAACGATCAATGCCATCTTCCGCGCCGCCCACACCATCAAGGGCAGCGCCGGCCTGTTCGGGCTCGACCATATCGTCGCCTTCACCCACGTCGTCGAAAGCGTGCTTGATCGCGTCCGCAACAACGAGATCAAACTCGATGAGGCACTCGGCGCCCTGCTGCTCAAGGCCGGCGACTACATGGGCCAGTTGATCGAACTGCTGGCTGCCCACAAAATCCCTGACTTGACCGTCAATGCCGCCGGCCAGGCGCTGGTCGCCAGTCTGGAGACCTACCTCGGTGCGACGACCGTAGCAGCTTCCACGGCAGAAAAAACAGGAAGCGAGCCCAAGGCCGACGCATCGGGTGTCGCCAGCGCCAACTGGCATGTTTCCTTGCGCTTCGGACCAGATGTGCTGCGCCAGGGCATGGACCCGGTATCCATCCTGCGTTATCTGGCAACGCTAGGAGAAATCACCGCCATTCGCGCCATTACCGATGCCGTGCCGATGCTTGCCGAAATCGATCCGGAAGCCTGCTACCTCGGGTTCGAACTGGCGCTAGCCAGCCCGAGTTCGCCGGCCGAAATCGATGGCGCCTTCGACTTCATCCGGGACGACTGCCTGGTCCACTTGATCGCACCGCACGCGCCGCTGGGCGATTATCGCGAGATGATCGACGCCCTGAGGAAAGACCCGGACATGCGTGAAATTCTGCTGGCGCTGGGTAGTCTGAACGCCGATGAAATCATCCGCCTCGATGCACCGGAAGATGAAGTCGTGATCAGCCAGCCCGACGCGGCCAGCGAAACTGCCGATCCGCAGGGCAAGGAGAACCGGAGCACCGAAACCAGTCTGATCCGGGTTGATGCCGCCAAGCTCGATCAACTGATTGATCTGGTCGGCGAACTGATCATTGCCGGTGCAGGCGCCAGCATGGTTGCCCGCAGGTTCAAGGCGCCCGAACTCAGCGAAGCGACCATGCTGGTTTCGCGCCTGGTCGAGGATGTCCGCGACTCGGCGCTGACCCTGCGCATGGTACAGATCGGCGCTACCTTCAACCGCTTCCGGCGCGTCGTGCGCGATGTCGCCAAGGAAATTGGCAAGGACATCGAACTCGACATCCGCGGCGGCGATACCGAACTCGACAAGACCGTCGTCGAAAAGATCGGCGATCCGCTGACCCACATTGTCCGCAACTCGATGGATCACGGCATCGAAGCGGCCGAGTTGCGCCTGGCGCGCGGCAAGCCGGCCAAGGGTCAACTGCGCCTCAATGCTTTCCACGAATCCGGCAGCATCGTCATCGAAGTCAGCGACGACGGTGGCGGCCTGAAGAAGGACCGCATCCTGCAGAAGGCTATCGAGCGCGGCCTGGTCGGCGAAAACCAGATCCTGTCCGACAAGGAGATCTTCAACCTGGTATTCGAACCCGGCTTTTCCACTGCCGAACAGGTCAGCAAGCTGTCCGGGCGCGGCGTCGGCATGGATGTCGTCAAGCGCAACATCCAGGCCCTACGCGGCAGCGTAGACATCGAAAGCGTCGAAGGTATCGGCACCACGGTGCGCATCCGCCTGCCGCTCACCCTGGCCATCATCGACGGCTTCATGGTCGGCGTCGGTGCGGCATCCTACGTGCTGCCGCTTGACATGGTGGTCGAGTGCATCGAACTGCCGCCGCCACCAGCCAGCCAGCAGAAGGCACCGGACTATCTCAACCTGCGCGGCGGTGTCCTGCCTTTCGTCCGGCTGCGCGAGCAATTCGAAGTCGCCGCCCCCGCCCCGACGCGCGAGAACGTCGTCGTCGTCCAGTATGCCGGACAACGCGCCGGCCTCGTCGTCGATCGCCTGATGGGCGAGTTCCAGACCGTCATCAAACCGCTCGGCAAAGTCTTCAGCCAGATCCGCGGCATCGGCGGTTCGACCATCCTGGGCAGCGGCGAAGTCGCCCTGATCCTAGACATTCCCGGCCTGATCAAACAGACCACCACAGCAAACCAATTTGTTCCGGCCACGGCTCAGGAACCATGCACCGCCATCAAGGAGTAAGTACCATGAGCGTCAGCAAGAAAATGATTCTGCTGGTTTTATCCGGCATCCTCGGCGCCCTGCTTCTGGCTGGTGTTGCCATGTTTCAGACCAAGCGGGTGTTCACGGCGGCCAACTACGCCAATCTGAACAGCGTCCCGAGTATCCTGACGCTGAGCCAGGCGGTCGAACAATTCGGCCGCTGGCGCGTCCGGATCTATCGCCAACGCCAGGCCGAAAACGACGTCGAACGCAGCCAGGAACAGGATAAGGGCAATAACAATCGTGAATTGTTGTTTACCGCTCTGAAAAAATACGAAAGCCTGGTTTCAGACGAAAAGGACCGCGCGCTGCTTGCTGCCGACCGTGCCGCACTCGCCGAATATGAAGCAGCTCTGGCGAAATTCATGGTTCTTCGGGAAAGCGGCAAAGTCGACGAGGCAAAAGCCCAACTCAATTTGACGGCCGCTCTTTCCCACAAGATCAATGCCGCCTTCGACGAACATATGCAATACAACGCCGAGCTGGCCAGGACGGGAGCGGAATCCGCCGTCGCCGTGGAACAGTCGGCAATCGTCATGCTCTCCGGCATCTTGGCCCTGACCGTAGGCGCACTGACGATCATCGGCCTGCTGATCACCCGCAATCTGCTGCGCCAACTCGGAGGCGAACCCGATCAGGCGGCGGCCATCGCCCGTCGAGTCGCCGCCGGTGACCTGAGTACGCAAATCGAGCTCAAAGCCGGCGATACCAGTAGCCTGATGGCAGCCATCCGTGAGATGAGCAACAACCTGCAGGTCTTCATCGCCGACATGCGCCACATGAGCACCGAGCACGACAAGGGCGACATCGATGTCCAGATCGATACCGGCAAGTTCAAGGGCGACTTCCAGGTCATGGCGCAGGGCGTCAATGCCATGGTCGGCGGCCATATCGCCGTCAAGAAAAAAGCCATGGCCTGCATCAAGGAGTTCGGTGAAGGCAATTTCGCGGCGCAGCTCGAACAGTTCCCGGGCAAGAAGGCCTTCATCAACGACACCATCGAGCAGATGCGGCGCAACCTGCAGACCTTCATCGCCGACATGCGCCATATGAGCGCCGAGCACGACAAAGGCGACATCGACGCCCATATCGATACCGGCAAATTCAAGGGCGACTTCCAGGTCATGGCGCAGGGCGTCAATGACATGGTCGCCGGCCACATCAGCGTCAAGAAAAAGGCGATGGCCTGCATCAGGGAGTTCGGCGAAGGCAATTGCGATGCGCCGCTCGAACAGTTCCCGGGCAAGAAGGCATTCATCAACGACACCGTCGAGCAGGTTCGCGCCAATATCAAGGCGCTGGTCGCCGACACCCAAATGCTGGCCCAGGCTGCCCGCGCTGGCCAACTCGACGTACGCGCCGAAGCCGGACGCCATCGCGGCGATTTCTTCCGCATCATCGATGGCATCAACGGCACACTCGACGCCATCGTACAACCGCTCAACGAAGCAATGGGCGTCATGCAGGCGATGGAAGGCGGCGACCTGAGCCGCAGCATCGCCGGCAACTACCAGGGCAGCCTGCTCGAACTGAAGAACTCGGTGAATCAAACCCAGCAGAAGCTGGCCGAAATCATCGGCGAAGTACGCAATGCCGCCAATTCGCTGAGCGGCTCGGCCGAAGAGGTCAGCGCTACCGCCCAGAGCCTGTCCCAATCGGCCAGCGAACAGGCGGCCAGCGTCGAGGAAACCTCCGCCGCGATGGAAGAAATGACGTCGTCGATCAGCCAGAACAGCGACAACGCCAAACTCACCGACGGCATGGCCAGCAAGGCCTCGAAGGAGGCCGGCGAAGGCGGCGAGGCGGTCAGGAGCACGGTGGCCGCGATGAAGAGCATTGCCGACAAGATCGGCATCATCGACGACATCGCCTATCAGACCAACCTGCTGGCGCTCAATGCCGCCATTGAAGCGGCCCGCGCCGGCGAGCACGGCAAGGGTTTCGCCGTGGTTGCCGCAGAAGTCCGCAAACTGGCCGAGCGCAGCCAAGTTGCTGCCCAGGAGATCAGTGAAACCGCCAGGAACAGCGTCCATCTGGCGGAACGGGCCGGTGCGCTGCTCAACGAAATCGTTCCGAGCATCGCCAAGACCTCGGACCTGGTTCAGGAAATTGCCTCTGCATCCGAGGAGCAGACCACCGGGGCCTCGCAGATCAACGGCGCCATCGTCCAGTTGAGCGAAGCAACGCAGCAGAACGCCTCGGCCTCGGAACAACTGGCCGCCACCTCGGAAGAAATGAGCGGCCAGGCCGAGCAGCTACAGCAACTGATGCAGTTTTTCCAGGTTGTCGACAGCGCGGAAGCACCGCACGAAAAACCGCGCCAGGCCAGTCGCGCCAAGCGGCCCGGCCACAGCGCCCGCAACCAGGCCGCACCCGGCTTCATCAGCTTCGAAGGCTGAAGCACACAACCTTACCCCAACCATTTTCAGCATCCTCCGTTCGCCAGCCCTTGCTGGCGCGACAGACGATTTTTCCTGAGAGCCAATCATGACCGTCACCAAAAAAATGCTTTCCCTCGTGCTGTCTGCAGCATTTGGCATCACCCTCCTTGCCGTTCTCGGCCTGAGCCAGATGAACCGGGTCTATAACGCCGCCAATTTCAGCAATGTCAATGTCGTGCCGAGCATTCTGCTCCTTGACCAAGCCTTCTCGCCGATGGCCAGCATGCGGACTCAAGTCTGGCAGCACATCGCCGCCTCCGACGAAAAGACGATGACCACACTGGAGGAACGCATTACCGCCAATCGCAAGAAAATCGACGAAGCACTGAAAGCCTACGAGCCGCTAATTGCCGACGAGAAGGACAAGGCATTGCTGGCTGCCGATCACACTGCGCTGAACGATTTTGATCAATTGCGCGAAAAGGTCTATGTGCTCTCCCGCGTCAACAAGTTGGAAGAAGCACGCGATCTGATCATGGCAAACCAGACGATCATGAGCCGGCTGTGGGACGCCTTCGAAGATCACCGCCAATACAACGCCGAACTCGCCAAAAAATCATCTGACGAGGCATCAAGCACCGAATCGAGTGCCCGCTGGATCGCCCTTATCACCGGTCTGAGCACACTGGTTGCCGTCAGTCTGGTCGGCTTTTTCATCACGCGCAGCCTGATGCGGCAATTGGGTGGCGAGCCGGCTTATGCCGCCGAAATCATCAAGGCCATGGCCGGGGGCGACATGACGGTGCGCGTCGACACAAAGCCGGGCGATAGCGACAGCATGTTGTTCAGCCTGCGCGGCATGGTCGAGCGCCTGGCCTCGACCATCACCGAAGTGCGCGGCACCGCCGAATCCCTGTCCAGCGCCTCGGAAGAAGTCTCCGCAACGGCACAAAGCCTGTCGCAGTCGTCCTCGGAACAGGCGGCATCGGTTGAGGAAACCTCGGCTTCTATGGAACAAATGGCGGCCTCGGTGACCCAGAACAGCGATAACGCCAAACTCACCGACGGCATGGCCAGCAAGGCCGCCAAGGAAGCCACCGAAGGTGGCGAAGCCGTGCGTGCCACAACGGCGGCGATGAAGAGCATTGCCGACAAGATCGGCATCGTCGACGACATCGCCTATCAGACCAATCTCCTCGCCCTGAACGCCGCTATCGAAGCAGCCCGGGCCGGCGAGCATGGCAAGGGCTTTGCCGTGGTTGCCGCCGAAGTGCGCAAGCTGGCTGAACGCAGCCAGATTGCCGCCCAGGAAATCAGCGAAACAGCTAAGAACAGCGTCGCCTTGGCCGAGCGCGCCGGTGCCTTGCTCAACGAAATCGTTCCGAGCATCACCAAGACTTCCGACTTGGTCCAAGAAATCGCCTCGGCGTCCGAAGAGCAGAATGCCGGCGTCGGCCAGATCAATGCGGCCATGACGCAACTGAGCCAGACCACGCAGCAGAATGCATCCTCTTCGGAAGAGCTGGCTGCCACCGCCGAGGAGATGAGCTCGCAAGCCGAAAGCCTGTCGCAACTCATGGCCTTCTTCCGGGTCGATAACGGTCAGCGCCGCCAGTCGGCCGCCCACAGCCCGCGTGCCGCGGCACCGGCGAAAGCGAAGACCCCAACTTTCCAGCATGCCGAATTCGTTCAGTTCGAGGGCTAAACCATGAATGCGCTTGTTACCACCCCAGTTCCGGCCGCAACGGCCGAGCCACGCCAGTACCTGACCTTCACGCTGGGCGGCGAAATGTTTGCGGTCGAGACGCTGAGCGTCAAAGAAATCATCGAATACGGCCAGATCACCGCCGTGCCGATGATGCCGCTGAGCATTCGCGGTGTCATCAACCTGCGCGGCGCGGTCGTCCCGGTCATCGATCTGAAGGCGCGCTTCGGCGCGCCGGCCACCGAAGTGACGCGGCGCACCTGCATCGTCATCATCGAACTCGGGGCCGAAGACGAACACCAGGTGATCGGCATTGTCGTCGATACAGTCAGCGAAGTGCTCGAAATCCCGCCTTCCGAAATCGAACCGCCGCCTGCTTTCGGCGCCCGCATCCGGGCCGACTTCATTTCCGGCATGGGCAAGATCGCCGGACATTTCGTGATTCTGCTCGACATGGGTCGGGTGCTCTCGGTCGACGAACTGTCCACCCTCTCTGCGCTGCCCGGACGCCAAGAGCCGGCGGCACTGGCGGCCTGACCCTGAGCATGAACATGGCACTGGCTATCAACAAAGCTCCGGTCAACAGCGGCTTGGGACTCGGCGACAGCGAGTTCAATCTGTTTCGCAAACTGATCTACGAGCAGGCCGGCATCAGCCTGAGCGATGCCAAGAAGCCTCTGGTTGCCGGACGTTTGTCGAAGCGACTGCGCCAGCTCGGGATCTCCAGCTACATCGAGTATTTCCGCAGGGTGCAGCGCGACAGCCAGGAGTTGCAGGTAACCATCGACCTGCTGACCACCAACGAAACCTATTTTTTCCGCGAACCGAAGCATTTCGATTTCCTGCGCAACCAGATCCTGCCCGGCGCCATTGGGCGCGGCCCGTTCCGCGTCTGGAGCGGCGCCTGCTCGAGCGGCGAGGAGCCTTACACGATCGCCATGGTGCTGGCCGAAGTGCTCGGTCAGCGGCCCTGGGAAATCGTCGCTTCCGATCTCAGTACGCGGGTCCTGCAGGAAGCAGCCGGCGGTCTCTATCCGCAGGCCGACTGCTCGGGCATTCCACGTCATCTGTTGCACAAGCACTGCCTGAAAGGCGTCGGCCAGCATGAGGGCAGCGTGCTGGTCAGTCCGGCACTGCGCGAGCGGGTCAGTTTCCGCCAGATCAATCTCAACAACGCGCTGCCCAAACTGGGCACCTTCGATGTCATCTTCCTGCGCAACGTGATGATCTATTTCGATATCGACACCAAGCGTCGGGTCATCGAGCGCATCCTGCCGCTGCTGCGGCCGGGCGGCCATTTCATGATCAGCCATTCGGAAAACCTGAATGGCGTCTCCGACGCGCTGAAGCCGGTGCGTCCCTCGATCTACCGCAAGCCCGATGCGTAAGCCTGACGGTGTAGTCGAAATCTTCCTGCAGCCCGGCGAGATTTACTTCGGCGATCGCTACACGCGCCTGCGCACCGTACTCGGCTCCTGCGTCTCGCTGGTCTTCTGGCATCCGCAGGATCTGGTCGGCGGCATGTGCCACTTCATGTTGCCAAGCCGCGGCTGTCGTAGCAGCAATGGTCCGGACGGGCGCTATGCCGACGAGGCGATGCAGATGATGCTCGGCGAAATCAAGGCCAGCGGACTGAGCCCGGGCGCCTTTCGCCTGCGTATTTTCGGCGGCGGCAACATGTTTCCCGAACTGACCCGGCGCAACGCGTGCCATATCGGCCAGAAGAATGTCGAAGCCGCCCTCGCCCTGCTCGAAAGTCATTGCCTGACCTGCATCGCATCGCATGTCGAAGGCTACGGCCACCGCCACCTGCTGTTCGATGTCTGGAGCGGCCACGTCCATCTCCGGCATGCGCGCATCGTCACAGAACAACCTTAACTTACAGGAAACAAAGCATGTCCACCATCAAGGTAATGATCGTCGACGATTCGGCCGTTGTCCGACAGGTGCTCTCGGCCAGCCTAGCTGAAGACGCCGGGATCGAAGTCATCGCCACCGCGCCGGACCCGATTTTCGCTCTCGAGAGAATGCAGAAGGCCTGGCCGGACGTCATCGTGCTCGATGTCGAAATGCCGCGTATGGACGGCGTGACCTTCCTGAAGAAAATCATGGCGACCCGCCCGACCCCGGTCGTCATCTGCTCAACGCTGACCGAGCGCGGTTCGGAGACGGCCATGCAGGTCCTCGCCGCCGGCGCCTTCACCATCGTCACCAAGCCGAAGACGGCGCTGCGCCAGTTTCTGATCGAAAGCGCCAGCGAACTGATCCATGCCATCAAGGCGGCTTCCAAGGCGAATCTCAAACGCATCGGCCCGGCCCGGCCGCTGACACCACTAGTGGCAAACGTCCCGAAACTGTCGGCCGATGTGATTCTGGCCGCCGGCGGCCAGAATCAGGCCATGGCGCAGACCACCGAGAGCATCGTCGCGATCGGCACCTCGACCGGTGGCACGCAGGCCCTGGAAGTGGTATTGACCGCCCTGCCCCGGGTCTGTCCCGGCATCGTCGTCGTCCAGCACATGCCGGAAAAATTCACGGCCGCCTTCGCCCAGCGCCTGAACGGCCTGTGCCAGATCGAAGTCAAGGAAGCCGTACACGGCGACCGCGTAATGGCCGGGCGCGCCCTGATTGCACCGGGCGGCAAGCACATGCTGCTCAAGCGCAGCGGCGCGCAGTATGTGGTCGATGTCGTCGACGGCCCTCCAGTCAGCCGGCACTGCCCGTCGGTCGATGTCCTATTCCGCTCAGCGGCTCGTTTTGCGGGCAGGAACGCGGTCGGCATCATCATGACCGGAATGGGAGACGACGGCGCCAAGGGGCTCAAGGAAATGCACGACGCCGGGGCCTGGACGATCGGCCAGGATGAAGACAGTTGCGTCGTTTATGGCATGCCAAAGGAGGCAGTCAAACTCGGCGCGGTCGACAAGGTCTTGCCCCTGAAAAACATTCCAGAAGCTATTCTCGGCCGGATCAGCCGCAAGGCCTGAAAGACAAAGCCCGCCAGACGGCGGGCTTTGTCTTTGGCGAGAGCCGGGGCTCAGACTTTGGCAATGCCTTCCACCAATTGCTGCAGCTCACCCGTCTGGTACATCTCTTTCATGATGTCGCAGCCGCCGACGAATTCGCCCTTGATGTAGAGCTGCGGAATGGTCGGCCAGTTGGCGTATTCCTTGACGCCATTGCGGATTTCCTCGTCGGCCAGCACATTGACCGTGACGAAGTCTTCAACACCGCAGGCCTTCAGAATCTGCACAGAGGTCGCGGAAAAGCCGCATTGCGGAAAGCGGGCGTCGCCCTTCATGTAAAGGACGACCGGGTTGCCGGTCACGGTGGCGTGGATACGTTGCTGAACGTCGGACATGATTTCTCCTGATTTAAAGATGGGCGCCTGAAACGCGGTCGATACCGGCCAGGTCGGGAAAGGTCGATGCGGCTTTGAACCCCGCAGCAGTCAATAAGTTCCGGCTTGCTTCACCCTGATCGTAACCGTGCTCGAACAACAGCCAGCCGCCGGCATTCAGATACGCCGGCGCATCTGCAACGATGCGGCGAATGCAGGCAAGACCATCCGCGCGATCGGTGAGCGCCATTTGCGGCTCGAAGGGCAGGCCGTTGAGTGCCAGATGCGGGTCGCCATCGGCGACGTAGGGCGGATTGGAAACGATCACGTCAAAACGCTCGCCGGCCAGCGGGAAAAACCAGTCGCCTTGGCGGAAGTCCACAGGTGCACGAAGCCGCCCCGCATTGTTGCGCGCCACGGAAATGGCGTCATTTGACAGGTCGACCGCAACAACCCTCGCCAATGGGCATTCGAGCGCCAATGAAATGGCCACAATGCCCGAACCGGTACCGAGATCAACGACCGTCGGCGCAGTCAGGCCCCGCAATTTTTCGAGCGCCAGTTCGACCAGAACCTCGGTCTCCGGACGCGGAATCAGAACGGCCGGTGACACCTGAAAAACCCGCCCGCGAAACTCTGCCTCTCCGGTCAGGTAGGCTAGTGGCTCGCCAGTCGCCCGCCGCGCCAAAAGTTGGTCAAATACCTGCTGCGCCGGGAGCACCAGAGGGTTTTCCGGGGACCTCAGGAGATCGGTGTAGTTGCAGCCGGCAACGTATTCAAGCAGCAGTCGTGCATCGAGCCGGGCTGACTCTATTCCCGCCTCGGCGAGCAATTTCTGCCCCTTGCGCCAGTTTTCACCCAGTGACTGCACGGCAAACTCTCGGATTGATTGAAAAAGGCCGTCAACGCGGCCTTTTTCATTATACCGACGCAGCCAGCGTGCCGCTCGAAACGTCGTCGAAAACGATGCACTCGACTGGCGGATCACCGATCAACCGAAATCTAGCCTCCGCAAGCAACAGGCAAGGCCAGGTATCAGAAGAATACGTTCAGCGCCATGTTGAGCGACCGCCCACGGCCCGGCACGACCATGCCCCAAGGTATGGTATTGATCGACATCGAGTTGCCCTGGCCAACATAAGCTCCGCCCAATGGCAGCAAGTAAAACTTGTCGAGCGCATTCTCCAGTGCGACGTCCAGGCGCGCATGCTTCCATGCATAACTGGTGCGGAGGTTGAGCAGCGTGTACTCCGGGGTAACAACTTCATTTCTTACGCTCGAAACGCGGTTTTTTTCTTCCACAGTTATGGCTTCGAGAGTATTGGTCCAGCCGGCCAGGCGATGGACTAGCGCCAGCTTCAGGTTGAGCGGCATGATGTGATAGAGGTCGTCGCCGGTTGTACGATTCTCTCCGCGCACGTAACTGAGCATGCCGCTGAGCGCAAAATTGCCTATGTAATCGATGCGACCCAGCTCTGCCTTGCCCGAAATGTCGAAGCCATACAATCGTGCGGATTGATTGACATACTGGAGTTTCAGATAGCTGTTGGTCGACGTCGCGTTCGATGCAGGACATTGCACACTCATGCTCGGTGTGCAGCGTCGCGCATCAATGAAATCACTCACGTAAGTCAGGTAGGCGGTGAGCTTGAAGCTCC
This sequence comes from Rhodocyclaceae bacterium, assembly GCA_008080565.1. Classification (GTDB taxonomy): domain Bacteria; phylum Pseudomonadota; class Gammaproteobacteria; order Burkholderiales; family Rhodocyclaceae; genus Azonexus. Next base: position 79,635 of record VIKE01000006.1, on the reverse strand, counting down.
ATTGTTCCTTGGCCGCATCATGCCAATCGGCGCTGGCACTCAGGGTATGGGCAATTTCCGGCTTCAGATCCGAATTGCCAATGTAGCCGTTGCCGTCGCCGACAAAATTGTTCATCAGAGCCGCCATCGAGTTGTAGGACCACGGATAGCGTTCATAGAGATTTGGCGAACGTGTCTTGCGCGCCAAGCCAGCCTCGTAGGTTTGCGTCGCACCCGGCGCATAGCGCGCCAGAGCAGTCCAGTCGAGGTGCGTATCCTTGCGAAAATGGTCGCGGGCATTGAAGGCCAGGTCATCGGAATATGAGCCGTTATAGCCGTCGGCAAGCCCGGCATCGGATTTGACCGTGCCACCGCGAATTCCCAGCAAGGTCAGCCACGCTGGGGACCAGCGTGAATCCCATTCGGCAAAAAGGTAGGCTCGATCCCGCTTTCCGTCGCGGATGTTCCAGAACGTATTCGGCCCCATCCCCCCATTGTCGATGGCCGGCCACCAGTCATCCAGACGATAGTTCTGGAAGTCGTAGCCAACGCGCAGGATATCCGCATCAGTAAGATCGATACTGGCCTTGAGCAGCCCGCCATCAGTCCTCGCCACCGTATCCATCGGCATCATCATGAACATGAATCGCTCCGGCAACATGTCCATATGATGTTGGAGCTTCTGGTGAAAATACCGCGCTTCGATTTCGCCCAATTCAAATTGGCCGGTGTACTGAAAATTCGCCAGCTGGTTTACGTTGGACGGCTTCCCTTTTTGCAGAACGTACGTAAACCCGGTTGGGTCGCTCGGATCCTGGACGCTCGAAATCATGTCCATGCGCTGGTTCGGGAAGCCTTCATAATCAAGCCTCTGCTCGCTGACGCTGAACTTCACCACGTGGTTCCGAAAAGGGCGCAACGCCAGACCAAGCTCGCGATTTTGCGAGCCCCTGTATTCGCTGGCACCGACTTCGCGTTCGCCAACCGTCCGCCCACCGCTCAGGTTCTTCCAGGCGCTGGGCGATTTGACCTTGAAATCCCCTGCCGCCCAATAGTTGTCCGAATCCGACTCAGACTCGGCATAGGAAAGGTTGAAGTACTCGCCTGCCGCCATAACACGAAGATTCTTACCGCGTGCGTTGCCATTGCTGCGCTGGAACATGCCGAGTTCGCCTTCAGCGAGAAAGCCTTCATCCGGTTTGGCGAACTTCGGTCGAGCGGAGTTAACCTGGATCGTCCCGCCAATGCTGTCGCCACCGACGCTGACCGGGGTGATGCCGGCGAACACATCGACACTGCCCACCTTGGACGGATCAATGAAGGACAGCGCCGGATTCATGTGGTTCGGGCAGGCCGTCATCAGATCCATGCCGTCTACCAACGTGCGCAGACGGTCGTCGGCGATACCGTGAATCACCGGCAAGCTGGAGATACCGCCGGCCCCGTAAGAGCTGACGCCAGGGATTCCTTCGAGCAGGCTGGCAGTGTCGCTGGTATTGGCGCGCTGAGCCCGGATGGCTTGCTGATCGATGCGGATTGCACCCGCCAGATCACGTTCGCTGGTAACGACAATCGGACTCAGGGTCTGAGGATTTTCCTCTTTGGCAGCCGGTTCAGCCGTCTGACACACTGCTACGCAGGGAAAGGCCAGCAGCAAGGTGGCCAGAAGTCGTGGAGAAGGTTTGGGCATGGTTTTCGTCAAATGCAAAAAGGCGGCGGGGCTTTCGCCTCCGCCGCCTACCTAGGCGGGATTGCGCTCGGCGTCGGCAGTACTCAGGAGAGTGTCTTGCGCCGAGTGGCGATGAAGCCCATCAGGCCCAGGCCGGCCAGGAACATGGCATAGGACTCGGGCTCCGGCACTGCTGCCGTAATTGTTTGTGAAAGCGGAACACCACTCATCGTACCAATGGCTCCGTAGCCAGCGGCGCTGGTACCGGTCATGCAGACGGCGCCCATCATGCCGCCACCGCCGTATCCACCCGCCCCAATCAGCGGCGCGCAGTCAGCGTAAGCCACTTTGTCGAGTTGGGCCTGGGTCAGCGCGGTCAACGGGCTATCCGGCACAAATATCAGCGCATAGGCGTTGCCGGGGTTGAGTGCTTTGACGGGGTAGTTGTAATACACGCCTCCGATATCTACGCCAGCCTGTGGCGACCAGCCGTCACCGCCAAGCATTGTGCTAAACGTGTTGGTAGTGGTGTTCTTAAACGTGGCGGCGAACGTACCGCCGAGCGTTGCGTCGTACCAGCTAACCAGCTGATTGTTGAGTGTCAGCCAGGCCATGTTGTCATTCGGATAAGCAAGCGTGTCACCCGACATCGACTCACTGAGAATGCCCTTCAGATTCGTCACGGCATGGGTGGCGGAATCGTAGTCAAACGATCCGATGAAAATCGAGTCACGCGGCTGGGTGTCCGGCTCATACCATGTCGTCTGGATGTTGTAGGAGCTGGAGGCCGCCTGAGCCACCGGAGCGACGGCCAACAGCGACAGTATTACCGTGGCGAGTATGGATTTCTTCATTACAGTTTCCTTTCCAAGAGAATTGAAGAATCAGGCGAAAAGCTTGAAGCGCTTCGATCCGCGCCGGCGGGAAATGAACCCCATCAATCCCAGGCCGGCCATGTACAGGGCGTAGGTTTCGGGCTCGGGTACCGCGGCAATGGTTTGCGAAAGAGGAAAGCCGCCCATCGTGCCGGGGGCACCATAGCCAGCGATGCTGGTGCCGGTCATGCAGGTTGCCCCCATCATTCCGCCCGCCGCGCAGTCGGCGTAGGCAAGCTTGTCAACTTGCGACTGGGTGAGCTGAGCGAGCGGATTGTCCGGAACGAAGATCAGCGCATAGGCGTTACCAGGGTTGGCTGCCGTGCTCGGAAAACCGGCATAAACCACCTCGCCACCAGGCAACCAGGTGTCGGCTCCGAATGACGTCGTAAAGGTGGTGGTCGTCGAATTCTTGAACGTGGCAGCAAAAGTCCCGCCGAGCGTACCGTCGTACCAGAAAACGAGCTGATTGCTCAGTGTCAGCCAGGTCATGCTGTCGTTCGGGTAACCAACGCCATTTCCGGTCATCGACTCGCTGAGAACACCTTTCAGGTTGGTGACAGCCTTGGTTGCCGAGTCAAAGTCGAAGCTGCCGATGAAGATCGAATCGTTCGGCGCTGTTTCCGGTTCGGCCCAGGTCGTCATCACGCTGTAAGTGCTGACGGCAGCCTGGGCGACCGGGGCGCCAAGCAGCGCAAGCGCGCTGCCGGCCAGAAGGAGCATTTTCATGGTGGCGCCCTTCTTCCAGCCGGATCAGGCCGACTGGCGACGGCGCGCCACGAAGCCCATCAGGCCCAAGCCCGCCAGGAACATGGCATAGCTTTCCGGCTCCGGTACCGCCGCCGTGATGGTTTGCGTAATCGGCAAGGTACCCATCATCGTCCCGCCAGGTATCCGGTTGCCTTGAGCGTCAAACGCAACCCAGCCGGCCATGCATTTGTTACCCGAGCCAGTGCGCGGCATCAGTGCCGCTGCGGTGCAATCACCATAGGCCAGCTTGTCGATCTGCGATTGCGCCAGCGTCATGGTGGGGTCCAGCAACGGAACATAAATCGTGGCGAAGGCGTTCTGCGTGCCATTGGTGATGGCGTACGGCCCCATGGCGCCATTGCTGCCGAAAGTGACGCCCGAGTGAGGACGAGTGGCAGAGGGCATGAACGTATCAACAGAATTGTTCTTGAACACCGTGACGACCAGGCCTGTGCCGTCATTGATCGACGAAAGCTGATAGGTCAGGTCAATCCAGTTGGCAGCACCGGGAACAGGGGCGCCATCCATGGCTTGCGAGAGTTTGCCGGTCAGCCCTGAAACCGTGTTCGTGACGTTGTCGAAGCTGAAAGAGCCGGTGAAGACCGTATCCCAGTCCGGATGCGAGGTGTTGTACACCGTCTGGTTATAGTTCTGCGTGACGTTATAGGTCGTCACCGATGCATTTGCCGCTGACGCAACGACGGCAAGCGAGAGCAGTCCGGCGAATTTGAGCGCGGAACCGGTCATCGGCGGAAGGTCGATTTGGCGAATCATTGTAGTTCTCCCTGAAATTGGAACAGCCAGTCGGAGGCCAGGTTGGTTTCGTGCGAGGACGTCTCACACCCACCCTTTCTTTCCAGATCGCGAAATTACAGCGAGCCAAGGAGACTGGTAATGGTTCGAATGACCCCATTTGCGATAGGTGCGACGATATGTCACATGACATTCAGTTGCCCGGATCATCATCCATTCCGTATATTCGCCGGGCCTGTTTCGGTGTGACTTCCGTACCAGCGGCAACTGCTCACACTACTTTTCAGTGCAATTCGCAAATTTCAGAGAATTAACCCGGGACAATTCCTAGATGCATCAACAGGTACGGCTAATGGAGATCAACCATAACTCGCTTGCCATCAAGTCTCATCGGGAACTCCTCCATTGGTTGCAAGGTGGCGTTCAGGAACTTGTACCTCACACGGCGCTGATCGCGGCATGGGGAAATTTTGTGTCTGGCCCGATATTTCTGGACGTGGTGTCGCCCCTGCCGAGTTTGCGAACGACCAGCGTACCTACCGGATTGATCCTGCCGTTTCTGCTCAAGGCCTTTCAAACTTGGAAAAAAGCCGGTTCCGAACCAGTTTCATTTCCATTGGGAAGTGGCGCCTTCGACAATGAACTCTCGGGAATGGCTGATAGCGCGGTGGTCAAGAATTTGACACCGATGCGCTGGGCGCTCGTCCATGGCATGAGGGACGAAAGAGGCGATGGCGAGTGTCTTTACGTCTTTTTAAAGGATGCCCCGTTCGTCGATTCGTTTGATGCAAAAGGCGTAAATCTCCTCTTGCCTTTTGTCGATGCTGCGTTCCGACGGGTATCCCATTTACCCACGCAGCGTTTTATCACTCCAGAACATGCGGAATTGGTTGATGCCACTCAACAACCCGAAACACTACATGTGACGCCCCCTCGGGCATTCGATGGGCTGACCCTTCGCGAGCAGGAAATCATGCGCTGGGTGAGTCTTGGCAAGAGCAACCCGGAAATCGGCCGCATCCTCTGCGTCAGCCCCGTAACGGTACGGAACCACCTGTATCGGATTTTCCGCAAGCTGGGTGCGATCAATCGCGCCCAAGCCGTGTTTCAGCTAAAGCAAAGTGGATTGGCCAGGGAGCATGCATAGGATTGCACGCACCAGCTTAAATTGGCGCCACACTGGCCAAACCGGCAGGTCAATCCGAGTTGAGGACTGGTGGCCAGTTGTCGGCAGCACTACCGGATGCATCACGCTGACCGGGGCACTCAATTGCATCAGGGGCAAGCACCGCCGAATTCCTCTAGGTAGACGACACGGACAGCGTCTCCCAAGTCCGAAACGAAGTGCGGACCTCGGACTATTCGCTAATCAAGCTGCGCACAAGCGTCGACTGGAAATACGTCCTCGACCAGTTCCACCTGATGGCGCTGAATGTGCGCTTCTGAGCGGGGCGGCAGAATTTCAATTTTGGCCATTTTTTCCGGTTGACCGTGGCAACCGGGTTTGACTGCCCAGCATGCCGAAAAATTGCCGATCGTCAGGCTCAGCCGTTCGTTTCAGCCAACTCGGCCAGCAGGTCGGCCTGATGTTCGGCCGCCAGCGCGCCGAGCAGTTCATCCATGTCGCCGTCCATGATCGCGGCGATCTTGTACAGCGTCAGGTTGATGCGGTGATCAGTGATCCGGCCCTGCGGGAAGTTGTAGGTGCGGATGCGTTCGGAACGATCGCCGGAGCCGATCAGGCTCTTGCGGGTGCTCGAAATGTGGGCCTGCTGGGCGCGCACCTGAACGTCCTTGATGCGCGCCGCCAGCACCTTCATCGCCGAGGCCTTGTTGGCATGTTGCGAGCGGCCATCCTGACATTCGGCGACGATGCCGGTCGGCAGGTGCGTGATGCGCACGGCCGAATCGGTCTTGTTGATGTGCTGACCGCCGGCACCGGAGGCGCGGAAGGTGTCGATGCGCAGGTCAGCCGGATTGAGGTTCACGTCCTCGACCTCATCGACTTCCGGCATCACCGCCACGGTGCACGCCGAGGTGTGGATGCGGCCCTGCGTTTCGGTTTCCGGCACGCGCTGGACGCGATGGCCGCCGGATTCGAACTTGAGCCGCGAGTAGGCGCCACTGCCGGCCAACCGGCAGATGATTTCGCGATAGCCGCCGAGCTCGGACTCGCTGGCCGACAGGACTTCGACCTGCCAGCGCTGACGCTCGGCGTAACGCGAATACATGCGGAACAGGTCACCGGCGAACAGCGCCGACTCGTCGCCGCCGGTGCCGGCACGGATTTCGAGCAGTACGCTGCGTTCGTCGTTGGGGTCTTTCGGCAACAACAGTTTCTGCAATTCGATTTCGAGTTCAGGCAGACGCGCCTTGGCGCTGGCGATTTCCTCTTCGGCGAAATCGCGCATTTCCGGATCGTCGCGCATCGCCTCGGCTTCGGCCAGATCGTTTTCAGCCTGGCGGAATGCATTGAACTGGACAATGACCGGCTCGATCTCGGCACGCTCGCGCGACAGCTTGCGGAACTGGTCCATGTCCCCCGCCGTGCTCGGCGCCGACAGCATGCGGTCGATTTCGTCGAGGCGATCGACCAGCAGTTCGAGTTTTTGGCGGATGCTCGATTTCATATCACTAGCCGGTCAGCAAATGGTCCAAGGGGGCGTAATGGTACCCGAGAACACCGTTCGTCGGCGATGGAAGGCAATTGCCACGGGAAGATTCACAACGCATAATCGTCCGATTGCGGATATCAACAATCGATGCCCCACATTCCTCATTCCCTTATTGCACTGGCTGCAACGCTGGAATCGCGCTGGGAAGACTATCGCGCCAAGGGCGAAGTCGATCTTTTCGTCGAATTCACGCTGTCGCTCAACGGGCTGACCGAGCAACTCAACCGTCGCCATCTGCCGGGGCTGGTCCGCGCCTGCCAGGAATTGGAAAACACGGCACTGACCTTGTTCGGTGACAGTTCCATGCACCCCATCCCGCACGATCAGGCGAACGCCATCAGTCGGCAATTGATCATTATCCTGACCGAACTTCGCCGTCATGAAACGCCAGCCATCCCGACAAGGCGTCAGACAGACGACCAGGCCGAGCGCGAAAATGCCTGCCAGCAGCTGCGCCAGATTGTGATCGTATCGCGACCGAACCATCCGGCGACGAAAACGCTGAGCGAGCAACTGAGCTTTTTTGGCTTCACCCCTCGACTCGTTCGCTGGGGTGAAACACCGGGCTCCGATGAGCCGCCATTGGCCATCCTGTTTATCCCGGAGCTGGAGGGACGGGCTTATCCACCCAGTGCGATTGCCGCCATCATGGCCTTGCGCACCGAATTCCCGAGCAGCTACTTCTATTGCCTGTCGGTACCCAGCAACCTGCAAAGCATCGTCCTCCTCCAGCGCGCCGGCGCCGATGCCTGCGTACCGCTTGGCGACACGGTCAGCGACGTCTTGTCACGCATTCTCGACCTGGCCCAGACGCGCGAACAAGAGACACACCGCGTGCTGATCGTTGAAGACTCGGCCACCGCCATCGCCCACGTTCGGCGCTCCTTATCCCAGCACGGCATCGACAGCCGGGCCATCAACGACCCCCGGCTACTGCTCGAAGCGGCTGCCGAATACAAGCCTGACGCCATCCTGATGGACATGCACATGCCCTTCTGCAGTGGCGTCGAGGTGACCAGCGCCCTGCGCCAGGTTCCTGAATACCATTCGCTGCCCGTCATCTACCTGTCGAGCGAAAGCGACATTGCGCAGCAGGTCGAAGCCTTGCGCCTCGGTGGCGACCAGTTCCTGACCAAGCCGACCAATCCGATCATTCTGGCCGCGGTGGTCAAGACCAAGATCCAGCGCTACCGGGAAATGCTGCACTCAACCCGCCACGACAGCCTGACCGGCCTGCTCAATCACGCCACGGCCAAGGACCAGATCGAACGCATGATGCACGACGCCACGCCGGACGGTCGTCTGGTCGTCGCCATGATCGACATCGACCGTTTCAAATCGATCAATGACCACTTCGGCCACCCGGTCGGCGACCAGGTCATCCGCAGCCTGTCCTGGCTACTGCGTGGCCGCCTGCGCAACACCGACCTGATTGGGCGCTACGGTGGTGAGGAGTTCATCGTTGCCCTGCCCGATACCGAACTGGAACGGGCCACCGTCCTGCTCGACCAGATACGCCAGGATTTTTCCGAGCTGCCGCACGCGCATGCCCTGGGTTCGGTGCGTGCCACCTTCAGTTGCGGCATCGCCTCCCTGCCCTATTTCATCACCTCGTCGAGCATCATTCAGGCAGCCGACGCCGCGCTGCTTCAGGCCAAGCGCAGCGGCCGAAACTGCCTGCTCCGCGCCGAGCCGGAAAGCGGACTCTCAGTCACCAGCGTGGAGATGGAACAGTCGGCTTACCGTGGCCTGCAATTCAGCCCGTTCGCCGTCATCAGCTGAATTCAGCGCCTGCGTCGGGGCGTGCAGGAATTTGTTGGTCAGGCGCTGCGACAGATGCTCGAGGACCTTTTCCGGCGCCTCGCCCTTGGCCAGCAGCTTCATCGCATGCTCCATCTCGTGCCGACGCGTGCGTTCAGCCGAATCGCGCAACGAGCGAATGACCGGCACCGTATCGCGCGACGCCAGCCAGCCGAGGAAATCCTGCACCCGGTTGGCAATGATCGCTTCGGCATCAACCACGGCGGCCTGCCGTGACTCGAGGCCGCTTTCGACAACCTGAGCCAGGTCGTCCACCGTATACAGAAAAACGTCATCGAGCTTGCCGACTTCTTCTTCGATATCGCGCGGCACGGCAAGGTCGACCATGAAGATCGGGCGATGTCGACGGACCTTGACCGCCCGCTCGACCATGCCCAGGCCAATGATCGGCAAGGGGCTGGCTGTGCATGAAACGACAATGTCGTGAGCGGCCAGATGCTCGCCTAATTCGTCCAGGCGGATGGCCGTACCGCCATACTGTTCGGCCAGGGCACGAGCCCGCTCTACCGTGCGGTTGGCGATGGTGACCTGTTTCGGCTGGCCGGCGCAGAAATGGGCGGCGCACAGTTCGATCATTTCACCGGCACCGATGAACAGGATGCGCTGGCCGGCAATCGACTCGAAAATGCGTTCAGCCAGATGGACGCCGGCGGCGGCCATCGAGACGATGTTGGCGCCGATGGCTGTCGTGCTGCGCACTTCCTTGGCGACCGAGAACGAGCGCTGGAAAAGCTTGTGCAGTTGCGTGCCGAGCGTGCCGTTTTCTTCGGCCGCACGCACGGCATCTTTCATCTGGCCGAGAATCTGCGGCTCGCCGATGACCATCGAGTCGAGGCCGCTGGCGACTCGGAAGGCGTGGCGGATGGCTTCCGGCTGATTGTGCGTGTAGATGTAGGGCGCCAGTTCTTCACGGCCGACCTGATGGTAATGCGCCAGCCAGTCGATGACGACATCGGGAGATTCGGCCGAGCAATAGATCTCGGTGCGGTTGCAGGTGGACAGGATCGCCACTTCGCGGACAGGCCGGTCGCGCGTCAGGTCACCCAGCGCATGGCCCAGTTTGTCGGCGCCAAACGCTACCCGCTCGCGGATGGCGAGCGGCGCGGAATGATGGTTGATGCCGAGGGTAAAAATCACCGGATAGGGCTGGCGCACACGAAATGGGGGCTGATTATAACATCCGCCTGTGACGCCCTTCCCCGATCTGGATCAGAACAAAAATGCCTGCTTTTCCGGCGTTGACCGTGGCAATGCATCGGCACCGAACACTTTCATCTGACGCGGCCGGAACCACACCGACTGGCCGGCCGCCAGTTGCAGCATTTCATGCCGCTCGCGCGACAGTTCGACCTCAACGATCTCGCTGCCGTGCAGCAGTTCGATACGGACTACCGGGCCGATCGGATGGACGTGCTGAACCGTCGCCTGCAAGCCGTCCTCAGCCGGCTGATGCGTGATGTCGATATCGTGCGGGCGAACGAAAGCAGTTGCCTTCTCGGTCGCTTCGCCGCGCTCGACCTCGGCGTAGGCGCCCTGCTGGCGGCTGTGAAAAACGTTCACGTTGCCGAGGAATTGATAAACGAAGGGCGAGGCCGGGCTGGAGTAAACCTCGTCGGGCGAGCCAATCTGCTCGATCTTGCCGTGGTTCATGACGACGACGCGGTCGGCGACTTCGAGCGCCTCTTCCTGGTCATGCGTAACGAAAACCGACGAGATGTGCATGTCGTCGTGCAGGCGGCGCAGCCAGCGGCGCAGTTCCTTGCGCACCTTGGTATCGAGCGCTCCGAACGGCTCGTCGAGCAGCAGCACCTTGGGTTCAACGGCCAGGGCGCGGGCCAGCGCGATACGCTGACGCTGGCCACCGGAGAGTTGCGACGGGTAACGGTCGGCCAGCCAGTCGAGCTGGACGAGGCCGAGCAGTTCCATGACCCGGCGCTTGATGTCGGCGTCCGACGGCCGTTCCTTGCGCGGCTTGACGCGCAGGCCGAAGGCAACGTTCTCGAATACTGTCATGTGGCGGAACAGCGCGTAGTGCTGGAAGACGAAGCCGACATTACGGTCGCGGGCATGCAAATGGGTGGCCTCGGCGCCGGAAAAGAGGATTTCGCCCTGATCGGCGCTTTCCATGCCGGCGATGATGCGCAGCAGGGTCGTCTTGCCGCAGCCGGATGGCCCGAGCAGGGCGACCAACTCGCCGGTCGGGATATCAAGGTTGATGTTGTCGAGCGCGACGAAATTACCGAAGCGCTTGGAGATGTTGCGGATTTCGATACTCATCAGATTTCCTTATTCGGAACGCCTGAAAAATGGCCATGACGCGACGCGCCGACGAAGACAGTACGCAACAGTACGGCGAGGAGGCGCAACAAAGTCAGGAGAACGGCGCTCAGCATGTCGGTTTCTTTTTTCATCCGCCATTCGACGATGGTCTTGGCGACCAGCGTAACGAGCGCCAGCAACGCAAGGATGGAGGCGGCGGCAAAAGCGCCGATGGCGTTGTATTCGTTGTAGAGAATTTCGACATGCAGCGGCAGGGTGTTGGTTTCACCGCGGATGTGGCCGGAAACCACCGACACGGCGCCGAACTCGCCCATCGCCCGGGCATTCGACAGGATCACGCCGTAAAGCAGACCCCATTTGATGTTGGGCAGGGTGACCCGCCAGAACATCTGGAAACCCGAGGCGCCAAGCGACACCGCGGCCTCTTCCTCGTCCTTGCCCTGTGACTGCATGAGCGGAATCAGCTCGCGGGCGATAAACGGGAAGGTGATGAACAGCGTGGCCAGGATCATGCCGGGGACGGCGAAAATGATCTTGATATCGTGTTCGGATAGCCAGTTGCCGAAGGTGCCCTGTGAACCGAAAAGCAAAATGAAAATCAGGCCGGCGACGACCGGGCTGACCGCGAACGGCAGGTCGATCAGCGTGATAAGCAAGCTCTTGCCGCGGAACTCGAACTTGGCGATGGCCCACGCCGCCGCAACGCCGAAGGCGATGTTGAAGGGCAGCACGGCGAGCGCGATACCGACGGTCAAACCGATGGCCGAGGCGGTTTCCGGCTCTTTCAGGGCTTCAACGTAGATTGGTACGCCTTGCGCCAAGGCCTCGACGAAGACCGCAACCAGCGGCAGGCCGAGGAAGAAGAAGAGGAAGCCAAGGCCGACGCTCAGCAACCCGTAGCGAACCCAGGCCGGTTCCTGCGTAGCGCGGGTCGACTTCATGCTGCCACCCCGCTCGCCTTGGCGGCCGCCACTTCGAGCGGCTCGCTGTTCTTGTGACGATTCGCCGTCCACCATTGCAGCAGATTGACGCTGAGCAGCAGGATGAAGGACAGGCCGAGCATGACCACGGCCAGCGCCGTGGCACCGAGAACGTCGTACTGCTCAAGCTTGGAGATGATCAGCAGCGGCGTGATTTCCGAAACCAGCGGTAGATTGCCGGCGATGAAGATCACCGAGCCATATTCACCGACGGCGCGGGCAAAGGCCAGGGCAAAGCCGGTGAGCAGCGCCGGGAAGATGGCCGGAAAAATGACTTTGACGAAGGTCTGCCAACGCGAGGCGCCGAGCGAGGCGGCGGCCTCCTCAACTTCCGTTTCGATGTCCTCGATCACCGGCTGCAGGGTGCGCACGACGAAGGGCAGCGTGATGAAGGTCAGCGCGAAAACGATGCCGAGCGGCGTATAGGCGACCTTGATGCCGAGCGGTTCAAGATACTGGCCGAGCCAGCCATTGCCGGCATACAGCGTGGCCAGCGTGATGCCGGCGACAGCGGTCGGCAGGGCGAAGGGCAGATCGACCAGCGCATCGACGAAACGCTTGCCGGGAAAGGGGTAGCGCACGAGCACCCAGGCCACGATCAGGCCGAAGAAGGCGTTGATCGCCGCGGCCAGAAACGAAGCGCCGAAGGTGACACGGAAGGCGGCCAGCGAGCGCTCGCCGAGCGCGATGTCGATGATCTGCCCGAAGCCGAGTTCGGATGCCTTGAGGATCATGCCACCGAGCGGCAGCAGGATCAGGATCGACAGATAGACCAGTGTGTAGCCCAGCGCCAGGCCAAAGCCGGGCAACACGCGGTGAGTTTTTGCAGCCATGAATTTCAATTTTTGCCAAAATTTCCGGTTGACCGTGGGAATAGGCCGGACCGCGGATCAAGCAGCCCGCCCGACGGTAGCGTTACTGCTTATTTGGCAACATAGATCTGATCGAAGCTGCCGCCATCCTTGAAGTGGGCGGCAAAGGCCTTGTTGGCACCACCGAAGACTTCATCGACTGTAAAAGTCTTCACGGCAGGGAAGGAAGCCGCATATTTTTTCAGCAGCTCGGCATCACGCGGCCGCAGGTAATTCTGCGCGGCATTTTCCTGGCCGTCCTTTGACCACAGATATTCCAGATAAGCCTGCGCCTGCTTGCGCGTTCCCTTCTTGTCGACCACCTTCTCGACCAGCGCGACCGGGAATTCGGTCTGCATCGTCAGGCTCGGATAAACCACCTCGAACTCACCCTTGCCGAACTCCTTGGCAATCATTTCGGCTTCGGATTCGAAGGTGATCAACACGTCGCCCATCTTGCGCTGCATGAAAGTCGTCGTCGCATCGCGGCCGCCGGCGGCGAACAAGGGCGCATTCTTGAGCAACTTGCCAAGGAACTCCTGCGCCTTGGCGTCATTGCCGCCCGGCTGCTTCAAAGCCCAGGCCCAGGCCGAAAGATAAGTGTTACGGCCGTTACCGGTGTTTTTCGGATGCGGAATGATCATCTGGACGCCCGGCCCGGCAACATCGGACCAGTCCTTGATCACCTTCGGATTGCCCTTGCGGACGATGAAAACCATCGTCGAGGTGTAAGGCGAGGCATTGTTCGGGAATTTCTTCGCCCAGTCCTTGGCGACCAGCCCCTTGTCGGCCAGAAACTCGATATCGTTGGCCTGATTCATGGTCACCACGTCGGCCTCCAGACCGTCGGCGACAGCCCGCACCTGCTTGGTCGAACCGCCGTGCGACTGCTTCAGTTCAACGCTCTCGCCCGTTTTCGCCTTCCAGTATTTCTGGAACATCGGGTTGTAATCCTTGTACACGTCGCGGGCGACGTCGTAGGAAGTATTGAGCAAGGTCGCGTCGGCCAGCGCGGCACTTGCCACCAGCGACAACAGAACGGAAACAATGGATTTACGGAAATGGGTCATGGCTCACCTCGAAGGACAATGAACGCGAATCTATCCGACGCACTTATAACCACAAAGATGAAATGTGAATTTACTTATTCCAGCAAGCAAATTCACCTTGCACTCGTCAGCCCCCCATCCGCCGACAAGACTATTCGCCAACCATGCGAGGGGCTATGATTCGAGCTTCCTCACGCCGCCGAAAAAACAAGATGCGCGCTTCCCTGCCTATCGCTCTCCTCCTTTCCACAACGCTTACCGCCTGCGCCGCCTTCAAAGCCGAGATTCCGCCAAGCAAGCACATCTCGCAAAGCGGCCCGCTCAAAGTGCACCCCGGTCTGCTCGGCAAACCAGTGCCCGCCGAACTGCAGCCGGGCTCCAGCCTGCCCGCCACCAGCCCCGCCCCGCAGGCCGCCAGCGCGATGCCCGAAGCACCAATGAAAATGGATCCGGTCGGCCTGCGCACCCAGCGCAGCGTCTATTTCGACCTCAACAACGCCACCGTCAAAGCCGACTACGACCCGGCGCTACGCGCCCACGCCAGCTATCTGGCCGAGCACCCCAAGGCGCGCGTGCGCATCGAAGGTAACGCCGACGAGCGCGGCAGCGCTGCTTACAATCACCAACTAGGCCTGAAGCGCGCCGAAAACGTGCGCGCCACGCTAGCCAGTCACGGCGCTCGAAAAAAACAAATCACCATCAAAACGCTGGGCGCCAGCAACCCGAAAAAGACCGGACACGACGAAGAGTCGTGGGCAGAGAATCGCCGCTCCGACGTCGTTTACGAGCGGGAAGAATAATCCTGCCCCGATAAACAAAAAGGCCTCGCAATCTGGCGAGGCCTTTTTGTTTCACAAATCGTATTATTTTTGCGTTTCAGTCTCGGCCCGCACCGGCCGATAGGCCAGCCATTCCGAAAACGGAATTTCTTCGACCCTGACCAGCCGCCTTTCCACGCTCTTGCGACGTTCACGCCAACCATCCGGCGGACCGAATTCGCGGGCGCGGCGATCATCACCCATTCGCTTCTCGTTCTTCACGACCATCGCACACCTCGCTTCGACCTCTTTCCGGGAATCACACTTCCCGTCACGAATTCAGGATATGGCGAGGCGAAAAAACAGTCAGTGAAGAAAATCACACCGACAAAAAAACGGCCCGATAAAACCGGGCCGCTTGATCCTGTCAGAACAAAATCACCAGTTCGGCTCACGCTCCGGCGTCGACGTAATCCGGTGGATGCTGAGGTCGGCACCTTCGTATTCCTCTTCCTGATCAAGGCGCAACCCCATGGTCGCCTTGAGGGTGCCATAGACCAGCGCACCGCCAATCAACGCGACCACGATGGCCATTGTCGTCATGATCAATTGCGGCATGAAGGCTATGCCACCCGCCCCGCCCAAGGCCTTGCTGCCAAAAATACCGGCCGCGATGCCGCCCCAGGCGCCGCACATGCCGTGCAGCGGCCAGACGCCGAGCACGTCGTCGATCTTCCAGCGGTTCTGCACCAAAGTGAACATCATGACGAACAGTCCGCCGGCCACGCCGCCGACAACCAGAGCACCAATCGGGTGCATCAGATCTGAACCGGCACAGACGGCGACCAAACCAGCCAGCGGGCCGTTGTGCAAAAAGCCCGGGTCGTTCTTGCCGGCGACGAGGGCGACCAGCGTGCCGCCGACCATCGCCATCAGCGAGTTCAAGGCGACCAGACCGGAAATCTTGTCGAGAGTCTGGGCACTCATCACATTGAAGCCGAACCAGCCGACAGTCAGGATCCATGCGCCAAGCGCCAGGAAAGGAATCGATGAAGGCGGGTGCGCCGAGATCCGGCCATCCTTGTTGTAGCGACCGTAGCGCGCACCGAGCAGGACTACGGCCGGCAAGGCTATCCAGCCGCCCATGGCATGGACGACGACAGAGCCGGCGAAGTCATGGAACTCCTCGCCGAACGTTGCCTTGAGCCAGGCCTGGACGCCGAAGGCCTGATTCCAGGCAATGCCTTCGAAGAAGGGATAGACAAAACCGACCAGCATGAAGGTGGCGATCAGTTGCGGGTTGAACTTGGCGCGTTCGGCGATGCCGCCGGAAATGATGGCCGGGATGGCCGCCGCGAAGGTGAGCAGGAAGAAGAACTTGGTCAGTTCGAAGCCGTTTTTCTCCATCAGCGTCTCGACACCGCTGAAGAAATTGACGCCGTACGCGATGCTGTAGCCGACGAAGAAGTAGGCCACGGTCGACACGCCAAAATCGGTCAAAATCTTGACCAGCGCATTGACCTGGTTCTTTTTGCGGACCGTGCCGACCTCAAGGAAGGCAAAACCCGCGTGCATGGCCAGCACCATGATGGCACCGAGCAGGATAAACAATACGTTGCTGCTGGATTGATACGTTTCCATGAACCACCCCAATCAAAGAATGGGGAGGCAGAAAGCAAGCACCATTCCAGTGCATCATTGTTGTTACAAATCAGTGCATTACCAAATACCATAACAACTTATTTGCACCATGCGAGTGCAAACCAATAAGCCATCGCTCGATAACGGTGCATCGACGCCTTATTTCGGGGCGAGCTCCGGTGGCAACAGAACCCACAAACGGCCACTCTGTTTCATTCGCCCCGCCTGTTCGCCGGCTTCCTTGCCGAAGCCCCAGAAGAAGTCGGCGCGCACCGCCCCCTTGATTGCCCCGCCGGTATCCTGCGCCATGACCAGCCGGTTCATTGGCGTTGCCGTATTCGGCCGGGTGGTCGCCAGGAAGACCGGCGAACCGAGCAGCACCGAACGCGGATCGACGGCAATGCTGCGCTCGGCAGTGAGCGGTACGCCCAGGGCCCCGATCGGGCCGTCCTGACTGTTCGGCACTTCGCGGAAAAAGACATAGCTGGGGTTGGTGTTGAGCAGATTGTCGAGGCGTGACGGATTGGCCCGTGCCCAGGCCTGAATGCCCTGCATTGATGCTTCTTCCAGCTTCAGCTCGCCGCGTTCGACCAGCGCCTTGCCAATGGACTGGTAGGGATGCCCGTTCTGGTCGGCGTAGTTGAGACGAACCACGCTGCCATCGGCCAGCCGCACACGGCCGGAACCCTGAACTTGCAGGAAAAAGAGCTCGACGGCATCGTCGACGTAAAGCAGGGTTTTTCCGGGCAGTTTTTCGCCACGTGCCGCAATTTCGGCTCGCGACCAGTAGGGTACGACCTTGTTGCCCTCCAGCCGGCCACGCACGCGCTTGTCCTTCAGTTCAGGAAAGACGGCCGACAGGTCGATGGTCAGCAGATCATCCGGCACGCCGCGCACGGGCTGTTCGTAGCCTCTGCTGCGCGAGCGGCTGCCCTGGAGCAGGGGTTCGTAGTAGCCGGTGATCATGCCGCTGGTGGCGCCGTCACCGTTGGCAACCGCGTAGGGTTTCAGATGCTGCTCGAAGAAACGGCGTGGATCATGGCCGGGCTTGCCATCCGCTGCCCGCGCCAGATCGCAGACGCGCTTCCAGCCGGCCCCATTCGGCTTGCTGCCAACACCGCGGCATGACTGCAGGAAGGCTGGCCAGGCAGCGGCCACATCGTCAGCGACCCAGCCGGGCAGATCGCCCCAGCCAGCGGGCTGAAACGAGCGCGTGAATACGGGAGGGGTTGTTGGCACAGGCGTCGAAGCGGCGGGCACTACTGCCGGGCAGACTGCACAGGCCGGGCACGGAGCGCAGGCAGCCGGAGCAACGCTGGGCGGCACGGTCGAACAGCCGGCCAGCAGGGTGAGAAATAAAAGGGCTGCCGTTTGGATTTTTCGCATGGGTTTCGCTAGAGTTCGCAATTTGCCGCGAAGTATACCTGTCACCATGCCCAACACTCCCTCACTGGAACGTCTGCTCGCCCGCACCGAAGCGGTACTGGCCCGCTTCGAAGCCTCCCTGCCGCCGCTCCAGCAAGCGCCAGACTGGCAATCCGCCGTCGCTTTCCGCTGGCGCAAGAGCAACGGCCGGGGCTGGCTGCAGGCGGTGCGCCACCCGCACCCGATCCGCCTGTCCGATCTCGAGAACATCGACGACCAGAAGGAGCGCATCACCGCCAACACGCGCCAGTTCGTCGCTGGCAAGACCGCCAACAACGTGCTGCTGACCGGCACGCGCGGCTCCGGCAAGTCGTCGTTGGTCAAGGCCGTGCTCAATGAATACTCGGCCAAGGGCCTGCGTCTGATCGAGGTGGACAAGGAGGATCTGGTCGACCTGGCCGACATCGTCGATCTTCTCGACGGTCGACCGGAAAAATTCATCATTTTTTGCGACGACCTGTCCTTCGAGGCCGGCGAGACGGCGTACAAGGCGCTCAAATCGGTGCTTGACGGACGCCGCCACCTGATGCCGGAATATTTTTCCGAGAACCTCGAAACGCATCGCGTCGACGACGAGATTCACCCCGGCGAAACCACCGAGGAAAAAATCTCGCTGTCCGAGCGTTTCGGCCTGTGGATCTCCTTCTACCCGTTCAGCCAGGACGACTATCTGGCCATTGCCAATCACTGGGCACGCCAGTTGGGCGTGGCCGATGAAGTGATCGCCGCCAGCGAGCGCGAGGCGCTGAACTGGGCTCTGAGCCGCGGCTCGCGCTCCGGTCGCGTCGCCTGGCAATTCGCCCGCGATCTGGCCGGGCGCCAGAAAACGTCGCGAAAGAAGGCCAAGTGAGCAAGATCGTCGAGGTCGCGGCCGCCGTCATGCTGCGCGCCGACGGCCGCGAATTCCTGCTCGCCCAGCGCCCTGAGGACAAGGTTTACGCTGGCTACTGGGAATTCCCCGGCGGCAAGGTCGAGCCCGGCGAGAGCGTCCGCGACGCGCTCATCCGCGAATTGCAGGAAGAACTCGGCATCACCGTCACCGCCTGCTCGCCGTGGCTGACCCGGCAATTCACCTACCCGCACGCCACCGTGCGCCTGAATTTCTGGCGGGTCACGGCGTGGGACGGCGAAATCGGCATCACGGCGCCGCTCGAGCACTCAGCCGTCGAATGGCAGCGGACGGGCGAAGCAGCCACCGTCACCCCCATCCTGCCGGCCAACGATCCGATCCTCAAAGCCCTGTCGCTGCCGACCACGATGGCAATCACCAACGCCGAGGCCGAGGGCACGGAACGCCAGCTGGAACGGCTGGAAGAGGCGCTCAAGGCCGGGCTGCGGCTGATCCAGGTGCGCGACAAGGGCTGGCCTCGCGCGCAGCGTCTGTGGCTGGCCGAAGCCGTCTGCCGGCTGGCGCACGACCATGGCGCGCTGGTCGTCATCAATGACGACGAAGACATCGCCCGCCAGGTCGGCGCCGACGGCATCCATCTGTCGTCGATCAAGCTGGCCGCCTGCACACAGCGCCCCGATTTCACGTGGGTCGGCGCCTCCTGCCACACGGCGCCGGAAGTTGCCCGCGCCGGGGAACTCGGCCTCGACTACGCGCTGCTCAGCCCGGTGCTGGCAACGCCCAGCCATCCCGAAACATCGGGTCTCGGCTGGCCGGAATTTGCCAGACAGGTGGCCGGCAACACGCTGCCGGTGCTGGCGCTGGGCGGCATGAAGCCGGAGATGCTGGCGAAAGCGCAGGAGCACGGCGCCCACGGCATTGCTCTGATGCGCGGATGGTAGGCTGCGCCGTCAGGGGATTTCAATTTTGGGCAAAAATTCCGGTTGACCGTGGAAGTCGCCGGATGGCCGCAATCAGCGCGTCGGCTGATCCGGAAAGTCGAGACCTGGCGTCCCGGCCTCTTCATCGCTGACCGCGCCGCCGATGCGATAGGAATCGCTGGCCCAGCAACCGAGATCAATCTGTTTGCAACGTTCGGAACAGAACGGGCGCCACGGATTTTCGGGGGCCCAGATGGCGTCTTCGCCGCATTGCGGACAGCGAACCTTGCGCACAGCCATTACAGGTTACAGAAGGTCAGGTCGAAGGGAACGTCGCGTTCGCAGCTACGCGACTTGAGTTCACCGGCCGGCGGCTTGGTGAAACGGATGTTCAGGAAATATTTGTTGGCGCTGACTTCGGGAATCGCCTGCTCGTCGACGCTGACCGTGACGCGCACCATCTGCGCGGCGGACCCGCCGAGATTGAGCTGAAACTGGCCATTGGTCGCCGAGTAGCTTTTCGGCCGCCCGCTCGAGCGGAGCAGGCGCAGAACGATGGCCGCCGCATCGCGCAGCGGCAGCATCGGCTTGGTCCATCCCTCCAGCGCACTGCGCCGGACATCGGCCGGGCGGTGCAGCCACCAGTGGTAGGACGGCAGATCGAATTCGCAGACGCCGCCGGGAATGGCGGCCCGGCTCTTGATGCCCATCAGCCAGTCGTTTTCACGCAGGTATTGGCCGATCTTGCCGGTCATACCAAGCAGCGCGGCCGACGACTGCTCGATTTCGTAGAGGGCCCCGGACAGTGCTTCTTCGGAAATTTCGGGGTTGTTGCGAAAAGCGAGCAGCGTTTGACGTTGCCGTTCGAGTTCCTGGATCAGGTCCATCTTGAGGTCGGCGCGACCGGCCACCTCAAGGATTTCGAACAGCGAAAGCAGCGCCGCGTGGTGCTCGAGAGCGCCTTCTTCCTGGGCGAAATACGCCGTTTTTTCGAACAAATCTTCCAGACGCAGCAGCGTGCGGATGCGTTCATTAAACGGGTATTCGTAGGTGATCACGCGGCCGGTGTCCGAGAAAACGGAAAATTTTGTTTATTCTGAGCCATTTGCATTCAAATCTCAACAGCTTGCTTTAAGTTTTTCGGCCAAAAGTGCTAGATATTTTGCATGGTGCATTTTGACCTGTTCGACAATTTTTATCCGATCAGCATCATTGACCACAACATCGTCGGCGACGGCCAACCTTTGTTGTCGTGTTGCCTGCGCCGCCATGATCGCTTTGACCTCCTCTGCTGAGAGCCCGTTCCGCGCCATCACACGCTCAATTTGCAGACTTTCCGGGCAATCGACGACGACGATCCGGTCGCAGCGTTCGCGGTAATTTCCCGATTCGACCAGCAACGGCACGGCGAGGATAACGTAGGGTTCGGTCGCCGCCTGGCAGCGTTCGGCTGATATCCGGCGGATCAGCGGATGCAGGATGCCTTCAAGCCGGCCTCTCGCCGATCGATCGGCGAAGGCCAGTCGGCGCATCGCCACCCGGTCGAGCGCGCCATCAGCGGCCAGGATTTCCGGCCCGAATTCAGCCGTCAATGCCGGCATCGCTGCGCCGCCGGCCAGGGTCAGGTCGCGGGCAATCGCATCGGTATCGACCAACCCCGCCCCTTGCTCGACGAACAGGTCGGCGACGGTGCTTTTTCCGCTGCCGATCCCGCCGGTCAGGCCGACGACATACTGGCTCATTTGCAGGCCAGCGTGTCGGCCTTGGGCAGAAGGCGACCAACAGCGCCGATCAGTTCGACCTTGTCGCCAACCGGCCCGCGCGCCTGCAACGTAACCAGGCTGTCCTTGCCCGGACGCGGCGCAACCTGCGCCGAGCGGACACCCTTGGTCTTCAACTCGGCCAATTTGTCCTGCCCGCCTTTTTCGGAGGAGAACACGCCGAGCGAAATGGCGTTGCGATTCAGCTCATCCTGCACGATGAAGAACTCCGTCACGCCAAGTTCGCGCAATTCCGTCGATTTTCTTTCTGCTTCGGCCTTGTTGGGCTGCGGCGGAATGAACACCCACCAGCCATTGCCTTCCGAGGCAACCACTTTCCGGGTTACCTTGTAATCGCCAAAACGCTTGGCCAACAGTGCTGACAGACGGTCGGCATCGGCCAGCGGCAAGGGGCGCCAGGTCAGGCAGACCGGAGGTTTGTCGGCCACTTCGGCCACGCCAGGCTGCTCCACCTTGGTTTCCGGGGCCGGCTCAGTTTTTGCCGGCGAGCCTCCTTCGGCACTTCCCGGCGCCGGCGCTTCGGTCGCCGGGGCAACAGCCGGAGCGACCGCCTCGGGTTTTACGAGCGCCCCCCCCGGCGCCTCGCCGCGCGAGACGATGCGCATGCGCTCGGGCAGGATCTGCTGGTCGACACGGCCAGCGTCCGGATTGTCCGGCCGCCCGAAGTAACCTTCGCTGAAGGCGTAGAACAGCAGGTTGGCGAGAACGAGCAGGAAGACAAGCGCTTTCACGGGCTCAGCCTACCTTGGGTAAATGTTTGAGCGATTC
This sequence comes from Rhodocyclaceae bacterium, assembly GCA_008080565.1. Classification (GTDB taxonomy): domain Bacteria; phylum Pseudomonadota; class Gammaproteobacteria; order Burkholderiales; family Rhodocyclaceae; genus Azonexus. Next base: position 57,810 of record VIKE01000006.1, on the reverse strand, counting down.
GGCGATAGCCGCTTCCGGGTAGTCGTAGTCCTCAAGCTTGCCGGAGAAGAATTTGTCGTAGGACGCCATGTCGAAGTGGCCGTGGCCGGTCAGGCTGAACAGGATGGTCTTGGCCTCGCCGGTGATCTTGCACTTGAGCGCTTCGTCGATGGCGGCGCGGATGGCGTGGCAGGATTCGGGCGCCGGAATGATGCCCTCGGCCCGGGCGAACTGCACGCCAGCCTCGAAGGTCGCCACCTGCGGTACGGCCAGCGCCTCGATCTGTCCTTCGTGGAGCAGTTGTGAAACGAGCGGCGAATCGCCGTGGTAGCGCAGGCCGCCGGCATGGATGCCGGGGGGCATGAAGTCATGGCCGAGCGTGTACATTTTCATGATCGGCGTGTAGCCGGACACGTCGCCATAGTCGTAGGCGTAGTGGCCCTTGGTCAGTGTCGGGCAGGAGGTCGGCTCGACGGCGACGCAACGCAGGTTGGTGGCGCGCTTGTCGCCGGCTGCCTTGTCGGCGAGGAAGGGGAAGGCGATGCCGCCGAAGCTGGAGCCACCGCCGCAAGGCCCGAAAATCACGTCCGGATACAGGCCGATTTTGTCGAACTGCTTCTTGGCTTCGAGGCCGATGACCGACTGGTGCAACAACACGTGGTTGAGGACCGAACCGAGCGTGTAGCAGGTGCCGGGATCAGCCGCGGCTTCCTCGACCGCTTCCGAAATGGCCAGGCCGAGCGAGCCCTGGTTGTCGGGGTCTGCAGCCAGCGCGGCGCGGCCGGCGTTGGTCAGGTTGCTCGGGCTGGCGAAGACTTCGGCGCCCCAGGTCTGCATCATCGAACGGCGGAAAGGCTTCTGCTCGTAGCTGACCTTGACCATGAAGACGCGCACCGGCAGGCCGAACATCTGGCCGGCGAAGGCAATCGACGAGCCCCACTGGCCAGCGCCGGTTTCAGTGGTCAGCCGCTTGGTGCCGGCGATCTTGTTGAAATAGGCTTGCGGCACGGCCGAGTTCGGCTTGTGCGAACCGGCCGGCGAGACACCTTCGTACTTGTAGAAAATCTTGGCTGGCGTGCCGAGCGCCTGTTCGAGACGCAGGGCACGGCAGAGCGGTGCCGGGCGCCAAAGCGCGTAGATCTGGCGGACCTCTTCGGGAATGGCGATCCAGCGCTCGGCCGACATTTCCTGTTCGAGAATCGGGCCGGGGAATATCGCGCCCATCGCTTCCGGCGGCACCGGGTTGCCATCGGGACCGAGCGGCGGCGCCGGTGGATTAACCATGTCGGCAACCACGTTGTACCAGTGAGTCGGAATGTCTTCTTGTTCTAGGTTGATACGCAGCGGCGTCACTTTTCTCTCCCGGAAAGTGTTTTCTGAAAGCCGGTAACTTACTCCAAAAGCATTCGTCGACCAAGGGTGCGCCTTGATTTTGGCCGTTTTTTCCGGTTGACCGTAACATCCTCTGAAACAAGCAGTTAAAGTACCGCCTGCCGACCATTTTGACGCTCGCTCCCGCCTTGCCTGCTCCGACGATTGCCTCCCTGCTCAGCCACCCGGCCACCCTCTCTGCGCTGCCCTTCGGCATAAAAGTCAGCGCCGCGACGGCGGCTGATGGTGGCGTGACCCTGGATTACCGCGTCACCTGTCCGCCGTCGGCTCTCCGCCTTCCGGCACCGCAGCCGCCCAGCCCAGCCGATGGCCTGTGGCAGCACACCTGCTGCGAAGCCTTCGTGATGGAAAACAGCGCCGGCTACCGCGAATTCAATTTCTCGCCCTCCGGTCAGTGGGCTGCCTACCGCTTCACCGGCTACCGGGAGCGTGACGAGGCCTTCGCTCCCACCGCGAAGCCCCAACTGATCTTTACCCCGCTGGCCGACGGTTTCGAACTGCGCGCCAGCCTCCCGGCTGCCCTACTGCCGCCCGACAGCACGCTGCAACTCGGCCTCACCGCCGTCATCGAAGCGGCAGACGGCAGCAAGAGCTACTGGGCACTGGCGCATTACGCTGACCAGCCCGATTTCCACGTCCGCCAGAGCTTTGCCCTGACACTGAAGCGAAATACGCCATGACCCAGACCGTCCTCTTCGGCATTGACCGCCTGATCGCCGAGCCTGCCCTGCGCCGTCCGCTGGCCGGCCGGCGCGTCGCCCTGCTCGCCCACCCGGCCTCAGTCACCGCTGATCTAACCCATTCGCTCGACGCCCTGGCCGCCCTGCCCGATCTGAAAATAACTGCCGCCTTCGGCCCGCAGCACGGTCTGCGCGGTGACAAGCAGGACAACATGGTCGAGTCGCCCGACTTCCTCGACCCGCAACTCGGCATCCCGGTCTTCAGCCTGTACGGCGAAGTGCGCCGGCCGACCGCGGCCATGATGGACACCTTCGACGTCCTGCTCGTCGATCTGCAGGACCTCGGTTGCCGCATCTACACCTTCATCACGACACTGCGCTACGTCCTCGAAGCGGCGGCCAAACACGGCAAGAGCGTCTGGGTACTCGACCGCCCCAACCCAGCCGGCCGCCCCATCGAAGGCCTTACCCTGCGCGACGGCTGGGAGAGCTTCGTCGGCGCCGGCCCGATGCCGATGCGCCATGGCCTGACCATGGGCGAACTCGGCCACTGGTTCATCGCCACGCTCAAGCTCGACGTCGATTACCACGTCGTCACCATGCACGGCTGGCAGCCCGATGCCGCCCCCGGCTACGGCTGGCCGCTCGGCGAACGAACCTGGATCAACCCTAGCCCGAACGCCCCCAACCTGTGGATGGCCCGCGCCTACGCCGGCACTGTCATGCTCGAAGGCGCCACGCTGTCCGAAGGCCGTGGCACGACCCGCCCGCTCGAACTATTCGGCCGGCTGCAAGCTGCGCGAATGCTGGTTTGAGCCAACTTTCCACAAACACGCCGGCCAGCTCAATCACGGCATCCAGATCCATTGCGAAGGGCCGTACTACGACCACGCCGCCTTCAAGCCCTGGCGCATCCAGGCCCTCGCCTTCAAGACCATCCGCCGTCTTTACCCCGACTACCCGCTGTGGCGTGACTTCGCCTACGAGTACGAGCACGACCGGCTGGCCATCGACCTGATCAATGGCTCACCGCTCTTGCGCGAATGGGTCGATGATCCGGCCACCCGGGTCGACGACCTCGATCGCCTGACCTGCCCCGATGAAGCGGCGTGGACGGAAGAAAGCCGCAAATTTCTTCTCTACCGATAGATATGACCAACCGGGAATTCCATCTGGAATAAAATATCGAGCAAATCACCTTATACTGATATAACAGCACCTTGCAGCGACAATTCCGAGTGGAGTGCTTGTGCGCGATAACTGCTCTGCCCCAGTCAGCCGTCGGCTCTTCAAGGCCACGGTTGCTCTGTGCCTTCTGCTCGGACTGTCGGGAATCAATGCCGACGAACAGCCTCCGGCACAGACCCAGAACGCAACAGCCAGTGCCACGGTCAACACGAAAAAAGCAGCCAGATTCGCCATCCTCGCCGCCCGCCCCAAAGCCGAGACAGATGCGCGCTGGCAACCGCTGATTAACTATCTCAACAGGGCCAATCCAGAGAGACCACTGGAACTCCTTGCCCTGACCTACCCGGAACTCGAATCCGCCATCCGCGACAAGCGGGTCGATTTCGTCCTCACCCAGCCCGGGCACTACATCATGCTGACCCAGCGTGAAGGCTTGCTGTCACCGCTCGCCTCGCTCATTGAAACAGAGGGCGGCAAACCCGTTTCCGGGCTCGGCGGCGTTGTCCTGACCCGGCACGACGAAAAAAACATCCAGAACCTCGCCGACCTCGCCGGAAAACGCATCGCCACGAGTAGCACCGGCTCTCTCGGCAGCTATCAGGCCCAGGCCTACGAATTGATGCTGCGCGGCATCGACCTGGCCACCGAGGCCACCATCATCGAAACCGGCCAGCCTCAGGACAAGGCCATCCAGCAGCTGCTTGAGGGCCAGGTCGATGCCGCCTTTGTCCGCACCGGCCTGATCGAAGCCATGGCCAGGGAACACAAGCTCGACATCGGTCGCCTGCGGGTCATCAATGCCCGGGACGACGATTTTCCGCTGGCCCATTCGACCCGCCTCTATCCGCAGTGGGCGTTGGCCGCGATGCCGTGGGCTGATCAGAACTTCGCCCGCAAGTTCGCCGCCGACATCCTCACCTTGCCGCATGGCGGCGATGTTGCCCGCGCCGCTGAAATTCAGGGTTTCGCCATTCCCGGTGACTATCGTCCGGTCGAAGAACTGTTGCGGAGTTTGCGCCAGCCTCCCTTTGAAACGGCGCCCAGCGTTACCTTCAACGACATCGTCAAACAATACGGCCTGGTCATTGGCGTTGTTGGCTTGTCCATCGCCGGCGGCCTGATTTTCTTTGTTTTCACGCTGTCCCGCTCCAACCGGCGACTCAAGACCGAGCGCGCCCGGACAGCCCTGGCGATGTCCGAGCTGTCGGCAACCGAAGCGCGGTTTCGCGCCATTTTCGAGAATGTCGACGCCCTTTCCATCCAGGGTTACCTGGCCGATGGCACGGTCGCCTACTGGAACCATGCGTCGCAGTCGCTGTACGGATACAGCCCCCGGGAAGCGATCGGAAAATCGCTGCTTGAGCTGATCATCCCCAGTGCCATGCATGAAGGCGTACGCGGCGCAGTGCAATGGATGTTCGCCAACAAGACCGGCATCCCGGCCGGTCGCCTGACTCTACGCCACAAGGACGGCCACCCGGTCGAGGTCTATTCGAGCCACACCGTCGTTGATACGGCCGACCTCGGCCCGATGATGTTCTGCCTTGACGTCGACCTGCGGGAACTGGCCAGCGCCGAGCAGGCCTTGATGGAGAGCGAAGCCCGGCAACGGATGATTCTGGAAACGCTGGGCGAGGGCGTGTTCGGCACCGACCTTGATGGCGTCTGCTCCTTCATCAATCCGGCCGGCCTTGCCCTGCTCGGTTTCAGCGAAGCGGAGCTCCTGGGCAGAAGCTCTCACAGCCTCTTCCACCACCATCACGCTGACGGCTCGATCTATCCGCTGGCGGAGTGCCCGCTCCGGCTGACCGCGCGCGATGGCAAGACACGCCGGATGGATGATGTTTTCTGGCGCAAGAATGGCGAAATGTTCCCGGTTCGCCTGACCATCACACCGACCCTGCGCGATGGCCAGATCAGCGGGACGGTCGTCTCGTTCTCGGACATCAGCGAAGTCCAGCGCACTGCACAGGAGCTGGAGAAGCACCGCGAAAACCTCGAAGCCGAGGTCAGGCAGCGCACCGCCCAACTCGAAATTGCGCGCCAGGCAGCCGAGGCGGCCAGCCGCTCGAAGAGCGCTTTCCTGGCCAACATGAGCCATGAAATCCGGACGCCGCTCAATGCCGTGCTCGGCATGGTTCACCTGCTGCGTCGCGACAATCCGACGCCGGTCCAGGTCGACCGCCTCGACAAGATCGACGGTGCATCACAGCATTTGCTCGCGGTCATCAACGACATTCTCGACATTTCCAAGATCGAGGCCGGCAAACTGCAGCTTGATGAAACCAAGGTCGACATCGGAAACATCCTCAAGCGCGTCGTTTCCGTACTTGGCGAACGCGCCCGAGAAAAGGACCTGGTCCTGCACACCGAGTCCGATGCTTTCACGCGGACCATGATCGGCGACCCGACCCGCATCATGCAATGCCTGATCAATTACACGGCCAATGCCATCAAGTTTACCGAGCAGGGCAGCGTCACCATCCGGGCACGACGCGTCTCCGAAACGGAGGGCGACATCCTGCTGCACTTTGACGTCGAAGACACCGGAATCGGTATCGCCAGGGAATCGATTCCCCGGCTGTTCGGCATTTTCGAGCAGGCCGACGCGTCGACCACCCGAAAATTCGGTGGTACCGGCCTCGGCCTGGCCATCACCCGGCGCCTTGCCCAGTTGATGGGCGGCGATGTCGGTGTCAGCAGCCAGTCCGGCGGCGGCTCCCGTTTCTGGTTTACCGCCCGCCTAAAATCCGGCGACGAGGGGGTCGATGCCCTCACCTCGACCCACGCCGGCCTTCCTCTGCAGGCTGTTCAGGAAACGCTGGCCGGCCGCCATCTGCTGATCGTCGAGGACGAGCCGATCAACCGCGAAATTGCCCTGGAACTGATCAAGGAATTCGGCACCACGGCCGACACCGCAGAAAACGGTCGTGAAGCACTCGAGTTGCTGGAGAGCCGCAACTACGACCTCATCCTGATGGACATGCAGATGCCGGAAATGGACGGTCTGGAAGCCACCCGCCGCATTCGCGCCGAGCCCAAACACACCCTGCTGCCGATCATCGCGATGACCGCCAACGCCTTTGCCGAGGATCGCGAGCGCTGCATCGAGGCGGGCATGAACGATTTCATCGTCAAACCGGTCGAGCCAAACGACCTCAAGATGCTGCTCCTGCGCTACCTGGCAACCTGACGTCCGAGCACGCGTTCGGCCGCCAGCACGCCCCGATACTGCGCTTCCTCGAACAAGGAAAATCCGGACAGGTCGGCGTGCGCCAGCGTGACGCGCGGGCTTTCAAAATTGGCCATTTTTTCCCGTTGACCGTGGAAGAGACTGCCCGGCACCGGGCGGCGCATGGCGTGACCATTGCGAAAGACGTCGAGACGCGTCGTCAGCTTGCGGATGTCGGGATGCACGCGTTCGAGTTCGGCCAGGATGCCCTCCGCCCACGCCTCGCGCGGCGTTTCCATGAGCAATCGGCGCCCCTCGGCCGGCGTCACGTCGTGCAGCGCGCGGTAATAGGTGAACACCGTGCCGTTCAGGCGACGGCGGATCAGTTGATGCGTCGCGCTGACGTAACCGAGGCCAGGGCTGTCGTAAAACACGTTGTCCCATGCCGCCGGCGCGCCGTGCCGCTCTTCCGGCAAATCGCCCAGATGGAGGTTGGCGGTCAGCCACGGAGCGTAATCGCCGGCCAGCGCCGCCGCTTTGAGTTCTCCGGGCATCGCCGGCCAGACGCGCGGCAGAACGAAGGCCGGCGCCGCCCAGATCAGTTGCCGGGCTTCGAAGCGCACGGTTTTTGACCCAAAAAGCACGTCGACCGCAACACTCGATTTTCCTTCCTCGATGCGCCAGACCAGCGCTCCGGTCACCACCCGATCACCGGCTTTTTTGGCCAAACCACGCGCCAGCCAGGCGTTGCCTTCGGGCGCCGTCAGCACCGTATCGCCCGAGGCATTGGCCGCCTCGCCGTTACGGCAGGCGAAATAATGCAGCCCGGCCCAGGCCGAGACCTGATCGAAGGCTGTTCCGTAATCGTCGCGGCAAGCGTAGTTGGCCAGCCACAGTACGGTCGGCGCCGTGAAGCCGTTGTCGCTCAACCACTGGGCGAAGGAAATCCGGTCGAGCGCCAGCCATTCGGGATCACGGCTAGCCTGCGCCATCGGGATGGCAAACAGCCGGCTTCCGTCGCGCCCCTTGGCCCGCTTAAGCTCATCCATCCGTTCATGAAAGCGCTTTTGCTCGGCCAGCTCAGCCGCATCGATGCCACGTTGCGGCAGCAACCCCTCGTCCCACAAGCCATTCCGATAGACCCGCTCCTGCGGCGTCGCACACAAATAACGCTCGTCATAGGTCGGTTTGAGCGCCGTCGGATCGCCCTGCAATACACCGAGTTCGGCCAGCAATTCGCGCACATGCACAGCTTCCTGGCCCGGCAATGGCAAATAATGAGCGCCCCACGGATAGGCGACGAGCGGCGACTGACCCGCCCGCGAATTGCCGCCGGCTTCGCTTTCCATTTCCAGCACGAGAAAGTCGTCGACCGCAGCATTCGCCAGTTTCCACGCCGCCGAAAGCCCGGAGATGCCGCCTCCGACGATCAGCACACCGGTTTTTCGTGTTTCGGAAGGTTCGGGAAAACCACCGTCGCGCAAACGGTGGCCAAGCGCCTGATTCATGCCAAGCAATTCGCCGGGCGGCAAGGGCGGTTTTCCGGATGGGGCGCAACCGGCAAGGGCGGCTGCCCCCACCGTACAAAGGAATTCCCGCCGGCTAGTCAAGCTTCCGCAGCGACAGGCTGACCGACAACTGGGCGCCAAGCCAGCCGAGGAAAGCGCCGAGCGTCGCCAGTCCCAGCGTTTCACCAACGCCCGGCGGACGCAGGCTGAAGTTGCCACCGTAAAGCGCTGCCAGTTCGCCAACCGGCCCACCCAGCAGGCGCAGCGCAGCGAGCACCAGCACGGCAGCGAGCAAGCCGCCGAGCGCCCCCTGCAAGGCACCAAAATAGTAGAAAGGCCGGCGGATGAAGCCGTCCGTCGCACCGATCATGCGCGCCACCTCAATCTCGGCCGACTGCGCCATGACCTGCAGGCGGATGGTGTTGAAAGTCACTGCCACCAGCCCGGCACCAAACAACCCGGCCAGCATCCACAAAGCCAGCTTGCCGAGGCGCAGGAAGGCGTCAAAACGCTTGATCCAGGCCGAATCGAGCTGAACGTGGGCAACCTTGGGCCAGCCGGCAATTTCCCTGCGCAGGATTTCCAGCGCCTCCGGCTCGGTGTTGGCCGGTTCGATGATGAAGGCGTCGGGCAGCGGATTGCGCGGCAGGCTGGCGACGATCTCCGCCATGCCTTCGCTGCTCTGCATACGCTTCAGCGCGTCCTCCTTCGGCACGAATTTCCACTTGCCGTTGGGCGCCTGACGCAAGCGACTTTCGATCTCGCCGACGTCCTTCTTGCTCGCCTCAAGGCTCATGAACAGGCTGATCTGCTGGACGCCGGAGGCATTGCGCCCGAGGTCGCGCAGGTTGTCGAGGGCGACGTAGCCGAAGGCCGGCAAGGTCAACGCAATGCCAATGACGATCAGCGACAGCAGCGTGTTGAGCGGTGCCGCCCACAAGCGGCGGAAGGCCGCGGCCAGGGCGGCGCGGTGGTGGATGAGCCAGGACTTCATTCGACCACCCTCCCGTGCGCCAGGCGCAGGACATTCGGGTGGTAACGCTCAATCCAGCTCTGGTCGTGGGTGGCGACGACAACCGTGACGCCGACGCGGTGGAAGTCGGCAAAAATGTCGAGGATGGCCATGCCCGATTCGCTATCAAGGTTGCCGGTCGGCTCGTCGGCAATCAGGATGGTTGGCCGGTTGACCACGGCGCGGGCGATGGCCAGCCGTTGCTGTTCGCCACCCGAAAGCGCGATGGGATTGGCCTTTTCGCGCGCCAGCAGGCCGACCTTGTCGAGCGCCGCCTGAGCCCGGCGAATCGCCTCGCGGCGCGGCAGGCCAGCGATTTCCAGCGGCAGCAGCACGTTGCTGAGGGCATTGCGGTCAAACAGCAGCTTCTGATCCTGGAAAACCAGACCGAAATGCCGGCGCACATGCGGAATGACGCTGCGCCCGAGGGCCGACAGGTTCTGGCCGTTGACCACGAGGCTGCCGGAAGTCGGCCGCTCGATGGTCGAGATCAGCTTGACCAGCGTCGTCTTGCCGGCGCCGGAATGGCCGGTAATGAGCACCATCTGCCCGGCCTCAATCGAAAAACTCGCATCCTTGACGGCCTCGAAGCCGCCCGGATAGCGTTTGGTCAAATTGCTCGCTTCGATCATTGCTCGAACATGGCATCCACAAAATCACGGGCCAGGAAGGGACGCAGGTCGTCGATCTGTTCGCCGACACCGATGAAGCGGATCGGCTTCGGACATTGCCGGGCGATGGCCGTAACGACGCCGCCCTTGGCCGTACCGTCGAGCTTGGTCAGGACCAGTCCGGTGACATTGATCGCCTTGTCGAAGGCCTTGACCTGCTGCAGCGCGTTCTGACCGATGTTGGCATCAAGTACGAGCAGGGTTTCGTGCGGGCCTTCCGGGTCGATCTTCTGGATGACGCGGCGGACCTTGGCGATTTCTTCCATGAGGTGCAACTGAGTCGGCAGGCGGCCGGCGGTATCGGCCAGCACGACGTCGATGCCGCGCGCCTTGGCGGCCGAAATGGCATCGAAGACGACAGCAGCCGGATCGCCCTTGTCCTGCGCGATGACCGTCACGTTGTTACGCTCGCCCCAGGTTTCGAGCTGTTCGCGGGCCGCAGCGCGGAAAGTGTCGCCGGCAGCCAGCAGCACACTCTTGCCCTGCATCTGGAAATACTTGGCCAGCTTGCCGATCGAGGTCGTCTTGCCGGCCCCGTTGACGCCGGCAATCATGATCACGAAGGGCTTATGCGTCGAGATGTCGAGCGGCTTTTCGAGCGGCTGCAAGGTTTCGAGCAGGGCGTCGTGCAGCGCCTTCTGGATGGCGTCCGGCGTATCGAGCTTGTCGCGCTTGGCGGCCTTTTTAAGCTCGTCGAGCAAGTGGGTCGTTGCCTCGACACCGCAATCGCTGGTCAGCAACAGGGTTTCGAGTTCTTCGAGCAGTTCGTCGTCGACCTTGCCGCGCGAAAAAATGGTTTTGAGTTTGCCGCCCCACTGGGCGCGGGTCTTGGCCAGACCCTTGAACAGGCGCTCGCGCCACGAAGGGGCGGCGGCTTCGGCCGGGACGTCGGCCTTGGCTTCGGCTTTACTGTCGCTGCCGGATTTTTTCAGGAAACTGAACATGGGGTTGGTGGTCTCAAGCCTTGCTGACAGGCGGGCGGCAAGCCGTTAAGATGCCGTCCGATTCGATGCAAAATCAGCCGCGAATTCTAGCAGAAAGCCCAGCCCCCCCATGCGCCTCAAATACCTGCTCTCCGTTTTGCTTGCTGCCGGGTTATCCACCGCAGCTTTCGCCAACCCCTACGAAACCACGCTCAAGAACGGCCTGCGCGTCATCGTCAAGGAAGACCACCGGGCGCCAACCGCCGTGCAAATGGTCTGGTACCGCATCGGCAGCACCGACGAGGTCGACGGCGCCTCGGGCGTCGCCCACGTCCTCGAACATATGATGTTCAAGGGCACGCCGAATGTCGGCCCCGGCGAGTTCAACAAGCGCGTCGCCGCCGCCGGCGGACGTGACAACGCCTTCACCAGTCGCGATTACACGGCCTACTTCCAGCAGGTGCCGAAGGAAAAGCTGCCCGAGATGATGCAGGAGCGCCGCATGCGCACCGACGACAACCCGCAATCCAAGCTCTTTGAGCAGATGAACGCCGTCGCCTTCCAGGCTCATCCCTACCGCCGGCCGATTATCGGCTGGATGAACGATCTTGAAACGATGACGGCGGCCGACGCCAAGGCCTGGTACGACACCTGGTACGTGCCGAACAACGCCTACGTCATCATCACCGGCGACGTCGATCACAAGGAAGTCTTCGCCCTGGCCGAGAAATACTACGCCCCGCTCGAAGGTCGCCCCCTGCCGGTTCGCCGGCAACAGGTCGAGCCGGCCCAGGAAGGCACACGCAAGGTTACCGTCAAGGCGCCGGCCGAACTGCCGGTGCTGATCATGGGCTACAAGGCGCCGATCCTGCGCGACATCGACAAAGACAGCGATCCTTACGCGCTGGAAATGCTCGCTTCCATCCTCGACGGCCACGACGCCGCCCGTTTCAACAAGAAACTGGTCCGCGAGGACAAGGTTGCGTTGTCGGCCGGCATCGATTACGACGCCACGGCACGCGGCCCCGGAATGCTCTACCTGCACGGCACGCCGTCGGAAGGCAAGACGGTCAGCGATCTCGAAGCCGCCCTGCGCGCCGAAATCGCCCGCGTCCAGAAAGATGGCGTCAGCGAACAGGAACTCAAGCGGGCCAAGGCGCAGTTGATCGCCGGCCAGGTCTACAAGCTCGATTCGATGTTCGGCCAGGCCATGGAAATCGGCCAGATCGAAGCGGTCGGCCTGCCCTACCAGAAGCTCGACCGCATGCTCGACAAGCTGCAGAAGGTGACGGCTGCCGACATTCAGGCCGTCGCCAAAAAGTATTTCAACGACGACGCGCTGACCATCGGCCTGCTCGACCCGCAACCGCTCGACGGCAAGCCGCGCCGTCCGGCCGTTGCCACTCGCCACTGAACCCGGGAAGATCATGGCTTTACCGTGGATGACCATCCTGAGCAATGTGCCGTGGAGCGACGTGCTCGGCAAAGCGCCGATCATCGCCGATGGGGCGAAAAAACTGTGGAAAGGCATGGGCCGCAAGAATGGCGACGGGTCCGTCGTCGACGCTGACCCGGTCGTGCCCCCCGATGCTGATGTCGCGACGCGACTGACCTCCCTGGAAACCGTTCAGCGTAAATTGCGCACCCAGATACTGGCCTCCGGCGAATTGATTCAGGCACTGAGCGAGCAGAACACCCTGTTGGTCGCCCAGATTGACGCCAACCGCCGCCTCGTTCGCTTCCTTGCCTGGGGCCTTGGCGCGACAGCGCTGGTCGCCGGCCTCGCCCTGCTGCTCGCCTGGCAACCGAAACTATTGGAGTTTTTGGCATGAAAAGACTGTTGACCGCAGCAATCGCCCTGCTCATCTCGCAAGTCGCCCTGGCCGGCGTCAAGATCGAGCACTGGGTCTCGCCCTCCGGCGCCCGCGTCTATTTTGTCGAAAGCCGCGTCTTGCCGATGCTCGACGTGCAGGTCGATTTCGCCGCCGGTTCGATGTTCGACCCGACAGGAAAATCCGGCCTTGCCGCGCTGACCCGTGGCGCCCTCGACCTCGGTGCCGGCAAGTTCGATGAAACCGCCATTGCCGAACAGATGGCCGACATCGGCGCCAGCCTGGCCGGCGGTGCCGACACCGACCGCGCCAACGTCTCGCTGCGCACCCTGTCGGCCAAGGACAAGCTGGAGCCGGCGCTGACCATCTTGAAGGCCGTGCTGCACGCTCCGCGCTTCGATGCCGCCATTTTCGACCGTGAAAAGGCGCGCACCATTGCCGGCCTCAAGGAAGCGATGACCCGTCCCGACAGCATCGCCGGCAAGGCCTTCTGGGCCACCATGTACCCGAACCACCCGTACGGCCGCCAGGCCACGCCGGAAAGCGTCGCCGCCCTCAACCGCGACGATCTAGCCGCCTTCCATGCCCGCTACTACAACGCCGCCAACGCCAGCATCACGCTGGTCGGCGACCTTTCCCGTGCCGACGCCGAGAAGATCGCCGAAGCCATCGCCGCCGAACTGCCCAAAGGCAAGGCGGCGACGCTGCCGGATGCGCCCGATTTGCCAAAATGGAGCCATACCAATCTACCCCACCCGGCCAGCCAGGCCCACGTCTATATCGGCCTGCCGGCGATCGAACGCGGCAATCCGGATTTCTTTCCGCTGCTCGTCGGCAACTACACGCTGGGCGGCGGCGGCTTCGTCTCGCGGCTCATGAAGGAAGTCCGCGACAAACGCGGCTACGCCTACAGTGTTTACAGCTATTTCGCCCCGCTCAAGCAGACCGGCCCTTTCCAGATCGGCCTGCAAACCAAGCGCTCACAGGCCAAGGATGCGCTCAAGGTGACGCGTGAAGTGCTCACCGGCTTCCTCAAGGATGGCCCGACCGAGGAAGAGCTGGCGGCTGCCAAGGCCAACCTGACCGGCAGCTTCCCGCTGCGCCTGGACAGCAACAAGAAGATTCTCGACAACGTCGCCAACATCGGCTTTTACGGCTTGCCGCTCGACTACCTCGACCAGTACCAAACCAAGGTGCAGGCGGTGACGACCGACGACATCCGCCAGGCTTTTGCCCGCCGCGTCCGGCCGGATAACCTGATCACGGTGACGGTGGCGGCTGACTGAATCTTGAACTCGGTCCGCATCATCGGCGGCGACTATCGCCGCCGCGTCCTGAAGTTTCCTGACAGCGAGGGCCTGCGCCCGACGCCGGACCGCGTGCGCGAAACGCTGTTCAACTGGCTGGGTCAGGAACTGGATGGCCGATACTGCCTCGACCTGTTCGCTGGCAGCGGCGCCCTCGGCTTCGAAGCCGCATCGCGCGGCGCGGCGCGCGTCGTGATGGTCGAACAGGCGCCCAAAGTCCTGGCCGCGTTGCGTGAAAACCACGAAATGCTGCAGAAACCGGCGGCGATGGAGATCGTTCGCGCGGATGCGATACAATATTTGTCCTCGACGACATCAAAATTCGACCTGATCTTCCTCGATCCACCCTACAAAAAAGGCTGGATTTCCCGCCTGGAGCCACTCCTTCCCGGCGTATCGAAAGAAGACACAGTGATCTACGTCGAAGCAGAATCCAACATCGAATCGCTTGGCGATTGGCGTACAGTGCGTCACGGCAGGGCGGGCGAAGTCCATTATCACTTGTTGCGGCGAGACATCGGCGGGAATCCAGCTTGAACAAACTCAATCATCGCGTAGCGATCTACCCGGGCACTTTCGACCCGATTACCCGGGGCCACGAGGATCTCGTCCGTCGGGCCTCAACGTTGTTCGACAAACTGATCCTGGCCATCGCCGAGAGCCCGTCGAAGCAACCACGCTTCCCGCTGGCCGAGCGTGTCGAGATGGCCTCCGAGATTCTTGGCGACCTCAAGAATGTCGAAATCGTCGGCTTCAACTCGCTGCTCATGAACTTCGTGCACGAAAAGGAAGCCAAGGTCGTCGTCCGCGGCCTGCGCGCGGTCTCCGACTTCGAGTACGAATTTCAGATGGCCGGAATGAACCGCAGCGTCTATCCGGAGGTCGAAACAGTGTTTCTGACCCCGGGTGAGCAATACATGTTTATCTCCGCTACCATGGTGCGTGAAATTGCGCGCCTGGGTGGCGATGTCAGCAAATTTGTGCAACCTTGTGTCGAAAAGCGCCTGCGGGCGAAAACCACAGCTTAACCGAGAGAGGAACAACAGCTATGTCTCTGATTATTACCGACGAGTGCATCAACTGCGATGTGTGCGAACCGGAGTGCCCTAACGAGGCGATCTCCCAGGGCGAGGAAATTTACGTCATCGACCCGAACAAGTGCACCGAGTGCGTCGGCCACTACGACGAACCACAGTGCGTTCAGGTCTGCCCGGTGGATTGCATCCCCAAGGATCCGAACCACGTTGAAACCGAAGAGATGCTGTGGGTGAAATACGAAAAACTGACGGGCAACAAGCGCGCCTGAGTTTTTTTGGCGCCCCATCCCCATAAAAAACCCGCGAATTTCGCGGGTTTTTTATTTTCATTTTTGGTCGTTTTTCCCGGTTGACCGTGGGAAGCACCGTCAACCGTCACCCCGGCTGAGGCTTACGCCGCTTCCAGTTGCCGGGATGTGTCGAGCGGCACCAGCATGTCCTGGACGCGGCCGACAATTTCTTCCAGCGCCTCGATCTGTTGCAGCAGGTTACTCTCGACGCCATCGAGCTCGATGATCCGGTCTTCCAGCGTATCGGTTGCCTGGTGAATGCGCTTGATGCTTTCGAGGCGACGCTTGAGCTGGATCTGATGCTCGCGAACCTGCGTTTCCATCGGCGCCATGATGGCGCGCAACCAGACCTCGGCATCGCGGTTGGCGTGCTCAAAGGCGCGGCGCACCTGGGTGGCCACCTCCTCGAAGAATTTCTGCGTAATGTTCTTCTTGTCGTGGGTGAGCAGGCTGACCATCGTATTGAGATGGTCGTCGCACCACGCTTGCAGGCGATCGAGTTCCTTCTCGTAGCGGAGTAGCGAGAAAGTCGTCGGCGAACCGAGTTTGAGGCCATGCTCAATGGCAAATTTCTTGTACACCGACTCCATCATCGCCAGAATTTCGCTGATTTCGCTATTCGACTTGGCCAGCGCATCGCGCGACCCGGCAAAGAAACGGGCCATCGCATCGGACAAGGTCTTGGAAAAAGCCGCATCGAGCATGGTTTCGCGCGTTTCGTGGGTCAATTGACGCAGAACGTCGAGGCCGAGATGGCTGAACAGGTTATTGGTCAGCGTTGAAAAAACGCTGCGCACGGCATAGTAGCGCTGCAGCCCGGACTCAAATTCGTCCTTTTCCGCCCGCACCTTGCCCATCATATATTCGACAACGCCCTTGTTCTTGCCGCGCAGTTCGGTCAGTTCGGTCAGTTGCTCACGCAGGCCTAGCAGGCGGGTGTCGAGCAGGCTGCGCACGCGCTGGCTGACGTCGCCGAACTCGCTTTCGGTACTCTCGCAGACGATGTCGCGCTTGGCCGGGATCAGTTCCTCCGAGAGCGCCGCTTCGAGCAGGGGCAGACGGCTCTTTTCGAGCAACGCCTGGTCACCGTTGATCTTGGCGACCAGACCCTTCTGTGCCGAAACGGGGAAAATCTGGCTGACCGGCAAGTCGAGAATGGCCGCGCTGCTTTCGGCCTGACGCTGGATTTCGGCGTCGATTTCCTCGGTCGATTTCAATTCATCCCACTGGCCGTCGATCTTGTTGAGGACGACCATGCGGCCACGCTGGGCCATGCCGCCGCCGCAAATGTGCTCGCGCCAGATGGCCAGATCGGATTGCGTAACACCGGTATCGGCCGCCAGAATGAACAGCACGGCATGCGCATTGGGCAGCAGGGACAAGGTCAGTTCCGGCTCGGCACCGATCGCATTGAGGCCCGGCGTATCAAGAATGACCAGCCCCTGCTTGAGCAGCGGATGCGGGAAATTGATCATCGCATGACGCCAGCGCGGCACTTCGACCAGCCCGTCATCACCAATCACATAGAGGTCGATCTGCCCCTGGCCGACTTCAAAACCGAGACGCCCCGCCTCGTCCGGCGTCACCCGAGTCGTTTCGCTGACGTGGCGAAGGGCATCCTGCATGGCTTCCGGAGATTCGGTATCGAGCGAAATTTTCGTCCACTCGTCGGCAAAGCGCTTGTATTCGCTGACACTGGAATTCGAGGCCCGTGTCTGGATCGGCAACAATTCGATGCATGGCAGCTTGTTGCCGTCGAAGAGCAATTCGGTCGGACACATGGTCGTCCGGCCGGCCGACGAGGGCAGCATCCGGTTGCCGTAGTCAGCGAAGAAAATGGCGTTGATCAACTCCGACTTGCCGCGCGAGAACTCGGCGACAAAAGCCACGTTCAAGCGGTCTTCACGCAATCTTTCGAGCAGTTGCGTCAGGCGCAGATCGCTCTGGGCGTCGGAAAGTTCGTTGGTGCTCAGCCAGCCCTGGAGTTCGGCAATGTAAGTAGCCAGGCGTGAACGCCAAGCGGTATAGGCGGCAAATTGGTTGGCGAGCGACATACGGCATCCTTCCCGGGGCAATCGGAAACTTCAATTTAGCATAAATACATAGACTTGCAGAGCCATTTTAATGCTGACAGCCAGCACAGTAGTATGTACTCCGCCCGGCTTGGCGAATTTGTCTAACCATGCCACCGCAGCGCAGACAGGGTTGCCCGGCCCGGTCATAGACGCCAGCCTGGATCTGGAACCAGCCGGCACTGCCGTCGCTGTGCACGTAGTCACGAATGCTGCTGCCGCCAGCCGCAATGGCGTCCGACAGTGTTTCGCGAATGGCTGCCACGAGCACTTCATAGCGCGCCCGGCTGATCCGGTTGGCGGCCCGCAGCGGCGAAATACCGGCCCGAAACAGGCTCTCCGAAGCATAAATATTGCCGATGCCGACGACCAGATGACTGTCCATCAAGGTCGGTTTGATCGGCCCGCTGCGTTTCGAAATTGACGAAAAAATCCAGTTGACCGTGAAATCGTCCGACAAGGGCTCGATCCCCTGCGTCGCCAGCAAGGGATGCAGCTCAGCCGCCTCGGGTGGCCCCGGCTGCCAGAGGACGACGCCGAAACGACGCGGGTCGGCCAGACGCAAACTCTGCCCGGCCAGCACCAGATCGAAATGATCGTGCTTGGCCGGCGGCTGGTCGCGCGGCACGAAGCGCAGGTTGCCCGACATCCCGAGATGAATGATCAGGGTCCCCGCAACGCCTGGGCGCTGACAATCGACCAACAGGTACTTGCCGCGCCGGCGCACAGCCAGAATACGGCAACCAGGCAACAGTTCGCTCAAGGCCCGCGGAATCTCGTGCCGCAGCTTCGGCGCACGAATAACCACACCTTCGATCAGCGCACCTTCCAGCTCCGGCGCCAATCCACGACGACAAACCTCGACCTCCGGCAATTCCGGCATTGCTTGTTCCTCCGGGCAAACCCAAATAACATCACAAACTTATCGGATTCTATGCGTTCCAATAAGCAATTCTCGCGCGACCATCGCGCAAACCTCGATCGAAAGCCGTCCATGCAACTGAAGCGAATCGCTGCCGCCCTCACCCTCGCCCTGGGTCTGACCCATGGCGGATACAGTCTGGCCGCCGGCGAAGCCACTGCCAAACCAGCCGGCAAGCGCGTAAACACCCAAGCTGCCTCCGAAGACCTGCTCGCCCGCACTGTTTTCCAGGCGCTGGTTGGCGAATTCGCCTTGCAGCGTGGCGATACAAAGCTCGGCTCCGACGCATGGGCCGATCTTGCCCAGCGCACCCGTGACCCGAAAGTCGTCGCCCGGGCCACCGAAGTTGCCGGCTTCGCCCGTCAGTTCGACCGCGCCCTCGAACTTTCCAGACTATGGCTGGAAGTCGAACCCGATTCCGCAAAAGCCAGGCAATCCCAGTCCACGCTGTTGATTCTCTCCAACCGCCTCGACGAACTCGCGCCGCAACTGGTGACCCTGCTCGAACAGGACAAGGCCAATCTCGGCAACAACCTGATGCACCTCAACCGCATGCTCGCCCGGCACGAGGACAAGAAAGCCGTTCAGTCCCTGGTCGACCGCGTTGCCGCCCCCTACGACGACCTGCCCGAAGCCCATTTTGCCATGGCCCAGGCGGCTGCCAACGCCAACGACAACCTGCGCGCCCTCAACGAAACCGAGAAGACCCTGCAGCTTCGTCCCGACTGGGAAAGCGCCGCCCTGGCACGCGCCCAATTGCAGACCCGCCTATCTGCCCAGACCGCCATCGACAGCCTGAGCACTTTCGTCGGCGCCAACCCGAACGCCCGTGACGCTCGTCTGGCGCTGGCCCGCCTGCTCATCACCGAAAAACGCTACGACGAGGCACGCCGTCATTTCGACCGCCTGATCAAGGACAACCCGGACAACCCGGACGTCATCTACCCGGTGGCCATGCTCGCCCTGCAGCAAGGGGACATGACGACCGGACGCAGCCAGCTCGAACATCTGCTGACCACCGATTTCGCCGACAAGAGCACCATCCACTTCTTCCTCGGCCAACTCGATCAGGAACAAAAGAAACCGGAAGCGGCCGCCGAGCATTACCGTCAGGTCACCGCCGGCCAGCAATACATCGCTGCCCGCTCCCGGCTGGCCCAAATCCTCCTGCAACAAGGGAAGACCAATGAAGCCCGCGAACTGCTGCACAACACGCGCGGCGGCACGGCGGACGAACGGACCCAGCTGATCCTCGCCGAATCCCAGATTCTGCGCGAAGCCGGCCGCCACAACGACGCCTACATCGTTCTCGACCTTGCGTTGACAGCCCAGCCGGACAACCCCGAACTGCTCTACGAAGCGGCGCTGACCGCCGAGCGCATCGGCAAACCGGAAATTCTTGAAATTCACATCAAGCACCTGCTCAGCATCAAACCGGACCATGCCCACGCCCTGAACGCGCTCGGCTACTCCCTGGCCGAACGCAACACCCGGCTACCGGAAGCCTTCGACCTGATTGCCAAAGCGCTCAGCCTGACGCCGGAAGACCCCTTCATCATGGACAGCATGGGCTGGGTGCTCTACCGCCAGGGCAAGCTGGCGGAATCCCTGAAAACACTGGAAAACGCCTATCGCATCAAGGCCGACCCGGAAATCGCCGCGCATCTTGGCGAAGTGCTGTGGACAATGAATCGCAAGGACGACGCGCGCCGCATCCTCAATGATGCCCTCAAGGCGCATCCGGAAAACGAAGTCCTGACCGGCATCATCAAGAAACTCCTGCCTTGAAATCGGGTTTCCTCCTGCTGCTCGCG
The DNA here is from genome assembly GCA_008080565.1 of Rhodocyclaceae bacterium. GTDB lineage: Bacteria > Pseudomonadota > Gammaproteobacteria > Burkholderiales > Rhodocyclaceae > Azonexus. Next base: position 38,011 of record VIKE01000006.1, on the reverse strand, counting down.
ACCAGCCTGCTGGCCGCCTGCACCAGTGTGCCGCCGGCGCCACTGGCCGCCCGTGACAACATCCGCAACTTCACACTGGAAGGCCGCTTCGCGCTGCGTATCACGCTGCCCGGCCAGGCCGTCCAAAACTCGGGCGGCCGCCTGACCTGGACGCACCAGAACCGCAGCGACCGCGTGCTGCTCTCCAGCCCGCTTGGCTACGGACTGGCCGAAATCGAAACGACACCAGAAATTTCCCGCCTGCGCACGGCCGAAGGCAAGACCCGCGAATCAACTGACCCCGATGCCTTGATCGAAGATGTCACCGGCCAGCGTCTGCCGGTCAGCCGCATGCCCGCCTGGCTGCTCGGCCGCTCCGGCGACAACGCCCGCATCGAGTCAGACGCCCAAGGTCGACCAGCCAGGCTGAACGAAGACGGCTGGCAAGTCGACTACGCCTTTGAAGACGACAATCCAGACGCCCTGCCCAACCGCCTGACCCTGTCGCGCAACGGCGAAATAGAACTGCGCCTGCGCATCGAGGAATGGAAGGACGCCCCATGAGCGAGTGGACCTGGGCCAGCGCTTGGCCCGCCCCGGCCAAGCTCAATCTGTTCCTGCACGTTGTCGGCCGGCGGGCCGACGGTTACCACCTGCTGCAAACCGTGTTTCGCTTCATCGACCGCGCCGACACGCTACGTTTCGCACCGCGCGACGCTGGTGAAATCGTTCTCGCCACGCCCATTCCCGGCGTTCCGGCCGACAGTGACCTGACCGTCCGTGCTGCCCGCCTGCTACAGGAGGCGACGGGGTGCCGGCAAGGCGCGACAATCCATCTCAACAAGCGATTGCCAATGGGTGGCGGCCTCGGCGGCGGCTCATCCGATGCCGCCACCGTACTCCTCGGACTCAACCATCTGTGGCAAACCGGCCTCAGCCGACCAGCGCTGGAGAAAATCGGTCTCGCCCTCGGCGCCGACGTCCCAGTCTTCGTGCATGGTCGCAACACCTTTGCCGAAGGCGTTGGCGAGGCCTTTACCGACGTCGATCTGCCGCCGGAAAGCTACCTGGTTCTGCATCCTGCGGTCCACGTCCCGACTGCGGCCATTTTCAGCGCCCCCGAACTGAAGCGCGACACCGCGGCCATTCGCCCGACAGACTGGCAGCACGGGCAAGGCCACAACGATCTCGAAGCGGTCGCCAGTGCCAAATTCCCGGCCGTCGCCGAACATCTCGCCTGGCTCAAGGGCCGTGCCCCCCAAGCCATGATGACCGGCTCCGGCGCCTGCGTTTTTGCCGGTTTCCCCCGACGCAGCGAGGCCGAAGCCCTTCTCGCCTGCCTTCCGGCCGGCATGCGGGGCTGGATCGCCGATGGCCTGACTGAACACCCGCTGGCAAAAATTCGCTAAAGGGCTGGATTTCCACAAAGAGCTACTGTATTATTCGCGCCTCGCTCGGACGCGAACCCGTTCGAGCAACCCGCTGGGGAGTCGCCAAGTTGGTCAAGGCACCGGATTTTGATTCCGGCATTCGAAGGTTCGAATCCTTCTTCCCCAGCCAAATTTCCTTCGGGCAGGTCACAAGCCTGCCCGATTTTCATTGTGGCGGGCAAATGCACGTAAGCATGCAGAAGGTCCGGAGGAATGTGGGAATGGCCTACAACAGCTTGATGGTCTTCACTGGCAACGCCAATCCAAAACTGGCCGCAGCCGTCGCCAACGAACTCAACGTCGACCTTGGCCGCGCCAATGTCGGGCGCTTCTCCGACGGCGAAGTCAGCGTCGAGTTGCAGGAACACGTTCGCGGTCGCGACATCTTCGTGCTGCAATCAACCTGCGCCCCCTGCAACGACAACCTGATGGAACTGCTGGTCATCGTCGATTCGCTGAAACGCGCTTCGGCCGGCCGCATCACCGCCACCATCCCGTACTTCGGCTACGCCCGCCAGGATCGCCGCTCGCGCTCCTCGCGCGTGCCGATCGCTGCCAAGCTGGTCGCCAACATGCTCGTCGCCTCCGGCGTCGATCGCGTACTGACCATGGACCTGCACGCCGAACAGATTCAGGGCTTCTTCGACATTCCGGTCGATAACATCTACGCCCTGCCCATCCTGCTCGACGATATCCGCAAGCAGCATTATGAAAACCCGCTGGTCGTTTCCCCCGACCACGGTGGCGTCGTCCGCGCCCGCTCCCTGGCCAAGCGCCTTGAATGCGACCTGGCGATCATCGACAAGCGCCGTCCGAAGGCCAACGTTTCCGAAGTGATGAACATCATCGGTGAAGTAGACGGCCGCACCTGCATCATCATGGACGACATGGTCGACACCGCCGGCACCCTGTGCAAGGCGGCCACCGCACTCAAGGCCAATGGCGCCAAGAAGGTCGTTGCCTACTGTACCCACCCGGTGCTGTCCGGCCCGGCAATCGAGCGGGTCAATGACTCCGACCTCGACGCTCTGGTTGTCACCGATACCATTCCGTTGCGCGACGATGCCGCAGCCTGCCCGCGCATCCGCCAGCTTTCCGTGGCCGAGATCATGGCCGAAACCATTCGCCGGATCAGCAACGACGACTCCGTCTCGTCGCTGTTCATCGATTAAGTTTTTTTAACCTTCCCGTTCTGGTCGCGGACCGGGAAAACTATTGGAGTATCACCATGCAATTTGAACTTATCGCCCAAGCGCGTACGCTGCAGGGAACGGGTGCGAGCCGCCGCCTGCGTCGCGCTGGCACCGTCCCGGGTATTGTTTACGGTGGCGAAGCCACCCCGCAAGCCATCGAAGTCGTCCATAACGACCTGCTGCTCAAGCTGAAGAAGGAAGCTTTCCATTCTTCCGTCATCAACCTCGTCGTTGATGGCAAAAAAGAGCAGGTTCTGCTGCGCGATTACCAGATGCACGCCTACCGTCCGCTGGTTCTGCACATCGACTTCCAGCGCGTTGATGCCACGCACGAACTGCACATCAAGGTGCCGCTGCACTTCACCAACGAAGAAGTTGGCCCAGGTGTCAAGCTCAACGGCGGTCTGGTCAACCACGTCATCACCGAAGTCGACGTGCATTGCCTGGCCAAGGATCTGCCTGAGTTCGTCGAAGTCGACCTGTCCGCCCTGAATGTCGGCGACAGCATCCACCTCTCCCAGCTCAAGCTGCCGAACGGCGTCAAGCTGGTTGCCCACGCTACTGACGACGTCGTCGTCGGTATCGTTGCCGGCAAGGTTGGCGCTACCGATGCGGCTGAAGGCGAAGCTGCTGCCGCGTAATTTCCGGCATCATGCAGTAATGGCCGCCGCTGGCATCATGCCGCCGGCGGCTTTTTCGCACTTATAGCCCATGAACCCACCCCGCCTGATCGTTGGCCTCGGCAACCCCGGCCCGGAATACGAAGCGACCCGACACAACGTCGGCTTCTGGTTTGTCGACCATCTGGCCGACAAGCTGAAGGTGTCGCTCACCCCGCAAGCCAAGTTCCATGGCAAGGCGGGACGCGTCGGCGAAACCTGGCTGCTGCAACCGAGCACCTTCATGAACCGTTCCGGTCAGTCGGTGGCTGCGCTGGCCAATTTCTACAAGATTCCGCCGGAAGAGGTTCTCGTCATCCACGACGAACTCGACCTGCCGCCCGGTGGCATCCGCCTCAAGCAGGGTGGCGGCAACGGCGGCCACAATGGTCTGAAGGATATCCAGGCCAGGCTCGGCACGCCGGATTTCTGGCGCCTGCGTCTCGGCATCGGCCACCCGCGGACGCTCGGCCTGTCCCAGCAAGTGGTTGATTTCGTCCTGCACCAGCCGCGCAAGGACGAACTGCCGGATATCGAACATGCCCTCGCCCGCTGCCTGCTGGCCTGGCCCAAACTCGCCGCCGGAGACTTTGCCGGCGCTCAACAACAGTTGCACGGCAAAGCCGTCTAAGGAAAAAACCCATGTCCCTCAAATGCGGCATCGTCGGCCTGCCCAACGTCGGCAAATCCACCCTCTTCAACGCCCTGACCAAGTCGGGCATTGCGGCTGAAAACTACCCGTTCTGCACCATCGAGCCGAATGTCGGCATCGTTGAAGTGCCGGACAAGCGCATGGCCCAGCTGGCCGAGATCGTCAAGCCGCAGCGCATGCAGTACGCCATCGTCGAATTCGTCGATATCGCCGGCCTGGTCGCCGGGGCCTCCAAGGGTGAAGGCCTGGGCAACCAGTTCCTCGCCAACATCCGCGAAACCGATGCCGTCGTGCACGTCGTGCGCTGCTTTGCCGACGACAACGTGATCCACGTCTCCGGCGGCGTCGATCCTATCCGCGACATCGAAGTCATCGATACCGAACTGGCGCTGGCCGACATGGCCACCGTCGAAAAGGCGCTTAATCGCTACCGCCGCCCGGCCAGTTCCGGCGACAAGGAAGCCAAGATTCTGGTGGCCGTACTGGAAAAATGCTTTGCCCAGCTCGACCAGGCCAAGGCCGTGCGTGGCCTCGACTTTTCCAAGGAGGAGCTGGCACTGCTCAAGCCTTTCTGCCTGATCACTGCCAAGCCGGTACTCTATGTCGCCAACGTGGCCGAGAACGGCTTCGAGAACAATCCGCTGCTCGACGCCGTGCGCGCCCATGCCGCTGCCGAGAAGGCGGAAGTCGTTTCCGTCTGTGCCGCCATCGAAGCTGAAATTGCCGACCTCGACGACGAGGAAAAACAGATGTTCCTGGCCGATCTCGGCCTTGAAGAACCCGGCCTCGACCGCCTGATCCACGCCGGCTACAAGCTGCTTGGTCTGGCCACCTACTTCACCGCCGGCGTCAAGGAAGTACGCGCCTGGACCATCCACCAGGGCGACACCGCACCGCAGGCGGCAGGCGTCATCCACACTGACTTCGAGCGCGGCTTCATCCGTGCCCAGACCATCGCCTTTGACGATTTCATTGCCTACAAGGGTGAAGCCGGCGCAAAGGAAGCAGGCAAGATGCGGGCCGAAGGGAAGGAATACATCGTCAAGGATGGCGATGTACTGAATTTCCTGTTTAACGTCTGACGAGAAGATTAGAATAATCTCATATACAGTCTGAATGACTCTATGACCAGCGCCAACGCAGCAGCCAGCAGCCTGCCCCCGCCGGACAACGATCTCCTGTCCGGAAAGGTCTTTCTGTGTGCCTTCGAGCAGAGCAATGAAGGCATGCTGGTGACGGACGGGCAGAACCTGATTGTTGCGGTGAACAGCGCCCTGTGCCGGTTGAGCGGCTATTCGCCGGAGGAGTTGATCGGGCAGAATCCGCGGATTCTGTCTTCCGGCCGGGCTACTCCCGAATTTTATGCGGCGATGTGGCAAGCGCTGGAGACTCGGGATTACTGGGAGGGCGAGATCTGGAACAAGCAGAAGGATGGCGCCAACTATCCGCGCGCGCTGAAGATTTCGGTACTGCGCAACACCGATGGCAGCATCCGTAACTATGTCGCCAATTTCAGTGAAATTGACGCCAACCATGAAGTCGCCGACCGCCTGGCCTACTTGGCCTATCACGATCCGCTAACCAATCTGCCTAACCGGCTGGCCTTCGAGTCGCAGCTCGCGCAGTCGCTGCGCAGTTGCCAGCGGGAGAATCATCAGCTGGCATTGATGCTGATTGACCTCGACAATTTCAAGAACATCAACGATACGCTGGGCCATCAAGTTGGTGACCAGTTGCTGCAGAATGTCGCCTTGCGCCTGCGTGAATGCGTGCGCGCCAGCGATCTCGTGGCGCGCATTGGCGGCGACGAATTCGTCGTCGTCCTGCCCGACATCGAATCACCACTGACCGCCGCTCGCGTCGCCAGCAAGATTCAAAGCAACCTGGCCGACAGTTACCGGATCGCCGACCACGTGCTGTACGCCACGCCGAGCATCGGCATCAGCCTCTATCCGATAGATGGCAACGATCCCGGAACGCTGTTGCGCAACGCCGACACGGCGATGTACCACGCGAAAAGTGCCGGTCGCAACAATCACCAGTTCTACACCGCCCGGATGAACGAGGCAGCGGGCGAACGCCTGGCGATGGAAAACGAGTTGCGCCAGGCCATTGCCGCCATTTCGCCGGCGAGCAGCGAGTTTTCGCTGCACTTCCAGCCGCAGATCGAAACGATCAGCGGTCGTGTCCTCGGCGTCGAGGCCTTGCTGCGCTGGAACAATGCGAAATTCGGCCAGGTTTCACCGATGCGCTTCATCTGCATCGCTGAAGAAACCGGTTTGATCCAGCCGCTCGGCGACTGGGTGATCTGGGAAACCTGCCGGCAGATTCGCGTCATGAAACAGCAGGGCATCGACAGCATCCGCGTTGCCATCAACATTTCGGCCCAGCAGTTGCGCCATGAAAACCTGCTGCTTCTGGTCCGTGGCGCGCTGGCCTGCTACGACCTGTCCCCCGAGGACATCGAGCTCGAAGTGACCGAGAGCACGGCGATGGAAAACCCCGAAATGACCCTGTCCATCCTCGACCAGCTGGCCGCCATGGGCATCGTTCTGGCCATCGACGATTTCGGCACGGGCTACTCGTCACTGGCTTACCTCAAGCACCTGCCGATCAAGCGCCTCAAGCTCGACCGCTCTTTCGTCACGGATATCGAAACCGACGTCAACGACGCCGCCATTTGTACGGCAACGATTGCGCTGGGCCACAGCCTGGGTCTCGAGCTGGTCGCCGAGGGCGTCGAAACCGAGGCCCAGCGCGACTTTCTTGCCGGGCTCGGCTGCGACATCCTGCAAGGCTACCTGTTCAGTCGGCCGATGCCGTTTGACGACACGGTAGCCTACCTCAAGGCGCATCAGGCAACGCACGCCAGCTAGCGAATGACTTTGCGCCACTCGTCTTCGAAGGTGCGCACCAATACCTGATTGTTCAACTGATTGACCTCGGCCGGCAGGCGCGCCATGTCGGCCGGGAATTCGAACAGGCCGGGGAGGATTTCCGATGTTAAAAATCGCGTTTTTTTCCGGTCGACCGTGGGAATGGTGAATTCCTGCCGGCCGGCGACGATGTAGCCCCATTCGCCGAAGGACGGGACCAGCGCGTGGTACGGCGCCGTCTTGAAACCGACACTTTCCAGCGTCGTCACGACGCACCAGTACGATTGCCGGGCGTAGAGCGGCGAGGTTGATTGGACGACGATCAGCCCACGGGCCGACAGGCGTTTTTCGAGCAGGCGGTAGAAGGCCGAGGTGTACAGCTTGCCAAGCGCGTAATTGGCCGGATCGGGAAAATCGACGACAACGAAATCGAAATATTCGCGGCTTTCCTCCAGCCACTGCAGGGCGTCGGCGTTGACCACCGTTACCTTGGGCGAACTCAGCGCCCCTTCGTTGAGCGCAACGAGGGCCGGGGCCTTCGAGAACAGATTGGTCATCGCCGGGTCGAGATCGACCAGCGTCACCGCCTCGACGTTCGGATACTTGAGGATTTCACGCACCGCCAGCCCGTCGCCACCACCGAGCACCAACACCCGCTTCGCCCCCGGCAGGCTGGCCAGCCCGGGATGAACCAGCGCCTCGTGGTAGCGGTATTCGTCGTGCGATGAGAACTGCAGGTTGTTGTTGATGAACAGGCGCAGATCGTCGCGCCAGCGGGTGACGACAAGGCGCTGGTAGGGCGTCGTTTCAGCGTGGATGATGTCGTCGGCGTAGAGGTGGGTTTCGGCGATGGTTGTCAGTTGCCCGGCCCCGGCGAAACCGGCGGCGAGGAGGCCGAAGACCGTCCAGCTCTGCACGGCAAGCCAGCGCCGCGACGGCAGTTGATCGCAGAACAGATGCAGCGCCCAGAGCGCCACGGCGACGTTGAGCACGCCAAACAACAGCCCCGTGCGCACCATGCCGATCTGCGGCGCCAGCACCAGCGGAAAGAGGATGGAGACCGCCAGCGCACCGAGATAATCGAAAGTGAGCACTTGCGACACGAGATCCTTGAAGGCCAGTTCGCGCTTCAAGATGCGCATGACCAGCGGAATCTCGAGCCCGACGAGCACCCCGACGCCGAACACCGCGAGGTAGAGCACCAGCTTGAACGGCCCGCCCAGCCAGGTGAAAACGAGGAACAGCCCGATCGCCGAAAAACCGCCGAGCAGCCCGACCATCAGTTCGATCTGGATGAAACGCCCGATCAGGTCGCGTGTAATGTATTTCGACAACCACGAGCCGGCGCCCATGGCGAACAGGTAGGTACCGATCACCGTCGAGAACTGCGTCACCGAATCGCCGAGCAAGTAGGACGACAGGGCACCGGCGATCAGCTCGTAGGCCAGCCCGCAGGAGGCGATGACAAAGACGGAGAAGAGGAGGGCATGCCGCATGGGCAGCGATGCTACCGCGAAATCAATGGAACGGCTCAGCAGCGGCACGGTCTCAACGCCATCGTCATTTCAATTTTGGCCCTTTTTTCCAGTTGACCGTGGGAATCACCGTGAACCGCATCATCGTCCTCCTTTTTGCCGTGCTCCTGGCCCCGGCCGATGCCGCCGAATACACCATCGACCCGTCGCACACCTACGCCAGCTTCGAAGTCGACCACCTCGGCTTTTCGACGCAGCGCGGCCAGTTCAATCGGAGCAGCGGCATCGTCGAATTCAATCCGGAGGAGAAAACGGGCCGCATCGACATCAGCATCGAAGCCGCCTCGCTCGACACCGGTTTTGAATTGCGCGACGACGTGCTGCGCGGCGACGACTGGTTCAAGGCGAAGGACTTCCCCTACATTTTCTTTCGCAGCCAGAAACTCATTTTCACCGAAGAAAAACTGAGCGCCGTCGACGGCGTTCTCGTCATGCTCGGCGAAATCCGGCCAATGCGACTCGAAGTCAGTCGCTTCAAATGCGGCCTCAATCTGGCCAGCCGCAAGCGCGGCTGCGGCGCCGACGCCATCGGTGTGCTGCGCCGCTCCGAATTCGGCCTGAACAACGGCATCCCCTTCATCGGCGACGAAGTCCGCCTGCGCGTCCAGGTCGAAGCCTATCTGCCCTGAATGTCGGCGCGGGAGCAAGGCACTAAAGTCATGTGCTAACGGCCTGTTTCTGCGAAAATAGCACCCCCCTTTTGCTGTTCCCGGACACCCCAATGCCACCCCATCCCGCCATCGCCAGCACCGCCGAGATCGTCGCCGAACTCAAGGCCGGTCGCATGGTCATCCTGGTTGATGAAGAAGACCGCGAAAACGAGGGCGACCTCGTCATGGCCGCCGAACACATCACGCCCGAGGCAATCAATTTCATGGCCAAGTTCGGCCGTGGCCTGGTCTGCCTGACGCTGACCGAAGCCCGTTGCAAAAAGCTCGGCCTCGTCCAGATGGCCAAGAACAACAAGACCCAGTACGGCACCGCCTTCACCGTCTCGATCGAAGCTGCCGAAGGCGTCACCACCGGCATCTCGGCCGCCGATCGGGCGCGCACCATCCAGGTCGCCGTCGCCAAGAACACGACCATCGACGACATCGTCCAGCCCGGCCACGTCTTCCCGATCACCGCCCGCGAAGGCGGCGTGCTGGTCCGCGCCGGCCACACCGAAGCGGGTTGCGACCTCGCCGGCATGGCCGGCCTCGAGCCGTCCTCGGTGATCTGCGAAATCATGAACGACGACGGCACCATGGCCCGCCTGCCGGAGCTCATGGAATTCGCCAAGGAGCATGGCCTCAAGATCGGCACCATCGCCGACCTCATCCACTACCGCGCCGCCTCCGAAACCCTGGTCAAGCGCGTCACGAGCAAGACAATCAGTACCGCCCACGGCGACTTCACCATGCACGCCTATGTCGATCAGGCCAGTGGCGCCACGCATCTGGCGCTGGTCAAGGGCGATATCCCGGCCGGCGATGAAACGCTGGTTCGTGTGCATGAACCACTCTCCGTGCTCGACTTCCTCGACCCGGCCAGCAAGCGCCAGTCCTTCTCGATCGAGGAAGCCCAGTCGGCCATGGCCAAGTTCGGCCACGGCGTCATCGTCCTCATGCACCGCCCGGAAGACGGCGAAGCCATCCTCTCGCGCCTGACCGGAACCGCCCCCAGCGGCCCGGTCAAATGGGACCCGCGCACCTACGGCATCGGCGCCCAGATCCTGCGCGATGTCGGCGTTTCCAAGATGCGCCTGCTCTCCAGCCCGCGCAAGATGCCCTCCATGACCGGCTTTGGCCTCGAAGTCACCGGTTTCGTCACGACACCCGCGGAGTTGTAAGCCATGTCCCGTTTCGACAACATCTTTGAATACGACAACAACCTGAACGGCGCCGGCCTCAAGGTCGGCATCGTCATGAGCCGCTTCAACCTGCCGGTCTGCGAAGCCCTGCTCTCGTCCTGCGTAACCGAACTCAAGCGTCTCGGCGTCGCCGATGCCGACATGACCATCGCCAACGTGCCCGGCGCGCTGGAAATCCCGCTCGTCCTGCAAACCATGGCGCAAAGCGGCAGCTTCGACGCGCTGGTCGCCCTGGGCGCCGTCATCCGCGGCGACACCTATCACTTCGAAGTGGTTTCCAACGACGCCTGCCGCGCCATCATGGAAGTCCAGCTCGACACCGGCGTACCCATCGCCAACGGCATCCTGACCTGCGACACCGACGAACAGGCCGAAATCCGCACCCAGCCCAAAGGCAGCGACTGCGCCCAGGCTGCCGTCGAAATGGCCAACCTTCAGAAAGCCCTGCTCCAATGACCACCTTCCTCAGCGACAGCGAACATCCCCACGACGTCAAGGCGCCGCCCAAGTCGGCCCGCCGCCGCGCCCGTGAATTCGTCCTGCAGGGGCTCTACCAGTGGCGCGTCGGCGGTGCCGATGAAGCTGCCATCGAGGCCTATGCGCCGGAGCAAGAAGGCTTCGCCAAGGCTGACCGCGAATTCTTCGTCGGCACCCTGCGCGGCGTCATCGGCCAGCGCGAGACCCTGGTTTCGCAAGTCACCGCCCACCTCGACCGGCCGTTCAGCGAACTCTCGCCAATCGAAGCCTGCGTCCTGATGCTCGGCGCCTTCGAGATGAACAACCATCCCGAAACGCCCTACCGCGTCATCATCAACGAGGCCATCGAACTGGCCAAATCCTTCGGCGGCACCGATGGCCACAAGTACGTCAATGGCGTGCTCGACAAGATCGCTGCCGTCGTTCGTGCCGACGAGGTTGCTGCGCGCAAGCAGGGCAAGTAATCCAATGCCGGGCGAGTTTGACCTGATCAACACCTATTTCGCCCGGCCCACCCCGTCGGCCGTCCTCGGCCCCGGTGACGACTGCGCACTGATCGCACCGACGCCCGGCAAGCAACTGGCGGTGACCACCGACATGCTGGTCGCCGGCACGCATTTCCTGCCCGACACCAATCCCAAGAACCTCGGCTGGAAAGCACTGGCCGTCAATCTGTCCGATCTCGCCGCGATGGGCGCCCAGCCGCGCTGGGTCACGCTGGCCGGCGCCCTGCCGGCGGTCGACGAAGCGTGGATCGCCGCCTTCGCCGAAGGCTTTTTTGCCTGTGCGGCAGAGTACGGCGTCGATGTCATCGGCGGCGACACCACCAAAGGCCCTCTCAACGTCTGCATCACGGCCATCGGCGAAGTCGAACCGGGCTGCGCGCTGCGCCGTGATGGCGCAAAAATTGGCGACCAGATCTGGGTTTCCGGCCGCCCCGGCCTGGCCAGCCTTGGCCTGGCCCACCTGCAGGACAAGGTCAAACTGCCCGAACCCTGGCCCCGGCTGTGCGTCGGCGCCCTCGAAAAACCGCGGCCGCGCGTCGCCCTCGGCCTTGCCCTGAATGGCATTGCATCTTCCGCCATCGACGTTTCCGACGGCCTGCTCGCCGATCTCGGCCATATCGCCGAACGCTCGGGCTGTGCTGCCTCGGTAAAACTTGTCCAGTTACCGCACCTACCCAAGGGCGAAAGCTACGATGCCGACCTCCGGCGCATCGCCCTCGAATGCCAGCTGACCGGTGGCGACGACTACGAGCTGTGCTTCACCGCACCGGGCACACAAAGCCTGGCCATCGCGCAGATTGCCGCGACGCTGGAACTTCCGCTGTGGAACGTCGGCGAGATGGTCGCCGGCCCGACCGGTGAGGTGACCGTCCTCGACCCCGACGGCAAGCCCGTCGAATTCGGCAGCAAGGGATACGACCACTTTGGCCAAACCGCCTAGCATGCGCTTCCTGCTCGCCCACCCGGCGCATTTCTTCGCGCTGGGCTGCGGCAGCGGGCTGGCACCGAAGGCGCCGGGCACCTTCGGTACGCTGTTCGCATGGGCGATGTTCGCCCTGTTCCATCACCACTTTTCCGATTTTGGCCTGTTTTTCCTGTTGACCGTGGCATACCTCGGCGGCATCTGGTTCATCGATGTTACCGGCCGCGCCATCGGCGACCCCGACCACGGCAGCATCGTCTGGGATGAAATTGTGCCGTTCTGGCTGATCCTGCTCATGACGCCGCCCACTTTCCTCTGGCAACTGGCCGCCTTCGCGCTTTTCCGTTTTTTCGACATAACCAAGCCGCAGCCGGCCCGCTATTTTGACGAGCACGTCAAAAACGGCTTCGGCGTCATGGCCGACGACCTTGTCGCGGCCGGCTACACTTTGCTCTGCCTCGCCCTGCTCAAGATCGTTTTCGCCTGACGGCAAGATCGAGCAGGCATAGAATGGTGTAGTTCCTAACGCTTGGAGCTTCATCATGAGTCACAAGCATGCCCACCTGATGCGCAGCATCTTCCAGGACCCGCCCTCGGCCAACATTCACTGGCGCGAAATCGAATCGCTGCTTCACCACCTCGGCGCCGAAGTCGAACCGGCCAACGGCGCCCGCTTCAAGATCACCCTCAACAAGGTCGAAGCCTTCCTGCACCACCCGCACAACAGCAGCACCTGCAGCCGGATGGACATCAAGGCCATTCGCGAGATCCTCACCCATGCCGGGGTGACGCTGTCCAGCTACGAAGCAAGGGAGTCCTGACCCACCGCCAATGAGCACCCTGCCCCCACCATCGGCCGGCACCTCTGCATCCTCGGGATTGCGGCAGCGTGCCTATATCCTGCAGTGGCTGGCGCTGGCCGTCGGGCTTCTGTTGCTCGGCGCGCAAATCACAGTCGACCAGATTCAGGCCCGCAACCATATCGAGACGACGGCCAGTAGCCGACTCGAAAATCACAGTCAGATCATCGTCGAGGAAATGGGGCGGCGACTGGGCTCGATCAGCGCGGTTATCGACAAGCTGCGCAACACCGTACCCTTGCAGCTTGCCGGCAAAGACGGTCTGGCCAATGTCACCCGCGAATTCGACACGCTGACACAGGCGTTGGAAAGCGTTCGAACCCTGGCCCTCTTCGATGCCAGCGGCACGATTCTGGTCAGCAACCGGAGCGAACTGATCGGCACGAATTTCGCACAGATCGAGTATTTCAAGAACGCCCTGAAACACCCGGATGTCGATGCGCTCTATCTGAGCGAACCCTTCGTCACCGACCAGGGGGCTTACACGATAACCGTGGCGCGCATGGTCGCCGGGCCACACGGCGAGTTTGCCGGCATCATCGCGGCAACCATCGACAGCCACAGTATTGGCACCCTGCTCCACTCCATTCATGCCGGCAGCGAAACCACGCTGTCCTTGACCCACGGAAACGGCCAGATCCTGGTCCTCGTGCCGGAGCAAAAAACGGCAGATCCCGGGCTTTCAGCGAACATTGCGGGATCCCTCTTCCAGCGCCATATGACCAGCGGCCAGCCGGCCAGCCTGATGACCGGCACCTCTTACGCGCTGGGCAGAGAGCGCCTGATGTCGATGCGCACGCTGCAACCGGAAACCCTGCACATGACGGCACCACTTGTCGTTGGCGCAGCGCGCGACCTCGCCGAAGTTCTCGCCCCATGGCGGACACAGGCCACCACCCGGGCCATTCTCTTTTTTCTGGTAGCCATCGGTTCGGCGCTGATGCTGTTCCAGTACCAACGCCGGCAAAAGGCGTTTGATCACCAGATTCAGCAGAAAGAGGATGAGAGTCAACGCGCCCTGCTGACCTTTCAGCGCTTTATCGACCACATCCCCGGAACGGCATACCTGAAGGATGCCGACTCACGGACTCTGATGGCCAACCGGGGATTCCAGACCCTGCTCGGCATCGATCCGGCCGGCATGATCGGCAAGACCAGCCAGGAACTGTTCCCCGGCGAATTCGGCCAGAAAATCGCCGACGACGACCGGAAAGTGCTGGAAACAGGCACCACCGTCGTCGTCGAAGAAAGTTTCAACGGCCGGGACTATGAATCGACCAAGTTCGCTGTCGACGATGGAAGAGGCAATCGGCTGCTCGGCGGAATGACGATGGATGTCTCGCCACGCAAGCAATCGGAGCGCAAGCTTAAAGCCCAGCTGAAACAGCTGCGCGACCTTAACCAGCAGCTGGCAACCGCCGAAGAAGGCTTGCGCCGGCTGTCCACCGCCGTCGAGCAGAGCCCGGCAAGCATCGTCATCACCGACCTAAATGCCAAAATAATCTTCGTAAACGAGGCGTTCACCCAGGCCAGCGGCTATACGGCAGAGGAGGCCATTGGCCAGAATCCGAACATTCTCCAATCCGGAGAGACCGCCCCCGAAATCTATCGTGAAATGTGGCCAACCTTGCTCGCCGGCAAGGTCTGGCGTGGCGAATTCGTCAATCAGCGCAAGGACGGTTCGCACTATCTCGAACTGGCCACCATATCACCCGTGCGCGACAAAAACGGACTGGTCACCCACTACGTCGCCGCCAAGGAGGACATTACCGAGCGGCGGCAAAACGAGGCCGAACTGCACGCCCACCGCCTGCATCTCGAAAAGCTGGTCGGACAGCGCACCAGCGAGCTGGCCGCAGCGAAGGAAAAAGCCGACTCGGCCAATCGCGCCAAATCCGAATTTCTGGCCAACATGAGCCACGAAATCCGCACACCGATGAATGCGATCATTGGCCTCAATTACCTGCTCAGACAAAGTCCCCTGCAGCCGGACCAGCTCGAAAAGCTGATCAAGGTTTCGGCCGCGGCCGAGCATCTGCTGCAAATCATCAATGACATTCTGGATCTGTCGAAAATCGAGGCTGGCAAGGTGATGCTGGAAAGCCACGCTTTTTCGCCCGCCGAAATCCTGCAAAACATTGCAGCAATGATCCGCGACCGTGCCGCCAGCAAAGGATTGAACCTCCACATCGATACCGGGAACCTGCCGGAACGCGCCGTCGGCGACGTCACCCGTCTGCGCCAGGTACTGCTCAATTTCGCGGGAAACGCGATCAAGTTTACGGAAAGAGGTTCGATTTCGATCAGTGGCGAACTGCTCGCCACCGACGGCAAAAAAATAACCTGCTGCTTCAGCGTCAGCGATACCGGCATCGGCATCCGCCAGGAAGATACGGCGCGCCTGTTCAATGCCTTCGAGCAACTCGACAGCTCGACTACCCGACGCTTTGGCGGAACCGGGTTGGGTCTGGCCATTGCCCGCCATCTCGCTGAACTGATGGGCGGCGAAGTCGGCGTCGAAAGCACGCAGGGTGTCGGCAGTCGTTTCTGGATTACTGCCCGCCTCGACACTGCAGAAGACGAATCGGAGAGCGCACCGGAAAACTGGCAGCAAGGGCAACTGAAAGGGCGCGTCCTGGTCGTCGAGGACGAACGAATCAACCGAGATATCGCGGCTGAACTGCTGACCAGCGTCGGGCTTGAAGTGGTCACCGCAGAAAATGGCTTGCTTGCGGTCGACCTCTATAAAGAATCGAATTTCGATCTGATACTGATGGATGTCCAGATGCCGGAACTCAACGGGCTCGATGCCACCCGGCGAATTCGCACCCTGACAAACGGGGCTGCTGTCCCCATCATCGCCCTGACAGCAAATGCCTTTAACGCAGACAGGGAACGCTGCATTGACGCGGGCATGACCGATTTTCTCGCCAAACCGGTCTATCCCGATGCCCTCTATGTCCTGCTGGCAAAATATTTGCCGACAACGGATCCCGCCCGACAAACCACGAACCAGGACAATCGGGATGAAATCGAAGAAAAAGCCACGACTCGCGCGCTACGGCAACGAATCGATGCGCTGGCCGAGTTACTGGGCACGGGAGACATTGAAGCGACTCGGCTGTTCAATCAACTGAAGACAGATCTGAAACGTCTTTGCCCGGCAGAATGCGAGCAACTGCACCAGCAAATCGCTATTTTCAACTTTGATGCGGCAACGGCGTTGCTTGAAACAATAAAAAGGCAGATGGCCTGAAATTATTTTTTCTGAGGGCGCGGTTTGCCTTGTCTGAGCGCGCCGGGCGAGCGAGACTAGCATCCATGAATGAAATGCGTAGGGAGCGTGAGGCATGACAGATCAGGACAACAAGACTCAGGGGCCAGGCCGCCCCATTGTGTTGATCGTCGATGACGTACCTGACAACCTCTGCACCATTTCAGAAATGATCAGCGATCTCGGCGTTGACGTACGGGTCGCCAACAGCGGCCCGGTCGCCATTCGTTACGCCAGGCTCGCCCCCCAGCCCGACCTCATCCTGCTCGATGTCATGATGCCCGGAATGGACGGCCACGCCGTACTCAAGGCCCTGCGCGCCGACGGCGAAACGAACCAGATCCCGGTGATATTCGTCACCGCCCTCGACGACCCTGACAGCGAGGAACGCGGCATTCAGGAAGGCGCAGTCGACTACATAACCAAACCGATCAATCCCGCGGTCCTCGGCATAAGGGTCAAGGCCCAGCTTGAACTGAAGCGGGCCCGCGATATCGTTGCCGGGCAAAAGGCCTGGCTGGAGCAGGAAGTCGCCCGGCGCGTGGCCGAAAACGTTCAGCTCGACACTCGCTTGCAGATCGCCCTGGCCACCTCCGGTTTCGGAATATGGGAGCATGATCACGAACGCGGGACCAGCCAGTGGAGTCCCAGCCTGTCGCGGATTCTTGGCCTGAACGAAGGGCCGGCAACAATCAGCGCCAGTATTGAACTGGTCCACCCGGAAGACCGCAGTGCCATTCTGGAACGGATGGAGGCCGGGACCGATAAGGGTGACGAAATTCATGTGGACGAACTCCGCATGCGCCATGCCGACGGTCATTGGGTATGGATGGAAGCACGGGGACGAATACTGCGCCGCGACGCTCAGGGAAAACCGCTTCTGACTCTGGGAACCATGGCCGACATCAGCCGGCGCAAGGCCGCCGAAAGCGAACATCGCCTGTCCTCAGTCGTCTTTACCGGCATCAGCGACGGCGTCTGCATTACCGACGCCAACGCTGACATTTTGCTCACCAATCAGGCGTTTTCGAAGGTAACCGGCTATGACGCCAGCGAAGCGCTGGGCAAGAACCCCCGGTTGCTCCGTTCCGGTGTGCATAGCCCGGAGTTCTATCGCGACATGTGGGAAGCCATCAGCCGGCACGGCAACTGGCAGGGCGAGATTACCAACCGGCGCAAGGATGGCGAACTGGTCACCGAATGGCTGAATATTTCGGCCGTACATGACAAGAACGGGCGTCTGACAAATTACGTCGGCGTCTTCAGCGATCTTTCTGAACGTCATGCGGCAGCCGAGCGCATTCAATATCTTTCCAGTTTCGACCCACTGACCAATCTGCCCAACCGCAGCCTGTTTGCCGATCGCCTCGGGCAGGCCCTGATCAGCGCTCACCGCTTCAATCGGGAGACGGCGGTGATCCTGCTCGACCTGGACCGCTTCCGTTTCATCAATGACACGCTTGGTCCGCCGATTGGCGACGGGATATTGGTCGAGGTAGCGCGCCGGCTCAATTTGCAGGTACGCGATGGCGATACTGTCGGCCGCCGCTCCGGTAACGAATTTGGCTTCGTGATGGCCAACCTGAGCCACGAACGGGACACCATAGCGCTCGCCCAGCGCATGCTCGATGCCATTGCCGTTCCGTTCGAAGTGGGCGAGCACGCCATCAGCGTCAGCGCCTGCATCGGCGTCAGCGTGGCGCCCAGAAATGGCAACGATGTAGACGCGCTGATCAAGTCCGCTGACGCAGCACTGCTCCGCGCCAAAAAGAGTGGGCAAAATACCTTCCGTTTCTATTCCCCGGAAATGGATGCCGATGCCGCCCGTCGACTCGGGCTCGAGGCAGCCCTGCGTTCGGCGCTGCAGCGCAACGAACTGACAGTTTATTACCAACCACAGATCAGCCTCGACAGCGGCAACATGATCGGCATGGAAGCCTTGCTGCGCTGGCGCCATCCGGAATTCGGCTCGGTCTCCCCGGCCGAGTTCATTCCGATTGCCGAAGAAACAGGGCTTATCCTGCCTATCGGCGAATGGGTCTTGCGCACCGCCTGTCTGCAAGCCAGGCAATGGCTCGACCTTGGCATCGCCAATCTGCGCATCGCGGTCAACCTCTCCTCACGTCAGTTTCGCCAGACCAACCTGCCCAGCCTGGTCAGCCAGTGCCTGGGTGAAACCGGCCTGCCTGCCAGCGCACTGGAGCTGGAGATCACCGAGAGCGCACTGATCGATGATATCGACGAAGCCATCGCCCAATGTCGGGCCCTCAAGGCACTGGGCATCAAGATATCCCTTGATGATTTCGGCACTGGTTACTCCTCGCTGTCGTACATCTCGCGGCTACCTTTCGACAAGATCAAGATCGACCAGAGCTTTGTCCGCGATATAACCGAAAACCCGGTCAATGCGGCGATCGCCACTGCCGCCATCGTCATGGCCCGCAGCCTCAACCTGAGCGTTCTGGCCGAGGGTGTCGAAACCGAAGCGCAAGCCAGCTTCCTGCGTAGCCGGCGCTGCGACTCGATGCAGGGTTACCTGTTCAGCCGGCCGCTACCGGCAGTCGAGTTCGAGCAACTGCTGGCCGGCCGAAAGAGCCTTCAACTCGCCGATACGCCACGGGAAAAGGCACATACGCTACTGATTGTCGACGATGAACCGAACATCCTGACCTCGCTGTCGCGCCTGCTGCGCCGGGAAGGCTTCAACATCCTGACAGCCCAGTCGCCGGCGGAGGCTTTCGAGCATCTGGCCAAGCATCCG
This sequence comes from Rhodocyclaceae bacterium, assembly GCA_008080565.1. GTDB lineage: Bacteria > Pseudomonadota > Gammaproteobacteria > Burkholderiales > Rhodocyclaceae > Azonexus. The sequence goes on along the minus strand of VIKE01000006.1, from coordinate 19,035 downwards.
GTACAAGTCATCCTCTCCGACCAGCGCATGCCGGACATGTCAGGAACCGAGTTCTTCGCCCGGGTCCGCCAACTTTATCCGGACACCATACGCATCGTACTGACTGGCTACACCGACATCGAATCGGTCACCGGGGCTATCAATCGCGGCGCCATCTACAAATTCCTGACCAAGCCCTGGGACGACGACCTGCTCCGTGAGCAGATTCGCGAAGCCTTCCGGATAGCCAAAGGCTGACCATGCGTCTTAGTCAGCAGGCCCTTTTTCTCAGGCGGTTCCTGCCGGTCGTTCTGGTCGTCGTCATCGGCACCTGGTTCTATGGCCACGGCAAAACAGGGGAACAACTCGCCGCACTAAAAAATCAGGAAGTGCTCAGCGTGGGGCTCGGCAGCGCATCGCTGCTCCGCCATATACAGTCGATTGTCGGCGACCTGCATTTCATTGCTGATCACTTAGCAGTACAGAAGTTGGCCCGCAATCCTGACTCGCCTGAGATTGGGCAGGTCGAAACAATGTTCATGAGCCTGGCAAAGGCAAAAAAGGTTTACGACCAGGTTCGCTGGATTGATGCAGGCGGCCAGGAAATTGTCCGTGCCGACCTGCGCGATGGCCAGCCAATACTCGTGCCGCGAAAAGAGCTCCAGCACAAGGGAGACCGTTATTACTTCACCGAAGCGATGCAACAGGACGCCGGGCACATCTACCTTTCCCCTCTCGATCTGAATATCGAGAACGGAAACATCGAAGTACCGTACAAGCCCATGCTACGCCTTGCTCTACCCATATCAGACCAGCAGGGGGCCAAGCGAGGCATAGTCATCATCAACTATCTGGGCCAGGCCATGCTCGATCGCTTTGTTATAGACAGTAGCGCAGAAGCCCATCTTGCGTTGGTCGATAGCGCCGGATACTGGCTGCACTCCCCCGACCCTGCCGACGAATGGGGATTCATGTTCAAGGATGCAAGGCGCAATCTGGGTAGCCGCTTTCCGGCCAGTTGGGCGCGCATGAAGGATTACCAAGGGCAGTTTTTGGACAAAAATGGATTGTGGACCTATCAAAGCGTCTATCCACAACTGTCCGGAATGCTGTCAGGCCCTCAGATTGCCTCAGGCGCCAAGGCTGAATATCGATGGCTGGTTGTCTCCCACCTGAGTCACGATGAGCTCACTGCATTGACAGAAGACGGGATGCCGATGCACTGGTTTTTTTCCGGCGCCCTGCTCCTCCTCTCGGGATTGAGCATCCATTCCATGCTGAGAACCCGGTTGCGGGAACATAAAAGCCAAGAGCGCTTCCGCGCCATTTTCGACTATGCAATGGTTGGAATTGCAACGATCTCACCTGAAAAAACCTGGCTTTCAGTCAATCCGGCGCTGTGCCGTATTCTCGGATATGAGGCCAAAGAGTTGATGCAGACGGACTGGCAGGCCTTGAGTCACCCGGACGACATGGAGGTGGACGCCAAAAGGATGGAGTCAGTCTTGCGCGGAGACTCCGATGGCTATTCAATGGAAAAACGCTTTATCAGCAAGGATGGCTCCATTGTTCACGCCACGATTTCAGCACGCGCGATTCGGAAGACCAACGGAAAAGTTGATTTTTTTGTTGCTATCGTCGAAGACATCAGCAACTGGGTTCTGGCCGAAAATGAATGGAGTTCGTCCGTCAAGACGCTGCAGCGTTTTATCGACCACCTGCCCGGAAGCGCTTACATCAAGGCCGCTGACTCTCGCATTCTTCTCGCCAACAAAGGCTTTCAGGAGCAGTTCGGCATCAATCCGGAAGATATGCTGGGCCGCCCCTCGCTCGAGGTTTTTCCTGGCGAATTCGGACAAAAAATCGTCGCTGACGAAGCGCGCATTCTGGCCACCGGCATCACGGAACGCATTCAGGACGAATGGCACGGACGAGTCCTGGAAAGTACCAAGTTCGCCATTCCCCGTGAAGATGGCACCGCGGATCTGGGTGGCATCACGATCGATATAACCGAGCGTCGAGTCACAGAGCTCAGGCTTTCCCAACAGGCCCGCCGTTCTGCGATCTTGTTGGAGTTGCCGAAAATAGCCGAGGAGCTTTCCGAAAAAGCATTCATGCAATATGCCCTGGAACGAGCAGAAGAATTGACGCGGAGCGTGATTGGCTTCATGCACTTCGTCAATATCGATGGCCTGACCATCGAACTGGTTGCCTGGTCAACCAGCACCTTGCAAGACTACTGCACGGCAGCCTTCGACAACCACTACCCAATTTCCGAAGCAGGTATCTGGGCCGATGCGGCACGGCAAAAACAGCCCATCATCATCAATGACTACGCCAGCGCGCAGAATAAACATGGGCTCCCCTCCGGCCACTCAGCTCTGATTCGCCTGCTCAGCATTCCGGTCATGGAGGAGGGGGAGGTCCGGATGGTGACAGGGGTCGGTAACAAAACCAGCGATTACACCGAATTCGACGTTGAAACTGTACAACTGATCGGCAGCGAAACGTGGCGTATCGTACGTCGACAACGTACCGAGAAGGCACTACGTCTTGCCACGCAGGTGGTGAATGCGAGTCCGGTCGTTTGTTTTCGGGCTTGCTGCACCGAAGGCTGGCCGCTGGTCTTCATTTCGGACAATGTGCGGCAATGGGGCTACACCGCCAATCAGCTGATTGCGGCGCAGCCACCGGTGTTTGATGTCATTCACCCTGATGACCTGCCGCTCATGCAGAACGAGACAACCCGTTACTCCACCGAGGGCACCTCTCGCTTCGCTCAGGAATATCGTCTGGTCACAGCCGACGGTCAGGTGGTCTGGGTGCTTGGTCGCACCACGGTTCGTCACGACGCGGACGGCCGGCCCGAGTTTTACGACGGGGTGCTGACCGATATAACTGAACGAAAAGCCCAACAATTGCTGATGGACGAAGCCCTCGCCCAGCAGAAAAAACTCAACAAACGACTGGAAGAGGCCAACAACCAGCTGATGCAGTCGGAAAAAATGGCATCCATCGGGCAACTGGCGGCGGGGGTCGCCCACGAACTGAACAACCCGATCGGTTTTGTTCATTCCAATCTGGGCACACTGGATGGCTACGTACACGACCTGATGGACATCATCACTGCCTACGAAGCCCTGCTCGGCCAGGAGGGTGAAGCAAATCCGCATGCAGAAGAAATCAGGCGTTTGATGGAACAGCGCGATTTTGTCTTTCTCAAAGAGGACATATTCAGTCTTCTCGCCGAGTCAAAGGATGGCTTGGGGCGTGTCCGCAAGATCGTGCAGGACCTCAAGAACTTCTCGCGTGTCGGCGAACAGGAATGGCAGGAGGCCGACCTGCATCAAGGCATTGACTCGACGCTGAACATCGTTTGGAACGAGTTGAAGTACAAGGCCAAAGTGGTCAAGGAATATGGCCAAATCCCGCATGTGTTCTGCCTCATTTCCCAACTCAATCAGGTCTTCATGAACCTGCTGGTCAATGCCGGTCACGCCATTGAAAGGCAGGGCACCATTACGATTCGCACCAGCCTTCATGGCAACGACAAGGTGTGCGTTGAAATCAGCGATACTGGCAAGGGAATCGCACCGGAGCACATCAACCGGATTTTCGAGCCGTTCTTTACGACCAAGCCGGTGGGCAAGGGGACCGGCCTGGGGCTTTCGCTGTCGTACGGAATTATCAAACGACATGGCGGCCTGATCGAGGTTGAGAGCACCGAGGGACAAGGCACCACTTTCCGTCTTCTGCTGCCAATCAATCCGAGGCAGATCACTGAAACAAAAGATTCGGAGACTTCATCATGAGCGAGGAAATCGCCCAACCCACCCTGCTCTTCGTCGATGACGAGCCGGGCATTCTTTCCGCACTGCGCCGCCTGTTTCGGCCGCACGGCTACCGCATATTCATTGCCGAAGGCGGTGCTGCCGGGCTGGAAATTCTTGAAAGGGAAGAAATCGACCTGGTCATCTCGGACATGCGCATGCCCGAGATGGATGGGGCGACCTTCCTCAAGGAGGTTCGCAATCGCTGGCCCAATGTCATGCGCATCCTGCTCACCGGCTACGCCGACATTACCTCGACGGTTGCCGCGATCAATCAGGGCGAAATTTATCGCTACATTTCGAAGCCGTGGGACGACAACGAAATCGTCACCATTGTTGCCGAAGCGATCGAGCACCAGAATCTGAAACGGGAAAACCAGCGTTTGACATCGCTGACCCAGGCGCAGAATGAGCAGTTGAAAGAACTCAATGCCAGTCTCGAGCAAAAGGTCGCCGAGCGCACCGCCGAGTTGCGCCAGGCCCTGAGCTTTGTCGAGCAAACGCACAGTGAATTGAAAAAGGCGTTTCTGACCAGCGTCCAGGTCTTTGCCGGGCTGATCGAACTGCGTAGCGGCCCGGCTGGCAGCCAGATTTCGGGCCACGGCCGGCGAGTTGCCGAACATGCGCGCAGCGTGGCCCAACGTCTCGGTCTCTCCGATGTCGAGATCCAGAACATCATGCTGGCCGGACTGCTTCACGACATCGGCAAACTCGGCCTGCCCGACGAACTGCTTGGCAAGCCGTTCAATACGCTGACCGCTGAAAAACGGGCTTTGGTCATGAAACACCCGGTCATTGGCCAGAACATCCTGATGGGCATCGACAAGTTCAAGGATGCCGCCATCCTCGTTCGCCATCACCACGAAAGCTATGACGGCAGCGGCTACCCGGACCATCTGGCGGGAATTGCCATTCCGCAAGGCAGCCGCATCATTCACGTAGTCAATGAATATGATTCGCTGATCATCGGCACGCTGGCCCAGCGTCCGCTGAAGCCTGTCGAAGCGCTCAATTTTCTGATCGAGAACCGCGGCAAGCGCTACGACCCGGCAGCCGTTGACGCTTTCGCTGCGCTACTCGCCGAAACAGTCAAAAGCGGCTTCACGGAAACCCCTCTGCGTACCATGCATCTGAAATCCGGCATGGTACTGAGCCGCGACCTCATGCATCGCGATGGCTATCTGCTGCTCGCCAAGGGGACCGCGCTGACTGCAGAAATCATCGGTCAGCTAACCAGGATGGAACATTCGGAACAGCAAATGCTGACGCTCTATATTCGCCAGGAGGAAAAATGAGCCGCATCCTGATCGTCGATGACGAGGACTCCATTCTCAAAGCCCTCAAGCGCGTCTTGCGTCTGGCGCCATGTACATACGGCAACAAGAGCTACACGCTGGATGTGATCGATTTCAATTCACCGTTGGCCGCTCTCGAAGCGGTGCGGAATGAAGAGTTTGACCTGCTCATGAGCGACTACCGCATGCCGGGCATGGATGGCATCGAGTTCCTCAAGGCGGCCAAGGCCATCCAGCCCGATGCGGCCCGCCTGATTCTCTCCGGCTATGCCGATCTCAACGCCCTGGTTCGCGCCGTCAACGAAGTCGGCATCGACCGCTTCATCGGCAAGCCGTGGAACGACTACGACCTGATGTCGGCCATCGGCCAGGCACTGGCTCACCGCGACCTGATGCTGGAAAACCGCCAACTGGCCAATCTGGTTCGTCTTGAAATGGGCGACATCACGCCGGAACAGGTCGAAGCCGAACGACTGGAACGCATCGAACCCGGCATCACCGAAGTCAACTGGGGCCCGGATGGCTCCGTCGTGCTCGATCCCGAATTCCAGAGCAAGGACTGACGGCGCCATGCCCGAAAGCGATGCCCGGCACCTGACTTTCAAACTGGTCTATTACGGCCCGGCGCAGAGCGGCAAGACGACCAACCTGCTGCGCCTGCATGACCTGCTCGCCCCGGAACTGAAGGGCGAGGTCATGACCATGGAGACCAAGGACGACCGCACGCTTTTCTTCGACCTGCTGCCGCTCGGATTTCGGGCACCGTCGGGGCTGCTCATCACGTTCCGGCTGTTCACCGTGCCAGGGCAAGTGGCCCACGACGGAACGCGCAAGGCCGTTCTGTCGCGCGCCGATGGCGTGGTTTTCGTGGCCGATGCCGACCGCGCCCAGGAAACCAACAATGGCGAATCCTTCCAGAGCCTGGCCGCCAACTGCGCCCGCGTCGGCCTCGATTTTGAACACCTGCCGATGGTCGTCCAGTTCAACAAATGCGACCTGCCAAGCGCCGTCCCCGAGGCCGAAATCCGCGAGCGCTGGTCGGCGGCGCCCTGGCCGCTGGTCTTCGCCATCGCCCTGACCGGGCAAGGCGTCGAAACGAGCTTTGAATTGCTCATTCGCACGGTCTACCGGAATTTTTGCCAAAAATTGAAATTGCAGTCCGAACATGGCCTCAGCGAAGACGCCTTCGTAGCCGGTGCCTTGGGGGAAAGCGCGTGACCCGGGGCTTTGACCGCGAGTGGCGACTCGACGAATTGCTCGATACCACCAGCCAGGAAAAAATCGGCCCGGCGCTAACCGAGTTGCTCGGCGGCAATTTCGCCCTGTCCGACCAGGCCGGAAAAACGCTTTGGGGACAGCCCTCGCCCGAGGCGCGCCGCGAGGCGCTGATCCTTGAACTCGAACCAATCGGCTACCTGCTCAGCAGCAGCGCCTCGCCGGCCGCGCTGAGCGCCGCTCGCCAGCTCATGCTGAGCCTGCTTCGCGCCGAGGTCCGCTTCAAGATGGCGTCGACCCTGCACCTCGAATCGGTGGCCGAAGACTTCGAATCGCTCAAGCGCGAACACGCCCGCCTGAGCGAATCCGAGGCGCGCTACAAAGCACTCTCGGGCGAACTGGAAGCTCGCGTCAAGAAACAGGTCGGCGAACTCGAAGAGCGCCAGCAGATGCTCTACGAAGCGGAAAAACTCGCCTCGGTCGGCCAACTGGCGGCCGGCATGGCGCACGAGATCAATAACCCGCTCGGCTTCGTGCGCAGCAACCTGACGACCTTCGAAAAATATCTCGGCAAATTTGCCGAACTGAAAACGCACCCGGGTTCGCTTGCCGAGGTCTGGCAAGCGCTGGATCTCGACTTCACTCTCGAAGACGGCATTGACCTGCTTCACGACAGCGCCAAGGGGATGGAGCGCATAGCCCGCATCGTGGCTGATTTGAAGGCATTTTCGAACGTCGACCGCGCCAGCGAAGAATATGCCGACCTCAACAATTGCCTGCACGAGGCGGTCAGCATGGTCGAAGCGAAAATGCCGCCCGGCATCCATTTCCGTTTCGATTTACTCCCCTTGCCCAGCATTGTCTGCCTGCCCGGGCATATCAATCAGCTGTTCTTCAACGTCATCCGCAATGCCGTACTGGCCATCGCCGACAGCGGCCGGCCGGGAGAGGTCAAGATTTCGTCCGAAGCCGACGAGACGGGCATCCACATCCGCATCCACGACACCGGGGTCGGCATGACGGCCGAGCAGATCGGACACGCCTTCGAGCCGTTCTATACGACGCGGCCGGTCGGCTCCGGCGTCGGACTCGGCCTGGCAACTGCCCGCAACGTCGTCCAGGCGCACAGCGGGCGCATCAGCCTCAATAGTCAGCCCGATGTCGGAACCACCGTCAGCCTGTTCTTCCCGACACCGCCATGACCGATTATTCCGCGCTATTTACCGGCAAGACCGCCAGCCCGCAAGCCCCGGCGACACACCTGACACCGCCGCGTTACCGCCTGCTCTTTGTCGATGACGAGCCCGGCATCGTCAAGGCGCTCAGTCGTGTTTTCCATCAGGAAAACTACGAAGTCATCACCGCCTGGAGCGCCAAGGAAGGGCTGGAAAAGTTCGCCACCGGCCCCATCCACCTCGTCATCAGCGATTTCATGATGCCCGGCATGAACGGCGCGCAGTTCCTGCAGGAAGTCAAAAAACGCTCGCCCGACACTATCCGCATCATGCTCACCGGGCATGCCAACACCGATGCCGTGATGGGCGCGATCAACGAAGGCGCCGTTTACAAATTCATCCTCAAACCGTGGAATGACGATGATCTGCGGGTGACCGTAGCACTCGCCCTCGAACAGTTCGACCTGATCAGCCGCAACAAGAGTCTGCGTGCGGAAAACGACCTCAAATCGAAGGAAATCTCGGCGCTGTCGAGGCTCGCCGCCACCCACCGTAGCCGGCTGGGCATCATGCTGCACAAGAAGAACCTGCTGACCGATAGCCAGTTGCAGGAACTGACCCTGCAGCAGGAGCGGCGCAAGGAGCCGCTGATCACCCTGCTCCTCGAAAACGACTGGGTGCCGGAACGACGCATCCGCGAGCTACTGAAGACCGACATGATGATCGAGGAAGTCCAGTTGCCGGAATTCCGTGTCGATACCGCCCTGACCGATCTGATCCCGCGCAGCTTCTGCCTTCGCCAGTGCGTTGTGCCGCTCAAGCTCGACGGTCGGCGCCTGATGCTGGCCATGGCCGACCCGCTGGACGAGGGGCTGATCGATGAAGTCCGCTTCACTGCCGGCCTCGATATCAATGCGGTGACGGCCGACGTCGCAGCGATCCGCAAGAAAGTCGATGAAGTCTATGGCGGCGGCGAAGTCGACTTCAAGGAACTGGAAACGCTGGTCAGTTCAGCCGACCCCTACGAAGGCATCGAAATCGTCATCGAGGAAGAAGATGCCGCCAAGCTCGAAGACCTGCTGCGCGACACCGAGGCGCCGCCGGCCATCCGGCTGGCCAACGCCATCATTCTCGAAGCCATCCGCCTCGGCGCTTCCGACATCCACATCCAGCCACGCACCAACAGCGTGGTCGTGCGCTACCGGATCGACGGCGTGCTCGCCGACAAGATCCATATCCCGCACCACCTGCATCAATCGCTCGTCTCGCGCCTGAAAATCATGTCGGAACTCGACATTTCCGAACGGCGTCGCCCCCAGGATGGTCGCATTACTGTCAAGACGCCGATGCGCATGGTCGATCTGCGCATTTCCACACTACCGACGATCAATGGCGAAAAAATCGTCATGCGCATCCTCGACCGGAACTCGACAGTCCACACCATCGAGAAACTTGGTTTTTCAAGCAGCGACCTGCGTCGCGTCACCGACATGGTGGCCAAGCCGCAGGGCATCATCCTTGCCACCGGCCCGACTGGCAGCGGCAAGACAACGACGCTCTATTCGCTGCTCCAGCACGATGCAACGCCTGACAAAAACTACGTCACCATCGAGGACCCGGTCGAGTACTACCTCGACATGGCCGGCCAGGTACTGATTCGCGAAAAGATCGGGCTGACCTTTCCAGCCGTCCTGCGCGCCCTGCTCCGGCAAGATCCGGATGTCATCCTGCTCGGAGAAATCCGTGATTTCGACACCGCCGAGGTCGCCTTTCACGCGGCGCTGACCGGGCATCTCGTCTATTCGACGCTGCACACCAACTCGGCTGTCGCCACCATCGCCCGGCTGTTCGATCTCGGCCTCAAACCCTATGTGGTCGCCACCGCCCTCGAAGGCATCATCGCCCAGCGCCTGGTGCGCAGCGTTTGCCCGGACTGCAGCCAGCCTGCCGCGCCTGACCCGTTCGTCATATCTCGCCTGGGCAGTGCCTTTGCCGAGATCACCGAAATCCGACGGGGCCAGGGCTGCACTACCTGCCACGGCAGCGGTTACAAGGGTCGCCTCGGCATTTACGAAATTCTGACCCTTGATGACCAGTTGCGGGACTGCATAGGCAGCGGGGCTAGCGTGCTGGAAATAAGCCGTCAGGCCCGGCAAAGGGGCCTGCGCAGCATCATCCATCACGCCGCTGAGCGTGTTCAGGCCGGTGCCACCACGCCGGATGAGATTCTTCGGGTACTCGGCCCAGTGACAGGAGAAAATTGAGCATGGATATTTTTGTCTGGAATGACAGCTTCGTTACCGGCCAACCTCAGGTCGACACCGAGCATCAGGGGCTGGTGACCCTGATCAACTGGATCATCGAGCATCAGTCCACATCCACGCCACCGGAAGAAATCGACAAGGTGCTGGCGCAGCTCGTTGAGTACGCGGTAACGCACTTCCAGCACGAAGAAGAGTTGATGGCCAGCACCGGCTGCGACCCACGTTTCGTCGAAATCCATCACAACGTGCATGTCGATTTCGGCCAGCAAGTGGTCAGGATGCGCGACATGCAGAGCGGCGACCTCGAATTCCTGTTGCGTTTCCTGAGTAGCTGGCTGGCCCATCACATCCTCGGCATGGACCAGTCGATGGCCCGCCAAATCCGGAAAATCCAGGCAGGCATACCCCCCGAGCAGGCCTTCAACGAGGAAAAAAGCATGGTCGCCGACCCGGCGACGACCAGCCTGCTCAGCGGCATGAATGCGATGTTCCGCATGATCGCGGCGCGCAACGACGAACTGGAAAAGGTCAACACGACCCTCGAAGCCCAGGTCGAGGCGCGCACCCAAGCCCTAACGCAGACCAACGAACAACTGCTGGTCGAACAGGGTCGTTTAAAGCTGGCCATGCAACAGGTCGAAATGACTCAGAAAAAACTGCTCGAATCGGAACACAAGCGCGCCGAGGCAAGCAAACGCAATATGCAGCAATTGCTCGCTCAAATTATCGATGGCGACCCTGTTCCGACCTTCGTCATCGACGCCAATCATCAAATCACCCACTGGAACCAGGCTTGCGCAATGATCAGCGGCCTGCCGGCAGCCAAGATGGTCGGCACAACAGAGCAATGGAAGGCTTTCTATCCGGAGAGTCGCCCGGTGATGGCCGACCTGATCGTTGACGGAAGTCTTGAAGAACAGTTCGACACCTACTACCACGGCATTTTTCGGCGCTCAGCCAATATCGGCGGCGCCTTCGAGGGTGAGGCCTTGTTCCCCCATATGGGCGAAAATGGGCGTTGGCTGTTCTTTACTGCGGCGCCATTGTGCGATGCCGAGGGACAACGGATTGGCGCCATTGAAACCCTGCAGGATGTGACCGAGCGCCACCGCGCCGAGGACGACCTGCGGCAATACCAGAATCGCCTGGAAGAAATCGTAGCGGAACGCACCTCACAGCTCGGCGAGGCCAATATCAAGCTGGAGAACGACCGGAAGGAACTTGAACTCCTGCTACGCAAGGTCGAAGAGGCACAACAACAACTTCTGCAGTCCGAGAAAATGGCTGCCATCGGCCAACTTGCGGCAGGCGTCGCGCACGAGATCAACAATCCGGTCGGTTTCGTCAACTCCAACCTGGGCACCCTGAAAACCTACGTTTCCCAACTGCTCAACGTCATCAGCGCCTACGAAGCCGGAGTGCCAGACGAGATTTCAGCAGCTCGCAAGAAAGCCGATCTCGACTTTCTTCGCGAAGACCTTCCATCATTGGTTGCCGAGTCGCAGGAAGGCCTGAGCCGCGTCACCAAGATCGTTCAGGACCTCAAGGATTTCTCCCACGTCGATCAGGCCGAACATCAGCGCGCCGACCTCAACGCCGCGATTGAAAGCACCCTGAACGTGGTCTGGAACGAGCTCAAATACAAAGCCGAAATTATCCGTGAACTGGGCGACATTCCGCCCGTGGACTGCGTGCCGGCGCAGATCAACCAGGTATTCATGAACCTGCTGGTCAATGCCGCCCAAGCCATTGAGCAACAGGGCAAGATTTACGTGCGTTCGGGAACCGAGAACAAGCAAGTCTGGTTTGAGGTCGAGGACACCGGACAAGGCATGAGCGAAGAAGTCCGCAACCGGATTTTTGAGCCATTCTTCACCACCAAACCGGTCGGCAAAGGCACCGGTCTGGGCTTGTCAATTTCTTACGACATCATCGTCAAAAAACACGGCGGGCAACTGGATGTACGCAGCATCCCCGGTCAGGGAACCTGCTTCCGGCTTTCGCTGCCGCTTGAAAGCCCGCAGGAGGCGTCCTGATTTCCGTAAAAAACCAGTCCCCGGCATGAAAAAGGCCACTCGAAAGTGGCCTAAATCATTGAATTTTGGTGCGCCCGACTGAATTCGAATCAGTGACCCTGCCTTCGGAGAGTTCGCGGGATAGTTGTGGCCACTTGTTCGCATATGGGAACCCCATGGAGTCATCGGCACCCAGAAGCGGAAGCCATTGACTCAACAATGTTTTTTTGTTTCCCATTTTGTGACATGCAATATCGCTTCTCGCTGATTTACACCTCAGCTGTCACAACTCGGCCAACAATACTTTCAGACTTGCACAATGCAAAATCTGACTACAACCTTCCGGTTGGACACAAAACCCACTGCTAACTTTGCTATCAAAATGAGTATCAGTCCATCTTAATCGCCGCAGATTTACAGCGTGGTCAATTACAGTTAGGATTCACCAACAGCGCTTATTTTCAAGGTCATAGACCATCCCCTTAGGGATTTCAGAGCGCAATACAAAAGGCCTATGGTCATACCTTCCAACGGTCGCGATGTGACTGCTGAAGCGAGTAATTTCCATAAAATTTGTTGCTTCAAGCTGGCGATTTATCATATGTTGATGGCTGCTAGCCTTGCTAGCCGGCCACGGGTCTCCGTTATGACTCGCCAATTTCGCGACGGCATCATCAGTTCGTGGACGCGGCTAAGTGGCTCCAAGCTTGCAGTACGAAGCATTGATTCAGCCCAGCCCATCAAAATTTCGTGGAAAAGAAATTCCACCTGACGGGGTTATTGCACCCTGAATTTCCAAAAATACTGCGTCGCTATGGTTTCTTGTTGTCGGCCAACTACTCGCCAACATTGATTCTGCAGCTTGTCGCTGTGTAGCTCAATTTAGCCAAGCTCTAACCACCGAAAGCCTCTGTTCGCCTAGCGACAGGGGCTTTTTTTCGTCTTATTTGGAGATCTAAATGGAAGTTAGCAATGATTTGACCACTATCGCAGCGCTGCAAGGCGAGGACGGCGCTCGTCCATACGAACCAGTGTCGCTTCTTACATGGTCAATTTCCAGCATTAGGCAGAGCATCAAAATAGAACTTCACCCCACGCTGAACTCATTGATTCGGGTATTCGGCATTCAGGAGTCCGCAACAGGCCTCCTGACACTCCTCGACGAAATAAACAAAGATATCAAATGCCTGAAGCGACTTATTGCGCTCCCAACTTGGACGGAAAAGCTCGAAATATTCCAATCGGAACTGAAACTAATTTCTCCGATCGATGATATTCGGGACCAAATTACTTTGCAACGCCAGCCCCGCAGTGACCTTCGCACCTTTCTTTCCCCGATCGAGACACAAAAGCTGGATCAACATCGCGCAATACGTTCCGTTCGTGCCCTCGTCTCATTACGGTTAATTGCTTCGAAAGAAAACCTTCCAGGGTCGGTTGCCGACGCTATGAGCGGTTGCCTTAAAGGAAAAAGCCTGAAAAAAATTGGAACGGCCCATGTTGAAAAAGAGGAATTACGCGCGTTCCGCGACACTTTCTCCGAAATCTCGCCAGAGGCTCGGTTGCTGACATATGCACTCGAAGCGCTCGACTCTCCATTAGCCGATCCCTTTGTTGTTCTCACTTCAAAAAATAGCGTCTTTGAATTCAAGCATGGCAATACTGGCAAGCACGAAAATCAACCCCGTTCTGATGACTCAATCTTTTCCAAGCTACCAGCCGATCCCCTTAGAGGATTTCTTGCCGAAGAATATGTTGCCAGTATCAAAAAATTCTCTGGAATCCCGGATCTTTATGACTCTCTGCTGCCATTTGAACTGGAATCGATCCTATCGACGGTGCTTACTGACTGGGGGCACGATCAACAAGAGGAGCGACTAGCTGCAGCATTGACACTGCTCACTCGTGTTTTGCCTCAGCATTTTGACCGGGTACCGCTACACCCGGGTAATGGCGCAGGACTCTGGCTCGACCTCAGCACCGGTTGCATATGCTGGAATCTGGACGAAGTATTAGCGAGCCATAGGGCGGACAAACCATTTATTCGATCCACAAATGATCGCCACATCCGCATCCCCCTGCCAGCAGAAATCGTCGAAGAATTACGGCGGCGCTATCGCTTAAATAGCGGCCTAACCGTAGCCTCACTATTTCAGCATGCTGCAAACACCATTGGCATCCGAACGAAACGATTCCTGCGCAGACTGAGCATCTCGTCACACCGCCCCACCTTATCGCGGTTATCGGAAAGCTGGGCGCGCTACACGCTAGCGCTCTGCCAGGATGAACTCTACGCTTCGGCGCTAGGCATCGATTCCACTGTTGGCACCAAATCAAATTATAACTACGCAACTTTGCGCGGAAATCGAATCTGCTCGATTCTCAAGGATGCGTACAAGCGAATCGGGTTTTCGGGCCAACTCGCCATGGATGCATTACCGGATATCGAGTCTCGGCGCCTCCCTTGCCAGACAAAAATTACTGAATTCGTAGAAGCCTCTTTACTCAAGGTTGAAGAACTTATCAACGCTCTTCAGAAGCGCACTTCACCAGGCAGCCTGAAAGAAACTCACAATCAAATTGCCATCCGGATATATGCCGTTTTCAAGTTACTTTCTGGAGGCCGAGCACTCCAAGAGGAAACCGTTACCTACTCCAAGATGGATTTGCTATCGGGGCTAACAGAGCTATGTGACAAAAGGACATCGCCATATCACGAGATGCGTGTCATTTGCTTGCCTCCAACGCTCCGAGCATGGATACAGGCATACATCGACTGGCTACGCCTTCTGGCGTATCGACTGTCTAATGAGAATCGAAAAACTTCAGAAGCCATCGCCACGACGCTTAACTTCCCGCTGCAAGGAGACCGGATTCCGCTGTTCTTTATCTTTGACGATGGAAACGTGGTGCCCCTTGGGAGCGAACATTTGGCACCTATTTTTCGTGATTTTGGCCTAAAAAATAATGCAGGCCGGCACTTCATTGATGCGATTTTTCGCGCTCAATATCTCGACAGTGCATCAATCATGGGCTGGATGGGCAGGGGCTATCCTGGGCAAGAATTATTCGGCCGATACAGCGCGGTCATTCCTCTCGATCCTCTTAATCGCTGCGCTGGAGCCATCGAAAAATGGCTTGCCCAACGATCGCTCCCCCGCCCGCCAACGCTGTCACCTCGCTCTCCGGAATACGTATCTTCTCCAAGAAGAAAATCGGACACCTACATTCCACAACTGTTGCTTGATACCCCGGATGCGCTGTCAGAAAAAATATCGAGTACGGTTCAGCCTTGCCCGATTGAAGCAAGCGATGTCCATCGGGCCGCGTTTTTCCCCTGCCTAATCGGGGCTTGGCGGAGAATAGCCGTACCTCATGGCTGGCATGGTCTAGCCCTAAGCCTGATTTTTGAAGATGGCGTACTCCTGCGAGACGAGCTTGAAGGCGTCATTGAAGCACTACAGAGCAAAGTAATTTATCGGCATCAGCGGCGTTATTTTGTCGATTCCCTCACGAAAAATTACGGCATCCGCCGTCTCTGGCTCTCACCTGTTTCGATTCGATTGCTGCATGCCATCAAGGCAAACGACGAACCAGCCGACTTCAATAAAATTGAGGTGTTTGCCAACCAGTTGGTGAATCGTATTCTGCCAGGCGAAAGCACTGGAGGAATTGGTTTTATCCAAGCGTGCATGCAGGCATTTTTGTTTTTCCGCGTGCCGTCGCTTCTCCATTCTTGGATGCGCGGAACGCTGTTCGCCCGGACCTCTCGCCCACAAACCATCGCACGTGAAATCACTGGATTCTGCGAGCACCCATCATATGCATCTCGTGGATCGAAGCGCGAACGTTTGGGTTTTAATGACTTCTCTTCGCTGTACGACAAGGCGCGTGATAAACGTACAACGGGTACTGCAGACAAAACCGTACTTGCCGAATTTGGGCAATCGCTGGCGGCGATACAACCAAACTACGAGCCGGACTCCATTGAATGGTTACTAATCGGTTACACCCGCTATCTCTGCAATAACCAGGAAACCTTTTCATCTGTCATTCGCTACATATCAGCATGCCGGCCATTCTTGGTGATGGTCGCACATGCCATTGCCGAGAACGGTTTCGAGCAGGTTGAATGGCGAACGCTGACGTTAAAGCATCTCGCGAAAAAAGAAGGCGAAACTGCCAGTGCGCCAGATCGAGCAGCGGTGAACCATTGCTTGGCCTGGCTCGGCGTTGATGAGCACATCGGCCGCCGGAGCGGACCACCGCCATCTGCCTTCGCCTACGCAGACCGGATCACTCAGCGCGAGGGCGCGCAGGCAATCCAGATTTTACGCGTCAAGCAGCGCCGGATTGGTGATCCATGGCATCGCGCCAGCCTCGCATTATCGCTGCTGCTGACTATCGAATTACGCTGGGACGAACTAGCCCATCTACGCTTGGAAGATATTTATCTTGGCCCGACTGAGCCGCATGTAGTCATTACGCGGGAGTCAGGCGCTCGCCTCAAATCCAAAAATGCAAAGCATGTTGCTGTGCTCGACAACCCTGCACTAGTGAAGGATCTATGTGCCCTGCGATCTCAGCGCGCGGCATCGTTTCCAATGGACTCGAGAGTCCCATTTTTTGGTGACGAAACCGAGTCCCGGGGCCACGAATCACTTGATCATATTCATGATCTGATTACGGAAGCTCTTTTCTGTGCGACAGGTTCAGATGTGCTGCGAATTCACGACACCCGTGGGACCGGCCTGACGAGAAAATTTGGCGACTTGCTCGATACTGAATCCACGACACCAAGAGAAGTCGCCCTCGTGCAGCGTCAGGCTGCATTTCGACTTTCCGCTCAGGCAAGTCACTCGACACCGGGCATTTCGCTCGAGAACTATGTTCACAACTTGGATATTTGTCGCAGGAGTTGGATAGACAAAGTTATATGTGATCTCGCCCGCCCCACCAACCCTACATTTGCCGAGAGTATCACCGGCATACAGGCAGCAACTTATCGAAAACGCACAAGTCGCGCCAACGCAAAAAAAATGCCATTCGATTTTCTTGAAGGCTTCGACATTACAGAGGCTATTGAGTCTGGTGCCGTAGTACGGGAACTTGATGACCTTGTTGTGCCCAGCATGACCATCGTGAAGAATATCAAGGAACCTTTACGAGAGTGCAAGCTAATCGGCATCGGCATTTATACGGGCCTGCGACTCCACGGGGAATCAGTTGAGTCATCACAATTAGCTGCGGGGCTGTCGTTTTCAGATGCAGTGTCCTCCGAATCAGAATTCGCGTCGATCGGGCAGGAACATAGGTCAACATTTTCTGCCCCCCACTGCAAAGACCGGGAGATTTTTCTTGAATCTGCCCACCGAACGGCTCTCGCCGTTGCGATGCATGCAACTTCCCCACACCCCTTGGTAATTCGACGACTACTTGCGTCAGTGACTTTTTCGAAAAGCCGCTGGGAACTCGTCGACCCCACCGATCTTATCGACGCATCCAGTTGGCTCAATCCTTGGCGGGCAGCTGGCATTGAAGCTCGCATCGAACTCAAGACATTCGGATCCTCTCGTCGTGATGACGAATGGATTCAGCGCTTCGCTCTCCTTGGTATCAAGGCAAGAATCTACACAGTAGATCACTTTCCGCGCGGCATCATCGGTTTTGTGAAATTCGGAAGTATCCAAACGAAGGGGCAACAACAGCCGTTCAGATCATCTCGTCGCCTATTCGTCCTGGTCACCACATCTCTATTTGCAGTACACATTTTTCTGAAAGGGGAAAAAAATGAAAAAGAAACCAACCAGTGAATTTGAGTTCGAGACGATCAAGGCTGGAGATTACGCGGTAATTTGCACTGCGAAACTTCAACTTCCCCGACATCCCGTGACGCATTCATACCTTTTGGAGCACCTTCAGAAAACGGGGAGTGATCTGAAAAGACACGTTGCCGGTTCGGGACATACCGAAATAATTATTGAAGAAATCCCGAACATCACTCTCAAACTTGCCGTTCCAAAAAAGCCTCAGGGAGCGCTTATGGGTGTTGTAACCCATAATATTCCTAACGATCCAGCCCCCTCGAGCGGCGAACTCAATAATGCGCGAATCATCAATATCCCCACCTCTCCACTGCCACTACAGGAGAGCGCAATGGCGGAGGCAGAAACTCTTTCAAAATTCTTGGGCAAACAATCAAAGGCGGCTATTGATGTCGCCAAAGACATTGTCGAGCAGGCAGAAAATGAGTCCATATCCATCGAAGAAGCAACAGCGGCCTTTTCTGCCAGTCCCAATGAAAACATCAGTCGGCGCGCTTACTGCCGTTCGCGCGGGCATGAGCAGATTGTCAGCTTTCTAGGTGATGACAGAGTTCTCGGCGGAGGCCATGCCGTTTCGAATCACCTAAATTCACGAGTCACCTTTTCGCTGACGAATTGCAAGGTACGACGGATGGGAAATGGCAAAACTCAATATCTGATCGGCGGAGAAAACGACTCAGAGTGGCAACGGCTGATCAATTGGGCAGGAGGAGCCATTGATGAAATAGAAGGCGATGAGACCAGCAACGAAATGTTTCTATTGCGTTCAGCCGAAATAACAAATCAGTCGGTAGATATCGTCGTTTCGGTTGGGGAGAAAATTTCTACGAAACGGCGCAAGTTAGTCCCTCTGAAGATCAGGAATCAGTCAGACATCCTTGCTTCACTCAAAGAGCGAATCGAACTCATCGAAAGCCAATAGGTAATGCTTGTGCAACATATTTGTAGCCAAGGGAAAGCAAGATTGCGTTGTCATACATCAGAGATTGCCCCCGCCAAGCTCTTCAATGGCGGGGTATCGGCCTTATGTGGAGCGCTCCATAAGGCCGAACTGCTGAAGTTGGGGCTGTTGCAGCCACCGATTCAATGTCGACCATTCCTAACGGTGGTGCTCTCTTACTTATGGGACAGTAATACAGCAGCTAACTTACGTTGGTCAAACTGACATTTCTAAAGGCCTTAACCAGCCTTCTTTGCTCAGAACGAAAGTGCTGTCTTGATATTTTCCCCTGTAACATTAAACATGTTTGGTGCTTCAGTTCGAGACAGATAATCTGAGCCATCTTTTCTCTATTTGAGACTTCAGCCAATCCAAGAGTGTGGTACGAAAGGCTGTGATGCTTTGCTTTTTGCACAGACATAACTCTTGCCCTACATATTTGGATAGTTCGGCCCACCGCCACCTTCCGGCACCGTCCAGTTGATGTTCTGGGTCGG
>VIKE01000110.1 GCA_008080565.1 Rhodocyclaceae bacterium | reverse complement strand
CCGATACCAGCGCCGCCAGTACGCTGCAGTACTACAACGGTACGGCCTGGGTCTCGGCCGCCGGTGGGGTGAGCATCCCGGCCGGCAGCACCAGCGTGCAACTGCGTCTGCAGACGACGGATGACTTGCTGGACGAACCAGCCGAGAACTTCTCGCTGACCGGCACGGTGACCAGTGGCAATACGGCCAATGCGTCGGCAACCGGTACGGCCTCGATTACCGACGACGATACGACGCCGACGGTCGGCACTGCTGGCGCTGTCCTCTCGGAAGAAGGTCTGGCCGGCGGCATTGCCGATACCACGGGCAATACTGATACGACTGACGTGCGGACGATTACCGGTACCATTCCGGTCGCCGATGCCGATGGCAACGCACTGACGGTAACGCTCACCGCACCGCTAACTGCGCTGACCTCCAATGGTCAGCCGGTAACCTGGAGCGGTACGGATACCCAGATGCTGATCGGTTCGGCCGGTGGCAACGAAGTGATTCGCGTCAGTGTCGACGATGCAGGGAATTACACGGCAACCTTGAGCAAGCCGCTTGATCACTTGCTGAACAGCCAGGAGGATGTGCTCAGCTTCAACGTGGGGGTTACCGCGAGCGACGGTGCGCAAAGTGGCACAGGAACGCTGACCATCTCCATTGAAGATGACATGCCGACGGCCATTCCGGGCACGCAAACGGTGGTTCTGCCTTCGCAGGACACCAACATCATGCTGATTCTTGATATTTCCGGCTCCATGAACGATGACGCAGATGGTGTGGCCGGTGGGCCGACACGTCTGGATGTCATGAAGAGCTCGGTCAACATGATGCTGGATCAGTACAATAATCTTGGCGACATCAAGGTTCGCATCGTCACCTTCTCAGGCAATGCTGCCGAGCGGGATGCGGTCTGGGTGGATATTGCCCGGGCCAAGGATATCGTGAATGCGCTGACGGCCGGCGGAAGCACCAATTACGATGCCGCCTTGCTGACCGCTCAAGGGGCATTTACCGATAGCGGCAAGATTGCCGGGGCCAAGAATGTTTCGTATTTCCTGACCGATGGACAGCCTACGGCAGCCAGCGATTGGGACGGCAGCGGTCCGCTGACTAGCCAGAATGGCATTCAGTCCGGCGAAGAGGCTCTGTGGGTCAATTTCCTGGCCACCAACCAGATCAACTCGATGGCCTACGGCATGGGCACCGGAGCGACGCAGTCCAACATGAATCCGGTGGCCTACGACGGGATCAATCAGGTCAACACCAACGCCATTGTCGTGGCAAATCCAGCGGTTGATCTGCCGCCGATCCTGCGTGACTCGATCGTGATGCCGACCGGTGGCGAACTGGTCAACGGGTCCCTTGGGGCCGGTTCGGGCATCGGTGCCGATGGCGGCATTTTGGCGTCCTTCGTCCTGAACGGCACGACCTACAGCAGTGGCGGCGGCGTTTCGGGCACCAACCGCGGCACCTACGATGCCGCCACGAATTCGTGGACGGTGACGACTACGGCGGGCGGCAAGTTCACGGTCGACATGGATGACAGCCAATATACCTACACGCCGCCGGCCTCGACTTCGGCCCAGTACAACGAAAGCATTGGCTACACCCTGCTTGACAACGACGGTGACAGCGCCTCTTCTGTCCTGACCATCGATGTCATGCCGCCGCAGGTTGTCACGCTGACCAGTACCAACACCAATATTACCGGCCTCAACATGGGCTTGTCCGGTGAGTACTTTGGTTACAACGATACCCGTACCGGTACCTCGACCGATCCTGCCTACGATGGATCGACGACGGTTCGTCTGCATTCCGACGACGGCACGGCCGATGCCGGTACCGCCAACAACGTCGATCGCCTGGCTGATGTCGAGGAGATCATCGAGGGACGTAATAACAACACCAACCTGATCAACAACGCGATCCTTTCGGATCCGAGCAAGGCCGATGCCACGTTCTCGGTCAACAAGGTGGAGTTCGGTCTGCCCGCCGGTTCGAGTACGCCGCTGTTCAGCAACGACCTCGGCCAGAACGGCAAGGTGACCAGCGGCACGATCGGCGCCACGGCGGGCGGGAATACCAATAACCTTTATACCTTCCTCAAGGTTTCGTCAGGCAACGTGGATGGACTTGCGGCTACCAGCGGCCTTGGCGACACCACCGATGCTGTCATCCGGATGGTTGGCTACATCTACATTCCGGCCGGTGGTGTCTACGATATGCGGGTGACGGCGGACGACGGCTATCGTGTGCTGATCAATGGTCAGAACCTCGGTCAGGCCGACTTTATCCAATCGACTGCGACTCAGGTCTACAGCGGTGTCACGCTGTCGGAAGGTCTCCAGCCGATCGAGATTCTTTACTGGGATCAGGCCGGTCACGCCAGCCTGCGCGTCGAGTTCAAGGTGAGCGGGGCGGCCGACAGCACTTACAAGATCATCGGCAACGACGAATATGCCCTGTTCTCGCCGAATGACGTTCCTGTGCTGGGTGCCAACGACGACATCGTCGAGTCGGCAACCAATGGTGTCTGGCAGATTCGCGAGGGTGAAGTCTTCAACGGCGCCGATATTTCCGAAAGGATCGTCGGCAGCGACGGCAAGGACACCATCCATGCCGGCGGCGGCGATGACATCGTTCAAGGCGGGGCCGCGTCTGATCTGATTTCGGGCGGTGCTGGCAACGATGTTCTGACTGGCGGTCTGGGTTCTGACACCTTTGCCTGGACGTTGGCTGATCAGGGCAGCATTGGCCTGCCGGCGAAGGACATCATTGCGGACTTCAATGTGGCGTCGAAGGCGGCCGGCGGCGATGTGCTCGACCTGCGCGATCTGCTGCCAACCGCGACGACCGGGGCCACGCTGGACGCTTATCTGAACTTCAGCACGTCCGGCAGCGATACGGTGATTGATGTGAAACCGGACGGTACCAACGTGACGCAGCAGATCGTGCTGGCCGGCGTTGATCTGGGGGCAACCGGCGCCAATGACGTGGCCATCATCAATGACCTGCTGACCAAGGGCAAGCTGATTACCGACTAAGTTGCTGCACCCCAAGGGTACTTCCTGCGGGGCGCGGTCGGCGACAAAAAGGGGCGATTTTCATCGCCCCTTTTTTATTTCATTTTTGCCTGTTTTTTCCGGTTGACCGTAGCAACCCGGCCCTGAACGCAGTTATTCGTGCTGACGCAGCTTGGTCGCGTTCGGGATATGGATTTTCCGGCCTTCGACGACGATCAGCCCGAGTTCGGTCAGTTCGTGGAGGATGCGCGAGAAATGTTCCTGGGTCAGGTTGAGGCGGGAGGCGATGACGCCCTTGTTGGTCGGCAATGTGATCGCCACATTGATGCCGTCATGCTCCGCCTCGGGCAATTCACGCAGCAGGTAGCCGATGATGCGCTGCTTGCCGGAATGCAGCGAATACGACTCGACGTCGTTCATCAGTTGATGCAGGCGCATGGCCATGCCGGCCAGCATCTTGCGGCACAGGTTGTGGTCGCGTTGCAGTTCCTCGAAGACTACGCCTTTCGAGATATGCAACAGCAGGCAGTCGGTCAGCGCCTGGGCGAAGACAATGTAGGGCTTTTCCATGAACATGATGGCTTCGCCGAAACTTTGTCCCTGGCTGATGATTTCGACGACTTTCTCGCTGCCTTGCGAGGAGGTGAAGGCGAGCTTGATCTGACCGTACACCAGCAGGTGAAAGCCGCCGCAGGGGTCGCCCTTGTGGAAGAGGATTTCGCCCTTGCTGGCGTGGATTTCGCGGGTGCCACGGGCGATGCGGCTGAGCTCCTCCGGGGCCAGTCCCTGAAATAGCGGAACGTGCGTCAGTAGGGCTTCTATGTTGATTGGGTGGCTGCCGTGCATGATCTTCGCGCAATAACGATAACGTCCAATGTTGGCACCCGACCGATGCCAAAGCAATACGACTTTATGACTACCTACTGGCGAGTAAGTTGCACATAAAGGAGGGGGAGCCGGCTGGGTAGTTCCTCCGGTTTGCGGATGACGCAGAAGCCGGCCGGCCCGAAAAGATAGGGCAGGTAAGCGCCGGCTTCGCGGTCGATGGTGACGCAGAAGGGGGTCAGGCCGAGGCGGCGGGCTTCGTGCACGGCCATCCGGGTGTCTTCGATGCCGTAGCGCGAGTCGTAGATGTCGAGGTCGTTTGGTTTGCCGTCGGTGATGATCAGCAACAGGCGGCGGCTGGCCGGTTGCTCGGCGAGGATGCTGGCGGCCTGGCGGATGGCGGCGCCCATCCGCGTGTAGTAGCCGGGCTTGATGGCGAGGATGCGGCCACGGGCGGCGGCGTCGTACTTGCCGGCAAAGTCCTTGAGGAGGTGGAAGCGGATGTTCTGGCGACGCAGCGACGAAAAACCGTAGATGCCGAAACGGTCGCCGGTCGCAGTCAGCGCTTCGGAAAACAGCAGCAGCGAATCGCGGATGACGTCGACGATGCGGTGCGAGTCGGAGATGAAGGCGTCGGTGGACATCGACAGGTCGGCCAGCAGCAGACAGGCCAGATCGCGTTCGCAGCGGGCCTGGGCGAGGTAGCCGCCAGCTTCCGGCGTGTGTCCCGAGGCGCGGTCGGCGTGGTTGTGCACGCAGGAATCGACATCGAGTTCCGGGCCGTCCGGCTGACCCTTGAGCCAGCGGCGTTGCGGGGCGAGGGCGGCGAACTGGCCGCGCAATTTCTTGGCCGTGGCGGCCAGTTCAAGCGGCAGTGCGGCGGGCACGGCATCGTGGGCGACCATCGGCTGTAGCAGGCAATGCGCCGGCTGCATCGCGTTCTTGCGGTAATCCCACTCGGGTAGCGCGATGCCGGGGCCGATCGGGGTGTCGTCCTCGGCGGCCGAGGGCAGGTCGAGGTCGAACTTGACGCGCGACTTGGCCGTTTCGCCGTCGCGGGTCAGCGACAGTTTGTCGAGGTCGTTGGCCGCATCGCTGGCATTCGGGTTCTCGTCCTCGTCGAAGGCGCGATTGACCCGGACGTATTCGGCCCAGGTTGGCAGACTTTCGGCACGGAACATGGCGAGCATGGGATTCTTGTTATCCGGTGTCTCGACCTGCTCGGCCTTGTGGGCTTCCTTGGCTGTTTCGCTGTTGCCGCCACTGCCTTCGGGCGGCAGATTGTCGTTCGGGTCGGCGACTTTGACGCCCGCTTCCGGCTCCTCCGCTCCAATCAGCCAGAGCAGCACGGGCTGCGGCGGCCGCGATTTCATGGTGTTGAGCGGTGGCAGGCCGGCGACCGAGCCGGGGGCTTCGAGTGCCTGGCGAATGGCCTTTTCCTGCGCCGCTTCGTCGGGTTGCATGGCTTCAGCTGCAATGCGGCCGGCAAGATGGGCGGCAACCAGGCGCCGGTAACGCTCGTTGAGGCCCGGGTAGCGTTCGAGCGCTGTTCGGCTGGCGATCTGGTTGCGGATGAACCACGGTTGCCCGGGCGCGGCATCGCTGGCGGCCAGCGCGGCCAGCCATAAATAGAGATCGCGGTTCAGCGATTTTTCGGGAAAGGCGGCGATTTCCGGCGGCAGGCGGAGGGTTTCGGCGTCGCGCCGGCCCTGGGCGATGCGCTCGTTGCTGCCGGCGACACGCTGCAGCCAAGTGCGCCGGGCGCCATGTTCTTCCGAGGTGGCGGCCGCAACCTTGAGGCCGGGATCGCCGCCAAAGGCGCGAAACAGGATGCCGGCCGTTTTTTCGACCTCGCCCAGTTTGACGGCGGCTTCCGGGTAATGGCCGGCGGCGGCCTTGGTGACCCAGTTGTGCCAGAGCTTGCCGATGAATTCTTCCATGGCTACAGTTTGGCTCCCGCGTCTTCGTCTGTATTTGATAAAGCCGAAAAACCGGCTTCATTGCGCCGGGCGTCCTCGTTGCTTACCCAGCGCAGGAGTTGGCCGTTCGGATTGCTGCGGTTAACCGTGTTGCAGGCTGAAATGCACTGGCCACATTGGGTGCAGGCGAACATCCAGCGTTTGACGTTGCGCGGTTTGAGGCGCATCGGGCAGACGGCATCGCAGGCGCTGCCGGCGGGCGAGGCGAATTCGTTGCCGCTTTCGCGCAGGGCTTGCCGGGCCAGAACGGTGTGACCGGCGCTGCCGGCGCCCTGCTGGCAACTGGCGCAATCGGTCAGACGCTTGCGGTCGAAGCCGACGACCATGGCCTTCTTGTTCACGATCCAGGCGAAGCTCTGAAAGATGCCGATGGCGCAGCCGTAGCGGCAGAACAGGTGACGGGCGAAGAGGAATTCGAGGCTCAGTACCGTCGTGGCGGCGGTCAGGAAGATGACTTCTTTTTCGTACAGCGTGAAGGTGAACAGGCCGTGATAAACCTGAAACGGCGGCATCAGGTAGGTCAGGCCGACCAGCGCCCAGGCGAAGGCGAAACCGATGGCGGCGGGGACGACGAGCAGCCAGTAACGCTTGTCGCGCTTGGCCGGCGTGCCATCCGGTTCCCACGGCGGGGTTTGTTTCTTGTCCCAGACCGAGTGCTTGCCGCTGGCGATCAGCATCAGGCGGTTGATCGTTTCGACGACGGAAAAGTGCGGGCAAAGCCAGCCGCAGTAAAGGCGGCCCCATTTCCATGCGACGCCGATGATCAGCGCCCCGGCGCCGAGGACGGGCAGGAAGAGGTAGAGGATGATGTTGATCACCGCCGTGCTCGCTTCGCCGGTGCCGGCCATCAAGTCGTCGATGCCGAGATGCCACGGATAGGTCAGGAAATAGGCGTGGCGCTCGGTGAGGTCGTAGCGGAACAGGTCGAAGATGGGCGTGACGGTGAATAGCGTGAAAAATCCCATCTGCGCCAGCAGGCGGTAACGCTGCAGCCTTTCAGTTTTGATCATTTTTTCCGGTTGACCGTGGAAGCGCCGGACCGATCAGCGGAAAACGCCAGATTTGCCCGTTCATGGCCTTGATCAGCGCGTACATGCCGAACAGCACGAGGGTCGAGTGGATGCAGGTGAAATAGAGGATCAGCGTGACCCAGGTCCATTCCCAATTGAGGCCGCCGAGACCGAGGATCAGGCCGGAAAAGGTGACGATGAGCAGGCCGCCGACCAGGCTGACGAAGGTGGTTTGCTTGAGGTGCTGGCGGGCCAGCAGCGGTGAGCTGTCCTTGTATTTGAACCACAGCCCGGCAAGCAGCAGGAAGGTGATGCCCGGCAACAGCAACAGGTTGATCAGATAGAGCGCTTCGGCGAGGACGGCCAGGTTTTGCCCGGCCTTTTCTTCCTCGAATCCGAAACTATCGTCCGAAAGTGGCATTGACGATTTCCATGAGCGCCTCGACGGTCTCTTCGTCGTCGGTCAGGCTTTCGACCAACGCGGCACGGCAGGCGGCGGTGACATCGAAGCCGGATTTGATGAGCGTCGCGGCGTAAACGAGCAGGCGGGTGCTGGCAACTTCCTCGAGATCGCGGTCTTTCAACGCGCGGAAGGCCTTGGCGATGCCGACCAGACGCTTGGCGAGGTCGGCGTCGCAGCCGGTTTCGCCGATCAGGATGGAGATTTCGCGCTCGGCGCCGGGGAAATCGAAGCGCATCGAGACGAAACGCTGGCGGGTCGATGGCTTGAGGCCCTTGAGCAGATTCTGGTAGCCCGGGTTGTAGGAAACGACGAGCATGAAATTGGCCGGCGCTTCGAGTATTTCGCCGGTGCGGTCGATGGGCAGGATGCGCCGGTCGTCGGCCAGCGGGTGGAGGACGACGGTGGTGTCCTTGCGCGCCTCGACCACTTCTCCTTGCGCGCCTCGACCACTTCGTCGAGGTAGCAGATGCCGCCTTCGCGCACGGCGCGGGTCAGCGGGCCATCAGACCAGTAGGTGCCCTTGTCGGAAATGAGGTGGCGGCCGACGAGGTCGGCGGCGGTCAGGTCGTCGTGGCAGGCGACGGTATAGAGCGGCAGTTTCAACCTTGCCGCCATGTGGGCGACGAAGCGCGTCTTGCCGCAGCCGGTCGGGCCCTTGATGAGCAGCGGCAGGCGTTGCTGGAAGGCGTGTTCGAACAGCGATATTTCGTTGCCGGAAGGTTCGTAGAAGGGGAGTTCGGTCATTTGAGAGAGATCCAGTAGGCAAGCAGAATCAGGCTGGAAACGAGGATCAGCCAGCCTTCGAGCAGGATGCGCCACATCATCGGCGCCTCGCGTAGCTCCATGAAATCGAGGATGACCAGCCGGCCCTTGACGAAGGCAATGACCAGCATGGCGACGATGGCTATGGTGCCGGCGGCGCCGACTTCACCGAGATACCAGGTGAGGCCGGTGGCGACCATGAGGATGAGCCAGGCGCGGTGGGCAGGATTTTTGAGGGCGGCGATCATCAGCGCATCACATAAACGAGGGGGAACAGGACGATCCACAACAGGTCGACCATGTGCCAGTAGGCGGCGCCGCTTTCCAGACCGTGCGCGTTGTGGCCGCCGTAGGCGCCGTTTCGGGCCTGGAACCAGAGGACGGTCAGGATGACCATGCCGAGGATGACGTGCATGAAGTGGAAGAAGGTCAGCGAGATGTAGAACATGTAAAAGGTGTTGGTCGACATCGAAATGCCGGCGCCGAACTTGGCGGCGTATTCGATGACCTTGACGACCAGGAAGCCGCCGCCGCACAGCCAGCCGAGCAGGATGTTGGGCGGCACGGCCTTGATGTCGTCGCGGTGCGCGGCCTGCACGGCGCGGACGATGAACCACGAGCCGGTAATCAGGAGCAGGGTATTGAGGGCGCCGAGGTTGCGGTCCAGGGTCTGCTGGTAGAGGTTGAATTCCTCGACATGGCTGGCCCGGGCGAAAGCGTAGGTGGCAAAGAACACCGCGAAGGCGAGCAGTTCGGCCAGGATGAAGAACCAGATGGCGAGATCGCCGGGCAGGCGTTTGTCGACGGGGTCTGGCGCGGGAAGGGTAATGGTGCTCATGGCCTGCATGGTAGCGGGGCCTTGATCAGCACAAATTGATATGCCCCAAAAATGAGACTAGTTCTCACAACGGAAGGGCAGGTGCGCCGCCGCCTGTTCGCGATAGTTGGCCACCGCGTCGCCCTGCACGTCGAGGTGGCGGCCGATCAGCTTGCGCATGGCTGGATCGGCAATCCAGTGGGCGGAATGGACGACGGTGGGCGTGAAGCCACGGGCGATCTTGTGTTCGCCGCCGGCGCCGGGCTCGAAGCGCTGCAGGCCTTCGCGCAGGCAGTAGGCGATGCCCTGATAGAAACAGAGTTCGAAATGCAGGCTGTGATATTGGCCGTTACAACCCCAGTAGCGGCCGTAGAGCGTTTCATCGCTGCGGAAGCAGAGTGATAGCGCCACGGGCTGGCCGCCGTCGCGGGCGATGAAGACGACCATGCGGCGGCCCAGCGCCGGCGCCAGATCGGCGAAACAGTCGGCCGTGAACACGGCGTGGTTGTTGAATTTGTCGAAGGTCGAAGCGTAGAGGGCGTGCAGGGCCGGCCACTCGGCCCGGTCGATTTCATCGCCGTGGCGCACTTCGATAGTCAGCCCGCTTTCGGCCACCTTGCGCCGTTCGGCCCGGACCTTGCGCCGCTTGTCGGCGGCAAAGGTGGCCAGATAGCCGTCGAAGTCTCCACAGCCGCTGTCGAGCCACTGGAACTGGACGTTATGGCTGATCAGCATGCCGGCTGCCCGCAACTCACTGCAGTCATTCTCGTTCGGAAAGGCGACGTGCCACGACGACATGTTGTGCCCGCTGGCCACCGACTGTGCGCCATCGATCAGGGCGCGACGAATTGTCGACGCCGGCGGACCTTCAGTTACCAGCAGGCGCGGCCCGGTGGCCGGGGTATGCGGCAGGCCGCTCAGCAATTTCGGGAAATAGCTGCGGCCGAGTTGCTGGTAGACCGATGCCCACGACCAGTCATGGATGAAGTCGCCATGCGAGTTGAAACGGACGTAGAGCGGCAGGATTCCGATGATGCGGCCTTGTTCATCGCTCGCCGTCAGATGGCATGGCACCCAGCCCCAGTCCGGCCCGGCGGCGCCGTGGCGTTCGATGATGGCGAGAAAGTCGGCGTTGAGAAAAGGGTCGCCGGGCGGGCAAAGACGATCCCATGCCTCGCGCGGGATCGCGGCGGCGGAATCAACGGAGGAGATCGTCAGGGCTGGCATCGGGGCGTTTTCGGAGGAGGCACTTAAGCGGACCGCTGGACTGACCATCGGTTCCCGGCCATTCGTCATGGCCAGACAAATTTCATTCTTGCACTTGCCGCGAGCAATGCATCAAGCTTGTCCCTCATCGCGGAGAAGAGAATGGCCATGAATGACGGGAAATCGAGCCTCAAGGACATATCCGGACTGACGCTCGCCTATTACAACCAGCGCGCCGAGGAATTTCGGGCCGGTACGAGCGATCACGACGTCCGCCAGAACATCGCGGCACTGCTGCGCCATATCGTCGGCCAGCCGCCGTTTGCGCTGCTTGATTTCGGTTGCGGGCCGGGGCGCGACCTCACGGCTTTCGCTGGTCTGGGCCACCGGGTTATCGGTCTGGATGGCGCCGCGGCATTTGCCGACATGGCGCGCGCCGATTCCGGCTGCGAGGTCTGGCATCAGGATTTTCTCAATCTCGAGCTGCCTGACGGGCGTTTCGACGGCATCTTTGCCAATGCCTCGCTGTTCCACGTTCCCGGCCGCGAATTGCCCCGCGTCCTGGGCCAGTTGCACGCCACGCTCAAGGCCGGCGGCGTGCTGTTCTGCTCCAACCCGCACGGACCCAACGTCGAAGGCTGGAACGGCGGGCGTTACGGGGCGTATCTCGATCTTGAAACCTGGCGTTGCCGCCTGACTGATGCCGGGTTCGTCGAACTCGAGCACTACTACCGGCCAGCCGGCATGCCGCGCGAAAAGCAACCCTGGCTGGCCAGCGTCTGGCGGAAAACGGATTGAGGTCGAGAAGTCGGAATGTGGCGTGATTGCTACGGTCAACCGGAAATTTCGGCGAAAATTGAAATCCCGATCTGCCGCAATGGCGGCCGGGATCTATCGTTTTCAGGATCAGGGAGCACCATGTACTACATCGTCGATAGCGACAAATCGTTTTACGAAGCCACCACCGATCTCGTCCCGGTGATCCAGCGTCTGGGCCTCAACGTGCTCCACGTACACGATCTTGGCGGCATGCTCGACAGCAAGGCGATCGAATTCGACGACGAATGCCAGGTCTTCGAAGTCGGCAATCCCCGGCTGGTCGAGAAAATGCTGGCCATCGACACGCGCCTCAGCGCGGCACTGCCCTGGCGGATTTCGGTCTATACCGAGAGCGGCAACACGAAGATCGCCCTGACCCGGCCGCTGCCCCTTCTGGCAGCACTTTCGCAGGATGTCGCGCTGGCCCGGTTGGCGCAGGAGCTGGAAGAAAAACTCATCCAGATCGTGGACGAGACGCGTTAAGCGGATAGCATCGCCGTAATCTCTTGTCGAAACCGCCAAGGGGGAGCAAGCTCGTCGTGATAGCAGTCGCCTATCAAGCGTATCCGGTCAATCAATTGGCGCTAAAGAACATGTTTTCCTAATATCAGTTTGACCGTTTCCATAAACGTCATTCACCTAGGAGAGTAGAGAGATGGATAGCAATCAAACGAAGAGCGCCGGCAAATGCCCGGTCATGCATGGCGGCAATACAGCCAGTGGCAACTCCAACATGGCGTGGTGGCCGAATGCGCTGAACCTTGACATCCTGCATCAGCACGACAGCAAGACCAATCCGCTGGGCACCGGCTTCAACTACCGCGAGGAAGTCAAAAAGCTTGATGTCGCCGCCCTCAAGAAAGACCTGGTTGCACTGATGACCGACAGCCAGGACTGGTGGCCGGCCGACTGGGGCCACTATGGCGG
The DNA here is from genome assembly GCA_008080565.1 of Rhodocyclaceae bacterium. Taxonomy (GTDB): domain Bacteria; phylum Pseudomonadota; class Gammaproteobacteria; order Burkholderiales; family Rhodocyclaceae; genus Azonexus. The sequence goes on along the minus strand of VIKE01000110.1, from coordinate 830 downwards.
CCTGATGATCCGCATGGCCTGGCACTCGGCCGGTTCTTACCGGGTGGCCGATGGCCGTGGTGGTGGCGGCACCGGCAACCAGCGTTTTGCCCCGCTCAATTCCTGGCCCGACAACGTCAACCTGGACAAGGCGCGCCGCCTGTTGTGGCCGATCAAGAAAAAATACGGCAACAAGCTGAGCTGGGCCGACCTGATCATTCTCGCCGGCACCGTCGCCTATGAGTCCATGGGCCTCAAGACTTTCGGTTTCGCCTTCGGTCGCGAAGATATCTGGCATCCCGAAAAGGACACCTACTGGGGCTCCGAGAAGGAGTGGCTGGCGCCGACCAATAATCCGAACAGCCGTTACTCCGGCGAGCGCGATCTGGAAAACCCGCTGGCCGCCGTGATGATGGGGCTGATCTACGTCAATCCCGAAGGCGTCGATGGCAAGCCCGATCCGCTCAAGACCGCCCACGACGTGCGCGTCACTTTTGCCCGGATGGCCATGAACGACGAGGAAACCGTCGCCCTGACCGCTGGTGGTCACACCGTCGGCAAGGCGCATGGCAACGGCGACGCCAAGCGGCTGGGGCCGGCCCCCGAGGCGGCCGACGTCGAAGAACAGGGGCTGGGCTGGAACAACCACACCACGCGGGGCATCGGTCGCGACACCGTGACCAGCGGTATCGAAGGCGCCTGGACGACCCACCCGACCAAATGGGACAACGGCTACTTCGACCTGCTCCTCGGCTACGACTGGTGGCTGGCGAAGTCCCCGGCTGGCGCCTGGCAATGGGCGCCGGTCAACATTCGGGAAGAAGACATGCCGGTCGATGTCGAGGACCCGT
>VIKE01000152.1:3011-4140 GCA_008080565.1 Rhodocyclaceae bacterium | reverse complement strand
GGGGTCACGGGCCGATTCTTCCGGGTAATAGATGATGGTACCAACCAGGCTCATGATCAATTCGCGCTCCTGGTCGTCGAGATAGGCACCGGTGTACTGCAAGGCTTTCCAGGTCAGGTTACCAACGAAGGGCGCCTTGTTTTTCACCTTCGGGTCGCCCGAGGAGCGTGCCGTGGACAGAATGCTGGGCCGATCCGTCGCACAACGCCGGCGGGCTGCATCGCGATCGCTTTCCATGCCCATCTCGATAGCTAGATCGGCGCAGGTTTCCTGAGAGCTGTAGCCAATCGATTCGGCCGCCGTGCTGACAATGGCCTTGGCGGTTTCGCAGGAATTGATCCTGGCGTTGTTGATCCAGGTCTCCAGTCCTTTGGCCCACTTGGTCAGTCCGCCCAGCAGCGGCGAGACAGCCTCCAAGGCGAGTTGGAAAGCGATCCCCGGCAGGGCAGCGGTGATGTTCTTCAGCATGTTCTTGAACTCGGTCGCCGAAATGTGCGAGAAGGAACCACCGAAGACATCGATGCCGCCGCAGCCGGCCTTGGCGCTCGGGAACTGGATGGCAGCCAACTGATAAACCTTGTTTGGCGAGCGCATCATCAAGTTGCCGCCGGTGTAGGTATTGAACGTCTGGCCGCGGAAGGCACCCGGTGCCGTGTAGTTGCCGATGGCGCCCAGATTGTTGAACATGTTGTTCACCTCGCTGTTGAGGTCGCCGGCCTGCAGTTGGAAAGACGGGATCGCCAGCAGCGCCAGGAGGGCGGCAGCTCTACGCCGCAAATGAGGATTGTCGTAATGTGTCATGGCGCCTCCAGGGGTAGGGCGAGACCTTGCGTGGTTGTAGGCAGCAGGGCCTCGGCTTGCGGAGCGGACACCGTCGCGATGCGCTCGAGCAACTGGGATTCCGAGAGCACCCCGAAGCCGATCGGGCTGATCTTTCCGGTGAAGGGTTGAGCCAGAAAGACGGCGGGCACCTGACTGACCCTCAGGGTGGTGGCAATGCCGTTGTCTGGGCGGGCATTGGGGAAACTCGGCAGCGGGCCACCGTCCACGCTGATGGCGACGACCTGGATGCCGTGACGAGCCTGGAAGGTTGCCAAGGTCGGCGCGAAGGCATGGCAGTACGGACAGT
>VIKE01000152.1:0-2996 GCA_008080565.1 Rhodocyclaceae bacterium | reverse complement strand
CGATAGAAGAAGAACAGTACGTGATCCTTGCCGAGGTCGGCAATGGCCCGCGAGCGATCCACCAGTTCGGCCTGGTCGAAGACTTCCAGGGCCTTGGCATTGACCGGGCGGCCCTGCAGGGTCGGGTCGAGTTGCGGTGTAGCCCAGGCCACGCGCTGTGCGACATCGGCGAAATAGGAGGCGCGGGCGACGACCTTGGATTCCAGTTCCATGTAGCGCCGGACATTGGCTTCGCTCGGTCGCATGATGGCGATGTTGCGCGTCTCTTCCAGTGTTTTCTGAAGGCGTTCGAATTCGACCAGTTCCGGTGCCCGCGGCGGTAGAGTAGGTGGCGCAGTTGCTGTGGTCTTGCCCGATGGCAACGGAAGTTCGTGTTCCTCGGGTGCCGGCGCTTCATAGAAATGCCAGCCACGCCAACTGTCGGACCAGTAGCGGAATGCATCCTGGGCTGCTGCACTATCGGTGCCAAGGATCACGGCGAAGGTCAGCAGCAGGAGGAGGGCGGGGCGGTTATGGACAATCATGCGTGGCCCTACTTCAGGGATTGCGGTGGCCGGCCGTCGAGGCAGTAGTTGATGCCGAAATCGATCGTCTGGCGGCGCGGACTCGACGTACCGGGCAGCAAAACCCCGTCTTGCCAGAACCTGACTTTCAAGCGGGCACAACCGGCCTGGGCGTAGCGCTTCTCGGTCGTGACGTCGATGTAGATCGGCGAAGTGGCAGTAAAGCGCTGGGTGAGCGCATCGGCAATTTCGCCGCTGAGGATGCCATGGGCCTCGCCATCGACGGATTGGAGGGCGGCCAACATGACCGGTCGCGGATCCGAGACCGAGGCTCGGAGCAAGTCATCGGCNGGCATAGGCGATTTTCATTGGCACTTCCCCTGTCCGTAGTAGCAGGTCGTCAGGCGCGCGGCATTGCTGCCCTGGATTGCGCTGGCATTGGGCAGCGACGGGACGATGGAGGCGTAGAACTCGGTGAGGTCCATGGCCGCAAAGTTGAGGCTCTGGAGTTGGGCGATGGTGAACCCCGAGCAGTCGGGTCTTTCGCCCGAGCCCCAGCCCTTGCCGACCTGCACGCGGCCCTGCTCATTGACGATGCGGGCCAGTTTGCTGTTGAAGCAGCACTTGCCGGTGCTGTGTTCGAGGCAGGAGACGCACTTGCCGAAAATGCGGAAGCAGGAGGAGCACCAGGTGCCGATGGTATGGCACAGGCCGGCCCCTTCCTTCATGGTTCATGGCGAGCTTGCCTTCTTCCTCGTTGCAGGACGACATCGACATGATGATGTAGATCACCACCGCAATGACCAGGGACCAGGGGTCGAAGGCAATCACAAGATTTTGACCGGAGTAGAGGATGGCCGAACTGGCCGGCAGTGCCGTGCCGTTGACCGCGACGGTAATGCCATAGGTCGTGAAGCTGCCGCTGAAACCGCCGCCCAGCAGCAAGGCCTGCATGCCCTGATAGAGGAACTCGCGGTTCTGGGAATTCATCAGCACGTCGTAGACCAATTTCGAACCCGTACCGAACAGGCTCTGATTGGTCATGCCGGCGCCAGCCGAGTCGGAACTGCAGCAGTTCTTCAGCAGGCGGTGGCGGCAGCGATTGCCTTCTCCCTTGAAGACCTGCATCTTGCTGGTATCGAGGTAAACGCCGGCCTCTCGCCCGGCTTCCATCAGCGACATCGAACGGGCGAAATCGGCATCGTTGGTGTAACTGGTATTGAAGCAGTTCGTACCCAGGCAATAGACGTTGGCCGGGCAGTTCGAGGCGGTGGTTGTGGTCTGCGCGGCGACCGGGCAGGTATAGGTGTCCTGGGTGATCTCGCACAGCCCGCTGCCGACATTCATCTGCTTGCAGGTGCTGGTGGCCGGGGTGCAGCCACTGCTGGCCAGCGCTGCGCACTCGTCGACCGGTGCTCCCGCGGTACAGGTCAGGGTGCGTTCATAGGACCAGCAGGCACGGGTCACGGCGCGGCCTTCGATGGCTTTGGTCGCCGGGCCGTCGACGCAGGTGTCGGCAGTGGTAATGGTGCAGCGACCGCCCGCATTCAGTATGGCGCTCTTGTCGACCCAGACATTGGTCTCGTGCTGCACCATGGCCGGTTGGACAAACGACAGGGGCAAGTTCCACTTCACGAGCCCGGCAAAGCCGCTGAACTGGAATGTGTAATTGCACGTCCCGGCCGTGCAGCCTGAACCCGGCATCAGGTTGACCGTGAACGGGCTCCAGCAATGGCCCTCCCAATGGGGGGAGAGGTTGGTGACATAGGTGGACTGGGTGGCCGGTGCAGTCGGCAGGTCGACCGACTGCCAGCCGATGCAGGCCCCTTGCCCGCCCGCCGCATAAAAACGAAAACGTTGCAGCCCGTCGCTGCGCAGTTGGCATTGCGCTTCCGCCACCATATAGTCGGCGCCATTGCGGTTGACCTGGCCGTGGGCGATCCAGGTGCCTTCGATGCAACTGGGCTGGAGATCAATCTCAACCGTCAGATCGCGCCGCGTCGTGTAGTTGCCGACACCGCTGTAACGGTTGCAGACCTTGGTCGTGGTGCCTGCCGCGCTACTGACCTCGGCGGTGGTGCAGCCGGAGTAATAATCGGCCAAGCTGCCCAAGGCGCTTGATGGATTGCGGGCGATGTCGCGGGCCGCAGTGACTGCCGGATCGTAGGCGGAGACTGCCGGGCGGGGCGTGTTGGCCGAGGTCAGCGCCCCATCCTGGGCCTGGCAGACCGGATCGTTGCTACTGGCCGCACAGGTACTCAGGCGGACATTGGCCGCACCGGACAGGTTGGGCTGACCGTAATACGCCGTTTCCGGTGGTGTCGTGGTGTACTCCGGTACAGCGCTTGAGGCGCTGGGCATGTTAACCGTGCCGCGAATGACCGGGTTGACCGCCTGGCCGGCGGCGGTGCCCTCTTCAAACGGTCCGGCGATAGCGGCGCTCTGCGTCGTGACGAAGCAGAATAGCGTGATCCAGATGATCAGGCGGCGCAT
>VIKE01000109.1 GCA_008080565.1 Rhodocyclaceae bacterium | reverse complement strand
CACCGGACTCTGAAATCGAATCAAATCGCCTTCTCGGGCCTTGATCAAGGCACGGGCAACGCCCGTTGCAAAAGGATCATGCACAGCCAGCGATATCCTTCGGATATCCCACTAAAGTCTTGGGCGCAAAAAAAGCGACCTTCGTCGCTTTTTTTGTACATCCTTGAACCAATCAAGCAGAAAAGGACGAACCACAACCGCAAGTGGAAGTAGCATTCGGATTACGAATGACGAACTGAGAACCCTCAAGCCCTTCACTGTAATCAATCTCGGCTCCGACCAAATACTGATAGCTCATCGGGTCGATCAACAGCGTAACGCCATTCTTCTCCATGGTCGTATCGTCTTCATTGACCTCTTCATCAAAAGTGAAGCCGTACTGAAAACCAGAGCACCCCCCACCTGTAACAAAGACTCGCAGTTTGAGCCCCGGATTGCCCTCTTCCTCAATCAATTCTTTTACCTTGCCAGCGGCACTATCGGTAAAAACAAATGGCGTAGTTGTTTCAGTAACTGCATTCATAGGGCTAACTCCTGAGAAAATTCGTGCGAGATTATGCGAGCCGGCGATATCACGGTCAATTAAATTAGGCAGAGGTAGCCAACTTTAGTTCCACCGGCTTATTAGCCGAATGAAGCAGGCGACCTTCGATCACCGCCCCTTGGTGCATTTCTATTACTGCGTACTCAACATCGCCAACAATCTGCGCCTTCGATTGCATCTCAAGCGACTGGGTCACAGCAACAGGACCGACCACCGTCCCATTGGTCACCAAATGCGCCACGCTTACCGCCCCCTCAATGCGCGCATGCTCGCTTAGAACCAACATAGAAGAAGACGCACCATCGGCCGCCAGGATACTTCCCTTTATCTCACCATCGATCCGCAGACCACCGGTAAAGTAAACACTCCCCTCAATGCGGGTTCCTGCGCCAATCAGACTATCAATCCGCCCCAAGGGCTTGCTTTCATTTTTTTTCCCGAACACTTTGACCACCCCTAGAGTTGAGCCGATAACTTTGATTTAAGTGCATCACCCTGCAGAATCCTAGCCTCCACCCCCAACAAGGTAGCCGACTCCGGCAACTCAAACTCACCTTCGCGACGGAGGAAACGTTTTAGTTCGATCTCAAACCCGGCAAAGGTTTCGCGTTTATCCGGCAGGACCAACTGCACACTTTTTCCAGATTGCGCAAAACTAATTGCCAACTGAAGACGCCCCCGAAAATCTGGAGTCAACTTATCCGGCTGAAACGCAAGGAGCATTCGATAGGTAAAACGCCCTGGCGCCCTTTGAACCACACGAAAACTCTCCACACGAACTGCAGCCCCGTCGCCAACAACCGGGACCAAACGCTCGAATAAAAGAATATCTTCTTTTAACGCCGCGTTTTGCGCCTCCAGCCACTGAATTCTCCCCAGCAGTTGCTGCTGACTAGCCCGTTCGATACTCACCGCATTTTGCCCCGTTCCGGCAGTTGACCGCAGAATATTCAACTCTTCTCGCTGAGCCAGTATTTGCTTGCGCAATCCATCGTCCTCCCGGCCCAACATCCCGACGTCACCACTCCGGGCAATCAACCCCCCAATAACGCCCGCCGTGACGACAAACAAGAGCGCAGGCAAAGCAAACCACAGCCACGGAAAATGACTTCGCACAACCAACTTCGGCGCCGCAATCCCAAAACGTCGGCGAAACCGCCTCAACCTCAAAGCAACGGCGGGAGTTGGCATAATCTTGAAGTTTCAGCGTGACACAAAACTCTTTTGCTCCGTACAACCATCGCTAACCACACCACAAAATAACAGATGCATGGAAGACTGCGGCCGTAATTAAAAAAGCTCTCTCGACCTTTTCCACAAGCAAGGCCAGAAAGGAAGGCATGATACTCCGCCCCCCAAAAACAAAAAAGCCGCCCTTAAGGCGGCTTTTTGATCCCGAAGCGTATTACCGCTTGGAGAACTGCTTCCGACGACGGGCTTTATGGAAGCCAACTTTCTTACGCTCAACCTCACGGGCATCACGGGTAACAAAACCAGCTTTCGACAGCGCGGGCTTCAGTGCAGCATCATATTCAATCAGCGCACGGGTAATGCCATGGCGAACCGCACCAGCCTGGCCGGATTCGCCACCGCCGATAACATTTACCTTGATATCAAAACCGCTCAATTGTTCGACTAGCGCCAGCGGTTGACGCACAATCATGCGGCCCGTTTCGCGAGAGAAGAACTGATCAACCGGCTTGCCGTTTACAACGATGGCACCAGAACCACGCTTCATGAACACACGAGCGACGGCGCTCTTGCGACGACCGGTACCGTAAAAATAACCTTCAGCCATGATAACCCCTTAGATTTCCAGAGCCTTCGGCTGCTGGGCAGTGTGAGGATGCTGTTCGCCAGCGTAGCACTTAAGCTTCTTGAGCATGGCATAGCCCAGCGGACCCTTGGGCAGCATGCCCTTTACGGCGGTTTCCAGAGCTCGACCCGGGAAACGCTGCTGCATCTTCTTGAAGTTGGTCTCGTAGATACCGCCGGGATAACCGGAGTGGCGGTAATACTTTTTATCTTCGGCCTTGTTACCAGTCACGGTAAGCTTTTCAACATTGGTAACCACGACGAAATCGCCGGTATCAACGTGCGGAGTATAGATAGCCTTGTGCTTGCCACGGAGTCGGCGGGCAATTTCGGTTGCGAGGCGGCCGAGCACCTTGTCTGTGGCGTCTACCACAAACCACTCGCGCTTCACCTCATGTGGCTTGGCGGAAAACGTTTTCATATAAGTGTGCCGTCCTGAAAAATTTGGGCGCAGATTGGAGAAAGGCGCGGATTCTAGTCGACTCCTGCTGCAGGTGTCAATGCCTATCCACTCATTTCAACAAACGGACAAAAAAAACGCGGCTCGCTGAGCCGCGTTAAATCCACACCAAAGGAGGAGGGTGGAGGAGACAAATCTGAACTGAAGAACCTATCGCTGCTAAGTCACTACAGTTCGTACGCTTTGCATTCTCCACGAACAGCACACTGAGAGCAAGAATTATTTGTGCGACGCAGCATTGTTGCGATTATGTATAAATCAATACAACTAATCATCATCAACATCATGATATACATGAATTTTGTATAGAAATATCAAAATAATTAACCATAGATAAACCGATAAAACATCTTGCAAAACCATAAAACGTAGCCGCATTTTATTGCACTGCAGCAATTTCCCGAATTTAACCCGAACAGCGCACATCCATTAGAATTCGCGATCTTGCTAGGAGATCACTATGGAATGCACCGTTAGATGGATGGGCAACGACGCCGGAATGTCGTTTGTTGCAGAAACAGGCAGCGGCCACGCCGTGGTCATGGATGGCGCCCCTGAGGCCGGGGGAAGGAACATGGGGCTACGGCCGATGGAGATGGTGCTGGCAGGAACAGGGGGCTGCACGGCTTTTGATGTCGTATTAATCTTGAAGAAGGGACGCCATGCTGTCAGCGGTTGCGATGTCAGCCTAAAGGCCGAACGAGCTGAGACCGACCCCAAGATATTTACGCATATCCACTTTCACTACCGCGTCAAGGGCAAGCAACTTAAGCCAGACGTGGTTGCACGGGCAATCGAGCTATCGAAAGACAAATACTGCTCAGCCTCGATCATGATCGGCAAGACAGCGGAGATCACGCACGACTTCGAAATTATCGACGAAACCTGACCACGCCTGAAGGGTCAGACGCGGTAGGCAGCCCCGGTCATGACCTTGGCTGCCAATTTCATACCAAGTTTGACCGGCGCCGGAAGTTCGGCCGCGCCGTATTGGATGGCTGTCTCAGCATGCTGAATTTCAGCCGCAGGCAAGCTGAGCAAATGCCCATCCAAATGAGCTTCGACCTGCCGCTCAGTCTCAGCCAGGAAACCAAGATTCCATCTATCCCCGAGCGCCCCCGCGGCCAGCCCCAGGCTCAGAGAGCCTAGGTAGAGGAGTGGATTTAGCAAACTTTTGTGCCCGCCAAGTTCGGCAATGCGTTGTTCTGTCCACGCGAGATGCTCGGTTTCTTCGTTAGCGGCACCACGAAGCGCCTCGCGGATTGCCGGATCCCGGGATGTCAGCGCCTGCCCCTGATACAGAGCCTGGGCGCAAATTTCGCCGCAGTGATTGACACGCATCAGGCCGACAACGTGGCGCCGTTGCTCGGCGTTTAAATCGGCCTCTGGCAGCTTTTCGCCTGGCGTCGCGCGAACCGTGCGAGCAGGCGCCAGTACCGTGCGCAAAGCGCGATCAAATTCGAGAATGAGCTGGTCCGGAGACATGGGTTTCAGTGTTTGTTATCGGGATGCTCGCCCTTGATTAGAGCATTTCGAGCCTCTGCGGCATTTTGGACGATGTTTCCGACCGGACAGAAATACTCGAGAAATAGCGCCGCGTGCTGGCGATTGGCATAGGCATCCTGAATGCGCACCCATTCATTTTTCCGTGCCTTCGACCAGCTTCCATCTTGCCGCCCAGATGCATAGATACGGCGCTCGCGAGTCTCGCAACGCATCCCTTCGTAGGTAACATTGCGCGCTCCTTGTGGCGTCAAGACGAGCAGGACGTAGCGAACAACGCCATCACTACCGACGCTAAGCGTCGCTCCGTCGATGAAAAACTGATTTTCAGTCGCCGCACTGACATAAAACGGCAGCAAGGTTTCTTTCCTGGGGGCTGCCGGCAGTTGAAGCTCAACTTCCTGCCATTGCTTGGTTTCGTAATCTTCCTCGAAATCGGCCGAGTCAGCCAAAATCGCGGCGGATGCAAACATGGCCACAAAAAGGAAAGATGCGCTACGGAACAATGACATGGCTAATCCTCGTGCTGAGCGGGAACATCGGAATCCGAAGGCTCACCTGAAAGCCGGCGATGCTTCGCCCCTTTGCGGTCGAAATCGATAAAGCGGACGAGTTCATTGAGCGCCTGCTCGTAAACAAGACGTTTGAACTCGATCACCGCATCGAGCGGAATCCAGTAATCGTTCCAACGCCAGGCATCGAATTCCGGCTTGTTGGTGGCGCGCAGACTGACGTCGCTGTCGCGCCCTACCAAGCGAAGCAGAAACCAGATTTGTTTCTGGCCCTTGTAGGATCCGCGCCATTCGCGCTTGATCCAGTGTGTCGGCACTTCGTAACGCAACCAGCCTTTGGTTCGCCCAAGGATACGCACGTGTTCGGGCAGGAGCCCGACCTCTTCGTGCAGTTCACGAAACATGGCCTCTTCGGGCGTTTCGCCGCGTTTGATGCCACCTTGCGGAAACTGCCAGGAATGCTCCCGAATGCGTTTACCCCAGAAAACCTCGTTCTTGGCGTTACAAAGAATGATGCCGACGTTCGGGCGGTAGCCTTCACGGTCGAGCATAGAAATCCTGAAAAATTAATAGTTAGGCGGATTCTTTCACAAAGGGCTCCCGCATGCAAAGAAGCGGGACCGTGTAAAATCGAGGTTTCGCAACGAATTCAAGAGCATCCCATGCGCACTTCGCAGTTCTTTTTTACAACTCTCAAGGAAGCCCCGGCCGACGCCGAAGTTATCAGCCAGAAAATGATGCTGCGCGCCGGCTACATCAAGCGGGCTGCAGCGGGCATTTACACTTGGATGCCGCTAGGCCTGCGCGTGCTGCGCAAGGTTGAGAATATCGTGCGCGAAGAGATGAACAATGCCGGCGCGCTCGAACTGCTGATGCCGGCCGTGCAGCCGGCCGAACTGTGGCAGGAATCCGGCCGCTGGGAGCAATACGGCCCGGAACTGCTGCGTTTCAAGGATCGCCATCAGCGCGAATTCGTGATCGGACCGACGCACGAGGAAGTAATTACCGACGTCGTACGTCGCGATGTGAAGAGCTATCGGCAACTGCCGATTCACCTGTATCAGGTCCAGACCAAGTTCCGCGACGAGATTCGCCCTCGTTTTGGCGTCATGCGCGGCCGCGAATTCCTGATGAAGGACGGCTACTCTTTCCATTCGTCCTTCGACGACCTGAAGCGCGAATACGGCAACATGTACGACACCTATAGCCGGATTTTCACGCGCCTGGGCCTGCGGTTCCGTGCCGTGGCGGCGGATACCGGCCTTCTGCCCGGATTCCGGTTATGCGGCCAACGTCGAACTGGCCGAGGCCGTCGCCCCCTCATCCGCGCGCGGCGCCGCGACGCAGACGATGACCAAGGTCGCAACACCGGGCAAGATGGCTTGCGTCGATGTCGCCGAATGCCTGGGCGTGCCGCTGGAAAAAATCGTTAAATCCATCGCTGTCATGAGCGAGAAGGAAGATGGCAGCACGACTTTCGCCCTGCTCTTGCTGCGCGGCGACCACGAACTGAATGAAATCAAGGCGAGCAAGATTCCAGCCATCAATCCGTTCCGTTTCGCCACGGAGCGCGAGGTCGAGGAATATCTGGGCTGCCAGCCCGGTTATATCGGGCCTGCCACGGTCAACCGGGAAAAAGTGGCTATTTTTGCCGACCGCAGCGTTGCCGCGATGAGCGATTTCGTTTGCGGAGCCAATGAAGCGGGCTTCCACCTGACCGGTGTCAATTTCGGGCGCGATCTGCCGGAACCGGAAGTGGCCGATATCCGTAATGTGGTGGCGGGCGATTCTTCGCCCGACGGCAAAGGCACGCTGGAAATCCTGCGCGGCATTGAAGTCGGTCACATTTTCCAGCTTCGCCAGAAGTATGCCGAGGCGCTGAACTGCGCTTATCTGGACGAAAACGGCAAGAGCCAAATCATGGAAATGGGCTGCTACGGCATTGGCGTGTCGCGCATCGTTGGCGCCGCCATCGAGCAGGGCAACGACGATAAGGGCATCATCCTGCCGCCGGCCATCGCGCCGTTCGAGGTCTGTCTGGTGCCGATGGGCTACCACAAGAGTGAGGCCGTCAAGGCCGCGGCCGACCAACTGTACGGTGAACTGAAGGCGGCCGGCGTCGATGTGGTGCTCGATGATCGCAACGAGCGTCCCGGCGTCATGTTTGCCGACATGGAACTGATCGGCATCCCGCATCGCGTCGTCATTGGCGAGCGCGGCCTGAAAGAAGGCCAGCTGGAGTACAAGGGCCGCCGCGATGCTGAGCCGACGATGATTGCGCAAGCCGATGTACTCAGCGCCCTCAAAGGAAAGTTGTGCGCCGCCTGATTGCGGCCCTTTGTTTGTATGGCGCGTCAGCGGCATTCGCTGGCGCGCAAAAGTATGAACCGCTATCGGCCAGCGTCCAGGCCGCGCTGCACAAGGCTGTCTCGGACTCCCGCCCGACAGTCAGTTCGTTCAAGACCCCGATGGAGGCGGCCGACTGGCTGGGCGAGATGTCGCGCCGGCTGGAAAAACGCATCCCGAACCGCGAATACCGCATCGATCTGCTGCGTAGCGTGCATTACGAAGCCACCCGCGCCGGGCTGGACCCGCAACTGGTCCTCGGCCTCATGCAGGTCGAATCCGGCTTCCGCAAATACGCCGTGTCGTCAGCCGGGGCACGCGGCTACATGCAGGTCATGCCCTTCTGGGTCAAGGTGATCGGCCGCCCGGATGACTCGCTGTTCGACCTGCGGACCAGCCTGCGCTACGGCTGCACCATCCTGCGTCACTACCTGGATATCGAAAAGGGTGACCTGTTTCGCGCTCTCGGCCGCTACAACGGCAGTCTGGGCAAGCCGGAATATCCCAACATGGTTCGCGCCGCCTGGCAGAACCAGTGGGGTTACGACAAACCTTCCCGACTGGCACAGTCAGGACTTTGATTTTGGGCCTTTTTTCCGGTTGACCGTGGCAATCCCACGGTCAACCGGAAAAAAGGCCCGAAAATGAAATCAGCGCATCCCGGGCATCATGCCCTTCATGCCACGCATGAGCTTGCCGATGCCGCCCTTGCTCATCATCTTCATCATTTTCTGCGACTGCTCGAACTGGTTGAGCAGTCGATTCACTTCCTGCACCTGAACACCCGCCCCCATGGCGATGCGACGCTTGCGGCTGGCCTTGATCAGTTCTGGCTTTGACCGCTCAAGCGGCGTCATCGAATTGATGATGCCCTCGACTCGGCCGACCATCTTGTTCTCGGCTCCAGCCGGCATCTGACCGGCCATCTGGGCGATCTGCGCCGGCATCTTGTCCATCAGCGCCGACAGGCCGCCCATATTGCGCATCTGGCCGATCTGCTCCTTGAAGTCGTTGAGGTCAAAACCCTTGCCGGATTTGAGCTTCTTGGCGAAGGCAATCGCCTTTTCCTCGTCCAGACCTTTCTTGGCATACGTCGCCCATGCCGAGGATGCGCGAAGCCATTCGCTCGGGATGGAAAGCCTCCAGCCCCGTCAGCTTCTCGCCGACACCGGAAAACTTGATCGGCTTGCCGGTGACATGGCGTACCGACAAGGCAGCACCACCACGCGAATCGCCATCAAGCTTGGTCAGCACGACGCCAGTCAGGGGCAACGCCTCGTTGAACGATTTGGCCGTATTGACCGCATCCTGGCCCAACATGGCATCGACGACGAACAACGTTTCGATCGGGTTGATCGCTGCATGCAGCCGCTTGATTTCGGCCATCATTTCTTCGTCGATAGCCAGACGGCCGGCCGTATCGACGAGCAACACATCATGGTAATGACGCTTGGCCCAGTCAATCGCCGCCAGCGCAATCGCCTCGGGCTTCTCGCCAATGGTCGACGGGAAAAAATCGATCCCGGCCTGCCCGGCCACCGATTTCAGCTGCTCAATAGCCGCCGGACGATAAACGTCACAGGAAACCACAAGCACCTTCTTCTTGTGATTTTCCTTGAGGAACTTGCCCAGCTTGCCAACCGTCGTCGTCTTGCCGGCGCCCTGCAAACCTGCCATCAGAATGATCGCCGGTGGCTGGGTATTGAAATTGATGCCTTCGTGGGCGTCGCCCATGATCTTGGTCAGTTCGGCATGCACAACGCCGATCAGCGCCTGACCGGGACTCAGCGAACCGATCACCGCCTCGCCCACCGCCTTTTCCTTCACCGCAGCAATAAAATCCTTGACTACCGGCAAGGCCACGTCAGCCTCGAGCAGCGCCATACGCACTTCGCGCAAGGCATCGGCAATGTTGGTTTCGGTTAGGCGAGCTTCGCCCTTCAGCGTCTTCATGACGCGAGCAAGGCGATTGGTCAGGTTATCGAGCATGTCGTTTGGGCTTCTAGTAGAATCTAAGGATGGTTGATATTGTAATTCAGCTTCTGCCGCACATTCTCGCCGCCCTGCTTTATGGTGCACTTGGCTTCCATTTCTGGAACACCCGCTGGCGCGAGGGAGAAAACCAGTGCGTCGCCTGCCCCATGCAAGCATGGGAGCGCGTCGCCATTGCCGCGGCGCTATTCATTCACGCCGCAGCGCTCTACGACGCCCTGTTTGCCGAAATCGGCATGCGCTTCTCATTCAGCTTTGCCCTGTCGCTCATGATGTGGCTCGCCGTGCTGATCTACTGGCTCGAAAGCTTCATGGCCCGAATGGAAGGCATGCAGCCCATGGTCCTGCCGCTGGCCGCACTGTGCACAGTACTTCCTGTCTTCTTCCCGCACGTTCATCTGGTCGCCAACGCCAGCGCCACCGGATTCAAGCTGCACTTCCTGGCCGCCATGCTGGCCTACAGTCTGCTCACGCTGTCCGCGCTGCACGCCATTTTCATGGGCTTTACCGAAAATGCCCTGCACAAGCGCTCTCTAAAACGCAGCCTGAGCAGCTTGCCCCCGTTGCTGACAATGGAAAAACTGCTGTTTCGCATGCTGCTGGTCGGCTTCATTCTGCTGACCCTGACCGTCGGAAGCGGTGTGCTCTTCTCCGAAGCACTGTTCGGCAAGCCGCTGACGGTGGATCACAAAACCATGTTCGCCTTCGCCTCGTGGGGCATCTTCGCCACCCTGCTGGTCGGACGCCATGCCTGGGGCTGGCGCGGCAAACGCGCCCTGCGCTGGACCCTGGCCGGATTCGCGCTGTTGATTCTGGCCTACGTCGGCAGCCGCTTCGTCGCCGAAGTCATCCTGGGACGAGTCTGAGCCGTGGATGAAATTCCGCTATCGGCATTACTCATAGCGCTGGTTGTCTTGCTGGCTCTGTCGGCTTTTTTTTCGCTCAGCGAAACAGCCATGATGGCCAGCAACCGCTTCCGTCTTCGCCATCTGGCCAAATCCGGACATCACGGCGCACAAAAAGCCATCGCCCTGCTTGACCAGACCGACAAAATGCTCGGCGTCATCCTGCTCGGCAACAATTTGGTCAACTCTGCGGCAGCAACACTCGTTGGCGTAATCACCATCGCACTATTCGGCGAAGAAAAATGGGCGCTCGCCGTCGGCACCCTTGCCGTCACCTTTGCCATCCTCGTCTTCTCGGAAATCACTCCCAAGATCATTGGCGCCACCCACGCCGACCGTCTGGCCGGCCGCCTCGGCTACGTGCTAACCCCGCTGCTCCGGCTCTTTTACCCCGCGGTCTGGTTTATCAACCTCTTCGCCAGCGGCCTGCTTCGATTGTTTCGTCTGACACCCAAAAGTGCCGATGGCCCAGCCAAGCTGTCGCCTGAAGAGTTGCGCAGTCTGGTACTCGAGTCATCGCACTTGATGCCCCAAAAGCACCATGCGATTCTTTCAAGTCTGTTTGAACTCAACAACATCACCGTCGAAGACGTCATGACGCCTCGCGGCAGCATCGAAATTCTCGATCTCGACCAGCAATGGGATGAGGTACATGCCCAACTCGCCACCAGCCATCACAGTCGGCTTCCAGTCTGCCGCGAATCGCTGGACCAATTGATCGGCGTCCTGCCGGTTCGCCGCCTGCTCACCAACCTTGGCGACCCCGACTTTGACGAAGCAGCCCTGTTGCAACAGCTGCAGCCGCCGTACTACATCGCTCCAGGCACACCGGTTTTTTCGCAACTCGCCTTTTTCCAGGAAAACCGCCAGCGCATCGGCTTTGTTGTGGACGAATACGGTGAGATTCTCGGGCTTCTGACGCTTGAGGACATCATTGAAGAATTCGTCGGCGACTTCACTACCTCCCTACCCGGCCTTGGCCACGAACTCGGCTGGTCAGATGCCGGAGATGCCATCGTTGAAGGCTCCCGCGCGCTGCGCGATCTCAACCGGATGCTTGGGCTGGATTTCCCAATAAATGGTCCTAAAACGCTAAATGGTCTGATTCTCGAACACTTTCAGGATATTCCCGAGTCCGGCACGAGCATCAAACTGGCCGGGGTGGCTGTTGAAATCCTCCAAACCCAGGACAGAAGCGTCGTCACCGTCCGCATCTTTCGACCAGAAAGCGCCTAGCACCCGACCTGTCCTTTACAAACGGGCGCCTGCGTAGCATCATCAAGCGATCTAATCAGCATTTCATATTGATCAATGGCGGCAACACCTCAAAATCCTCCACTCGGCGGCCTGGCACGAGCGCTTGTACAGGCCGGGCAACTCAAGGAGGCAGAGGCAGAACAACTGCTGGCTCAGGCCCACAGCAGCAAGACATCGCTGATTGAGCAGATCATCGCCAGCCAGAAAGCCGGCGCATTGGATATTGCGCGTTTTGTTGCCGACACCTTCGGTTATCCGTTGCTCGACCTCGCAGCATTCGACGAGACGCACATCCCGTCAGATGCAATCGACCGGAAGCTGATCGCCACCCACAAGGTAATCCCGCTCAACAAACGCGGCAATCGCCTTTCGGTAGCCATTGCCGACCCGACCAATCTGCGCGCCCTAGACGAAATCCGTTTTCAGACCGGACTCGCTGTTGATCCCATCGTCGTCGAGCAATCGAAACTCGCACCATTGGTCGCAAAATATTCCGAATCGGCCTCGGATGCACTCAAGAGTTTTACCAGTGAAGACATAAACCTCGACTTTCTCGACGAGGAAGCAGCCGGCAAAGCAGACGAAGTAGCCGGCCAAGAGATCGATGACGCGCCGGTCGTCAAATTCATTCAGAAAATGTTGCTCGATGCCATTAATGATGGCGCCTCCGACATTCACTTCGAGCCCTACGAAAAGTTCTATCGAATCCGCTTCCGTGTCGATGGCATATTGCGTGAAGTCGCGACACCGCCATTGGCAATCAAGGAAAAGATTGCGTCGCGCATCAAGGTCATTTCGCGGCTGAACATTGCCGAAAAGCGCGTACCGCAAGACGGGCGGATGCGGCTCGTTCTATCGAAAAATCGCGCCATCGACTTCCGGGTCAGCACTCTGCCAACTTTGCAGGGCGAAAAGATCGTCATGCGGATTCTCGACCCGAGCTCAGCGACTCTGGGCATCGAGGCCCTTGGTTATGAGCCGGAACAAAAAGCAGTTTTGATGGAAGCCATAAGCAGGCCGTATGGAATGATCTTGGTGACCGGCCCAACCGGGTCTGGGAAAACAGTGTCGCTCTACACCTGCCTCAACATCCTGAACAAAGACGGCATCAACATTTCAACGGCTGAAGACCCAGCTGAAATCAATCTGCCGGGCGTCAATCAGGTCAATGTCGACGATCGCGCTGGCTTGACCTTCCCTGTCGCGCTGAAAGCCTTTCTGCGCCAAGACCCGGACATCATCATGGTCGGCGAAATTCGCGACCTGGAAACCGCCGAAATATCGATCAAGGCGGCGCAAACAGGCCACCTTGTACTTTCGACACTGCACACCAACGATGCGCCGCAAACGCTGACTCGCCTCATGAACATGGGCGTTCCCATGTTCAATATTGCCTCCAGCGTACTCCTGATTACCGCACAGCGTCTGGCCCGCCGCCTCTGCAATTGCAAGAAACCAATTACAGTACCGGAGCAGGCTCTTCTAGATGCAGGCTACACAGAGGCCGACCTTGATGGATCCTGGACACTGTTTGGCCCTGGGGGCTGCGATCGCTGCAAAGGCACCGGCTACAAGGGGCGGGTCGGCATCTATCAAGTCATGCCAATCTCGGAAGCAATGCAGCGCCTTATCTTGAGCGGAGCCTCCGCGCTGGATCTTGAGGCACAAGCAAAAGCTGAAGGCATAAAAAATCTGCGCGAATCGGGATTGTTGAAAGTTAAACAAGGCATGACGTCGCTTGACGAAGTATTAAGCACTACCAACGCCTAATGAAAAGGAAAAGATATGGCTACCGCCGCAAGATCTAGGGCCTCGGCAGTCAAGGAAAGCACCTTCCTCTGGGAAGGAAAGAACAAGGATGGAAAATCCGTTCGCGGCGAAATGCGCGCGGCCAGCGACTCCGTAGTGCAAACCACGCTACGCAGGCAAGGCGTAACCAACGCCAAGGTTAAAAAAGTCCGTTTTAAGACAGGCGGCAAAATTACCGAAAAGGACATCACCCTTTTCACCCGCCAATTGGCGACCATGATGAAATCAGGCGTCCCGTTACTGCAATCTTTTGACATCGTTGGGCGTGGTCACTCGAACCCTGCTGTTGGAAAGTTGCTATTAGATATCAAATCCGATGTCGAAACCGGCAGTTCCCTATCCCAAGCATTTCGCAAGTTCCCTCTGCACTTCGACGCCCTTTACTGCAACTTGGTAGCGGCTGGCGAACAGGCAGGCATTCTCGACACTCTGCTCGACCGCCTGGCTGCGTATAAAGAAAAGATACTAGCAATCAAAGGCAAGATTAAATCGGCCCTCTTCTACCCGATTGCTGTCCTTGTTGTTGCCTTTATTATTACAGCAGTGATCATGATATTTGTGATCCCGGCCTTCAAGGAGGTCTTCACAGCCTTTGGCGCTGACCTACCCGTCCCAACTTTGGTCGTGATTGCCATTTCTGACTATTTCGTCACCTATTGGTGGGCCATCTTTGGCGTCATAGGAGGAAGTCTCTACGCGTTTTTCTGGAGTTGGAAGAGATCCGAGAAGGTTCAAATGGCGATGGACCGTTTACTCCTTCGCTTGCCCATATTCGGAGACATTATTCGCAAATCAGTAATCGCCCGTTGGACCAGAACCTTGGCGACAATGTTTGCTGCAGGCGTTCCTCTCGTTGAATCTCTTGAGTCGGTTGGCGGCGCTGCGGGAAACTACGTTTACAAAACGGCCACCCGGCAAATCCAGAGCGAAGTATCCACTGGCACGAATCTCACGACCGCAATGCAAAACGTCAACCTCTTTCCAAACATGGTGACTCAAATGGTCTCTATTGGAGAGGAGTCGGGTGCGCTCGACTCTATGCTCTCAAAGGTTGCTGACTTTTTCGAGTCAGAAGTTGACGATGCTGTTGATGCCTTGACCAGCCTAATGGAGCCAATGATCATGGTAGTCCTCGGCACCCTAATCGGAGGAATGGTTATTGCCATGTACCTGCCAATATTCAAGATCGGGGCGGTTGTTTGATGCATCCCGAATCACTGGGTGGCCTGGCCGCCATGGCTGGGCTTCTCGGTTTGTGTGTTGGCAGTTTTCTCAACGTAGTCATTCACCGCCTGCCCAAAATGATGGAGCAAGAATGGCATGCGCAGTGCGCCGAATTGCGAGGGGAAATGGCGTCGACCGTAGCAGAGCCGTTATCTCTCGCAAAGCCACGCTCGCGCTGCCCGGCATGCGGCCATCAGATCACAGCTATCGAGAATATCCCGCTAATCAGCTATCTGTTTATCCTCAGAGGAAAGTGCTCGGGATGCCATACCCGGATTTCACCGCGCTATCCGATCATCGAGGCGGTTACCGGGCTACTATCGGCATATGTTGCCTGGCATTTTGGCCCAACGCTTCAAGCGGCGGGGGGGCTGGTTTTGGTCTGGGCTCTGATTGCACTCGCCGCTATCGACCTTGATACCCAACTATTACCGGATTCGATCACCTTGCCCCTTCTGTGGCTGGGGCTCGCCCTGAACCTATGGGGAGCCTACGTCGATCTGCCATCAGCAGTCGTCGGAGCGATGCTCGGCTATCTGGCACTGTGGGGCGTTTTCTGGCTATTCAAACTGGCAACCGGCAAGGAAGGCATGGGTTACGGCGACTTCAAACTCCTTGCCGCTCTCGGTGCATGGCTGGGATGGCAAATGCTGCCCGCCATTATTCTGCTCTCTTCAGTTGTCGGTGCCGTCGTTGGCATCACGCTGATTGTTGCAACCCGTCATGGTCGCAACGTGCCCATTCCATTTGGTCCCTACCTTGCGGCTGCGGGAGGCATAACCCTTTTCTGGGGTGAATCCATCACACGCAGCTATCTTGGTCTGCTCGGTTGAAAAAAGCCCCCCTCGCCCCGATATAGCCAACTCCGACTCTCGGTTATAATTCAAGGTTTTGGAGGACTCCCATGCCGATTTACGAATATCGCTGTGACTCCTGCGGCTTCCAGAAAGAACATCTGCAAAAAATGAGCGATCCCGTGCTCACAATTTGCCCGGAATGCAGCAAGGAAAGCTATAGCAAGCTACTTTCCGCCGCTGGCTTTCAGCTCAAAGGCAGCGGCTGGTATGCCACCGACTTCAAAGGTGGCAGCAAGAAGACAGATGCCGCGCCCCCATGCCAGACCGGAGAAGGAAGCTGTTCGTCGTGCGTGGCCAACTGATCAAACGCTATTTCATCACGGGCCTCCTGATCTGGGTCCCGCTGGTTATCACCGGCTGGGTGCTGTCAATGATCATCAGCACGCTCGATCAGTCCTTGCGCCTGCTACCTGAGGGCATGCATCCGCAAAGTCTGGTCGGCTTTGCCATTCCTGGCGCCGGAGCGGTCCTGACGTTGGCGATGATTCTTTTTACAGGCCTGCTCGCCACCAACTTCATCGGTCAGAAACTGGTTGTTTGGTCAGAAAAGGTGTTGGCTCGCATTCCGGTTGTAAACTCCGTTTACCACAGCGTAAAACAGGTCTCCGACACGCTTTTTTCGCCGAATGGCAATGCCTTTCGCAAGGCACTGCTCATCCACTACCCCCATCAGGGAAGTTGGACCATCGCCTTCCAGACAGGACATCCCGGCGGCGATATCGTCAATCATCTCGATGGCGAGCATGTCAGCGTCTATGTCCCGACCACACCAAACCCGACTTCGGGATTCTTCCTGATGCTACCGGCCAAAGACGTCATTGAACTCGAAATGACTGTCGACGAAGCACTCAAATACATCATCTCAATGGGCGTGGTGGCTCCCCAGCCGCACCCCCGCGTCATCACCAACACCTGAATCAACCGGAAAGTTTCATGCGTACCCATTACTGTGGACAACTCAATGCCGCCCTAGACGGGCAAATCGTTACCCTGTGCGGCTGGGCCCATCGTCGGCGCGACCACGGCGGCGTTATTTTCATCGACTTGCGCGATCGCGAAGGCTTGGCTCAGG
>VIKE01000151.1:2012-3827 GCA_008080565.1 Rhodocyclaceae bacterium | reverse complement strand
GGATCGACGTTGATGTAGGGATCCAGCTTCTGGAGGGTGACGTTGAAGCCGCGGGATTTCAGCAGCAGCCCGATCGACGCCGACGCGATCCCCTTGCCGAGGCTCGACACCACCCCGCCGGTTACGAAGATGTATTTGGTCATCGCCAGTAGCCAGTGATGAGTGATGAGTGATGAGTGATGAGTTGGAATACCATCTAACCTACCTTGCTCATGACTTTGGAGTTCGCTTTGTCGTTTAACTTCGAAATCTCTAATTTTAACTCGACCACTTCCAAAGGACACTCAGGCCAGTTGTGTTCCCAGCACACGATCACATCACACTCTTTTGGATCATGTCCATGTACCTTGAACTCTCTGGATCGATACTCGAACTCGATTTTCACTCTTTCCCACTCGTCTCTAGAATTGTGGACGCGCCGCTTCGCTTCACAATCCGGATAGCCCGTTCGAACCGCTTCCACCATAAAGCCCAACTCAAAACAGATCATGCCGAAGAGAAATACCACACCTTGCTCATTAATCGGTGCGTGCTGAAGACCACGGAAGTTGAGAAACGACCCATATGTCGTTCCACCAACGCTTCTCCAATGAACGTGCTGATCCTGCGAGGGCTCGGAACTTAACCTAACCTTACCACCAACGCCAGTTTGGGTCGCTAAGCGTAATTGCTCAACCAATGGAAACTCGGCCTTAGCTTGCTCAAGCCAGTCCTGAAATTTGAGTAATACATCTCGCCACTTACCGAAGCGTCGATATGCATCAACACTATACTGAGAAAGTTTATGGAACTTCCGTCGCGTGCAGATATTGCCGCATACCAGAAAGACACGACGCATTTCTTCAAAGAGTGCGCCATCTTCGATGCGGATATTTTGAAGGTTAGGCTTAAGACCAGCCGCTTTGCAGACTTCCTGCCAACTGTCAAAAAACCTGAACACTTGACGGTCTGAAATTCCTGACTTAGATCGAAAAAGCGATTTGCTCAAGATCTCAACCCTTTCCGTTCGAGCAATCTGTTGGATCGCCTGAATTATTGCCTCTCGTGTAACTACTGATGTTGTGTTCATTTGACAACCAATTTCTGCAATTGCGTAATCAAGGGAGGCAGATCTGCGGTCACGGTTTCCCATACCGCATCATGATTGACGTCAAAATAGCCGTGAATGAGGCGATCCCGCGTCCCGCACATCTTCTTCCACGGAATGTCGGGGTGTTTGGCGCAGAACTCCGGCGAGATGTGCTTGGCGGCTTCCCCGATGATTTCCAATAACCGCACCAACGCCAAGCTCAATTGAGCGTCGGCCTCCAGATCGTTCCGAGATCGCCCTTGGGAGAACTTCACGGCTTGCCGAGTGGCGTCGAGGACGTGCCGAAGTCGAACCTGGTCATCCATGAACATACTGGACCTCAGCGTGCGCCACCACCTCATCTCGAAAATACCGACTGAGCTCTTGGGGGGTTCTTAGATCAACCGTTCGACCGCCAAAGAGCGTAGAAAGCTCTTCTTGCATGTCGAACAATCCAAAAAATCCTGGGACGCGACCAGGTTCAAACTCGACCAACACGTCCACATCGCTGTCGGGACGGAAATCATCCCGCAGAACCGAGCCGAAGAGCGCCAGTTTACGGACGTGATGGCGGAGGCAGAACTCCGCGATTTTTTCCGTAGGAACCGCAATGTGAGTTTTGCCAGACATGGTCACGACGATGCGTCCGCTTCTCGTAACAGCCGTTGCAAGGTCTGCCAAATACGTGAATCTTCAGCCTCGTCTGACAGCTTCTGCGCCCAGCGTTCGAGATAGGATCGGTTGAG
>VIKE01000151.1:0-1987 GCA_008080565.1 Rhodocyclaceae bacterium | reverse complement strand
AGATCTTTCTCTCGCCCAGGAACCAGTTTCAAGAGAATGAGATCCTCCGGAGTTGGAACACAGAGGTGACGTCCAAGGAGCGTGACGGTTGAGCTCCTCGCAAAGACGCTCTCTTCAAACTTCGTTGAGGCCAAGATGAGGTCAACATGGAGACCTCGCCAGCCCAAGCGAAGCGCCCCGGTCGCCTTGGCCTCATCGAGTGAGGAGCCAGCCACCGTGAATCCTGCAGCTTTCGCCCGACTGGCCAGTGTGCTGAGCTTCCGAACCGGAAACGCCAGAATGAGATCAACATCCTGTGTCACACGGGCTTCCCCGACAATGCCCACCGCGAGTCCCCCGATCAACACCGAACGAGCCTTCAGCGCCTCGACAAGATCCAGCGCTTTTCGTAATAGTTCATCGAGAGTGACCGGTTGCCGCCTCTCAGTTGCCATGTAAGGCTCGGGCTAGGCATACCGGTGGATCGCTTTCCTTGAAGTGCAATTCGTGGATCAGTCGTGTCAAGAGCACCCCCTCCACCAGTCGCACGCTCTGGACAGCGGTCAGTTGCCGCAATTGCTTTGCCCACTCACGCTCCATTCGCTTCCGATACCGTTGGGGGTCTTTAATCATCGTTGTACCAAGGCCTGCTCCGCCCGCTTGAGATCGTCCGCCGTGTCGACGCCCACCGTGTCGTGCGCGGTCTCGAGCACGCGGATCTGGTAGCCGTGCTCCAGCGCGCGCAGCTGTTCTAACTGCTCCGCTTGCTCCAGCGGCGTGGGTGCCAGATGCGGAAACCGCAGCAGAAACTCCCGCTGGTAGCCGTAGAGCCCGATGTGCTTGTAAGAGGGTGAAGGGTGAAGGGTGAAGGGTGAAGGGGTTTGTTCGTCCCTTGACCCTTGACCCTTGACCCTTGACCCTGTAAACGGAATTGGTGATCGTGAGAAGTATAAGGCGTAGCCATCCTGGTCGACGACGACCTTCACGACATTCGGATTAGCCGCGTCATCGCAACGCGTCAGCCTCGTCATCACCGTCGCCATCGGCACGGCGCGATGATCGAGCAGGAACTTCACCACCTGATCGATCTGATCCGGATGGATCAGCGGCTCATCACCTTGGATGTTCAGGATCACCTGCTCGTCGCGTTGGCGCGCGACCTCCGCGACGCGATCGGTCCCGGAGCGATGATGGGCATCCGTCATGATCGCCCGCCCGCCGAACCCTTCCACGACCCGCGCGATGCGCTCGTCATCGGTCGCCACCACGACGTCCGTCAGTTGGGCGGCTTTGCGCGCCTGCTGATAGACATGCTGAATCAGCGGGATGCCGTTGAGCGTCGCCAGGGCTTTGGCCGGCAGCCGCGTGGAGCCGTAGCGGGCCGGAATGATCCCAATGGCTTGATTCATCCGACACCGGTCTAGGGTGAAGGGCGAAGGGCGAAGGGATTTGTTCTTGCCTTGACCCTTGACCCTTGACCCTTGACCCGAAGCGACCGTCCCAAGAGTTCCTGCGGCGTGGCGACGGCGACCCCCAGTTTGCCGACGACGATCCCGCCGCTTCCGGCATCGAAGCGCCGCCGGCCAGGGCCAAGGTGAAGGCCGCGATCACCGTGTCTCCCGCCCCGGCCACGTCGAAGACTTCCTGCGCCACCGTTGGAATGCGCGTGCGCCGGCCGTTTCGCTCGAACAAGCACATCCCGTCCTCCCCGAGCGTGATCAACACGGCGTCGCTGCGAAATCGTTCGAGCAGCTCCCTCCCGCCGCGCGCCAGCGCCGCCTCAGTGTCCAGCTCCCGTCCCAGCGCCTGCCCGGCCTCAGCGCGATTAGGGGTGAGCGCCGTCACGCCCCGATACAGATCGAAGTGCTCTTCCTTCGGATCGACGGTGATCACCGTGCGGCGCGCGCGCGCCAACGGGATGACCGCACCGAGCAATTCCCGGTTGATGACCCCTTTGCCGTAGTCCTCGATGATCACCGCATCCACGGCCTTGAGCTGCTTGCGAACG
>VIKE01000108.1 GCA_008080565.1 Rhodocyclaceae bacterium | reverse complement strand
CCGCGCCGCCGGCAGCGCCGCCCGCGCCTGCGCCTCGCCGAGACCGCGCTGGACCAGGAAATCCACCGCCGCCTCGGCCGGCAGCAGGGCCAGATCCTGCAGCCAGGCATCCAGCCGTTCGCGCATCTCCGCCGCCGCCTTGCGCGTGAAGGTGATGGCCAGCAGCTCCGACGGCTCCGCCCCCGCCAGCAGCAGGCGCAACATGCGCGACACCAGCAGCCAGGTCTTGCCGCTGCCGGCGCAGGCTTCCACCACCGTGCTGCGGGCGGGGTCGAGGGCGTGCAGGAGATTGTGTTCGGAAGCAGTCGGGGGCATGAGGTTTGAAGGGAATCACCGTTCCAACACGGATTGTCCATGAGCATGGAGTGGAAGGGAGCGGCCCGGGCAGACTTTGGCCTGGCGCCATTGTTGATGGACCCCATTCCGCCTGATTTTGCGATTGTTGCACCAAGCGTATCGATCTAAAATTCGTTCAACGATTATGAGATCGATATATGAATACCCTCACCCTGTCTCCCAAGTTCCAGGTTGTCATCCCCAAACACATCCGCGAGGCCATGAACCTGAAGGCGGGCACGCCCATGCAGGTGCTCCAGTATGGCGACCGCATCGAGTTCATCCCGGTCAAGCCCATGCAAGCCGCGCGCGGCATGTGCAAGGGCATGGACACCCAATTCGAGCGTGAAGACGATCTCCCATGAACATCGTGGACACCTCCGGCTGGCTGGAATACTTCGCGGACACGCCCCAGGCGCGACACTTCGCCGCCGCCATCGAGGACACCGGCGCGCTGCTGGTGCCCAGCATCGTGCTGTACGAGGTCTTCAAGAAAATCCGGCTCGCCTTCGACGAGGACAAGGCTTTTCAAGCCGTGGCCCAGCTCAAGCAAGGGCGGGTGGTGGATGTGGACGAGGCCGTCGCCTTGTATGCGGGCAAGATCAGCATCGAGAAAAAGCTGCCGATGGCCGACGCCCTGATTTACGCCACGGCCATCTTGCACGGCGCCACGGTTTACACCCAGGATGCTCATTTCCGAGGCTTGCCCCAAGCGCGGGTTTTCACGCAGGCGGGCTGAAACGCCGCTGTGCCTGATTTTCCAGAAAGTAATGCCAGGGGGCGCCTTGTGAGTTCCTTGTGACCCCGTTTCTACGCCGCCTCTCATCTCGTTGACAAGTTGTCCTTTATCCGACAGCATGATTCCACAAGCTTAGGAGGCGCATGATGCAAACAGTCCAGGTTGCCGAATTCAAAGCGCGGTTTTCTGAAATCATCGAAGCCGTTCGCGCGGGCGAGACCGTCGTCGTGAGTTACGGGAAGAGTCGTAAAAATGTCGCCGCGCTTGTTCCCTACGACCAACTCCCGGCGGCGGCGCCGCGACGCTTGGGCATTCTCTCCGGGCAAGCCAGCGTGTCGTTCGCATCGGACTTTGAAATCTCCGAAGAGGAGTTCCTGCGCGCATGAAGTGCCTGCTGGACACCCACACTTTTCTATGGGCCTTGATCTCACCCGACAGGCTTTCCGAGACCGCGCGCTCGGCCATCACACACCCGGATAACCCCGTGAGCGTCAGCGCGGTGACCTTCTGGGAAATCGCCCTCAAGTTTCGACTTGGAAAACTCGATTTACGTGGGGTTACTCCAGAGGCCCTGCCCGATGCGGCCATACGGCAAGGATTTGGCCTGATCCCCCTCGATGCGCGCCTGGCCGCCGGATTTGCGTCCTTGCCGGCCCTGCCCAACCAGCGCGATCCGTTCGATCGCATGCTGATATGGCAAGCGCTTTCAATGGATCATGTCCTGGTGAGACGTGACCGCAAGATAGAAAGTGATGCACTGCCTGGTCTGAGGGTCTTGTGGTGAGGTATATCGATGTGGCGCGGTCGCCCTCATGGCGGGGCAGGATAATAATCGTGTCTGACCCCGTTGCTCTGTAGGTCAGGATAATGGGGGTCTGTCGACGAAGTTCAATCTGGGAAATCGCCATCAAGCAGGCGCTCGGGCGTCGCGACACGCCAATCAGCGGTACGCGCGCCGCCGAACTGTGCGCGCTGGCCGGCTATCACGACCTGCCGGTGACCTGGCGTCAAGCCGCCGGGGTGGATGCCTATTGCATGAGATCCACACCATTCCATGCGAAAGTCGGCGCGGGCGTGACGCTGCCGGGTTTCCCGGATGCCGGAATGCCTGACGTTGCGCGGCATCGGGCTGACGAAAAACGTCACTTTCAGGTTTAACGCGCATTCCGCATTCGGCTGTACCGGAATGGGTGGGCTGGCTTCCTCCACCCCTGTAGTGCCGCTAGAGGCCGCAGGCAGCGGCGCTGCGCGGCGCGTAGTGACTAAAGTTTTTTTCGGGGTGGTCGATAACCGGCCTGCGCGTGCAGGTATCGGGGAGTTGGCACGGATCTCGCATAGAGTCCCTCGCCGCCAGATGGCGCGAATTTTCAACCACATAGGAGTGTGAAATGAAAGCGATGCAACTGCGTTCCGGCCAAGCCGGTTTTACCCTGATTGAACTGCTGATCGTGATTGCGATTATCGGTATCCTGGCGGCGATTGCGGTGCCGGCGTATCAGACCTATACGTTGAAAGCCCGTTTCTCTGAGGTGGTCTCGGCTGCCGCGCCCTACAAGTTGGGGGTGGAAATCTGTTTCCAAGAACAAGGCTCATTGACTAACTGCGGTAACGGTAGCAATGGCGTGCCCCCTGTCACTTCTGGCGTGCAAGGCTTTGTAGCCTCCGGTTCGGGGGCTGTCACTAACCTGGGCGCTGCTTCGGCAACCATTACCATGACCGCCGGCACTACCGGCGGCCTGAATGGCCAGACCTTCACCTTGGCAACCACCACTGCCACGGTAGGTCAGCCTATCGTATGGACACGCGGCGGCACCTGCCAGGGTGCGGCGATTTGCTGATCCTGTGCGGGGGCGCGGCATGCCCCATCGAATGCGAGCCCCTCTTCGGAGGGGCTTTTTATTAAGTGCCGCCAGCCGTGGTCGCGCATTGCCAATAATCCGGAAGTATCGATAGTCCATGGTCTATTTGCTGCTCGCGTTCTGCGCCGCTCTGATTACGCCGCTTACTGCCCTTGCCGGGCTGCTCCTGCTAGTTGGCGCCACGTTGGCGGTTTACAGAAACCGATGCGACTTGTGCGCTTCTGGGCGTCTGGGATTCATCCTCCTAGGCTGGTTACTCTGGCTTCCCTTGTCCATGACATGGAGCCTGTCGCCAGGCACGGCTCTCGTATATATCGCGGTACTGTTGTGCCTCCCCCTCGCATGGATTGTTGGAATGCAAGCACGGGAGAGTTTGTCTAGATGGCTGAACTGGCTGATTCCTTTGACGCTGGCCGGCATGATCGTTTGGGCGGTGAGCCAAGGCCCCAATACCTTTACGGCCAAGCCGCAGGGGCCCTTCAACGATCCCAATGCCTTCGCCGCGCTGCTGAACTTGTTGATTTTCCCAATACTGGCACGCTGGCTGGCAAAGGATGTTACGCATCTACGTCCATTGTGGCGGGTCTCCCAGCTCGCATTGTTGGCGGGGGCGATGTATGCAGCATTTCTGATCAGTTCTCGTGGCGCCATGCTGGCGCTGGTTCTACTTGCTACGTTGCTGATTTGGCGGGCCAGAAATGTCCCACAGGCGGCGCGCCGGCGCTGGCTCCTGCTTGGCGTCACCACCGTGGCCTTTCTCACGGCCACATACACGTCCAGTGGTCCAAGCATTGCGCATCGGTTGGCTGATACCGTTGTCGAGGGCGACGCTACCCGCATGATGCTGTTTAAGTCGTCTTTGGCGATGATCGCGGACCATCCCTTGCTGGGGAGCGGCATCGGCAGCTTTCAGTTGTTATACGAACAATATCGTCTTGCTGGCGAGGTGGGCACCGCAGGAGGTTGGGTACATAACGACTATCTGCAGCTTTGGCTTGAGGCCGGCCTGCCGATGGTTTTCTTGCTCGCTGCGTTATTCATATGGGTAAGTTCCCGAGTGTATGCAGCGCTGAGGTCCATCGGTTCCGAACAGATCGAGCCGCTGGGTTATCTGCTCGGAACCATGGCCATTCTGTTGCATGCATCGGTAAATTTCTTACTCTATTTCGCGCCGATCACCATACTCATGGGCATCTATTTTGCGATGAGCACGCCATTCAGTGGGGCACACATTACAGAAAGCACTGAGGAGAGAAAAAACCGGTGGGCATGTTTTTTGCTGTCTCATCCTGGCCAAAAAAGTTATGGTGCGTGGCGACTTGCCGTAAGCGGTTATGCTTTTCTGGTGGGCTTGCTGTTACTGGGCCAGGTTGCGGTGGAATATCTACTGGGTGAAAAACAATACGCGCATCGCATCAGTTCCAATCTGAACATGGCGTATTCCCGACATGAGGTGGCCTACTGGTTATCGGTGCTGGCGCCCTTCAGCCCAATCCCTCATCAAGTGATCGCGTTCGATACCGCCGATGCGATGATCATGTCGAATGGAGGAAATGAAATGTTGTCGGAAGCCTTGTCACGCATGGAGATAAGTATCCGACAGGTGCCGTGCTATCGGCCATTCGTCAATGCCGCGTTGTCCATGTTGGTCAAGGAAACGCTCGACGAAGGATTGATGGCACGGGGGCAGGCAATAGTAAAACAAAGTCTGGACTGTAGTCCCAGACATGGCCTGACCTATTACCACGCGGGCATTCTGGACAGCATGAAACAGGGTGGTGATCCCCTGCAACAATGGATCAAAGGCCTCACCATGACGCGAAACTATGGTGAGCAACTCTTGTTGGCAACCGCCATCATGGTGGTTACACAGCCGGGTAAGAGTGAGGTCCTTATGCCCCTTGCAAAGCAAATGTCGCAGGACTTGAGGCGAAGAGAATCGTCACCGGGAGTCTTGTCCGACCAGAATGTCTGGGTGGAGGCACAGTACAAGCTGGAGAACTGCTGCGGCAGGCAGCATTTTGAATTGATCGAGGCTGCGGCAAAACTGCGAAATTAGTAACGGCGGGAAACGCGGGAAACGGGATCCGGAAACTGGGTCAGACACGATTCCTCATTCGATTCATCATTGTTGCGCCGTCATGGTTGGCTTCAGTCCTCGGCCCAACCCATTCTGGCTTCTGGGGGTGAGCAGGCGTCAGGGGGCGGGAAACTCGACGCCTTCGTAGATGGCGGCCAGGGTCAGGTCCAGGCTGGCCAGCGCGAGCTTACCTTCAGGGCCGAAGGATTCCAACACCCAGCGCCCGTCCGCTTCCTGACCGCGATCACGCGGGTCATAGGTGACCATCAGATCCGGGTAGAACACGGCGTCGGCGGCATCCACGCGCCTTCGCCTCGCTGTGGGGGCAGGCTGTTGCGTCCAGCGCGGCATGACACTATTCTCGTGCTACACTGATTTCGTGTTATTCCTTGAGGCTTGCACCATGCGTAATGTGACCATAACCCTGGATGACTCGGTGGCCGATTGGTCCCGCGTTTGGGCGGCGAAGCATCAGACCAGCGTCTCGCGCATGTTGGGGGAGTTGCTGGCGGAAAAGATGGCCGAGGAAGAGAGCTATGCGGCCGCCATGGAGGCTTACCTGTCCGTTCCCGCCATGCCCTTGAGCGACCCCGTCACAGGCCGACCTTATCCCGCTCGGGAAACATCCCATGAGCGATAAGGTTTTCGTGGACACCAACATCCTGCTGTATGCAAGAGATAGCGCCCAGCCCAACAAACAACCGGTAGCACAAGCGTGGATGCGCGCCCTTTGGCTGAACCGCTGCGGATGTCTGAGCTTTCAGGTGTTGCAGGAGTTCTATGTCAACGCCACGCAAAAGCTCAAGCCGGGCTTGCCGGTCGATCTTGCTCGCCAGGATGTGCGCAGTTTGCTGGTCTGGCGACCGATCGCTGCCGACGCCGGCCTGGTCGAGGCGGCGTGGAGACTGGCCGATCGTTATGGCTTTTCGTGGTGGGATGCGCAGATCGTCGCCGCAGCGCGACGCGGCAACTGCCCGATCCTACTGAGCGAGGACCTGCAACACGGGATCGATGTCGAGGGAACCCGGATCATCAATCCCTTCGCGGCCGATGCCCCCCAGCCTGGCTGAAGCCTCCCGGTTGCGGGTGAAAACGGGGTCAGGATAAAAACGGGGTCAGACACGATATAGGCCCAGCTACAGACCTTCTTGGTTTGTCTGCGGCCTGCCCACCCCCAAGGATGCCGCTCTCCTGCTCGTCAACGCCTCAATTTCCGGCCTGAATCGGTTGCCACCCATAGTCCAGCCCTTGTGTGCAGTCTCGAATTTGAGCCCGGATGGCCGAAGAGCCGATAGGTCTTGGTCAGGTTGCGGACCGAGATGGCGATGTCGCTGGAGGACATTTCAGGAAACCTCTAGCAAAGCCCCGGCCAGGCCGGTGACATGGGCATCCGACGTCATCTGGTAAGACTCGCTGCCCGAATACACCACAGACCCGACCGGAATTTTCAAATCTTGAAGTGCAACGTGATAACCCTTGCTCAAGCTTGGGCTGACGCTCAGCTTGGCTTCGTAGGCGTGCAGCCTGCTTGGGGTATCGAGGATCAGGTCAAGTTCCGCCCCCGCCGCGGTGCGGTAGAAATAGGCACTGGCCGTGTCGGGGGCGTGATTGATCAGGTGTTCGAGCACCATGCCTTCCCACGAGGCGCCGACCACCGGATGGGCGAGGAGCGCGTCGAGGTTTTCTATGCCGAGCAAGGCATGCAGCAAGCCGCTGTCCCGCAAATATATCTTGGGCGATTTGACCAGACGTTTGCCCAGGTTGGCGTGATAGGGCGGCAGGATGCGGACCATGAAGGTATCGGCCAGGATGTCGAGATACCGGCGCATGGTGGGCGGAGACAGGTCCAGGCTGGCGGCGATCTGGCTGGCGTTCCATACCTGGCCGTGCAGGTGGGCGAGCATTTTCCAGAAGCGCCTGATCTGGTTTGCCGGTATGCCGATGCCGAGTTGGGGCAGATCCTGCTCCAGGAAAGCGCGGATGAAGGCGTTCCGCCAGCGCAGGCTGGCTTTATCGCTGGGGGCGAGGAAGCTTTCAGGAAAGCCGCCGCGCAGGAGCAGCCTGTGCTGGTTCTCCGGCGTGGCGCCTACCTCGTCCAGGGTCAGGGGCGCGAGTTCCAGATATTCGATGCGTCCGGCCAGTGACTCCGAAGCTTGCCTGCGCAGGGCAGGCGAGGCGGAGCCCAACAGCAGGAAGCGTCCCGGACGGCGCGCTTGATCGATCAGCGCGCGCAGGATCGGCAAGAGTTCCGGCATGCGCTGGATCTCGTCGATGATGACGAGCCGGTCGACGACGGTGCCGAGATAGGTTTCGGCATCGCGCAGGCGGGCGAGGTCGGCCGGACGCTCCAGGTCGAGGAAAACCGTATCGCGCCCTGCGATTGCCTTGGCCAGCGTGGTCTTGCCGACTTGCCGGGGGCCCAGCAGGGCAACGGCCGGGAACTGGGCCAGGGATTCATGCAGCCGTGGGGTGATGTGCCGTTCAATCATTCACGCATATTGAAACTCATGGTTTCAATTGGCAAGGAAGGTTGATGGATCTGCTCGCCCATTGGAAGGTTACGCACGAGAAACGAGAAACGGCACGAGAAACGGGGTCACGAGAAACGGGGTCAGACACGATTGGATTGCGGAGAACATGGATGCTCTTGATTAGCCACAAAGCTCAGCACGTCATTCCGGGGCTGCCCGTCTGGGCAGTACCCGGAATGACGGTTCTTGGGGGTCGCTGAGTTTGATGGCTAATCAGGTGGATGCTTATCGGTACACTTCGCGCCGGTTGCCAATCTTCACGACAACCACGCACAAAGTGTCGTCCTCGATGTTGGCGATCACTCGGTGATCCCCAACGCGGTATTTCCAAAACGCCCCAAGCCGTGAACCCTTGAGGGCTTCGCCAATGCTGCGCGGATCCTCCAGCGGGGCGACTCGTTCATGCAAGAAGGCCAAGATGCGGCGGGCGACTTGCGGATCAAGCTGTTCAAGGGGCGGCCTCAAATCTGAAGTGCAACACCTTGGATGTCGTAAGGTGCACGGATGCAA
>VIKE01000005.1 GCA_008080565.1 Rhodocyclaceae bacterium | reverse complement strand
CTGTTACCAGTCAATCAGATGAGCCATGTTTATTGACACTGAGTGTCTCTTCCTGGCCGATTGCCGGCGATCACCTGCAAACAATCTAATTTACCCGGCAACTGAAAATTTACTAGACGACTGGTCTATTTGTTGGCAAACTACCTTCCCATGAACACCCGTCACGACAACACCCGCCAGCACATTCTCGACACCGGTCTCGGCATTTTTGCCGGGAAGGGCTTCGCCAGCGTCGGTCTGAACGAATTGCTGAAGGCCGCCGGCGTGCCGAAGGGGTCGTTCTATCACTATTTCGAATCCAAGGAAGACTACGGCAAGGCGTTGCTCGAGGATTACTTCGAGCGTTATCTGGCCGATATCGACAGCCTGTTTGCGCTCGAAGCAGCGTCGGGTCATGAGCGCCTGATGCGCTACTGGCAGCGCTGGGGGGACAAGCAGTGCACTGAATGCGCCGAGCAGAAATGCCTGGTGGTCAAGCTTGCCGCCGAGGTCTCCGACCTGTCGGACACCATGCGCCTGACTTTGCGCGATGGTACCGACCGCATTGTGGACCGCATCGCCGGCGCCATTGAAGGCGGCGTCGCCGATGGCTCGCTGCCGGCGCTTGAGGCCCGGCCGACCGCGCAATTGCTCTACCAACTCTGGCTCGGCGCCAGCCTGCTCGGCAAGCTGCACCGCAACAGCCAGGCCCTCGAAAATGCTATGCGCTTTACCAGACAGTTGCTGACACCTTGAATCATTGAACATCCGACCACAGGCCGCTTGCTGTTGCGGCCAATTTTTAACCCGAATTCATAGACGACCGGTCTAATTTTTACCAGTTACCCACAAGGAGATTCAACATGACTTCCCTGTTCGACCCGATCCAAGTCGGCGATATCGCCCTCGCCAACCGCATCGTCATGGCGCCGCTGACGCGCAACCGTGCCATTGCCGGCAATGTCGCCGGACCGCTGACCGTTGAGTATTACCGCCAGCGTTCCACGGCCGGCCTGATCATCGCCGAGGCCAGCCAGATCAGCCCGATGGCCCAGGGCTACCTCGCCACCCCGGGCATTCACAGCCCGGAACAGATTGCCGGCTGGCGCCAGGTGACCGATGCCGTGCATGCCGCCGGCGGCAAGATTGTGCTGCAGTTGTGGCACGTCGGGCGCATTTCGCACACCTCACTGCTGCCGGATGGCGCGGCGCCGGTGTCGTCGACCGACAAGGTCGCGGATGCCTCGACCTTTACCAGCGACGGCTTCGTCCCGGTGTCGAAACCACGCGCCCTGCGCGACGATGAAATCCCCGGCCTGATCGAGGATTACCGCCGCGCCGCGCGCAACGCCATCGAGGCCGGCTTTGATGGCGTCGAACTGCATGCCGCCAACACCTACTTGATCGAACAATTCCTGCGCGACAGCGTCAATGACCGCAGCGGCCCTTACGGTGGCAGCATCGCCAATCGCGCCCGCCTGCTGCTTGAAGTCGTCGAGGCGATTACCAAGGAAATCGGCGCCGGCCGAACCGGTGTCCGCCTGAGCCCGATGACGACTTTCACGGCGCCGCTCGACAGTGATCCACAGGCGCTCTACGGCTATGTCGTGGACCAGCTGGCACCGTTCGGCCTGGCTTATCTGCACGTGATCGAGGGCGAAACCGGCGGCACGCGCACACCCGAGGCAAAAGCTTTCGATTACGAAGCCCTGCATCACGCTTTCCCCGGTGCCTGGATGCTCAACAACGGCTACTCGCGGGAACTGGCCATCGACAATGTCGCGGCCAGCAAGGCCGACCTGGTTGCCTTTGGCCGGGCCTTCATCAGCACACCGGACCTCGTCCGTCGCCTGAAGGACAACCTGCCGCTCAACGAGCTGCAGGCCGACAAGCTCTATGGCGGCGGGGCCGAGGGTTACACCGACTACCCGGCGCTGGCTGCCTGATTTTTTTATAACCATGACCCCGACCGGCCAGGCGCCGGCCGTGGCCAACTTCCGGAAACACCATGTCCGAATACCGCCGCTGGCTGCCCGCGCTGGCCCTGATCGTCCTCTCGCTGACCTGGGGTTACACCTGGGTTCTCGCCAAGCAGGGCCTGGCCTACGCGCCGCCCTTCGCCTTTGCCGCCGAACGCTGCGTCGGCGCTGCTCTGGCATTGATCATTGCGGTCAAGCTGAGCGGCCGTTCGCTGAAACTCGTCGCCCCGCGCCAGACCATCGCCATCGGCTTGGCGCAAGTCTCTGGCTTCATGATTTTCCAGACCTGGGCGCTGGTCGAAGGCGGCCCCGGCAAGACGGCCGTGTTGATTTTCACCATGCCAATCTGGACGCTGCTGCTCGCCTGGCCGATCCTCGGCGAACGCGTGCGCGGCAAGCAGTGGCTGGCGGCGGCGAGCACGCTGGGCGGTCTGCTCCTGATCATCGAACCGTGGGACATGCACGCCAGCCTGTTCAGCAAGTTTCTCGGCCTAATGGCGGCGCTGTGCTGGGCGACCGGCACGATTCTGATCAAGCGCCTGCGCGGCAAAACGCCGGTCGACCTGCTGACCCTGACCACCTGGCAGATGATCATCGGTGCCGTGCCGCTCATCCTGCTCGCCCTCATCGTGCCCGAGCACCCGACCGAATGGAGCGGCAGTTACATCGGCATCCTCATTTTCATGTCGATCATCAGTACCGCCATGTGCTGGTGGCTGTGGATCTACATCCTCGACCGCGTGCCGGCCTGGGAGGCCAGCCTGTCGGTGCTCGGCACACCGGTGGTGGCCATTCTTTCGTCGCGCCTGATCTTTGGCGAGGCCTTCAAAACCAGTGAAATCGCCGGCATTGTGCTGATCGGCAGCGGCCTGGCCCTGCTTTCGCTGCTCGGCTGGGCAGCGAGCCGGCGCGATCCGGCAAAACAGATTGAGGAGGCAGCATGAATACCCTGCATGACACCAAACTTTCGATGCTCGACCTCGTTGCCATCCGCGAGGGCGGCACGACGGCCGAGGCGCTGGCCATCGCCCGCGATACAGCCCGCCACGTCGAGAAGCTCGACTTCACCCGCTACTGGCTGGCCGAACACCACAACATGCCGGGCATCGCCAGTTCGGCGACGGCCGTGCTGGTCGGCTACATTGCCGGAGCGACCAGCCGTATCCGCGTCGGTTCGGGCGGCATCATGCTGCCCAACCACGCGCCGCTGGTCGTTGCCGAAGCCTTCGGCACGCTGGCCGAAATCTATCCCGGCCGCATCGATCTCGGCCTTGGTCGCGCCCCGGGCACCGACCAGATGACGATGCGCGCGCTACGCCGCGACCGGGTGGAAACAGAAGCAGATTTTCCGCGGGCGGTCAGCGAACTGCAGCAATTGCTCGGCCCTCGTTTGCCGGACCAGAAGGTGCTCGCCGTCCCCGGAAATGGCACCGAAGTGCCGATCTGGCTGCTCGGTTCTAGCCTGTTCTCGGCCCGCCTGGCGGCGGAGCGCGGTCTGCCCTACTCCTTCGCTTCGCATTTCGCGCCGGCCATGCTGTTGCCGGCCATCGACATCTACCGGCGCAATTTCCGCCCCTCGGCCAAGCTCGACAAGCCCTATGTGATGATCGGCGTGCCGGTGATTGCCGCGCCAACCGACGACGAAGCGGAGTTCCTGGCGAGCAGCACTTATCAGCGCGTTCTCGGCATCCTGCGCGGCGACCGGCGCTGCCTGCCACCGCCAATCGCCGACTACCTGAGCGGCCTGCATCCGCAGGAACGTTCCGGCATCGCCGATTTTCTCGGTGCCGCCGTCGTCGGCGGACCGGACACGGTGCGCGCTGGCCTGCTGACGCTGAAAGAAGCGACCAGGGCCGATGAAATGATCCTGGTCAGCGACATCTTCGATCCGGCCCTGCGCCTGCGCTCGCTCGAAATTACGGCCGCTGTCTTCGCAAAGGAATAAACGTCCGGGCCATGCGCCCGGATGTTTATTTGGTCAGCACAAGCTATTTCAATTTTGGCCGTTTTTTCCGGTTGACCGTAGCAATCCTGCCCTTGAACAAGAATGCCAACGTGCTATTCTGGATCGCATTCCAAGCGCAAGGAGCTCCCCATGCTGACCCCGACCCAGAAGCAGACGGCCCAATCGATCGTCAACCTGTTTGAAACCGGCGTCGTGCTCGGCGATTACGGGAGCGTCACCGTCATTCCCGGCGATACCGGCCACCTCACTTTCGGGCGCTCGCAAACGACGCTGTCCTCGGGCAATCTGCTCGACCTGCTGCAGCGCTACTGCACCAATGACGGCGCCCGTTTCGGGCCACGGCTGTCGCCCTGGCTGCCGCGTTTCAAAGCCATCGACCTGAGCCTCGACAACGAGCTGCGCCTGCACAACCTGCTCCGCGCCACGGCCGATGACCCGATCATGCGCGAAACCCAGGATCAGTTTTTTGACGAGGTTTACTGGCAGACGGCAGCCCGCATCGCCGCCAACCTCGGCATCACCTCGGCCCTCGGCACGGCGGTGGTTTACGACAGCACCGTCCACGGCTCGTGGAAAGCCATGCGCGACCGCACCATGGCGCAATCCGGCAGCCTCGCGGCGCTTGGTGAAAAGAAGTGGATCGC
This sequence comes from Rhodocyclaceae bacterium, assembly GCA_008080565.1. Lineage (GTDB taxonomy): Bacteria > Pseudomonadota > Gammaproteobacteria > Burkholderiales > Rhodocyclaceae > Azonexus. Next base: position 68,300 of record VIKE01000005.1, on the reverse strand, counting down.
GGCCTACGTCGCGACACGGCGCGCCTGGCTAACCAACCATCCGCGCAGCGACTTGCGCAAGACGGCTTACCGGATGGAGGCTTTCCAGCGTCTGATCGAGCAAGGCTATTGGGGTCTCGAACTGCCGCTCGTCATCCGCGGCGCCGAGATTTCGCTGAGCACCCTGCGCGCCACGCCACCCGGTTGCTACGACGGCCCGCAGCCCGGCACGCGGGCTATCGCGTTGCAAAGTCCGCTGGCCCGCGGCCTCGATGTCCGTCTCGTGCAACTAGGGCTTTCCGAGCAAGGCGTCCCGATCAAGGCCGACGGCATTTTCGGCCAGACCAGCGCCAATCTGCTCAAGCAGTATCAGACAAAGACAGGCTTACCGGCCACCGGCGTCGCCGACAGCACTTGGATTGCTCACCTGATTGCCTGAAAAGACCGACCTCCCGATTCAGCCTTCGGCTTGGGCATCCTCGTCCGGCAGCGGCGGTTGCGGCCGGCTCGTGACGTAGAGCACGACAGCGCACGCACCGAGAAAGGCCACCGAGGCCAGTGCGCTCGGCACCCAGGTGTCGGCCAGCCCGCGCTAGCCATATCGAGCGATTGTCACGCGCGTCGCTGGTTGAAAGACCGAGCGCGCCGCCCTGATTACCACTGGCCTGGCGACCGCTGCCGCCGAGTTCAATCCATTCACCCAGACGCCCGGAAACCGTCGTCGACAGGCGCTGGTTGTTGATGCTGCCATAGCCGCCCTGACTGGCCGCCTGCTGGCTGATGTCGAGTGTGACCCGGTTGCCGTTCACGCGTGGCACAGCATAGAAGCCGCGGCCGACATCCTGATAGACGACATTTTCGTTGATCACTGCACCGCCGGGGCCAATGACGACCTGACGCATCGGGATGGGCAGCGAACGACCGACCTGGATGAAGGCCTGGCCACCTTCGACTGTCTGCACCATCTGCGCCGCACTTTCGCCACGCACGCTCTTGGTGTCCCAGACACTGGCTTCGACATGGCTGCGCCGGGTGCTGCCGAGGACAACCTGGCCGCTTGCCTCGGCGCCACGCGCGCTGTCTTCGGCCTGGCGGTTTTGCGAAACGCGAATGATCAGGCGCCGGGTTGGCTTGTCGATGGCCGCCAGTGCCCGCTTGATATCAGCCCGGTTGCGCGGCGATGCCTTGAGGAAAAGCTGGTTGTTCATGCCGGTCAGCGTGCCGCCCGGCTCGACCAGCGGCAACAGTGCCGGCAGCACATCCTCGACGTTCTTGCTCCTGAGCTCGATGACTTCCATCTGCTGAGCCCACAGCGAAGTGCTGACCAGGCAGGCCAGCAGGCAAAGAATGCGCAGCATCATGGACGTTCTCCCGTTGGCTTCAAAGGTCATTCAAGACAGACGGCAACCCGGTAGCATTCAGGCAGATTGTCGGCAACCAGGCCGACCACACCCGGATCGGCGCGTCCCGTATCGGCACGTTCCTGAAGGATGGCCAATATCTGGGTCGGTGTCATTGATTTGCGATAAGGACGGTCCTGCGCCAGCGCCTGAAAGATATCGGCGACATTGATGATGCGTGCCTCAATGGGCAGCGCGGCGCCACCGATGTGGAACGGATAGCCGTGGCCATCCGGCGTTTCGTGGTGCAGCGAGGCCCAGCGGGCGATTTCGGCAATGGCATGGAGGCGTTTGAGGACTTGCAGCGTCCCGTAGCTGTGGCTCTTCATGATGTCGAACTCATGCGCCGTCAGGGCACTTTCACCCTCGATGATCTCGTCTGGAATCTGCAGCTTGCCGATGTCGTGCAGCAAACCGGCCACTTCAATTTTTTCGCAGGTGATGGCATCGAGCCCAAGTCGTTCGGCCAGGTGGCGCGACAGCCGTGCAACCCCTTGTGAATGCTGTTCGGTGTAAGGTGATTTGGCGTCAATGATGCGCGAAAAAATGGTCGCGCACTGCTTGAACTCGATCCAGCCGATCATCTTCAGGTCGCCATGGGACTCCATTTCAGCTTGGTATTGCTGCACCCATTCCGGCTGCAAGGCCAGCCAGAAAGCCTCTTCCTGAGAGATCAGTTCAAAGGCATCGACCAACTCGGGCGAAAACAGGCGCCCGCGCGCCGAGGTCAGGCGAGAGCGAATTTCGTCAGCATGCGACAGCACGCTCTGATCGGCATGGTAGGGCGCAGCCAGGACATCTATGCGGTCGGCCAAATAGATCAGATTGGCAAAACGCGCCGTGTTACCTGGCAGGCTCTGCGTAACCAGCCATTCCCAGGCGCTGTGGTGATAACGGATGATCGGGGCGAGATGCGCCAGCGGCGGGAAGTCAGCCAGCAACTCGTCGCCGCGAATGCAATGCTCTTCGGCTCCAGTCCATTCAAGATCGACGACCAGACGGTGGTGCACCCGCGTCGACGACACGCCGCAATCGTGCAGCAGGCCGGCATCGTAAAGGATCAGCTGATCGGCCTCGCTCCACCCCATGCGGATTGCCATCTCGCGGGCCAGCATGCCAACCCGGCGACCATGCATGACATCGTCAACACCAACCAGATCAACCGTGTTGGCGATGGTCATGACCAGTTGCCGAAGATCGATGGCCAGATCGGCGGGGAGCAAGGTTTCGGTCATCTGATCAGGTCACTGCGTGGGGCAAGGCCAAGTACTCCCTGGAATTCATTTCGGTCAGCCGGCTCACCGTGCGGGCAAACTCGCTGGCCTGCGTACCCTCAGTGTAGAGCCCGTCAGCCGCACAGTCGGCGGTGATGATGAGCTTGACCTTGTGATCGTAGAAGACGTCGACCAGCCAGGTGAAGCGACGCGCCTCCGAGGCTTGGTGCACAGTCATTTTCGGCACATGCGAGAGAAGCACGGTGTGGTAGCCGCGGGCGATTTCGAGATAGTCGTTCTGCGATCGCGGACCACCACACAGGGTGCGGAAATCGAACCAGATCACGCCATGGCCACGTCGCACGGTATCGATGTCGCGGCCCAACACCTCGATATGGCCGCCCTTCTTGCCATCCTCACCGGCGACCATCTTGAAATAGTCGAGCATCTTTTTTTCCGCCGTGGCGTCGGCCGGGTGGTGGTAGATCTCGACCTGCTCCAGCGCGCGCAAACGGTAGTCGGTTCCGGCATCGACCTCGAAGACATCGAGATGCTTGTTGAGCAGCGCGATGGTCGGCAGAAAGCTCTCGCGGTGCAGGCCGTTCGGATACAGCATGTCCGGAGGATAGTTGGACGTCATCACGATGATGACGCCTTGAGCGAACAGGCCATCCATCAAACGACCAAGAATCATCGCGTCGGCGATGTCAGAGACGTGGAACTCGTCAAAACACAGCAGACGCACTTCCTTGGCGATCTGCTCGGCCAACCTCAACATCGGGTCCGGTTCGCCCTTGTATTTTTCGAGGTCATGATGAATCTGCTGCATGAAGGCGTGAAAGTGAATGCGACGCTTGCGCCGATAGGGCACCGAGTCGTAAAAGCAATCCATCAGGAAGCTCTTGCCACGCCCTACCCCGCCCCAGAAATAGACGCCCTTCGGCGGCTTGGGCGGTGACAACAGACGCTTGAAGGTGCTGCCACGGTCAACCTTGAAAAACAGCAAATTTGTATAAAGGTTCTGCAAAGCCATCGCCGCCGTCATCTGCGCAGCATCGGCGATGTAGCCACGGACATTGAGCAGATTGTTGTAGGCGTCGAGCATGCCCTGCGCGGCGACATTCAGTTTTTTATGGGGCATTGGGGTGAATCTGGTTTGGGGTAAAAACGTATTCTGCCAAAGAAAAAGGCGGGTGCGTTGCCGCAACCCGCCTTTCCCGCAAAGAAGAGTCAGCTTAGAAGTGCAGCGGACGCTTGTCGCAAGCCAGAGCTGCTTCGTGCACCGCTTCCGACAAGGTCGGGTGAGCGTGGCAGATGCGAGCCAGATCTTCGGAAGCGCCACCGAACTCCATCGCCACAACGGCTTCGGAAATCAGTTCGGAAGCATTGGCGCCAATGATATGGACGCCGAGGATGCGGTCGGTCTGCGCGCAGGCCAGCATCTTGACGAAGCCGGACGGCTCGCCCATGCCCAGCGCACGGCCATTGGCCATGAACGGGATTTTGCCAACCTTGTAGGCAACGCCATCCGCCTTGAGCTGCTGTTCGCTCTTGCCAACCCAGGCAATTTCCGGCGCGGTGTAGATGACGCCCGGAATGGTGTCGAAGTTGCAGTGGCCAGCTTGACCGGCCATCAACTCGGCAACCATGACGCCCTCTTCCATGGCCTTGTGCGCCAGCATCGGGCCGCGCACGACGTCGCCAACGGCCCAGACACCCGGCAGGTTGGTCTTGCAATGGCCATCGACTTCAACCATGCCGCGATCAGTCAGCTTGAGGCCAACCGCTTCGCCATTCAGGCCGTCAGTGTTCGGGATGCGACCGATGGAAACGATCAGGCGGTCGGCATCGAGCTTCTCAGCCTTGCCGTCCTTCGTTTCATAGGCAATCGAGACGCCCTTCTTGGTCGTCTTGATATCGCCAATCTTGACGCCTGTCTGGATGTTCAGACCCTGCTTGGTGAACAGCTTGAGCGCTTCCTTGGCGATATCCTGATCGGCAAAAGCCAGAAAATCAGGCATTGCTTCAAGGATGGTGACTTCGGAACCGACGCGACGCCAGACCGAACCCATTTCCAGACCGATGACGCCGGCACCGATGATGGCCAGCTTCTTGGGCACGGATTCCTGATTCAGGGCGCCTTCGTTGTCCATGACGATCTTGTTGTCCACCGGCACGTTCGGCAGGTGACGCGGCTTGGAGCCGGTAGCGATGATGACCTGCTTGGCCAGTACCTCGTCGGCACCAACCTTGACCTTGTACAGATCGCCTTCCTTGCCGACAAAGGAACCATGACCGTTGAGCAGGGTAACCTTGTTCTTCTTGAACAGGCCCTTGATGCCGGACGTCAGTTGGGTAACGATGGTGTCCTTGCGGCCCTTCATGACCGGCACGTCAATTGTCGCCTTGCCAACCTTGATGCCCTGGCCTTCAAAGCTGTGACCGGCTTCCTCGAACAGGTGCGAGGTGTGCAGCAGTGCCTTGGAGGGAATGCAGCCAACGTTCAGGCAGGTGCCGCCGAGGCGTGGCTCGCCCTTGGGGTCGGCATAAGGATTGGATTCGCAGCAGGCAGCGGAAAAACCGAGCTGGGCGGCGCGGATGGCTGCGACATAACCGCCGGGGCCACCACCGATAACGAGCACGTCAAATTGCTTGGACATGTGTAAACCTTTCAGATTTCAGATGTGCAAAAGCGCCAGCGCCCTCTGCGGGACACTGGCGCCGGCCAACGTCGATTAGACGCCGAGCAGCAGGCGGGACGGATCTTCCAGCGCTTCCTTCATGGTCACCAGACCTAGGACGGCTTCGCGGCCGTCGATGATGCGGTGATCGTAGGACATGGCAAGATAGTTCATCGGACGCACAACGACTTGACCGTTCTCAACCATCGCACGGTCCTTGGTGGCATGAATGCCGAGGATCGCGGATTGCGGCGGGTTGATGATCGGGGTGGACATCATCGAACCAAAGATGCCGCCGTTGGAAATCGAGAAGGTACCGCCGGTCAGGTCTTCGATGGACAGCTTGCCATCCTTGGCCTTGGCACCGAATTCAGCAATCTTCTTTTCGATTTCGGCGATGCTCATCTGATCAGCATTGCGGATGATCGGCACGACCAGACCGCGCGGCGAACCAACGGCGATACCGATGTCAATGAAGCCGTGATAGACGATGTCATTGCCATCGACCGAAGCGTTGAGGATCGGGAACTTCTGCAGGGCGGCACAGGCAGCCTTGACGAAGAAGCCCATGAAGCCGAGACGGACGCCGTGGGCCTTTTCGAACTTTTCGCCGTATTGCTTGCGCAGCGCCATCATCGGGCCCATGTTCACTTCGTTGAACGTGGTCAGAATGGCGTTGGTTGCTTGCGACTGGAGCAGACGCTCGGCAATACGGGCGCGCAGGCGGGACATCGGCACGCGCTGTTCAGTGCGATCGCCGAGGGCGACGGCAACCGGCGGCGTCGGCATGGCAGCCTTGGCAGCCTTGGCAGCGGCGGGAGCAGCGACCGGGCCAGACTTCGGCGCAGCAGCAACGGCATCTTCCTTGGTGACACGACCACCACGACCCGAACCGGCGACGTCAGAGGCAGCGATGCCCTTTTCGTCGAGGATCTTGCGGGCCGACGGGCTGGCCGTACCGGCCGGTGCAGCAGCGGCCGCAACCGGTGCGGCAGCTGCTGCCGCTTTCGGTGCTTCAGCCGCAGGAGCGGCAGCCCCCGCCTTGGCTTCGGTATCGATGCGGGCGATCAACTCACCGGAAACAACGGTATCGCCATCACCCTTGATGATTTCAACCAGAACGCCAGCAGCCGGCGACGGAACTTCGAGAACGACCTTGTCGGTTTCGATGTCGATCAGGATTTCGTCGCGAGCAACGGCCTCGCCGATTTTCTTTTTCCAGGAAGCGAGCGTGCCTTCGGCGACGGACTCGGAAAGCTGGGGAACTTGAACTTCGATAATGCTCATAGTGACTCCACTCTGCTGTAGTTATCAGTACTCGATCTTGCCCAGTGCGGACTCGATCAGTGCCTTTTGTTGCTCGTTGTGCTTGGCCAGATAGCCAACCGCCGGAGACGACGAAGCCGGACGAGAGACCAGCAACATCTTCTGTTTTACGCCCAACTGGGTATCCAGATGGTGACGGGATGCAATCCAGTACCAGGCGCCCTGATTGCGCGGCTCTTCCTGGGTCCAGACGATTTCGGTCGCCTTCGGATACTTGGCCAGTTCCTTCTCGAGCGAATCCTTCGGGAAAGGATAGAGCTGCTCGACGCGGACGATGGCGATGTCGGTGATCTTCTTCTCGCGACGCGCTGCCACCAAGTCATAGTAGACCTTGCCGCAACACAGGATCACGCGCTTGACCTTCTTGGCATCGATCTCATCAACTTCGCCGATAACGCGCTTGAACTCGCCAGTTGCCAGCTCTTCCATGCTGGAAGCGGCATCCTTGTGACGAAGCAGCGACTTCGGTGTCATGACAATCAGCGGCTTACGCTGCATGCGAACACCCTGACGGCGCAGCATATGGAATACTTGGGCTGCCGTGGTCGGCACACAGACTTCCATGTTCATTTCGGCACACGCCTGCATGTAACGTTCAAGACGAGCCGAAGAGTGCTCCGGGCCCTGACCTTCGTAACCGTGCGGCAGCAACATCACCAAACCGCAGGCGCGCCCCCACTTGGCTTCGCCGGAAGCGATGAACTGGTCGATGACGACTTGGGCACCATTGGCGAAGTCGCCAAACTGGCCTTCCCAGATAACCAGCTCATAAGGATTGGCCGACGCATAACCGTAATCGAAGGCCAGAACTGCCTCTTCTGACAGCACGGAATCAAAGCACTGGAAGGTGGCCTGCTTTTCCTGAAGGTGACGCAACGGGTAATAGGTACCCTCGTCCCAGCTCGCCCGATTCTGGTCATGGAAAGCTGCATGGCGGTGGAAGAAGGTTCCGCGACCGACGTCTTCACCGGAAATGCGGACACCGTAGCCTGAGACCAACAAGGAAGCATAGGCCAGATTCTCTGCCATACCCCAGTCAACCGGCAATTTACCTTCGCCCATTGCTGCCCGGTCCTCAACAATCTTCTTGACCCGGGAGTGCAGAGCGTAGTCTTCAGGGAAGGTGGTGAGCCCCTTGGCAAGACGCTTCAGTTCCTTCATCGGTACCGTCGTATCGCAGGTTTCGATGTAGTTTTTGGTCAGGAACGGTGTCCAGTCGATGGTCATCGGGTGCTTGTAACCTGCCAGCACCGGGTTGTACAGCAACTCACCCTTGTCGAGATGTTCGCGATATTCCTTGATCATCTGATCCGGCCCGTCTTCAGCCAGCACACCTTCAGCGATCAAACGGTCTCCGTAAAGCTTCCGGGTACCTGGATGCTTGCTGATGATTTTGTACATCAGCGGCTGGGTGACCATCGGCTCGTCCTGCTCGTTGTGACCAAGCTTGCGGAAACAGATGATGTCGACGACGACGTCTTTTTTGAATTCCTGGCGGAACTCCATGGCCAACTGTGTAACCAGCGCGACCGCTTCCGGATCGTCACCATTGACGTGGAAGATCGGCATATCAGCCATCTTGAAGATGTCTGTACAGTAATGGCCGGAGCGATAGTCACGCGGATCGCTGGTGGTGAAGCCGATCTGGTTGTTGACAACAATATGAAGCGTGCCGCCCGTACCGTAGCCACGGGTCTGCGCAAAGTTGAGCATTTCCTGGTTGACGCCTTGGCCGGCCAGGGCAGAGTCGCCATGTACCACTACCGGCAATACCTTGGACTTGCCCTCTTCGCCACGACGAACCTGGCGTGCATACACGGAACCTTCGACCACTGGATTGACGATTTCCAGGTGTGAGGGATTGAACGCCAGTGTCAGGTGGCAGGGACCTCCCGGCGTCGAAACGTCGGACGAGAAACCCATGTGATATTTGACGTCACCAGCGGAAAGGTCACTCTTCTTCTTGCCTTCGAATTCGGCGAACAGCATCGACGGCGCCTTGCCCAGCGTATTGACCAGCACGTTCAGGCGGCCGCGGTGGGCCATGCCAATAACGACCTCGTCAATGCCCAGCTTGCCGCCAGTACGGATGGCCTCATCCATGGAGACGATCAACGATTCACCACCTTCCAGCGAGAATCGCTTCTGACCAACATACTTGGTATGCAGGTAACGCTCCAGCGTCTCAGCTGCGGTCAACCGTTCCATGAGGCGTTTTTTCTGCTCGGCAGAGTAGGTCGGGCGTGAACGGATACCCTCCAGACGCTCCTGCAACCAGCGCTTCTCGGTGTAGTCCGACATGTACATGTACTCGACACCGACTGTGCCGCAGTAAGTCTGCTTCAAGGTTTCAAGGATGTCACCAAGCCTAGCGGTTTCCGGAAGCCCTTTCAGCGAACCAACGCTGAACGACTGATTCAGGTCTGCATCGGTGAAACCATAAAACGACGGCTCAAGCTCATCAATTTTCGGACGCGGCAAGCGCTTGAGCGGATCAAGATCGGCCCAGCGCGTACCGATCGAACGATACGCGGTAACCAGTTGCCCCACTGCGGATTGCTTCTTGTTGTCGGCACCGGTAGCTGGAGCCGGGCGGAAGCCACCGTCTTTGGCCAGTTCGGCAAAAGCGGAAATCACCGGAGCATGTGCAACGTCACGCGCAACGAAGCCTGGCATCTGAGCCAGGCGGTCAAAATACTCGCGCCATTCTTCAGGCACGGCGGTCGGGTTGTTCAGATAGTTTTCGTACAGCTCTTCGACAAACGGCGCATTCCCGCCGAAGTACATTGTGCTGTCAAATAAATTGTTCATCGTAGTCATAGGCGTCCCCTCAAGGGTATTTTTTTCCACTGTAGCCGCAGATAGCTTGATCACAAGTTTCCGCAGGTAAAAAAAGGGCGGCCACACGGCCGCCCAATTTCTTTCTTAGCCGCGTTGGGCGAGCGGCACTACATCGCGCTTGGCTGCACCCATGTACAGTTGACGCGGACGACCAATCTTGTATTCCGGATCGGTAATCATTTCTTCCCACTGCGTCATCCAGCCAACCGTGCGGGCCAGCGCGAAAATGCAGGTGAACATTTCGGTCGGGATGCCGATCGCCTTCTGGACGATGCCAGAGTAGAAGTCGACGTTCGGGTAGAGCTTCTTTTCCACGAAGTACGGATCTTCCAGAGCAATCTTTTCCAGCTCCATGGCCAGCTTGAAGAGGCGGTCGTTCTGCAGGCCGAGTTCGGAAAGAACATCGAAACAGACTTTGCGCATCAGCTTGGCGCGCGGATCGAAGTTCTTGTAAACACGGTGACCGAAGCCCATCAGCTTGAACGAATCGTTCTTGTCCTTGGCGCGATTGATGTACTCACCCACCTTCGAGACGTCGCCAATCTGCTCGAGCATCTGCAGACATGCTTCGTTGGCACCACCGTGTGCCGGCCCCCACAGACAGGCGATGCCGGCAGCGATACAGGCAAACGGATTGGCACCAGACGAACCAGCCAGACGAACCGTCGAGGTCGAGGCATTCTGCTCGTGATCAGCATGCAACGTGAAGATCGTGTCGAGCGCATTGACCAGGACCGGATTCGGCTTGTATTTTTCGCAAGGATTGCCAAACATCATGCGCATGAAGTTGGCGGTGTAGTCCAGATCGTTATCCGGGTACATGAATGGAGCGCCGGTATTGTACTTGTACGCCATGGCGACAATAGTCGGCATCTTGGCGACGAGGCGATTAAAGCTGACATTCCGATGCTCCACATCAGAAAAGTCCATCGCATCGTGGTAGAAAGCAGAAAGGGCACCGACAACACCGGTCATCACGGCCATCGGGTGAGCATCACGACGGAAACCGGAATAGAACTTGGTCAGTTGCTCATGCACCATCGTGTGATTCTTGATGGTGCTTTCAAAAGCCGATTTCTGCTTCGCGTTCGGCAACTCACCATTCTTCAGCAGATAGGTAACCTCGAGGAAGTTGCAGTTCTCAGCAAGCTGCTCAATCGGATAACCGCGATACAACAACTCGCCTTTGTCACCGTCGATGAAGGTAACAGTGGACTTGCAACTAGCAGTGGAAAGGAAGCCGGAGTCATAAGTAAACAAGCCGGTCTTGGCACCCAAGGTGCGAATATCGACACAATCGTTGCCGTGCGTCGGAGTCATAATCTGGAACTCGACGGGAGCCTGTCCATCGATTGTCAAAATTGCCTTGCGTTCAGTCGTCATGGAGTCATCCCTTTACAGGTGTTGGTTGTAACTGCAATGCCAAAAAAGCGGTCAACATTCTAAAGATAGGATGTAAACCTTACTCAACTCTTACGAATTAGCGCCACCATCTGCGCCAAGCGAGGATCATCGATCTCGGCCTTGCCTGTCAGCAAGTCCCAGAGATCGTAATCCTCCATGTCAGCAAGCTCCACGAACGCCTGCTGCTGGTCGCCATTCAGCTTCTCAAATTCGCCACCATCAAGAAAACGTGTGAGGGTGATATCAAGCTCGAGAAGCGCACGACGAATACAACGCCAGCGCAAGCGCTCGTAGTCCGCTCTTTCCATCAGACTGCGCGACGAACCATCATGTCCTTGATCTTGCCAATGGCCTTGGTCGGGTTCAAACCCTTAGGACACACGTCAACACAGTTCATGATGGAATGGCAACGGAACAGTCGATACGGGTCCTCGAGGTTGTCGAGGCGCTCGTTGGTCGCCTGATCGCGCGTATCGGCGATGAAACGGTAAGCCGCCAGCAGTCCGGCCGGGCCGACAAACTTGTCGGGATTCCACCAGAACGACGGACAGGCGGTCGAACAGCAGGCGCACAGAATGCACTCGTACAGGCCGTTCAACTCTTCCCGATCCTCTGGCGACTGCAGACGCTCGCGCTCTGGCGGAGGATCGTTATTGACCAGGTAAGGCTTGATCGAGTGGTACTGCTTGAAGAACTGGGTCATATCGACGATCAGATCGCGAATGACCGGCAGACCCGGCAGCGGACGCAGCACGATTGGCTGCTTCAAGCTGTCAATATCGGTCAGACAAGCCAAGCCGTTCTTGCCGTTGATGTTCATGGCATCGGAACCACACACACCCTCACGACAAGAGCGACGATAGGAGATTGCGTCATCCTTGGCCTTCAGCTTGGTCAACGCGTCCAAGAGCTTGCGGTCAGTCGGTTCGAGTTCAACCGAGATGTCCTGCATGTAAGGCGCGTCATCCTTGTCCGGATCGTAGCGATAGATACTGAATTGAACCATGCGTTTGCTCATTCTCGACTCCAATTAGTACGAGCGCGTCTTGAGCTCAACCGGCTCGACGGACAGGGGTTGCATGTTGACTGGCTTGTAGCAGATCGAGTTATCCACCGGCGAAAACAGCGTGTGCTTGAGCCACACGGCGTCGTTACGGCCATTCGGGAACTCAGGACTATCTGGGGCATCGTCACGCACATGTGCACCACGGGACTCCTTGCGAGCCTCGGCGGAAATCATCGTGGCCTTGGCGACTTCGATGAGGTTTTCCATTTCCAGCGCTTCGGTACGGGCCGTATTCCAGGCCATCGACTTGTCCTTGATTTCCAGATTGCGAGCGGCCTTTTCGACTTCGAGAATCTTGCTGACACCCTGCTTCAACATATCACTGAAGCGGAACACACCAGCATGGTCCTGCATGGTGCGCTGCATGGCCAGACGAGTTTCGTGCACGTTGGCACCACCCTTGCGATTGTCGAGTGCGCTGATACGAGCCAAGGTCTTGTCGGCAACATCCTTCGGAAGATCGCGGTGAGCGCGACCAGCCTTGAGGTCTTCAACAGCGGAGTCACCAGCCGACTTGCCAAAGACCAGCAGATCGAGCAGCGAGTTTGTACCGAGACGGTTCGCACCATGCACCGAGGCACAGGCACACTCACCACCGGCGTAGAAGCCCGGAACAACGGCATTCATGTCGCCACCTTGAGGCATCACGACACGGCCGGAGTAATGGGTCGGAATACCACCCATCTGATAGTGACAGGTCGGAACAACCGGTAACGGCTCCTTCAGACAGTCGACGCCAGCAAACTGCAAACCAATTTCATGGATACCCGGCAGGCGCTTCATGATGGTGGCCGGGTCGAGGTGAGTAATGTCGAGCAGGACGTAGTCCTTGTTCGCGCCACAGCCACGACCTTCCTTGATTTCGGTAGTCATGGCGCGGGAAACTACGTCACGCGACGCCAAGTCCTTGGCATTCGGCGCATAGCGCTCCATGAAGCGCTCCTTGCTGCTGTTACGCAGGATGCCGCCTTCGCCGCGCACGCCTTCGGTAATCAGCACACCGGCACCCGCTACGCCGGTCGGGTGGAACTGCCAGAATTCCATGTCTTCGAGCGGAATGCCAGCGCGGGCCGCCATACCGAGGCCGTCACCGGTATTGATGAAGGCATTGGTCGAGGAATAATAAATACGGCCGGCACCGCCGGTCGCGAAAATGGTTGCGCGGGCGTGGAAAATCACGACCTGGCCGGTTTCCATTTCCATGGCGGTAACGCCAAGGACATGACCCTCTTCGTCGCGGATCAGATCCAGCGCCATCCATTCAACGAAGAACTGTGTATTGGCCTTGACGTTGCGCTGATACATCGCGTGCAGCATCGCATGGCCGGTACGGTCAGCGGCAGCGCATGAGCGACGAACCGGCTTCTCGCCAAAATTCGACATGTGACCGCCGAATGGACGCTGATAGATCTTGCCATCATCGGTGCGATCAAACGGCATACCGTAATGCTCGAGCTCAACAACGACTTCATTGGCCTTCTTGCACATGAACTCGATCGCATCCTGGTCGCCGAGCCAGTCGGAACCCTTGACGGTATCGTACATATGCCACGTCCAGTGATCCTCCTCGGAATTACCGAGCGAAGCGGCAACACCACCCTGCGCCGCAACAGTGTGCGAACGAGTCGGAAAAACCTTGGAAAGCACGGCAGTCTTCAGACCGGCTTCAGACAATTGGATCGCAGAACGCAGACCAGCACCACCAGCGCCAACAATCACTGCATCAAACTTGAGAACAGGAATACTCACGCTTACAGCCTCCAGAGAATCGCAGCAGCCCACGCGGTGTAGCCCACCAGCGCAGCAGCGGTCAGAACGTGCAGGGACAGGCGCAGGCCGGTCGGCTTCACGTAGTCCATCCAGATGTCACGCACGCCGATCCAGGCGTGGTAGAACAGACTGACAAAGAAAAGGAAGGTCAGGAACTTGATGACGCCATTGGCAAACACACCCTGCCAGGCTTCAAAGGTCGAGGGGCGCACAACCAAGAGAACCGCGGCAATCAATACCGAATAGACCGCCATGATGACAGCCGTAGCACGCTGGATGATCCAGTCCTTCAGGCCGTAGTGGGCACCGACAACGATACGGTTGATCACAGCAACACCCCCCAGAGAATCAGGGTCAGCGGAATGCTGACAGCGAGTACAACACCGGCCGATTTTCTGGCAGCTTCTTTTTCGATACCGACATGCAGATCGAGCAGAAGAAAGCGGATACCAGCACAGAAGTGGTGAACAAACGCCCAAAGGAGGCCAGCCAGAATCACCTTGACCGGCAACATCCCGGCAACCGATTGGAAAGCAGCAAAGCTTTCAGGAGAGCCCACACTAGCCCCGAAGAGCCAGAGCACAACCGGGATACAAAGAAACAATCCCGCACCGCTTACACGATGAAGAATTGAAACCTTGCCCGGCAGCGGCAACTTTATTGTAGTCAAGTCCAAGTTTTTTGGACGTTTCTTGATGGTCATTTCTGCCATGAACGTCATCCCTCGCGTGAAGATGCGGTTAACCGCTTTTACGTGGTTTGAAAAGAACCGTAATTATACATTCAAAACCATACGGAACGTGCCTTGCGGGGCGCTTTCCGAGCTAATTCCAAAGTACTGCTTTCTCTCACCCCAGATCGTTCCGGTAGTAGTGATGCCGCGTGGAATAAAGCCCACGCCGCCACTCCACCGGTTTATTGCCGTAGGTATAAGCCGTGCGTTCGACGAGCAGAAGCGGCTCGCCTAACTTGACGCCAATCATGCTGGCACTTTGAGCATCTGCGCCAACCGCGCGCAAATGCTCTTCGGCGTGAATCATGCGAACCCCAAAATCGCTCTCGAAAAGGCTATAGAGTGAACGCTCGCCGCCCCGCAAGGCCTCCAGGGTCAAACCATTAAACAGGTCGGCGACCAGATAAATCTGATCGAAAACCACCGGTTCGCCACTGAAACGCAGCAAGCGCTTGACATGAACCACCTTGTCCCCCGCCTGCAACCCCAGGACAGCCGCAACCTCAGGTGACGCGTCGATGGTCTCGCAAAAAAACGGGTCACTGACAGCATGCGCAGCCTTGCCATCATCCGGGACCAGTCTCAGGAAACGATAAAAAGACCGCGGATCGCTATGCGTCGCGACAAACGTACCCTTTCCCTGACGCCGGACCAGCATATTTTCAGCGGCCATTTCATCAATTGCCTTACGCACTGTCCCCTGGCTAACGTTGAAACGAGCAGCCAATTCCCCTTCACTCGGTATTGCGTCGCCCGGCCCCCATTCACCCTCCTCCAGGCTGCGAATCAAGAAGTCCTTGATCTGGCGATAGAGGGGGCTGAAAGTCGGGGAACTTAGGCGGGGAGCAGGACGGGAGGCGTCACGAGTCATGGTCCAAATTTCAGCACATTTTGGCCACACCGTCCACGAAAAGTTGTCTTATATAAGACAGATGATGAATTGACAGCCAGACGCCGAACTTTTACCATCTTGAGTTCTCGTGCCTGCTGACGCAAGGAAGCAAACAAAGCAGGTATTCGGGCAAATACGAACAATTTCAACCACGCTGTTTCAAACAGGAGCGATACATGTCCAAAGCCCCCATGCGCGTTGCCATTACCGGCGCCGCCGGCCAGATCGGTTATAGCCTGCTGTTCCGCATCGCCTCCGGCGAAATGCTCGGCAAAGACCAGCCGGTCATCCTTCAGTTGCTTGACCTGCCGCAAGCTCAGCAAGCCGTCAAGGGCGTGATGATGGAGCTGGAAGACTGTGCCTTCCCGCTGCTCGCCGGCATGGTTGCCACCGATGATCCGAACGTCGCCTTCAAGGATGCCGACGTCTGCCTGCTGGTTGGTGCCCGTCCGCGCACCAAGGGTATGGAACGCGCTGACCTGCTGACCGCCAACGGCGCCATCTTCACGGTGCAGGGCAAGGCCATTGCCGAGAACGCCAACGAGAACGTCAAGGTTCTCGTCGTCGGCAACCCGTGCAACACCAACGCCTTCATCGCCGCTGCTGCTGCCAAGAAGGTTGGCCGCACCAACCCGAACAACTACCATGGCATGCTGCGCCTTGACCACAACCGCGCCCTGTCGCAACTAGCCAACAAGATCGGCCGTCCAGTTTCTTCGCTGAAGCAATTGGTCGTCTGGGGCAACCACTCGCCGACGATGTACGCCGACTACCGCAACTGCACCTCGAATGGCGACAGCGTCAAGGCCCTGATCAATGATCACGCCTGGAACAACGACGTTTTCCTGCCGACCGTCGGCAAGCGTGGCGCCGCCATCATCGAAGCCCGTGGCCTGTCGTCGGCTGCTTCGGCCGCCAACGCCGCCATCGACCACATCCGTGACTGGGTACTCGGTTCCGACGAATGGGTTACCCTGGGCGTGCCGTCTGACGGCTCCTACGGCATTCCGGCCGGTATCGTTTTCGGCTTCCCGTGCGAATGCAAGGGTGGTTCGTTCAAGATCATTCAGGGTCTGGAAATCGACGAGTACAGCCGCGAGAAGATCAACATCACGCTCAAGGAACTGACCGACGAAGCCGAAGCCGTCAAGGACATGCTGTAATCCAGCATTAGTTCCCAGCTTCATTGGAAGGCCGCGGTAAAATACCGCGGCCTTTTTTAGTTTACGGATTCGAAAACCATGCGCCATCCGAAAGCCGTTCTTTTTTCCGGCGAAAAGCCCTTCCCCATCCTGCCCGCAGTCGACCATTACGCCGGCTCGGAAAAGCTGATGAAGAAGGCGCTGCAATTGCAGAACGAACTCGGCCCGATCTTCGACATCACTTGCGACTGCGAAGACGGCGCCCATGCCGGCGCCGAGCGTGAGCATGCCGAAATGGCGGCCGGCGTGATCATGAGTGATGAAAATCGTTTCAACCGGGTCGGCGCCCGTGTCCACGACGTCACCCACCCGCACTGGCGGCAGGATATGGACACCCTGGTCGGCATTGCCGGTAGCAGGCTCCCGTTCATCACCCTGCCCAAACCGTGCAGCGCGGGCGATGTTCAAGTGCAGATCGAAGCCCTCCGTGAAATTGAGCAGAATTTTGGCGTTGACCGCAGGATTCCGGTCCATGTGCTGATCGAAACCCATGGCGCCTTGCGCGAAGTATGGGAAATCGCCGCCATTCCCGGCGTCGAGAGCCTGGATTTTGGCCTGATGGATTTTGTCTCGGGTCACCACGGCGCCATTCCCGGGTATGCCATGAAGAGCCCCGGCCAGTTTGAGCATCCGCTGGTCACTCGCGCCAAGTGCGAGATCAGCGCCGCCGCGCTGGCCTGCGGCGTGGTTCCCTCGCACAACGTGACGACAGAACTGAAAGACATCGAGTACATCCGCAGCGATGCCCGACGCGCCCGGACCGAATTCGGCTACCTGCGCATGTGGAGCATCCACCCGAACCAGATTGTCCCGATCATTGAAGCCATGCGCCCCGACTTCACCGAAGTCCAGGCTGCCGCCGATATCCTGATTGCCGCCCAGGACAAGGATTGGGGCCCGATCCAGCACGACGGCAAGCTGCATGACCGCGCCTCCTACCGCTACTTCTGGGAACTGCTCGACCGCGCCCACGTTACCGGAATGGATATTCCGGCAGCAGCGAGGATTCGCTTTTTTGCCTGAAATTCCGGTTGACCGTAGCACTGAGGCTGAGTCGCCGCTGCCCATCCTCTATCGTGACGAGCAGATCGTCGTCATCGACAAGCCGCCCGGACTGCTCGTTCACCGCTCGGAAATCGACCGTCACGAAACGCGCTTCGCGATTCAAATCCTGCGCAACCAGATCGGCCAGTACGTCTGGCCAGCCCACCGTCTCGATCGTGGCACGTCCGGCGTCCTGCTCTTCGGACTGAGCAAGGAAATAGCCAGCCTCCTCGGGCGACAATTCGAAGCCGGCACGGTGGAAAAGCGATATCTTGCCGTCGTCCGCGGATACCCGCCGGAATCGGGCAGCATCGACCACGCGCTTTCAAGACAACGCGACGCCTATGAATTCCAGGGGGAGCGCAGCAGTACCGAGGCGCAAGCAGCACTGACCCACTTCCGGAAACTGGCGGAAATCGAACTGCCGGTCGCGGTGGATCGTTACCCGAACAGCCGCTATGCCCTGCTCGAACTGGAGCCAATCACCGGCCGCCGCCACCAGATCAGGCGCCACCTCAAACACATTGCCCACCCGATCATTGGCGACGCCACCTACGGCAAGGGACGGCACAATCGTTATTTTGCCGAGCATCTCGGCGCCAATCGCCTGTTGCTGGCGTGCGTCGCGATGACCTTCAAGCATCCGGCGGATGGACGGCGCATGGAAATAAAAGTGCCAGTATCCGGCGAATTCGCCGCCATACTGGCGCGTTTTGGCTGGCCCTCTGAAGGCGCTTAGGCGATATTTTCCTCGAGATGCTCCCTGAGTTTCAGGTCGCGTTCGAGCTGCACCATATCCTGACCCAAGGCATCGCGCGCCGATACCATACCCAACGGGGCGCCGTTTTGATCGACCACCGGGACATGGCGAAAACCGCCATCGACCATGAACTGCAAGGCATAGCCCAGAGGCTTGTCAGCTCGAATCGTTTGCGGATTGGCCACCATAACCTGCGCCAAAGTGGTTTTATCCGGATCCAGATTGCCAGCCAAGACCTTGTTGAGGGCATCACGTTCGGTGAAGATGCCAACGATCCGGTTGCTTTCAACAACAAGCAAGGCACCGATCCGCTTTTGGGCCATCAGGCTGCAAGCTTCGCGAACGGTGCTTTCCTTGGTAGCCGAAACGACAGTTTGGCCGGCGATGATATTGCTGATGATTCGATTTGGCATGTTTGTCTCCTGCGTTGTTGTAAAAATCAGCGGCGTGATCCCGGCAAGCCGGAACGCACAGCACACGCGGAGATTACCCCAGCTTGATGACAATCACCGCAATGGCCACAAAGATGATGACCATGCCTATCAGCTCAACGTTCAATGAAAACCCCAAAAATATTCATTCACGGAGTCAGCTCGTAAACCACGCGAACCCGAGCATCTGCCTTGGCCAGATCAACAAAACCAATACCCCCGGATGGGAGACCACCCATTTCAGCACCTCCTCAGTCGAACCAACCTTGGCCGGCGGCTGCATGCGCCCTGAGAAAACCTGCCTGGACCAGTAGGCGTTGATTTCAGACAAATCCTTGCCAACCAGCAAGCCATAAAAACGCCCCCGGTCCGGATGATTGTCAGACAAATCCACCGGCTGCGCCTCGGCACCGTTGAAGTACTGACGATTGCGACCGAAGAAAACATTGATTACCTCGTTGCGCGTCATGGCCGCGACACCGCAACGGGCATTGACGACAACAACCAGTTCGGCGCGCAGTTCCGCTGCTGGCTGAACCAGCAGCCAGAAAATCGAGCCAAGAAGGATCAGGCGACGAAGTGGCATGGCCTCAGAAAACGAAATCCACGGTCAGCGAAAACACATCCATTTCGCCATCCCACCGCGCCCGGCTGTCCTGGCGATAGGGGAAAAGCGACGATGCCTCGCCACGGATGCCATCCCATTGCGCCTTGACAGCTACATTCCGGGCGACATCCCAGCGCATGCCGGCAAAAATGGTCTGCTGGTCGGCATGTGAATCCTGCATGACATACGCAGCGACAGCACTTGGCGCATTGCCACGCGATCTGGAGAGCACCCAGGAATAGCCGAGATAAGGCGTTACTTGGCCAATCCGGTAGCCGACCAGTGCGTACCCACCATCTGAACTCTCCAGCGCCTGGCTACCCTGCTCAATGTGATTGAGCATCAACTGCGCTTGCCAGGGGCCGCGATCGTAAACCAAGCCCAGTGAGTAATAGTGGGTCCGCGTGCCATGCGTCGCCAGGAAGGCCGCATCCTGCGCAGAAAGGGTGGCGCCGACCGCCTTTTTCAAGACGGGCGCGATCGGCAAGTCGTTCTTGAATTCAATATTGGCGTAGCTTGCCCGGACCTGCCAGGGACCACGCTGGTATTCGAGGTAACCACCCAGCATCGGAGAGTCGGCAATATCCCACTGCTCGTCAGCCAACGGGATCCGGCCGTCGGAATGGCCGTAGAAAACCTTGGCGCGCAGAACGCTTTCGCCAAGGGGGACGGTGATCGCTGCATCGGCACCGTGAATGCTGTAGAAAGGCAAATACCAGAAGTAATCGCCGGGCGGGCGGACCGTCAGGAAGGAATAACCGACCCAACGCGAATCGGCCATCATGAAGAATTCCGTACCCAGCCGACCGGCCCGCAGGCTCAGATTGGGGATCGGATCATATTTCAGGAAGGCCCAGGAAATATCCGGGGTAAAGGTCTTGTCGTAACGATAGCGACTGGTTGCCTGAACTACCGCTTCAAGCTGCGGATTGATGTGCCAGGCCGCTTGCAGACCGAGGACGCTGTCAATCAACGCACTCCAGTCTTTACCGACACCCCGGGGCTGGGAAATGTCCCGGACGAACTCGACGTCATCTGAATTCGTTCGGGCCAAACCAAACGTTCCGAATCCCTGCAGGCTAATGGCCGAGTCATGCTCGGGCTCGGCAATGGCAGGATGGGCGACGGCGAGAACGACTGAACCGGCAAGGACCGGAAGCACCCCGTTGAGTGCACACGCCCGCGCGGCCCGGCGAAATAGATTGGCAATCGTCATCAGTCGAATTTCGTCAACATCCCGGACTGGCTACACGGCAAGCACCGCTCCAGCGCAGCCTGGTTCGCAGTTATTCCGGCAGGGCGATCTTCTGTTCAGTGCTGAACTGATAGTCCTTGAAAATATGCTCAGCAGTCAGCAGCTGATAGCTGCCGTCGGCTGCCTTGCGCGTTGTGTCCTTGAGCCGGTAGGTCAAGTGGCCACAGGTCCAGATATCGAAGTTGCGCATGTGGGTGCACAGACAGGTCTTGTCCATCACCGAGATCTTGCGGGCATCCGGGTGCAAGGCCACTTCGCGGTTATAGGCGGTCACGTAGGCGCACCTGCCGTTGGCGTCGAGCAGGTAGCCGTAGGCTTCGCAGTTCGGGCGGATGCCCGAACCGATGCCCGGGCTGCTCTTGATCATGCGCATCGGGTAACCGGTCGGGGAAATCTGGTTGACCTCGATGTCGTCCTCGCTGGCCTTGAAGTATTCCTGCTTGACCTTTTCCGGCAGACCACATTCTTCGGAGACGGTGAAGCGGGTGGCGACCTGCACGGCGGCGGCACCGGCCTCAAGGAAGGCAGTCGCATCGGAGCCGGTGAAGATGCCACCGGCCGGAATGACTGGAATGTCGAGGTGCTCGTTCTTCAGGAACTGGATGACTTCGGCGACGATGGTCGCCAGGTCGTACTTGGCCCAGTCCATGCCGAAGCCAAGGTGACCGCCGGCCAGCGGGCCTTCGACCACGATGTAGTCGGGGAGGCGGCCGGTGCGCATGCTCTTTTTGAGGAACAGTTGCAGGGCGCGCACCGAGGAAACGATGATGCCGAGTTGGACGTCGCGGAAACGCGGGTGCTCTTCGATCAGCGCAAACGAGCCAAGGTGCAGGCCGGCCGCCAGGGTAATGCCTTCGATGCCGGAATCCATCGCGGCTTCCATGCGGACCTTGAGCGTCTCTTTCGGCGCGTTCATGGTCAGCTTTTCCATGCAGTTGATGAAGATCATGCCGTCGCCTTTTTTGCGCGACATGGCCTCTTCTACGTGCAGACGGGTTGCTTCAACCAGCTTGCCGAGATCGAATTTGACCGGTGACTTGTCTTCGTTCTCGACGTTGTACTTGTAAAGCGCGAGCTTTTCCTTGACGAACTTGGTCTTGTAGCGGCGATCCGACACGGTCTTGATCATTGCGTCGGAGATGTGCCCGACGCCACCCAGACGGGCGACCTCGACGGCTAGATCGGCACTCGAAATATCAACTCCCATGCCGCCGATCATGATTGGTACTAGCTCGTGCTTGCCAAGCCGCAAGCGGAAATCGTCCACACGCTTCATCATTTTCCTTATGAATACAGGCCGGTCCCCTCGCTCGCGGCCAAGTGACGGATTTTACGCCAATGTTAAGTCCGATGCGTGACGAGCCGGGGATAAATCAAGTTTCGCCCAGCCGACTGTGGCTAAACTTGCCACTTCGATCGACTCTTTGGCAATAGGTTCACATGCGTTTCTCAACCCACCCATTCTGGCTGGTCGGCTTCCGGCCGTTTTTCACGCTGGCCTGCCTGGCCGGGATGGTCCTGCCGGTCGCCTGGGCTTTGATCTTCAGTGGTGCCATTGCGGCGCCGACGGCGACCTTCACCACTGTCCAGTGGCACGCCCATGAAATGTTCTTCGGCTTCGGCTGGGCGGTGCTCGGCGGCTTCCTGCTGACCTCGACCAAGAACTGGGTGAATATTCGCGGCTACCACGGCCCGGCACTGATGCTGCTGGCCGCCGCCTGGATGATTGAGCGTATCGGCATGAGCTTTGGCGGCAGCTGGCCAAAAGCCTGGTTCCTGCTCAGCAACAATCTCTTTCTCGGCAGCATCGTGGCCATGCTGCTGTGGACGCTGATCCGCCATCGCGACGCGGACAGTTACCGCGATAACGCTTTTTTCCTGATCATGTTGCCCGGCTTTCTGCTGGCCAAATACTGGATGCTCGAAGGTGGCGACTTCACGGCCGGCTACAGCATGGCCATGGCGCTCTTTCGCCTGGCCTTCCTGGTCATGCTCGAACGAACGCTGACCGGTTTCATGAAGGCGGCCTTCCAGGCGCAAATCCTGCGCCATCCAGGGCTGGACATGGCGATCAAGCTGCTCGGCCTCATGCTGATTCTGGAATTTGCCCTGCCCCGCCCGTTGACCGCAGCAATCTCGCTGGCGCTGGCGGTGCTGCTGGCGATCCGCTTCGTTTTCTGGAAACCGCAACAGGCCTTCAAGCGTCTCGACATCGGCGTCATGTACATCGGCTATCTGTGCATCGTCGCCCAGCTTTTGATCGAAGCGCTCGGCCACGTCATGAGCTTTGTCTGGATCGGCTCGGTGTCCGTCCATTTATTCACCTTCGGCGCCATGGGCCTGGTCATTCCGGGCATGATCGTGCGCATTTCCAAGGGCCATACCGGGCGCAAGGTCACCTTCGATGGCGGCGACAAGCTGGTGCTGATCATCATGCTCGTCGCCCTGGTCGCCCGCATTGTCGCCCCGCAATTTGCCCCGACCGCCTATTTCGGCTGGATCCACCTGTCGGCGACCTGCTGGTTCATCGCCTTCGGCATCCTCGCCTGGCGCTACATTCCGATCCTGTTGCAGCCGCGCATCGACGGCCGCGAACACTAAAGCACGGCTTCGAACAGCTCCAGTTGCGGCGGGCCGAGGTAGAAATCGCGCGGCGACTGGCCGGCCTGCATGTGCGCCTTGCGGAAGGCGTCCGACTGCGTCCAGTCGGCGAACGCCTGCTCGGAATTCCAGACCGTGTGCGAGGCGAACAGTGTGCGCTCTTCGTTGGTATCGCCGCGCAGCAGGTTGAAGGAGACGAAGCCGGGCACCTCGCTGAGATAGCTGTTGCGGTTGCGCCAGTGGGCGACGAAATCGTCCTCCTTGCCGAGCGCGATGCGAAAACGGTTCATGGCGAGAAACATGGGAACTCCTGGAAAAATGCTCAACAAAATCTGCGCATGCTTGTTGCTTACTCAGAAATACCGCAATCCTGACAGCAGCCACCATGAACGCATTCGATAACGACGACAAACTCGACTTCGGCCAACTGCCGCCGGCCGTAGACCACCTGCTACAACAAGGCGTTGCCGCCCATTTCACCCATCCGGAGCTGGCCGAAAACGCCTTCCTGACCGCCCTCGCCCTGGCCCCGGATGCCCTGCCGGCGCACCGCTGTCTGGTGAAACACTACAACCGCTGTCGGCAATTCGACAAGGCATTGAGCGCTGCCCAGGGCTGGGTCGCTGCCGCCGCCCGGCAAGCCGGCCTGTCCGACAACTGGCTGCTCTGGCAAGACGCTCCCGGCAGTGCGCTGGCTGCGCTCAAGGGCCTGGCCTTCATCCATCTGCGCAACAGCCAGCCGGCCCAGGCCGAAGTGGCCATCAAGCGCGTCCTGGCGCTGGACCCGGAAGATGGCGTCGGCGGCTCGGTGATTGCTGCCCTGATCGACGAAACCCTGCTCGCGGCGTAATTTTTAGCAATTTCTGGCTGACCGGGTGGCATTCCACGGTCAACCGGAAATTTTGGCCAAAATCGAAATGATCAGGCCGGCACCTCGGTCGGCAGTTCCGCCTGATCCATGGCCCTGAACATCGAACAGCGGCGGAAGACATCCTCGGTCGGCGGCAAGGCTTTCTGACTGCAGTATTTCGCCACCAGTTTGGCCAGCCCCTTGATGTCGCGGCCCGAGGCTTTCGGGAAAATATCGGGCAGGCGGTCGTGCAGGTCAGCTGGCAGATTCAGGCCGAATTGCGCGGCCATGACGCCCCAGATCTTCTTGCGATCAACACGGTCCGGCGGGTAGAAGCGGATCAGCGCAATGCAGCGCGAGACGATGGCTTCGTCGATGTCATCGACGCGGTTGGTGGTCAGGAAGAGCAGCCCGTTGAAATACTCCAGCACGCGCAAAAACACGCCGACGACGGCGTTCATCGTGATGTTGTCGTCGCGCTTCTTGATGTACACGTCCGCCTCGTCGATCAGCATGACCGCCCCCCAGCGCTGGGCACGGGTCAGCACTTCCTTGAGCGCCGTTTCCATGGCTGCGACGTTCAGGCCGAGTTGCCCCGAATGCACGCGGTAAAGCGGCCGACGGATGATCTCGGAATACACCTCGGCAGTCAGCGTCTTGCCGACACCGGGTGGCCCGGCGCACAACACGGTCGTCCCGCCCGACTTGCCGGAGACGATGTCGTCCATCAGCACGTCCATCTCGGCGGTCAGGATGTCGATGAGATCGGTCTGTTCGGGCGGCAAAACCAGTTTGGTTTTGAGTTCCGGCTGGTAGGCGTAGGGTTCCATGTCATCGACGTGCACCCAGACGTAATGGTGCAGATCGAGGTGAAACATCAGCATGTAGAAATGCACCGGCAGCTCGGTGAACAGGCCCTTGGCGATGCCGGCCTGGGTTTCCTCGATCTCGGCCTCCTCCTTGCCGGACAGCCGCGAATTGCGCTGCACGCGGCGGACGAACTTGGCCATGATGTCGCCCGTCGCATCGAGCGCCAGGACGCGTTCGCCGAGGATGCTCTCGTCGTTGACCAGCCGCGCCGGGCTGCCGGTCGATGACAAAATGATCATGTCCTTGCGCGAGTAATCGGTATCGCGGTGCGTCGCCGTCGGATTCTCGGCGAAGTAACCGACGCCAGTCCCGGAAAACTGCGCGCCGTACTGCCCGCGCCAGTCGAAATAGCGCTCGACGCCTTCGTCGTAACTGGCCAGCAAGGCCGGCGTTTCCTTGACGAAACCCTTGGTGGCGAAGACTTCGGGGATGGTCCGGCCGGCAATGTCCGGGCCGGAAATGCGCAGCGTCGCCGTCGCCAGCCGCGCCTTGGCATTGGCTTTGAGTTCGACGAAGATCTTGCCGGTTTCTTCCTCGGACGGCGGCGTGAAGTCCAGCCGCGTCACCACGTAGGCCAGCGGCTTGCCGGTAATGCCGGCCGAAAACAGCCAGCCGCGCGAAGCATTTTCGGCCAGATAACGGGCAATGGCCGGCACGGCCATTTCCAGCTCCTCGGCCTCGAAACGCCGGCCGCCTTCATGCAGCGCCTGGCGCAACGTGGCAATCTGCGCCGCCCGCGCCCGCAACTCGCTGTCGCCCGCCGCGTAGAGGCTTTGCAGCAGATCGAGCTCGCCATCCTCAAACTGGTTGAACGAGACCTCGACGCGATTGCCGAAGCGCAATTGTTCGCGCACGAATTCCAGTCGCGGAAAAGACTGCATCATCGGTTCGATGTGCCGTCGGTCGATTTGCAGCTTCATGAGCCGCCTCCCTGTTTGAGCGATACACCCGACTAAGCGAGTTTTGTGCCGCCACGGTCAACCGGAAAAAACGGCCAAAAATCAAAGCCATGCCAAGCAGGCCATTGTCGTGTTGGCAACACTTTCGTGGGACAATCCCGTCCCCGCTGTAGGAAGGACCACCATGCATCCCCGCAACAAGAACGCCGACGGCTACGATTTCGCCGCCCTGGCCGCCACCTCGGCGGCGCTCGCCAAGCACATCAAGACGACGCAGGCCGGCACCCCGAGCATCGATTTCGCCAACCCGACCGCGGTCAAGATGCTCAACCGGGCGATCCTCATGCATCACTACGGCGTCAAGGGCTGGGACATTCCGGCCGGCTACCTGTGCCCGCCGATTCCCGGCCGCGCCGACTACATCCACGCCGTTGCCGACCTGCTCGCCACCTGCAACAAGAAGAACATCCCGAGCGGCCCCGGCGTGCGTGTGCTCGACATCGGTACCGGCGCCAACCTCGTCTATCCGCTCATCGGCCACGCCGAATACGGCTGGTCCTTCCTCGGCGTCGATATCGACGAGGCCGCGCTGGCCAATGCCGCCGCCATCATCGCCAAGAATCCCGAACTGGATGGCGAAATCGAACTGCGCCACCAGACCGTCTGGGAAAATATTTTCACGGGCCTGCTGCGCTCCGGCGAAGTGTTCGACCTGTCGATCTGCAACCCGCCCTTCCACAACTCGCCGGATGACGTTCATGCCGTCAGCCAGCGCAAATGGAACAACCTCAACAAGCCGGGCGCCAAACGCGGTGCCGCCGAGCCGCGCCTCAATTTCGGCGGTGGCGGCAGTGAGCTGTGGTGCAACGGCGGCGAACGCGCCTTCGTCAAACTGATGATCGAACAAAGCTGCAACATCCCGAAGCGCGTCATGTGGTTCACCAGCCTGCTCTCGCAGGGCGACAACCTGCCGCACATCGAAGCCGCGCTCAAGAAAGCCAAGGTCGTCGAATCACGCATCATCCCGATGGCCCAAGGCCAGAAGCAAAGCCGGCTGATCGCCTGGAGCTTCTTCGGCAACGGCGAACGCGAGAAATGGCGCAAGGAACACTGGTCCTCCGCCCCGTCCTTCGGCACCACGGCGCCCGACGCCCAACCCGCCTTCCCGGTCAGCGACAGCGCGGACTAGGCTTCGCCCTCGCCACGCGCCGTGGCCAGGTAGTCGCGCCAGAGATGACCGTAACGGTCGTCGAAAGTTGCGTCGATCAGCTCGACCGCCTGGATGCGATCAACCCGGAAAGTTCGAAAGCCCTGGCGTAACTCGCACCAGGCGCCGAGCGTCCAGCAATGCCCCCAGAAAACCAGGCCGAGCGGCCATAGCGTGCGTTGCGAAACCTCGCCATCGGCTCGCCGATAACTGACCGAAACTTTGCGGCCGCTTTCCATGCCGGACCTCAACATGGCCATCGGCTCACGCAAGGGCGCCGGCTGCAGACAATCGAGCGCCAGAAAACGCCGGCTTGAGGCATTGACGCGATCTTCCAGCGCCCGCGGCAAAACCGCCTCGATGCGCGCCATCGCCTGCTCCGCCGCCTTGCCCAAGGCAGAATCGCCCCAGGCCCGAACCAGCTTGGCGCCGACCACCAGCGCTTCGAGTTCATCGCCGGTAAACATCAGCGGCGGCAACTGGTAACCGCGGCGCAGGCGATAACCGACGCCCGCCTCGCCATCGATCGGCGCGCCGGATTTCACCAGATCGGCGATATCGCGGTAGATGGTGCGTTCCGAAACCTCAAGCGCTTCGGCCAAGGCGGCGGCGGTAACGACGCGCCCATTACGAAGGAGCAGGATGATCTGGAACAGTCGGTCGGCTGGGCGCATGTCATGACGGGGAAATCGGGAATTTCAGCATAGCACGCCGTTTCGCAGGCCATGACAAGCCTCCTGACACCATGCTGTCAGGAGCCCCCAGCCAGAATGCAGCGCATCAACGGCATCCCGCCGCTGAACATTTTCGGAGAAAACATCATGGACAATCCGCTGCGCTGGTTCGAAATCGCCACCACCAACCTCGATCGGGCCGTCGCCTTTTACCAGAACATCCTCGCCATCGAACTGCGCCGCGAACACTGCGGGGGTATCGCCATGGCCATCTTCCCCTACGCCGAGCCCTACCCGAGCGGTGCCCTGGTCGCCATGCCGCAACTGCAGCCGCGCGACAACGGCACACTGATCTACCTCGACGGCGGCGCCGACCTCAACGTCGTGCTCGCCCGCATCCCGGCTGCCGGTGGCCAAGTGGTCATGGACAAGACCGATCTTGGCAATAACATCGGCCACATCGCCCTGTTCATCGACTGCGAAGGCAACCGGGTCGGCCTTTACTCTAAGGACTGAATTCGACTCCAGCAATCTGGCGACAATAGGATTGCCAAGTGGCTAGCCCGTATAATTGCGGGCTTCCGTTTCCTTGGCTCCTTCATGTCCGACCGCCTTGCCGTACTGCCCCAATACCTGATTCCGAAACAGGCGTTGACCGCCCTCGCTGGCAAGCTGGCCTCAAAAGAAGCCGGCAGCCTGACGACCAGCGTCATCCGCTGGTTCGTCGGCCGCTACAACGTGAACATGGCCGAGGCAGCCAACCCGGACATCGCCAGCTACAAGAGCTTCAACGAATTCTTCACGCGGCCGCTCAAGGAAGGCGCCCGACCGCAGGCCGACGCCGATTTCATCAGCCCGGTCGATGGCGCGATCAGCCAGTTCGGCCCCATCGCCCGCGACCAGATTTTCCAGGCCAAGGGCCACAGCTATTCGACCACCGCACTGGTCGGCGGCGACCGCGAATTGGCCAAGCAATTCGAGAACGGCAGCTTCGCCACTCTCTACTTGAGCCCGCGCGACTACCACCGCATTCACATGCCCTGCGGTGGCAAGCTGAAACGCATGATCTACGTGCCCGGCGAACTGTTCTCGGTCAATCCGACCACGGCACGCGGCGTGCCCGGCCTTTTTGCCCGCAACGAGCGGGTCGTCTGTGTTTTCGAATCGGAATTCGGTCCCTTCGTGCTGACCCTGGTCGGCGCCACCATCGTTGGCAGCATGGCCACCGTCTGGCACGGTACGGTCAACCCGCCGCGCCCCGGCGTCGTCCGCGAATGGCGTTACGAAGAGCAGAACATCGTGCTGAAAAAGGGCGAAGAAATGGGCCGCTTCCTGCTCGGCTCGACGGTCGTCATGCTCTTCCCGAAGGACACGCTGGCCTTCAACCCGGACTGGGTGCCGACCGGCGCCATCCAGTTGGGCGAGGCGATGGGCGCCAAGCCCGTCTAAATTACTGAAAAGCGCCCGGTGCCAGCATGCTGTTCGGGCGCATCGGGCGGCTGCCGACCGGGAAATGGAACTCCGCGCTCGGCATCAATTCAACACCCCTTGCCTGGCCCGGCGGCCTGACTGCACCACGTAGCGGCGACATATTGGTCAGGCGCAGCGGTACGCCACTCGTTTCAATGAGATCGCCACGCGCCACCAGACGATTGCCATCGAACCGCCCCTGCGCCGGCTTGTAAAGGTCGCCCGGCCCGACCATCAGGTTGTTGAGCAGCCAGACCTCGACATCCGCCCCGATCTTTTCGCCAAAAACGTTCAGAAATTTTCCGGCATGGCTGTCGTTGATCAGCGTGTTGTGCGCCATGACCAGCGCGTTATCCGGCCAGCGCCGACCTTCGGCACCGTAGGCAACAATGCTCGGATTATCGGTCCCGGCGCTCTGGCCGATGGCATTGCCGATGACATAGGCGAGCCCGCCGTTCGGGAACTCAAGTTCGTAGGAAGCCCGCCCGCCGGCGCCATCAACCAGCATGTTGTACAGGATGTGATTCTCACGGGCCCGCGACTTGACCAGATGACCAAGATAGCCGTTTGAGAAGCGACTGCCGCGCAGCACGAACTTGCCGATCCCGCCGACGTAGAGCAGATGGTGCAGGTCACCAGGATGGCGCGGCGCATCGCCGAATTCGCTATCGACGACTTCCAGGCTCTGCTCCGGTGAATTCGCCGTCAGGATTCCCATTTCGTTGTCGAAGAAGGCGCAGGACTGGATCGTCAGATCGCCCTTTTCGAAGCGGATGCCGGCACCGTTGAGGCTGGCCACCCGGGCGCCGCGAAACTCGATGTTCTCGATCCGCACCTTGCCGCCGCGGACGACCCAGATCGCCTTGCCCTCGGCGCTCTTGCCGTCGGCCAGCATGACCGGCCGGGCGCCGGAGCCGCGGATGATGATTTCATTTTTGGCCCAAATTGCCGGTTGACCGTGGTAATCGCCCGGACGAATCTCGATGACCTCGCCATCCTGAGCCAGGCGCGCCGCCTCGGTGATCGTGGTGATTTTCTCACCCGGGCCGACGACCATTGTCGCCGGCTTGGCTGCGATGGCGGCCAGCTTCGGGTCAGCGGCAACCGTCTTCAATTGGCCGTCCGGCGAGCGGCGAATTTCGCCGATATAGTCCGGCGCCGGCGGCAACCTGTCGGGAATCTGCGCGACCACCGTCACTGCCTGAGCAAGGAGAATGAACATCAGGCCAAAAGGACGGAGGTTGCGCAGCAAGCGTTCTCGAATCATCGGACTCTCCTCCTGTCGGAGATTGGGCTGCCAAGTGCGGGCAAGGAAAACGGGAGTTCAACCCGCCCCTCATGAAACGGCAGCAGGCATGCATTTGTCAACCGGCCAAGCCGTGGCAATATTCGCCCTTCGGCCAAACTGGCCACGACCAGTCAAGCCGCTGACCAAACCCGCCCATTCCCCTCAGGAGAAATCGATGCACAGCTCCGTTTCATCCCTCCTTCGCCGCTGCATCTTTGCCGGCTTGCTCGCTGTCGCTTCCACCTTTGCGATCGCCGAAGCACCGCAACAGAAAACCCAGGTTCCCGGCTATTACCGCCTGATGCTTGGCAGTTTCGAAGTCACCGCGCTCTACGACGGCGCCATCGACCTCGACGAAAAACTGCTCAAAAGCATCGCCAAGCGCGACATCCAGCGCCTGCTCGCCCGTCAGTTCCTGAAAGGCCCCAAGGTCCAGACCGCCGTGAACGCCTACCTGGTCAACACCGGCAACAAGCTGGTGCTGGTCGATGCCGGCGCCGCCAAGCTGTTCGGGCCAGGCCTCGGCAACATCGTCGATAACCTGAAGGCCGCCGGCTACAACCCCGAGCAGGTGGACACCGTGCTCATCACCCACTTGCACGGCGACCACGTCAATGGTCTGGTCACGCCGGAAGGCCAGCGCGTCTTCGTCAACGCCGAAGTGTGGTCGGCCCAGGCCGACAACGACTTCTGGCTGAGCGAAGAAATCGCCGCCAAGGCGCCGAAAGATTTCCAGCCCTTCTTCAAGATGTCACGCGATGCCGCCGCCCCCTACCTCGCCGCCGGCAAGTGGAAGACTTTCGACAGCGACCGCGAACTGCTGGCCGGGATTTCCAGCGTCGACACCCACGGCCACACCCCTGGCCACGCCAGCTATTTGTTCCAGAGCGGCGACCAGCGTCTGCTCATCCTCGGCGACCTGGTGCATAACCATGCCGTGCAGTTCGCCCGCCCGGAAGTCGCCTTTGAATACGACAACGACCCGAAGCAGGCCGTCGCCGCCCGCAAGCGCATTTTCTTCCAGGCCGCCAAGGAAAAATTGATGGTGGCCGGCATGCACCTGCCCTTCCCCGGCATCGGTCACGTCCGCAAGGAATCGGCTGGCGGCTATGCCTGGGTCCCGGCCGAATTCGCCCCGATGCCGAAATAGAACGCGGCATGCAGATCTGGGTCGATGCCGACGCCTGCCCCGGCGTCATCAAGGAAATCATCTTCCGCGCTGCCGAGCGTCGGCAGATCCAGACCATTCTGGTCGCCAACCAGATGCTGCGGACGCCGCCATCGAAGTTCATCCGCGCCATCCAGGTGCCGAGCGGCTTCGATGTCGCCGATGCGCACATCGTCGATCAACTGACCGCGGGCGATCTCGTCATTACCGCCGACATCCCGCTTGCCTCGCTGGTCATCGGGCGCGGGGCCCATGCACTGAATCCACGTGGCGAGATGTACACCACGGCGACCATCCAGGAACGCCTGACGATGCGTAATTTCATGGAAGAACTGCGCGGCGCCGGCGTCGAAACCGGTGGCCCCAGCGCCTTCAGCCAAGCCGACCGGCAAGCCTTCGCCAATCAACTCGATCGTTTTCTGGCGAGAATTCCGATCGTATGACCGGCTTCATCATTGACCAGGGACAACCACGGGCCAGCCCTTAGCCAGCCCCGCCGGGCCATTAACTGACCCGAAAACCCATCACGTTGCTCATCAAAAACAACTGCGGCTGGGCATCCAGCCAATCCCGTGCTTCAGCAAGTGTCGGGCGAATTTCAGTCTGGTAGGAAGCAAGCCCGACCACGGCCGGTATATTGATGACCTGCGCCGCCAGTGCCTTGTCGGTAGTGACAAAGACCACCCGGCAATTCGGATGCGAAGCGTAAGCACCAAACAGGAGCGCCGCGTACTCGGTCAGCACGTCCTCGGTCAGCCCGTTTTTCGTCACCTCCGAAAAATCGTTGATGACGTAGCGCGCCTCATCGAAGCGAAAATCGCTCTGAACATTCTTGACAGACTCGATGAACTCCCAGCCAGGAACAACTCCTGAAAACTGATTCACCACACCTTCAGGTTCCCAGACCACTTCGTAAGCCATACACCACCTTGATTGAGGAGTTAAATCGCAAAAAACCTGGCGATTCTATTCGTTCAGAATAGTACAACCAGCACTACCTGTTTAACATCTAGTGCAAGCCATAGGTATCCCGGACAACTGGTATATCTGACTAACTTGAAAACAAAAAAATCCCCTACCGGTTGCCCGATAGGGGATTTTTTACGGTCGACCGGAAATCCCGGCCAAAATCGAAATTACATCTCGACGGTCGCCGCCTGTTCCACAAACTCCGGAATCTGGTCGAAGTTCATGTAGCGATAGACTTCACCGGCCTTGGCGTTCACCAGCTTGATCTGCTCCATGTATTCCGCAACGGTGACGATGCGGCCGGCCAGCGCGCACATGGCGGCCAGTTCGGCGGAACCCAGATAAACCTGGGTGTCGATACCGAGGCGGTTCGGGAAGTTGCGGGTCGAGGTGGAGATCGCGGTGGAGCCCTTGCGGATCTGGGCCTGGTTACCCATGCACAGCGAGCAGCCCGGCATTTCCATGCGGGCGCCGGACTTGCCGAGGATGCCGTAGTAGCCTTCTTCGGTCAGGATCAGCGCATCCATCTTGGTCGGCGGGGCGATCCACAGGCGGGTCGGGATGTCGGACTTGCCTTCGAGGACCTTGCCGGCGGCACGGAAGTGGCCGATGTTGGTCATGCAGGAGCCGATGAAGACTTCGTCGATCTTGGCGCCGGCGACTTCGGAGAGGACCTTGACGTCGTCCGGATCGTTCGGGCAGGCCAGGATCGGCTCGGTGACTTCGGCCAGGTCGATTTCGATGACCGCGGCGTACTGGGCATTGGCGTCAGCCTTGAGCAGGGTGCCGTTGGCAATCCACTCTTCCATCGACTTGATGCGGCGCTTCAGGGTGCGGGCATCCTGATAGCCTTCGGCGATCATCCACTTCATCAGGGTGATGTTCGAACGCATGTACTCGACGATCGGTTCCTTGTTCAGGGCGATGGCACAGGCGGCAGCCGAACGCTCGGCGGCGGCGTCGGAGAGTTCGAAAGCTTGTTCGACCTTGAGATCCGGCAGGCCTTCGATTTCCAGAATGCGGCCGGAGAAGACGTTCTTCTTGCCCTTCTTCTCGACGGTCAGCAGACCGGCCTTGATGGCGTACAGCGGAATGGCGTTGACCAGATCACGCAGGGTGATGCCATCCTGCATCTTGCCCTTGAAGCGGACCAGCACGGATTCCGGCATGTCCAGCGGCATGACGCCGGTGGCGGCGGCGAAGGCAACCAGACCGGAACCGGCCGGGAAGGAGATGCCGATCGGGAAACGGGTGTGCGAGTCACCGCCGGTACCAACGGTATCCGGCAGCAGCAGACGGTTCAGCCAGGAGTGGATGACGCCGTCGCCCGGACGCAGCGCAACGCCGCCACGGGTGCTGATGAAGGACGGCAGTTCGCGATGCATGCGGACGTCGACCAGCTTCGGATAGGCGGCGGTGTGGCAGAAGGACTGCATGACCAGATCAGCGGAGAAGCCGAGGCAGGCCAGATCCTTCAGTTCATCGCGGGTCATCGGGCCGGTGGTGTCTTGCGAACCGACGGTGGTCATCTTCGGCTCGCAGTAGGTGCCCGGCAAGATGCCGGTCACGCCGCATGCCTTGCCAACCATCTTCTGGGCCAGCGAGTAACCCTTGCCGTCGTCGGCCGGATTTTGCGGCAGGCGGAACAGGGTGGATTGCGGCAGGCCGAGGAATTCACGGGCCTTGGTGGTCAGGCCGCGACCGATGATCAGGGGGATACGACCGCCAGCGCGGACTTCGTCGAGAATCACCAGGGTCTTGAGCTGGGATTCGGCGATCACGGCACCGTTCTTGGTGGCGGTGACCTTGCCGGTGGCTTGATCAACCTTCAGTTCGATCTCGTCGCCCATGTCCATCTGACCGGCATCGATTTCGATCGGCAGCGCGCCGGCATCTTCCATGGTGTTGAAGAAGATCGGAGCGATCTTGGAACCGAGGCAGAAGCCACCGAAACGCTTGTTCGGGACGAACGGGATGTCTTCGCCGGTAAACCACAACACGGAGTTGGTGGCGGACTTGCGCGAGGAACCGGTACCAACCACGTCGCCGACGTAGGCGATCAGGTTGCCCTTGGCGGCCAGCGCTTCGAGTTGCTTGATCGGGCCACGGGCACCCGGTTCGTCAGGGTTGATACCCGGACGGGCGTTCTTCAACATGGCCAGCGCATGCAGCGGGATGTCCGGACGCGACCAGGCATCCGGGGCCGGCGACAGGTCGTCGGTATTGGTTTCGCCGGTGACCTTGAAAACGGTCAGCTTCTGCGAAGCCGGGACTTCCGGACGCGAGGTAAACCACTCGGCGTCGGCCCAGGACTGCATGACAGCCTTGGCGTTGGCGGCAGCGGTCGCGTTGCTGGACTTGGCCAGTTCGGCGACATCGTGGAAGAAGTCGAAAACCAGAAGGGTCTTCTTCAGGCCTTCGGCGGCAACGCTGCCGCAGGTCGGGCAGCCGAGCAGGTCGATCAGCGGCTTGACGTTGTAACCACCGAGCATGGTGCCGAGCAGTTCGGTGGCCTTTTCCTTGGAGATCAGGGCGCAGGCTTCTTCGCCCTTGGCGACCTTGGCCAGGAACTCGGCCTTGACCTTGGCAGCATCATCAACACCTGCCGGCACGCGGTAGGTGATCAGCTCGACCAGGGCGGCTTCTTCGCCAGCGGGCGGATTTTTCAGCAGGGCGACCAGTTCAGTGGTCTGTTGCTTGGACAGGGGCAGCGGGGGGATACCGAGGGCTGCACGCTCTGCTACGTGGGCGCGATAGGCTTCAAGCACGGCGACTTCCTTTCGTAAAGGGTTGCTCTGAGGGGTTCTTGGCGAAAACAATTATTCTACGACAGCGACAAGGGGAAATCAGTTCAGGCGGCCCCCGGATAGATACCCCGTTCAAGTCTTATATATTTTATCTTTTAGAAGGCTTGCTGTGAACTTGCTTCGCTGCTTCCCGATGAAGTCGGTCCCAAAAACAGTCTTCCCGCCCCCCTTATGGCGAAAATAAGACAAATGCCTATGAATATTCATTGAATATGTGAAATGCATCACAACAGTTATTACTAAAGCAATAGACAGTTCCCCCCTTGATTCGTAGCAAGATGAGGGAACAATTCATGAACAGCCGGAGCATTGCGCTTGCCTATGAAGCAAGCAACGAAGATATCGCCACTTGCGTCACTGAGGAAGGACCTCAGGTTGCCGATCTGATCGTCGCCTACCTGGAACAATTGGGAGTCGAATTTGTTTTTGGCGTTCCCGGCGGAGCTATCGAGCCGTTATACAACGCCTTGGCGCGGAGCGGCCGGTGCGGCGGCCCGCGACCACTAGTCGCCAGACATGAAGCCGGCGCTGCCTTCATGGCCGACGGCTACACCCGCGAAACCGGCCGGATCGGCGTCTGCTGCGCCACCTCCGGGCCCGGTGCCACCAACCTGATTACCGGCGTTGCCTGCGCCTTCGACAACGGCATCCCGATGCTGGTCATCACCGGGCAACCGTCGCTACCCTCCTTCGGCAAGCGGGCCTTGCAGGAATCAGCCTGTACCGGCGTCAACACCTTGGGCATGTTCCGCCACTGCACCCGCTACAACTCGCTCGTCTCGCACCCGGAGCAGATCGAATCCAAGCTACTTACCGCCCTGCAACGGGCCGTGCGCGCGCCACGCGGGCCGGTTCACCTGAGCATACCGCTCGACATCCTGAAAAGCCCCAGCCCCGTCACCCGGCCCTCCTACAGCATCGCCGACAAGATCCGCCCGGCTTCGCTGATCGACACCGATGCTACCGAGGAGCTGCACCATATCCTAGATCAGGCAGCCAACCCCCGTCTGCTCATCGGCGGCTGGTGCGGCGAGGCCATCGGCGCCATCCTGCAACTCGCCGCCCTGCGTAATACCCCCTTCGTCACTACTCCGGACGGCAAGGGCCTAGTCAACCCGCTCCACCCGCTCTTTCGCGGTGT
The DNA here is from genome assembly GCA_008080565.1 of Rhodocyclaceae bacterium. Lineage (GTDB taxonomy): Bacteria > Pseudomonadota > Gammaproteobacteria > Burkholderiales > Rhodocyclaceae > Azonexus. Next base: position 31,751 of record VIKE01000005.1, on the reverse strand, counting down.
TTTCGGCTTTGCCGGCCACGCCCTGGCGCGCGAAACGCTCAACGATCCCACTGTTGACCTCATTGTCGCCATCGGCACCAGCATGAACGAATGGACCAGCAGTGGCTGGAGTGAGGCCCTGCTCAACGGCAAACTGGTACACGTCGACGAATCTGCCGAGCATCTCGCCCGCTCGCCGATGGCGCGTCTGCACATTCGTGGCCGCCTGCTAAACATTTTTGAGCGACTGATCGAACGTATCCACCAGACCAGTCACGGAACAGCCTTCGAATATCAGCGCCAACGTACGGCGCGCGAGCTGCAACCGCAGGACAGCCCTCCCGGCAGCCTGCTCGCTGCACCCGCTCAGTACGTCAGTCCGGCCACGCCGATCACGCCGCAACGCCTGATGTACGACCTCGGCCGCCTGTTTCCGTCGAGCACCCGCTTCCTTGCCGATGCCGGCAACAGCGTCGCCTGGACCACCCATTACCTTACCCCGGCCGACCACCGCATCGGTGAGCGGCGCCTGGGCGGTGGCGGACGGCGCCCCGACCCGGGCCGCCGCCTGACCCATGGCGGTTGGCTACGCCTGACCATGGATTTCGCCCCGATGGGCTGGGCCATCGGCGGTGCCGTCGGTACTGCTGCCGGCAATCCGCACGTACCCGTCGTCTGCGTTACCGGCGACGGCAGCATGATGATGAACGGACAGGAACTCTCCGTCGCCGTGGCCGAAAAACTGACTGTGATTTTCGTCGTCCTCAACGATCAAGCCCTGGGCATGGTCAAGCACGGCCAGCGACTGGCCGGCGCCGAACAGATCGCCTTCGAACTGCCGCCCACCGACTTCGCGGCCATTGCCCGCGCCATGGGCGCCGATGCCCACACCATCCGCTCCCCCGAAGACATGGCATCCCTGGACATCGACACCATCTGCCAACGCCGTGGCCCGACGCTGCTGGACATCTATATCGATCCCGAAGAAGTACCGCCGATGAACCTGCGCATGCAGATACTCGGCACCAATATTTAACAACTCAAGGAAAACAACATGACTCGACTCAGCAACAAGACAGCCCTTGTTACCGGCGGCAGCAGCGGCATCGGCCTGGCCATCGCCCGCCAGTTTCAAAATGAAGGCGCCCGCGTCGCCGTGACCGGACGTAGCGCAGAAAGCCTGAAAGTGGCTGGCGAAATGCTTGGCGAAACCGCCCTGCTCATTACCAGCGATGCCGGCAGCCTGCCCGCCATCGACAACCTGATGGCCCACATCGGAGAAGCCTTTGGTGGTCTCGACATCCTCGTTCTCAACGCCGGCATCGCCCTGCCTGCTCCGCTCGAAGCCACCGACGAAAGCAGCTTCGACCAAACCGTCAACACCAACCTGAAAGGGGTTTTCTTCACCATCCAGAAAGCTTTACCCCTACTGCGCCCGGGTGCGTCGATCATCGTCACCACCTCAATCACCAACCGCCTGGGTTCGCCGAACTTCAGCGTTTACGCTGCCTGCAAGGCAGGCTTGCGTTCCCTGGTCAGCTCCCTCGCCCTGGAACTGATCCCGCGCAAGATCCGCCTCAACGCCGTCAGCCCAGGCCCCACGGCCACGCCGATGTTCGAGCGCTTCGGCCTGCCCGCCGAAGTCAGCCAGGCAATCAAGGCCCAAATTCAGGCCAAGTCCCCCATCGGCCGCTTCGGCGAACCGAACGAAATCGCCAAAGCCGTTCTATTCCTGGCCAGTGATGACTCCAGCTACATAGTGGGTGAAGAAATCGTGGTCGACGGTGGCATCAGCCTCCTTTAGGACAGCCTGATGACAATGCCTACCCTGCATTCCACCATTTGGGAAGAAAGCGCCAGCAGCGACGACCCGTTCACCGCCGAAGACTGCTACTGCCGTGGCTACGATGTTTACGGCGAATTGCTGGAGAAGGCCAGCTATCCCGAATATCTCTATCTGCTTTTCCGGGGTGAAAAACCGAAACCGGCAACCGGGCGAGCCCTCGAAATACTGGCTATCGCGCTGGCCAATCCCGGCCCTCGCGACCCATCCGTACACGCAGCAATGGCCGCTGGCGTCGGCGGCTCGCCTGTCGCGGCCGTACTGATGGCAGCTTTAGCCAGTGGCGCAGGCGTTTCCGGCGGTGCGCGGGAAATTCACCGTTGCATGGAAACCTGGCAAAGCTGCGGCTGCTCGCTCGATGCCTGGCGGCAATCCTTGCTCCCGTCCGACCAGGAAACCCTCGGTCGACGCCGCTCAGTCTGGCCGGCCAACGAGCATCCGTCCGGCTTTGCGCCGCATGCCTTGCGCTGCGCCCAACCGATCCAGCAAACCCTGAATGCGCTCTGCCGCGTTCTGCCATCCGGCTGCCTGACCTGGCTACAAAACCAACGTGAAGCGCTGGAGCGACTGGCCGGCCACCCGCTGGCCATGACCGGTGTCGCTGGCGCAGCCCTGACCGACCTCGGCTTTGCCCCTGCCGACGGCGAAATGCTGGCCTTGCTGCTACGCCTTCCCGGCGCGGCGGCGCATGCGCTGGAGCAAGGCCGGAACGGTATTCGGAAATTCCCCTTCTTCGCCATCGACATTCCCAACGATCCCGGCCCGCAAACAGGAGAGCGCTGCGGTGAACACTGAAAATCCCCTCATTTCCTGGGAAGGCCCGCTACGCAGCGAAGTCGGCGGCTGCTTTCCCGGCGAGCGCGCTGTCTTTCGCGGCCACGACCTGCACGCCAGTTTGCGCGATGCGGACTGGCTCGACCTTTACCTGTTCGGGATTACTGGTCGCCGGCACACACCGGAACAAATAGAGGTACTGCACGCCATTTGGGTCAACACCAGCTACCCTGACGCCCGCTTGTGGAACAACCGGGTCGCCGCCCTCGCCGGCAGCGCGCGCAGCACCGGCTCGCTGGCCCTGGCTGCTGCGCTAGCCACTTCGGAAGCGGCCATCTACGGTCGGCAGATCGATATCGCCGTTGCCGATTTCCTGGAGCGTGCCCAAGGCCGGATCGAAGCCGGGGAAAATCTCGAAAACGTGATCCGCGAAGAGCTACAACGCAATCGCAGCATCGGCGGCTACGGCCGACCGGTTGCCCGTAACGCCGCCGATGAGCGGATCGGCCCGATTCTCGATGTTGCCACCCGGTATGGTCTCGCCGACGGCAAATACGTCCGTCTTGCCTTTGCCGTCGAGGCCATCTTGCTCAATGGACGCTGGCGCATGCGCATGAACTACGCAGCACTAGCTGTAGCGCTAGCGCTCGACATTGGCCTGTCGCCACAAGAATGCTACCTGTTCGGTTTCCCCACTTTTCTTGCCGGCATGGTTCCCTGCTACATCGAGGCTACCCAGCGTCCACAGCAGGCAACCCTGCCACTACGTTGCTCTTCCATCCACTATGAGGGCCCAAAACACCGTTCATGGTAACAACACCGTTGCCACGACTTCGCCTTTGCTCTAGATTGCGACACCAGAAAATATCAAAAATGAATGCCATGGTTTCGGGGGGATCGTCAAATGAAACTGGCCAGGATCGTAGTCGCAACCGCCTTGGCATTGGCCTTTGGCAAACAGGCGATTTGCCAAAGTCTGGAGGAAGAAGAAGATCTGGCGCTCGCCTATGGTGACCGCAACTTCGTCAGCATTGCCACTGGCAGCAAGCAATTGCTGCGCAAGGCACCATCAGCAGCCGCCGTCATTAGCGCCCAGGACATCGCCGACATGGGGGCGCGTACTGTGGACGAAGCGCTGGAATCCGTCCCCGGCCTGCATGTCTCCCGCGCCACCATGAACTATGGAGCGAACTACAGCATCCGCGGCATCCTGACCGAAGCAAACCCGCATGTCCTGCTGATGGTCAACGGCGTCCCCTGGACCAGCGCCTACCAGGGTAACCGCAGCGACATGCCGTTTACCCTGCCGGTAGAAAACGTTTCCCGAATCGAAGTCATCCGCGGCCCTGGGTCCGCCATGTACGGTGCCGATGCTTTTGCCGGCACCATCAACGTCATCACCAAAACGGCCGACGAAATCGGCGGTACTTCTTTCGGCGTTCGGGCCGGCTCGTTCAATTCCTGGGATAGCTGGATTCAACATGGCGGCATGATTGGCGATCTTGAGATCGCCGGTTATCTCAAAATCGGCACAACGGATGGGCAACGAAGAATTGTGGGCGCCGATGCACAAACTTCGATTGACGCATTCGGTTTATCTCCCGCCGCCTCGCTGGCGCCAGGCCCCGTCAACCTCGGCTATGACGACTTCAATGCCCAGCTCGACCTTGCACTCGGCCGTTTCCGCTGGCGTAACGCCTTCAGTCAACGAGAAAATGGCCAAGGTGGTGTCGGCATTGCCGGTGCCATGGATCTCGTCGGGCGCTACCGTACCGGTCGTTTTACCAGCGACCTCTCCTGGAACGAAGCCAATCTCACGCCTGACCTCGGTGTCAGTCTCCAGGCGTCCTTCATGCACTTGGCCAACGAAATCACGACGCCGGCCATGCTCTATCCACAAGGCGCTTTTCTTGGCTCTTTCCCGAATGGGATGATTGGCGATCCGGACAAATGGGAAAAGCAGTTGCGTCTGTCTGCATCCGGTGTTTACTCCGGTTTTGCGGACCACCGGATACGCTTCGGGCTGGGACGCGACGAAATGAACATCTACAAAACGAGGGAATGGAAAAACTTCACGCTCCTTGGCGGGGGTCCGTTCCCGACCCCCGTGCCCTGGAGCGAAGCGAGCGGCGCCAACCTTTTCCTGTCACCACACAAACGCCATGTCGAATACATCTACGCTCAGGACGAATGGAGTTTTGCCCGCCAATGGACGTTGACCGCAGGCGTACGCCACGACGAATACTCGGATTTCGGCACTACCACCAACCCGCGTGTCGCGCTCGTTTGGGAAGCCCATGAAGACCTCACGGCCAAATTGATGTACGGCACCGCTTTCCGCGCCCCATCATTCGTCGAACAATACGCCACCAGCAATCCGGTCGCACTGGGCAACAGCAGTCTCTCACCTGAGTCCATCACCACACTGGAAGCTTCGCTGGCCTGGCAAGTCACGGAACGTCTGCACACCACGCTCAGTCTGTTCCGGCATGAAATCAAGGACATCATCGCCCTCAGCGGCACCTCCTTCCAGAACACCGGGAAGCAACGTGGCAACGGCGGCGAATTTGAAGTTGCCTGGAACGCATCCAGCAATCTTCGCTTGTCCGGCAATTACGCTTATCAGCACAATGTGGATGAAACCAGCGGGCAAGACGCCGGTTATGCCCCTCACCACCACCTTTACAGCCGCGCCGACTGGCGGTTCTTCCCTGGCTGGCACCTCAACGGTCAGGTCAATTACGTCGCCGACCGCCAACGCGCCCCCGGTGACACCCGTGCCCAGATTCCCGATTACACCGCGCTCGACCTGACGTTGCGGACAGACCGAAGCAAGGCTGGCTGGGACTTCTCCGCTTCGATCTACAACCTCTTTAACGCGGACATTCGCGAACCGAGCATCACCACATCCGGCATCATCTACGATCTGCCCATGCCCGGCCGCACCATCTGGCTGCAAGCACGTTACAGTCTATAATATCCGCATGACATTGCGCTTCGTCCGCTTCCTGCTGGTTTGTGCATTGGTTGCCAGCGCTTTTCAACTCCACGCGGAGCCGACGCGCATCGCAGTCATTTATGCAGAGGCTGACGATTTCAATCCCGGCAATTTATCCAGCCTCCTGGGCGGCATAGAAAATACGCCCGACGTTGAAGTCATTCTCCTTTCCCTCAAAGACATCAACGGTCCCCAGCTCAGCCAGATGCTGTTGGCAGGCAGCCAGCGCAACAGCGTGTTGCGACTCGCCGCAGCTGGCGGCAACATTGGCCCGATAGCCGTGTTTTACCCGGATATCGGCGAACCGTACCGCAGCATCTTCTCGAAGATCATTGAGGGGATCGAGGAAACCTCCCAGGCCAAGGTCGCCAGTTACGCCGTGGGTAACAGCTTCAACACCCAGTCCATTGCCGAGGAACTGAAACGCCAGGATATTCGTGTCGTCATCGCCCTGGGGCGCAACGGCCTGCGTGCGGCCAGCACCCTCGACAAGGAAATCAGCATCGTGGCCGGTGGTGTGGTCTCGGTTCCGGAATCCGAACAGCGCCGCAACGCCATACTGAGTCTGGCGCCGGATCCGGCGCTGCTGTTTGCCCGGCTGAAAATGCTTTCACCGAAGACACAACGAATTTTCGTCGTCTATGAACCGCGCCAGAATGGCTGGTTGATCAAGTTGGCGAAAGAGGCAGCACGGACTCAAGGGATCGAACTGGTTGCTCAGGAAGCCAGCGACCTGAAGAGCGCGCTGACCATCTACCAGAGCATTTTCGCCACGGTCGATGCCAAGCGTGATGCGCTCTGGTTACCGCAGGACAGCGCCACGGTCGACGAATCGCTGGTCATGCCCCACGTCTTGCAGGAATCCTGGAACAAGAGCATTCCCGTATTTTCGAGTAATGTTTCGCACGTCAAGCGAGGCGCCCTGTTTGCGCTTTACCCGAATAATTTCGAACTCGGTCGCAACCTCGCTTCGTCAGCGATCAGCATGGCCAACGGCAACACTACCGTACGCGGTGTGCTTCCCTTGCGAGAAGTCCTGATGGCATTCAATACGCGTACGGCAAGCCATCTCGGCTTAACGGCGTCACCAGCCCAGCAGAAGGGCTTCGACCTGCTGTTCCCGGAGCAATAGCGCGATGGGCTGGCTCTCGCGGCAACTCCGTGGGTTCAAACACGCCACCTTCAGCCAACAGCTGGCTGTCCTGTTCTCGGTTGGCGTACTGAGCATCTCGCTGCTTGCCGCGCTGGCCACCTCCTGGCAGGGTAGCCGGCAGTTGCACGCCAGCAAGCTCGACGACGGCCTTCGCATCACCCAGACCCTCGCGACGCAGAGCAGGCTGGCACTGGCCTTCGGCTCAGCCGAAAATGTTTCGGAAGCACTCGAAGCGGCCTCTGCATTTCCCGACATTACACGGGTTGAAATCCGCCACACCGACGGAAGAACCCTGCTCGAACACGGCAAAGTGATTGTCGGCAATTTGAATCACAACCTGCCCAACGACGTTCGCACGTCGTATCTTGAAGCCGAAAACGCGTCAGGTTGGCGTTTCGTTGCACCAGTCTGGTCGATTTCCGGACCTGACTCACAGTTCGAAACCACAGAACGTAAAGACATCCTGCTTGGTTTCGTCATCGTCGATCAGAGCAAGGCCACACTTCAAGCACTCGTCAACGAAGTATTTGTCGTCAATTTTGCTGCGGGTCTCACCTTCGCTATTTTGTTTGTCCTGGCGATTCGCCTGCTCGGACGACGCATGATCAAGCCGCTGGCCAACCTGTCAAAAACCATGGCCCGCGCGACCAAGGGCGAAAGCGGCCTGCGCGCCGACATAACGGGCCCTCGCGACCTGGCCGAAATGGCCCTGGCATTCAACAGCATGATGGACGCACTCGAACAACGGGAACAGGAACTGCGAACAGCACGCGACAGCGCCTTGCGCTTTGCCAAGCTGAAAGCCGATTTCGCTGCCACGGTGAGCCACGAAATCAGGACTCCCTTGAACGGGGTCATCGGTACGCTCGACATGCTCAAGGTTGGCCAGTTAAACCTTGAACAGGAAAAACTGCTCAGCCTAGCCTGGGACTCGTCGCAATACCTGCTCGAACTGATCAACAACATTCTCGATTTTTCGCGGTTGGAAGCCGGGCGAATGGAGATCGACGCCTGCGACTTCGCCCTCCAGCCGCTGATCGATGGCGTGATGAACATGTTTTACGCCCCGGCCGCGAGCAAGAATCTCAAGATCTCTGCCAGCATCGCTCAGGGCGTGCCGCCCGTGATCAATGGCGACCCGGCACGCATTCGTCAGGTCCTGATCAACTTTCTCGGCAATGCTGTCAAATTTACCGAAACGGGCTCGGTCAGACTCACGCTCGAATGCCTGGATGACACTCTTTCCCTGCGCTTCGGCGTGCGAGATACAGGCATTGGCATCCCCGGACACCTGCAGTCGGACATTTTCGACTCCTTTACCCAGGCCGACACTTCAACAACCCGCCGCTATGGCGGCAGTGGGCTGGGTTTATCCATCAGCAAGCAGATTGTCCAACTGCTTGGCGGAGAAATCGGCGTAGACAGCCCGCCCGGCCAAGGGAGCCTGTTCTGGTTCACCTGCCCATACACCGTCGGCGTGCCGATTGCCGATATCCGCCATGCGGACATGCCCAAACTTCCGCGTACCGGACGAATCCTGATCGCCGAAGACAATGCGACCAACCAGTTGGTTGCCGCCGGAATGTTGCGCTTGCTGGGGTGTTCGAGCAGCGTTGCCAAAAACGGTATCGAAGCGATTAACCAGTGGCGGGAGGGAAATTGGGACTTGATCCTGATGGATTGCTCGATGCCGGACATGGATGGCTTTGAAGCCACTGAAAGTATCCGCCGCCACGAAGCCGGCAGCATGTCCCGTACGCCTATCATTGCCATGACTGCGAACACCCTGGCGAACGACATTGAGCACTGCATGGCGGCAGGCATGGATGGCCATCTGCCCAAGCCGTTGACGCTCGAAGCACTGTCGGCCTGCCTGGAAAAATGGCTGAACTGGCATAGCGACCCTCTTGCCCGGACAGCCCCCGCCACCGAGCACATCAACAATTCACCGCTCGACATGACGGTGCTCGCGCGTTTGCGGGAAATTCTCGGCGCCGCTACCGGCGAAGCAATTCAACCTTTTCTTGAAGATCTGCCCCCCTATCTGCAAAAGCTCGAAATGGCCATCGCCGCGGGTGACACTGAGACGATTCGACAGGTATCGCATGTCATCAAAGGTGCCGCCAGCAATCTTGGCGCCGTCACCATCGCCAGTGTTGCCCGGGAGTTGGAATTGCGCGCCGAGGCTGGCGCCCTGGGCGAAGCCAGCGAACTCTTGCTTCGCCTGCGGACCGAGTTTGCGGTCATTGAGCCGGTCTTGCGCAACGAAGTTGGCACATTGCCGGGCAAACTGCTCCAATTGTCCGAGAATGCCCCCATCGTACTGGTCGTCGACGACGACCGCAGCACCCGCGCCGCGCTGCGCCACGCCTTGCACCTGAGCGGCTTCCATGTCGAGGAAGCCGGCGATGGCAGCGAGGCGCTGAACTGGCTGGAGAGCAACGTGGCCGATGTCATCCTGATGGATGCCCTGATGCCCATCATGGATGGCTTTGCCGCCTGCGCCATCCTGAAAAGCCATTCGCGCTGGAAAGACATCCCCATCCTCATGATCACGGCGCTCGAAGATCGCCAGTCCATCGAACACGCCTTCGAAGTCGGGGCCAGTGATTTCATCCCCAAGCCCATCCACCTGTCGGTCGTCAATCAACGGGTCCGCCGGGTCATCGAGGCGACCCGGGCCGAACGTCATGTTCATCACCTCGCCTACAACGACACACTGACCGGGCTGCCCAACCGCCAGTTGTTCATGGAACAACTGGCCCAGGCCATCGAACGCGCGACAACGCGCGACAGCATGCTGGCCGTGCTATTTCTCGATCTGGACCGTTTCAAGTTCGTCAACGACACACTGGGCCACGAAGTCGGCGACAAGTTGCTGGCCGCCATGGCCCAACGCCTCAAAGGCTGCGTCCGGACCGACGATTGCGTCGCGCGCCTGGGTGGTGACGAATTCACCGTACTTCTCGACGAGATCCCCCACCCATCAATCGCCGCGAGCGTTGCCCAGAATATCTGCCGAACCGTCTCGGCCCCCATAGTCATCGATGGTCGGGAAATCGTCGTCACGACCAGTGTCGGCATTTCACTCTATCCGCAGGATGGCCCCGACCTCAGCCGCTTGCTCCGCCATGCCGACACCGCGATGTATCGCGCCAAGCATAGCGGCAGTGGTTTCTGCTATTACGAAGCGACCATGGAATCCGCCGTCTCTGATCGTTTGAAAATTGAAAACGATCTTCGCCACGCTCTCGAGCGCGAGGAGTTTTCCGTTTTCTATCAGCCCGTGGTCGATACCGTCACTGGCGAAATTTCCGGCCTCGAAGCCCTCGTCCGCTGGATGCACCCGGAACAAGGCATCGTCTCGCCCGCCGATTTCATTCCCATTGCCGAAGAAACCGGCCTTATCCTGCCACTTGGCGAATTCGTCCTGCGCAGCGCCTGCCGGCAAACCAAGGCCTGGCAGGATAACGGCATGGCCAACCTGCACGTTGCCGTCAACCTCTCGGCCAAGCAACTCGAACAACCCGACCTGCACGCCATCATCCTGAGCGCTCTCGACGAAAGCGGCCTGCCCGCTTCGTCGCTGGTCCTCGAAATCACCGAAAGCGTGCTGATGGCCCGCGCCGCCGAAAGCATCGGTCTGCTGCGCGAACTGCGCAAACTCGGGATAAGTCTGTCCATCGACGACTTTGGCACCGGCTATTCCTCGCTCTCCTATCTCAAGCACCTGCCCGCCAATACCCTGAAAATCGACCGCTCCTTCGTCCAGGACATTCCTCACGACGAAGACGCCGTGGCCATTGTGACCGGCATCCTGGCCCTGGCCCACAGCCTGCGCATGAAGGTCGTCGCCGAAGGCGTGGAAACCGAGGCGCAGCACCAAACGCTGGCTCGCCTCGAATGCGATTACCTGCAAGGCTATCTATTCTCCAAACCCTTGCCGGCCGAACTGGTCGAAACCCGGATGCTCGCCCCAAAACGCCGGAAACGCCCGCTGAACAAGCAAAGCTGAGGTTTTTGCCCATTTTTTAGGCACCGCTTTAAATGCGTTGCCGCTCATGGACTTGGGCAACTTGTCCCGAGCTTATCCACAGCCTTGTCCGACCCGAATGGGGATAAGAAGCGGCTTTTCGCCGAACCGCAAAGCGTCCGACGGACGTCGCGAGAATTTCAATTTTGGCCATTTTTTCCGGTTGACCGTGGAATCCTGGGCCATCGCCGATTTACGCGGTACGGCAACGGTTTGCCCGTACAATTTATTCGTTCATCACACCTGTCAGCCCCCCAATCGACATGAAATTCCAAGGCACCGATACCTACGTCGCCACACGCGACCTGACATTGGCGGTCAACGCCGCCATCGCCCTGCAACGCCCGCTGCTCATCAAGGGCGAGCCGGGCACCGGCAAGACGCTGCTCGCCGAGGAAGTGGCCCGCGCCCTGAACATGCCGCTGTTCCAGTGGCACATCAAATCGACGACCAAGGCGCAGCAGGGCCTCTACGAATACGACGCCGTTTCCCGCCTGCGCGACTCGCAACTGGGCGACCCGCGTGTCGAAGACATCAGCCACTACATCGTGCATGGCGTGCTGTGGCAGGCCTTCGAATGCGACGAGCCGTCGGTCGTCCTGATCGACGAGATAGACAAAGCCGACATCGAATTCCCCAACGACCTGCTGCGCGAACTCGACCGCATGGAATTCCATTGCTACGAGCTGCACCGCACGATCAAGGCCAAACACCGGCCGCTGATCATCATCACCTCCAACAACGAAAAGGAACTGCCCGACGCCTTCCTGCGCCGCTGCTTCTTCCACTACATCAAGTTTCCGGACAAGGAGACCATGCAGCGCATCGTCGCCGTCCATTTCCCGGTGCTCAAGCATGAATTGCTCAAGGAAGCGCTGGAAGTCTTCTTCGACCTGCGCGACGTCCCCGGCCTCAAGAAAAAGCCCTCGACCAGCGAACTGATCGATTGGCTCAAACTGCTGCTGGCCGAAGACATGCCGCCCGAAGCCCTGCGCGCCAAGGAAGCGAAGGACGCCATCCCGCCGCTGCACGGCGCCCTGCTCAAGAACGAACAGGACGTCCATCTCTTCGAACGCCTGGCTTTGATGGCGCGCCGCAAGCAGCCGTAAATGCTCGTCGATTTTTTCCTGCACCTGAAATCCCGCCAGCTGCCGGTGTCCACCAACGAACTGCTGGCCTTGCTCGAAGCACTGGAAGCCCGGCTGGTCAGCGGCAGCCTTGACGATTTCTACCTCCTCTCGCGCGCCATCCTGGTCAAGGACGAAGCACTTTACGACCGTTTCGACCGCGCCTTCGGCGAGTACTTTCGCGGCATCGAAGCCCTGCCCGGCTTCGCGCCGGAAGTGCCGGAGGAATGGCTCGAAATGGCGGCCCGCCGCCATCTGTCGGAAGCCGACCGCCTCAAGCTGCAGAAACTGAGCTACGAAAAGATATTCGAGCAACTGAAAGAACGACTGGCCGAGCAGAAAGAACGCCATTCCGGCGGCAGCAAGTGGATCGGCACAGCCGGCACCTCGCCCTACGGCCACGGTGGCTACAACCCGGAAGGCGTGCGCATTGGCGGCGAATCGGTCGGCAATCGCACAGCCATCAAGGTCTGGGACCAGCGCGAGTTTCGCAACCTCGACGACTCGGTCGATCTCGGCATCCGCAATATCAAGGTGGCGCTGCAGGTAGCGCTGCGTCGCCTGCGCCGCTTTGCCCGCAAGGGGGCAGCAACCGAACTCGACCTCGACGGCACCATCGCCGGCACCGCCCGCAACGGCGGCTGGCTCGACCTGCACCTCCGGCCGGAACGCCACAACGCCGTCAAGGTCCTGCTCTTTCTCGACATCGGCGGCTCGATGGACGACCACATCCAGGCCTGCGAAGAACTGTTCTCCGCCGCCCGCGCCGAGTTCAAGCATCTCGAACACTTCTACTTCCACAACTGCGTCTATGAAGGCGTGTGGAAGGACAATCGCCGCCGCCATGGCGAAAAACTATCGACCTGGGACGTCATCCACACCTACGGCCCCGACTACAAGCTGGTCTTCGTCGGCGACGCCAGCATGAGCCCCTACGAAATCGCCCGCCCCGGCGGCAGTGTCGAACACTGGAACGAAGAAGCCGGCGCCGTCTGGCTCGAACGCCTGCTCGCCACCTGGCCCCACGCCGCCTGGCTCAACCCGCTACCGGAGGCGCACTGGACCTACACGCCATCGATCCAGATGATCGAACAACTGCTCGGCAAACGCATGTTTCCGCTGACCATCGACGGCCTTGAGCGGGCGATGCGGAGCTTGTCAAAGTAAGCGCGGAATAGCGGCTGGGTTTCCGCCTGCGGCCATAAGCAGACGTAGCTTTACTGTCGCGATTGCTGACATTCTGCGCAGCCCTGTCAATCCGTTAGCATCGGCATGAAACATCGCTGGCGATCAGCATGCCTCGGCATTGGTGGTCAACACGGCCGGAAGCTGTATTTCGAAACGGTCCCTTGTCGCAATACTACCCAAAAGCCAGACTCTGGCTGTGAACTACCGCCACATTACTGCGGCATAATTCCAACACCTCTTGGATGGAGATACGCGTGGATAAGGTGCGAGCATTCGTTGGACATAGTTTTGCTGCTGAGGATTCTCAGCTTGTTTCGGGCATCCTTGCTTATCTCGACGGCATTGCTTCCTTAAATCCTAAATTCAGTTGGGATCATGCTAAACCCCCCGAACCGACCACTATTGACGCAAAAGTGCTGGCCCTTTTTGAGGATAGGAACCTCTTTATTGGAATATGCACTCGTAACGAACGAGTCGTTCCCAATATCGATTTACAGCGATGCTGGTTTAGTCGCAACCGAGCCACCGTAGATGAAACGCGTCTTGAATGGAAGACGTCCGATTGGATCATTCAGGAAATAGGCTTGGCAGTCGGCAGACGTATGCATGTCATCCTCTTGGTCGAAGATGGCCTTCGACGCCCAGGCGCGCTACAAGGCAATCTCGAGTACATCCGGCTATCTCGAGAGGCTCCGGAGAAGTCGTTTGACTCTCTACTGGGGATGCTTGCCAATCTATGCCAAGGGCCGACTACGGTCCACACTGCCGCCATGGAGGAAACATCGCAGACCGCTCAAGATGTTGAACCCCAAAATGACAACGAAAATAAGTGGATAACACCCACGGTGGACTGGGCGAAGAAAGACTACGACTTTGCCCTATTCCATTGCATTGCCACAAAAAATGCAGAGGCTGAGAAGTGTATTAATACAGCGTTTCTTGCATCAGAAGCGGGACACAGTGATCAGAGTCGCCGAGCATGGATTGCAAAAGGCGAGTACTTCCGGATTATTTTTGCCAATGGAGGTGACCTGTCACGACTGGAAAAACTTCAGTTGGAATCGCCCAATGCGCTGCCAGTACTGCAGAAGGCACTGAGGAGAGGATTAGGCTACTTGGTGAGGCGGCACTGTCCAACCAGAAAGCTGGGAACTCAGCCAAGGCCCGGGGACTTGCCGGTCAATTACGTATGATTAGTCACGAAATGGGGCTAGGGGAGATCGAGGTTCTTGAGGCTGAAAGATTGCTCGCTATTGAGCAGAAGAACAACGAGGCAGAGCTCGCTACTCAGGAAAGACTGCTCGAAATTCGGCCTGCGGACGATGACACTCGCTTTTCGTTGGCCTTCAAATACTCGGAATTAAACCGAGATGAACTAGCTGCCTACCACTACTCGCGAATTCTGCCCAAGAACCGGAAACCGGTGACTTGGAACAACCTCGGGGTAGCCCTCGCGAAATTGGGTATGCCAATAAAGGCCGTTGAAGCTTATAGAGAGGCGGAGCAGCAGGGCGAAACTCTGGCAATGAGTAACCTTGCCTACAAATTATTGGAAGATGGCTTCGTCCCCGAGGCTAGAAAAACTCTCGATGCTGCGATGGCCATCAAGGATCACCATAAGAACGTGGAAAAGGCGCTTGGTGCCATTAATGACGCAGTAGAGGCCGAACAAAAGATAGAAACAGAAGCATTCGCTAAGGCTAGTCCTATTCACGAGTATTACCGTCAGTTTGGCCGAGCCTTAAGCAAACCTGACGCGATCAACCTAGCCGGGAGATGGCGTGCACCGAAGTGTGCCTTGGAGCTACATGTTAAAGACGGCTCTATAGCCGCTCTAGGAACCTACGAAGTAAAGACTATTGGCTCTGGATTGATCAACGCATTGGGCTTTGGAAAAAATCAGACAGCAAGTGCCCCCGCTGATTCCATGCAATACGAATTGAAGTACCACGGCACGATTCGAGGAAGAGTAATCACCGGTTCCATTATTGACCGGCCGGTTGGCTCAACAGCAGGAGCGGCTACCAGTTTGCTAGCAAGCGTAGATTCAGGATCACCATTCCTAATGTGGATAGCCGATTCTGGAGATGAATTACATGTCTGCGAAAATTTCGGAACCTCCGCACCGACGCTTTACAGCCTAACCCGAGAATAGCTGGCATGCTTCGTCCGACCACTCCAGTTTCGACCTCAAAAGGAATAGTCAGGGAGTTACGTTTCCAGTCGCCCAACCCTTCAGCCGGACCCACGCGATAGCCTGTAGATTGGTATTTCTGATGTTGAACGTCCGCTTTCATAAAGACTTACCGGCTGCAATGGGCACAAAGTTGCCAACCTCCTGTCCGACTTCCGCAACCTACAAAGGCGCTAACCCGCAGCGCTGGCGCGCCTTGTTGCAGGCCGCATGTTCGGTATCGAACTCCCGGCAGGGCGAGGGCCGAACGTCGTAAATCGTGCATTGCACCGCCACACCGACCTCGCCAGCCAGCGCCACGCAGCGCGGCGGGCTGGCGTCGGTGCCGCACAGGCGGACGATGGCTGGCGTCACCGGCACCGTCATTTCCACCGGCACGCCCTGCCCCCAGGCAAAGGCACCACCGGCCAGCTCGGCCGGGTGAAAATCGACGCGCAGGCTGGCGCAGCAGGCGCCGCAGGTCTGGCAAATGCTCATGGCAGGCTGACCCGGCAGCGCCATAGTTCGTGGCCGGAGGCGAGGTATTTCTTTTCGAAGGGCGTCATCGGGTCATCGGTTTGCCAAGGCTCGGCAACGACCGGCTGACCACTCAGCAGGCTCAGCGCCTGGGCCATTTCCTCGATGTAGATGCGCCAGTTGCTGCGGCATTCGACTTCGCCGCCCAGTTCGCGCCACACCGGAAACACCGCGTGGCCCTGCCAGCGCCGGGCCAGATGGCCGATCTTCGGCCACGGGTTCGGGTAGAGGTTGTGATGCCGGGCGAGACGAACGCCGTTATCGGCCAGCAGGCGCCAGAAGTCGACCAGATCGGCCCGGATCAGCAGCGCGTTGGCCGGCATCGGCAAGGGCTTGCCACGGCTGATGCGGTCGACCGACTGATCAACGCCAAAAACGAAATGATCGGGGAATGTTTCGGCGATGCGCTGCGTACTCCAGCC
The DNA here is from genome assembly GCA_008080565.1 of Rhodocyclaceae bacterium. Taxonomy (GTDB): domain Bacteria; phylum Pseudomonadota; class Gammaproteobacteria; order Burkholderiales; family Rhodocyclaceae; genus Azonexus. Next base: position 15,524 of record VIKE01000005.1, on the reverse strand, counting down.
AACGCCGCAGCCGGCGTCGAGAATCAGCGGCGCCTGCGGATTCCACGCCTCGCGTGCCGCCATGGCCAGCGCGAAGGCCTCACGGTTGTAGTCGGCAATCGGCTTCCTGAACGGATGCGCCATGTGCCGACGGACGAGCGCTTCGAGGTCGCGGTGCGGTCCTTCCTGCGCGCTGGAAATGAAGCGGGAGTTACCAGACACGGGCTCGTCCGTCATGCCGCCAGCCGTTCCGGCGTCAGCAGGCCTTCGGCAACCAGCGCCACATCGATGTCGGCCGCGCCCTTGATCGGCCGTAGCCGGTCATAAAGCACTTCGGCCTCCGGGTAATGGCGCCGCATCATCGCCAGCCATTGCTTGAGACGGCCACCGGCATGCACCGCCACCACTTTCTTGCGCACGCCCAGCCAGTAGTCGCCAACGGCCGGCCGGATTTCCGCCCAGCCACCGGTTTCCTCGCCGCGCACGCGCCGGGCCAGCAGCGGGTCGGCGACTGCGCCCCGGCCAACCATAATGTCGGCACAACCGGTCGCCGCCTGGCAATTGCGGAAATCCTCGACGGTCCATACTTCGCCGTTGGCGATCAGCGGAATATCGATGGCGGCGCGCACCCGGTCGATCCACTCCCAGCGCGCCGGCGGGCGATAACCATCAGCCTTGGTCCGGCCATGCACAATCAGTTCGTCGATGCCCGCGGCGACCAGCGCCTGCGCGTTGTCGACGGCCCGGCTGGTGTTGTCGATGCCGAGGCGCATCTTGGCCGTAAACGGAATGTGCGCCGGCACCACGGCGCGCACGGCGCTGGCGATCTCGTTCAGCAACTCCGGCTCGCCAAGCAAGGCCGCACCGCCGCGATGGCGATTCACCGTCGGTGCCGGGCAACCAAAATTCAGATCGATGCCGGCCGGGTTGAGCGTCACCAGCCGCGCCGCATTCGCGGCCATCAAAAACGGATCGGAACCGAGCAACTGAACGCGCATCGGCGTCCCGGCCGCCGTCTTGCTGCCATTCAACAGTTCCGGGCAGATGCGCTCGTAGGTTTTGGCCGGCAGCACATTGGCCGAAACCCGGACAAATTCGCAGATGCCCCAGTCGTAGCCGCCAATAGCCGTCAGCACGCCGCGCAACAAATCGTCGGCGAGCCCTTCCATGGGGGCGAGAAGAATGCGGGACATGCGGCGAAATCCGGGTCGGGAAAGGAAGGGGCGAATTATAAGCTGCCGATGCTGGCGAGTTGGCGAGACCAGGAAAACGCGAAGATCAGGGAAGTTGGGAACGGTTTGAATTGGCAGAGATCGGCCATAAGCTGCCGGTCACCGGCCTCTCAATGCGGCCATTCCAACGACCGCTTCACTTTGAAACCTGTCGGACAGCCTATGCGCACAACTCGGCTAGACTGGTCATTGAGAAAGTGCCATTTGAGCAGGTCCGGCGCAAAAATCTGGCCGGCGAATTTGAATGGTCGCTTACTGAACTGAAAAATCCTGCTTATATCCCTGCATTTTGACCGCTACCGCGTAGCCTTCCGCAAACAACCAGTGGCAAGCGGACCGTTGCACGCATGGAGCGTGTTACCGCTGATTTCCCGAGGGGGAATATGGGCAATCTGAATTTCGCTTACCGAATGTGTTTCTGGCCTGTTTATGCAGCGCTAATCTTCGGCGAGATTTTTGTACAGCTGTTCAAGGGTTTGATTCAGCTTTAAGAGCTGGCCTTCACTAAGGTTGTCGAAACTACGGGCAAAGATCTTCTCAGTGCTCTGTTTGGCCTGGACGATCAAATTCAGCCCCTTGTCTGTCAATGAAACCTCAGTGACCCGGCCATCTTCGGCATGGGTATTGGTTTCTATTAACCCTTCGGCTTTCATCCGGTAGATGATGCGGGTCACCGTCGATAATTTAGTGATTGCATGGACCGAGATTTCGGAAACGCTGCATTTTCCTTGTTCTTTAAGGATGAACAGGACACGCCACGAAGGAATGTCGGTACCGATTTTCTTGAGCGCTTTTTCCATTTGCTGCGTATAGATTCCTTGAACTTTGGCCAGCCAGTAAAAAGGAAACTCCTCGTAGCAGAACTCTTCGCACGAGGGGATGAAACGCCGCATTTTTTTGCTGATAATCATCTTTTGCCTCACCTGAAAAGCTCGAAAAATGTTGCCGCTGAAACGTGAAAAGGCGACTATTTTAGCGGAATGCCTCTGGGGTGTCGGGCTTCCTTGGAACAAGATGAATTTCGTCAAGGAAATCGGCTATGGCCTTACCCGCCGGTCCCCTTGTTGGCGTGCATTTTGCGAACCATGCCGTTGAAGAATTTCTGGGCGAAGCCACTGTCGCGGATGAGCATTGCGGTCAGGTCAGTACACTTCTGGCGAATTTCGTCGGGCAGTATGACGTCTTCGCCGTGCATCGATTCAGCCTTGCACTGGATTTCCGCGGCGCGCTGGACGGTCCACAGCAGGAAAAATGTTTTGGCAATGGAGCTTTCGCCCACAGCGACGCCATGATTGCGCAGCACCAGAATGTGTTTGTCGCTGAGGCTGTCTAGCATTCGCGACTTTTCGTCGGCGAACAGCGTGATGCCTTCGAAGCTGTGGTAGCCGCAACGACCAAACAATTGGGCGCCGTAAAAATCGTTATGGCTGAAACCGCGCTTCTTCTGCGCGACAGCCGAAACTTCGGTGGTATGCGTGTGGATGACGCAGTGAATGTCGTCACGTGCGCCGTGGATCGCGCTGTGCAGGGCAAATCCGGCAGGGTTTGCTTCGTAGGTAGACTCTTCCAGTTTGGCGCCGTCAAGGTCGACCTTGAGCAGGTTGGCTGGGGTCACTTCGTCATAGTTTAGACCGAAGGGGTTTACCAGGTAGTGATGTGCCGGGCCGGGCAGGCGGGCTGAGATGTGATTGAAGATGGTTTCGCTCCATCCCATGTAATCGATCAGGTGGTAGCACTCGGCCAATTCGCAACGCAGGGCCCATTCCTGATCGTTGCACTGGGTGGGTTTGAGCATTACGGGCTCGATCTGGCGATTCATGCTTTCTCCTTTTGTTGGCTCAGTTTTTTCCGAGAGAGGGCGCTGCGGAATCGCGCAAGGGTCAGGATGGTGGTGGTGGCAGGCAGTGACAGGTCATGCAGGCTGGCCAGCTCGACCACGGCATCACCGATGGAAGTCAGTTCGAGTGGCAGGCCGTTGTCGTAGTCCTGCAGCATGGAGGTACGTACTTCTCCCATGCCAGCCCCCATAGCCATGAACGATGTTGGGTCGAGGTCGATGCGGGCGCCGAAGGAGGCTGCGGTCAGCAGCACCTCGTCTAGCATTTGGCGGGTGACTTTCATCAGCTCCGGGTCACCATAGATATCGTTCAGGGTGCCGCCTGAGACGACGGACAGCGGATTCGAGGTCAGGTTGGCGATGACTTTGGTCCACAGCGCGTCACGAATGCGTTCGCTGATCTGTGTCGCAATGCCTGATTGTTCGAGCATCGCCTGGATGCGCTCGACGCGCGGGGTGATGCTGTTGTTCAGTTCACCGATGATCATGCGCAGCGGATTGGTGGTACGGACGACGCCGGTCGCCAGTTTCTCTGCAGTGATATAGGCCACAGTACCGACAATGCGTGCGCCGGGGATCAAGGCTTTAAGGTGGCCATCCGGGTCGACGGCGCTGACTGTCCGGCCGTTGTGACGCCCTTCGTGGTTGTCGAAATACCACCAGGGAATGCCGTTTACCACCGGCACGATGGTCGTTTTGGCATCGATCAACGGCAATAGCGGCGTGATCAGCCCAATCAGATCCTGTGCCTTTGCGCATAGAAAAATCACGTCCTGCGGGCCGAAATCGGCGCGATCGCTGACGTTTACTCGAGCAACATGGGTACCTTCGAGATCAGTCAGGCGTACCCCGTGTTCTCGGATATGGACTAGGGTATTGCCCCGGGCCAGCAGATTGACCTGTGTGCCACGCCGTTTGAGGCACGCGGCCAGCGTACAGCCAATCGCGCCGGCTCCGGCGATGGTGACACGTATCGGCGTATCGGATGGGGCGGTCACGTCGACAGCATTTCCTGATGCTTGCCGCTGCTGCCTAGGTAGGCTTCGATGACGCGCGGATCGTTGGCCAGTTCCGAGGCCGGGCCTTCCATCGCGATGTGGCCGAGTTCGAGGACGTAGGCGTAATCGGCGACGCGCAGCGCGGCTCGGGCATTCTGCTCGATTAGCAGTATGGAAACGCCCTTGCGCCGTAGTTCGGTGATGATGCGGAAGACTTCCCGGACAATCAGCGGTGCCAGGCCGAGACTGGGTTCGTCGAGCATTAGTAGCCGCGGCTTGCCCATCAGCGCCCGGGCGAGTGCCAGCATCTGGCGCTCGCCGCCGGAAAGCGTTGCGGCAAGTTGATTGCGGCGTTCTTTCAGACGCGGGAAAAGGGTGAACATCTCATCCATTGATGCTTCGTGTTCCTTTTTCGGGCGGCGGTGAAAGCGGAAGGAGCCGAGGCGCAGATTGTCCTCGACCGTCATCGTCGCGAACAGCGCGCGCTTTTCCGGAACAAGGCTCATGCCCTGGGCGATCATTTCCTTGATCGGCGGCGAGGTTTCGATCTTGCCGTCGAGACAGATTTCGCCGCGCGAAGACAGGACGCCCATCAGCGCCGAAAGCAGGGTCGTCTTGCCAGCACCATTGGGGCCGATGACGGTGACGATCTGACCCTCGCCAACTGCCAGATTGGCATTCGACAAGGCTTCAATCTTGCCGTAGGACACGCACAGGTCCTTGACGACCAGTAGCGGTTTGTCGACAACGTTACTCATTCTGCACCTCCCAGGTAGGCCTCAAGCACGGCGGGGTTCTTCTGGATTTCCTCCGGTAGGCCCTCGGCAATCCGTTGCCCGAACTCCATGACGAATACGCGATCGACCAGGCCCATGACGAAGTCCATGTCGTGCTCGACCAGCAGGACGGCCATGCCTTCGGTGCGCAGTCTGCGCAGGAGGTCGGCCAGGGCCTGCTTCTCCAGATGCCGCAAGCCGGCGGCCGGTTCGTCGAGGAGCAGCAGGCAGGGGTCGGCGCAGAGGGCACGGGCGATTTCGAGAATCCGTTGCTGGCCCAGTGCCAGGCTGCCGGCTTCGACATGCAGGTAGTTGCCAAGACCGACCCGTTCGAGTTGATAGCGCGCTTCCTGCAGCAACTTGGCTTCGTCTTTCCGGTCAAGCCGCAAGGCCGAGCTGAGGAAGCCGCATTCGCCACGCAGATGGGCGCCGATCGCGACGTTTTCTAGGACTGTCATGGTTGGCAGCAACTTGACGTGCTGAAAGGTCCGACTCAGGCCCAGACCGGCAATCTGGCGGGCGGTCTGGCCGTTAACCTGTATCCCGCGGAAGTGAATTTCGCCCGAGGTCGGCGTATCGACGCACGACAACTGGTTGAAAAGCGTGCTCTTGCCGGCGCCGTTCGGGCCGATCACGGCGAGGATCTCACCAGCCTTGACGCTCAGGCTCAGATCATTGTTGGCGACCAGGCCGCCGAAACGGCGCGTCACCTTCTTGACGTCGAGGATGATCTCGCCAGCCTGGGGTTGGGGGCGGCGGGGCAGTTTTTCATTGGTTTCGATGGGGCTGGCAGTTTGCTTTATTTTCCAGTCAGGCAGCTTCGGCGATAGCCAGGACCAGATGCCGCCGGGCGCCTTTTGCATCAGCCAGACGATGAGCAGGCCAAAGACGATGGATTCGTAATTGCCGTTCTTGCCGAGAATGTGCGGCAGCAGATCTTGCAGCCATTGCTTCAGGAAGGTCACAGTCGCCGCGCCGATCAGCGCGCCCCAGACTTGTCCGACGCCGCCGATCAGGGCCATGAACATGTAGTCGATGCCGGCTTGCAGGCCGAACGGCGCAGGGGCGACAAAGCGCTGGGTGTAGGCGTAGAGCCAGCCGGCGACGGAGGCAAAGGTGGCGGCCACGAGGAAGGCGAGCAATTTCGAGCGGTAGGTATTGACGCCCATCGATTCGGCCATCAACTGGCCGCCGCGCATGGCGCGAATGGCCCGCCCTTCACGCGAGTCGAGCAGATTCAGCGTCACGATTACCGCTGCCAGGACGAGCACCCAGATCAGGTAATACAACTCGTAACCCTGGTCGAGCGTCTGGCCGAACAGTTGCAGTGGCGGGATGCCGCTGATGCCGGTATGGCCCCCGAGGAACTCAAGCGTGCCGAACAGGAAATAGAGCGAGAGGCCCCAGGCGATGGTGCCGAGCGGCAGGTAATGACCGGACAGCTTGAGGGTCAGTCCGCCGAGCAGCGTAGCGACCGCCAAGGTCAGCACCAGGCCGATGGCCAATGCCGCCCATGGGGAGCCGGCCGCCCAACCCAGCCAGTTGGGCAATTGATCGCTGGTTGCCAAGTAGGCCGTGGTGTAGGCGCTGACTCCGACAAAGGCGGCCTGACCGAAACTGGTCATGCCGGCGACTCCGGTCAGCAGGATCAGGCCAAGCGTAACCAGCGCGAAGATACCGATATTGTTGGCCAGACTGACCTGGTATTCGGGCAGAGCGATGGGGCCCAGTGCGATGGCGATGGCGACGCCGAGGATAGAGAGTGTCTTGAGGGAAATGTTGGCCGGTTTCATTCTTCTTCCTCTACGCCGCCATGGGCCAGGGAGCGCCAGAGCAGGAACGGCAGAATCAGGGTAAAGACGATGACTTCCTTGTAGCTGCTCGCCCAGAAAGTCGAGAACGCTTCGGCCAAGCCGATGCCCAGGGCGCCGATGGCAGCGACCGGATAGCTGACCAGGCCGCCGATGATCGCTCCGACAAAGCCCTTCAGGCTGATCAAGAATCCTGAGTCGAAGTAGATCGTGGTGATGGGCGCGACCAGGATGCCGGAGAGCGCCCCGATTAAGGCCGCCAGCGAGAAACTGGCCTTGCCGGCCAACTCGGGCGAGATTCCGACCAGTTCGGCGCCCAGCCGATTGACTGCGGTTGCCCGCAGCGCCTTGCCGTACAGGGTCTTCTCAAAGAAGAAATAGAGGGCGACGATCAGAATGAGAGAGACGGCGACGACCCAGATGGTCTGACTGTTGATGTTGACTTCTCCCAACTGGATCGAGCCGTCAGAAAAGGGCTGGATGCGGGCTCCTTCGGCGCCGAACATGAGCAGGCCGATACCGACGAGCGCAACATGGACGGCAATCGAGACAATGAGCAGGACTAGCGAATGGCCGGCGGCGATGGCCTGGAAAAATACTCGGTACATCAACGGGCCGAGCGGCACGATCAAGGCCAGCGTCAGCAGAGCCTGAATCGGCTTGCCGGCGGCGCTGATTGGAACAAGGGCGAGCAAGGCGCAGGTGCCAAGCGCATAGACCGGAAAGGTCAGGTCGTCGGCTTTTATTCGCAGCTTGCCACCGGCCTGGTGGCGGTCCTTGATGTCCATCACCAGGGCGATCAGACTGAGGGCCAGCAGTAGCCAGCAGATATAGAGGGGCTTGCCGGCTTCCATGGCGGCCATGCAAAGGGCGGCAAAGGAGACAAACTCTCCTTGTGGGATGAACAGTATTCGCGTGACCGTGAATACCAACAGAATGGAGAGCGCAAGCAACGCGTAAATGGCGCCGTTGGTCACACCGTCCTGCCCCAATAGCATCATGATTTGGTAGTTCATGCGAGTGGTTCTTTCGTGGCTGACAGCAGGGCGGAAAGGCTGTGGGCGTCTGGCATACCGTGAGCCTGCTTTTCCGCTGGTTGTTTTCCTGAATGCATCCTGTTTTTCTGTCCGGCACTAGGTTGTGTCGGATGCTCCCTGTCGTTGCGTGGCGAGTTTGTGGTGTCGGTTGTCAGTCATAAAACGACTCTGTCGCCGCCCGGCACCGCTTGCCAGGTGGGCCGGGGGAACGCAGTCGTAAGGGCTTACTTAACGAGCGTCCATTGCCCGTTGGCAACGGTGATCAGCTCGCGGCCGCGTTCGTCGAAACCGCTGTGATCGCTCGGGCTCATCGTGTACACGCCCTGGGTGGCCGGCAGTTCGTGGATTTGTTCAAGTGCGTCGCGCAGGGCGCTACGGAAGGCCGGGGTGCCCGGCTTGCCTTTTTTCAGGGCAACTGGAATGGCCTTTTCGAGCAGCAGTCCGGCGTCGTAGACGTTGGCACCGAAGGTGGCCGGCTTGCTGCCGTTTGCCTTTTCATAGGCATTGACGTACTCGCTGGCGACTTTCTTGGAAACGTTGCTGTCGGGGATCTGGTCGAGGACCAGCATCAGGCTGGCTGCGAGGATGGTGCCTTCAACCTTTTTGCCGCCCAGTTTCAGGAAGTCGGGCAGGGCTGCGCCATGGGTCTGGTAAAACTTGCCCTTGTAACCCTGATCGAACAGCGTGGTCTGCGGCATGACCGAGGCGCTGCCCGGCGCGGCGATCAACACGGCATCCGGTTTGGCGACGAGGATCTTGAGGCTCTGCGCGGTCAGCGAGGTGTCCTGGCGCTGGAAGCGTTCGGCGGCGACGACCTTGATGTTTTTCTTCGCGGCCAATTCGGAGAAAACCTTAAGCCAGTTGTCGCCGTAGGGATCGCCGGTGCCGATGAAGCCGACAGTCTTGATGCCGGTCTTCATCATATGCTCGATCAGAGCGCTGGCGATCAGGCCATCGTTCTGTGTGGTCTTGAATACCCATTTTTTCTGATCGCTCATCGGCAGGACGACGGCTGCTGTGCCGACCGGAGCCAGCATCGGTACGCCGGCTTCGGCGGCAAACTGGATGACGCCCATGGCATTCGGCGAGCCCGAGGGGCCGATGATGGCATCGACCTTATCTTCGCTGATCAGCTTCTTGAAGGCGGAAACAGCGGCGGTCGGATCGCTGCCATCGTCGAGCGAGATGTATTGGATAGATTCTCCGCCGGCTTTGGTCGGCATGAGCGGTACTGTGTTTTTCTGGGGGATGCCGACCAGTGCGATCGGCCCGGTAGCCGAGGTCACGACCCCGACTTTGACTTGGGCGTGCGCGCAGCTTAGGCACAAGCTGCCAATTAACAAAGAACCGACAAGACGTTGAGCAAACATGGAATTACTCCTTGGGAAAAGGCGAGTCAGACTAGTTTTTGTGATTGCCGAAAATACTCGACCAAACGATGCATCCACAGATCCGATGGGACCTGATTAGTTCTAAGCAAGGGGTGTGCCAAAAAAGAGAAAAGTGAAACGATTAATCACATGAGAAATCACGTAATGTAAAGCGGGTTCATTATGATATAACCAATTGTATATTTCGCAAACAAATTATAAGTCATTGTTAAATATATGTAATTTAACAACCGTTCATCTGCTGTGCGCCATTTGTTAGTGCGATCAGGCCATTTTTTGGTGTCTTATTTGATGAATTATTTTGGTCTGATATTGTGATGGTGCTAGGTGGGCCAACGAGTTTTGCATGGCATGAGGCGGTGTGTAGCGAAAGAATGAGATCCCAAGTTGGTGCGACAGCATTTGTAGGCTATCGGCCAAGCGATTTGGCGGGGACCCCGTTCATCCCGAAGTCGATATTGGGGATATCGGCAACAATAATGCGAATGGTATCGGTTGGGATGCCAAGGATTTCGCTGACCGCAGCGCTCAGCGCGGCGATTAGCGCTGATTTTTGTTGTTCGTTTCTTCCAGCAATCAACATTGCCTGAATCGTTGGCCCGCCGTGCACAACACGGGGTGCTTGTTGTTCGCGAAGCAGCGAAAGTGTGACTCCGCCAACACTGATATGTTTTTCGTCCAGTTCGATCAGGAATATTCGAACGGCACTTCTTGGGGCGTCCAGGCTGTCGACAACCGCATCGGTCATGCGAGCTAGTAGGCGAGATTTTTGTTCGTCCGAGTAGCCTGCGACGAGGTAGATATTGAGGTTTGGCATGTTGTATTTCCTTTGTTTGAGTGAGTTTAAGAACGGTTAGCCAGATAGTGAATCGGGAGCCGCACAAGCATTGTTCCCATTGAAACGCCGCCTAAATTCTATCGCCTATTTTGTGCAGTATTTGTTTGAATTGCAGAGTAAATTTAATGCCATATGGATTGTCGCAAATGCGCGAATTTTAGCCTTCGCATCGTATTTCACGAAATCGTTCAGTGTGACTTATTTTCCAATAAATACATATATATAGCTAATTTTTTAGCTTGTTTAGGCGTATGTCCTATTTAAGATTTTCGCCCAAGTTAGGTGCGCCGGCCAACTTTATCGCACGCGATTGGTGCGAAGGAAATAAATTACCGTATTCATTTGACTAATCACGTATTTTGACTTAAATTTTTTTACGAGCAAACGCTTTTGGTGCCGCAAGCCGGTTCGCAAGGGTGTTTGTAGATGCCTCGTAAATGAATTTAAGGAATGCGTGATGACGCTATTTGTCCAGGTGTTGGATCTTGGTGGTGCCGGCCCGTCGGTGGCGGTCAAGGACACCATCGATATTGCTGGTTTTCCGACCCGGGCAGGCAGTCGGGCGCTTGAAAATGTTGCTCCGGCGACGGTTCATGCCGAGGTGGTTGAGCATTTGTTAGCGCACGGCTATCACGTAGTCGGCAAAACGAATCTTCATGAACTGGCTTTCGGAACGACAGGCGTCAATTTGTGGACCGGCACGCCACTAAATTACCGTTACCCGGCGTATGTGCCCGGTGGCTCGTCCAGCGGATCGGCCGCATCAGTTGCCATAGGCCAGGCAAAACTGGCGTTGGGCACCGATACCGGCGGGTCGATCCGGGTGCCGGCCGCTTGCTGCGGCGTCTTTGGCTTGAAGCCCAGCTTCGGGCGGGTCAGTCGGCAAGGGGTGATGCCCGCCGTGAGCAGCCTGGATAGCGTCGGCCCCTTCGCTGCGGATATGGATACGTTGGTCGCTGGCATGCGGGTGATTGATCCGAGTTTCGGCGACTTGCCGACAGTGGCAGGGGTTAGCGTCGGCGTGCTCGACGTCCCGGCTAGCGATACGGTTCGCCAGGCGGTTAACGAGGCGCTCGCGGAAAGCGGCTTGGTCCTGTGTCATCTGCGACTTGAGAAATTCAAGGACGCCTACGACGCAGGCATGGTCATCATCAATGTCGAGACTTGGGCGGCCTGCGGTGGGCTGATTTCGACCGGCTTGGTTGGACAGGATGTCATGCAGCGCCTGCTCGCCGCTTCGCGCTGGACAACCGACGATGTGGCGCGCGCCGAAGGGGTGCGCCGCGACTTTACCGCCGAAGTCGATGCTGCGCTGAAAAAGGTATCCATCCTGGCGCTGCCGACCTTGCCCGAGGCGCCGCCGCGCATTGAACGCGCGGCCGATACGACCAAGCTGCTGAGCATGACCTCGCTGGTCCGTCCTTTTAATCTCTCCGGTCACCCGGCGATTTCGATTCCCCTCAAGCCCTCCGGCGATTTTCCCATCAGCTTGCAACTGGTGGCGGCCAAGGGGGCTGATGAATTGCTGTGCGCCGTGGCGACGCACATTTCCCGGCAGTTAAACCCCAACCCGCTTTGGAGAACCCCATGTTAATGGCAACAGAAGCCCCTTCGGATGTTTGTGCCTCGAGCACCGGGCCGGCCGCACTCGACGATTTGCTGGTCGAGATCAAGAAGCGCCGGAAGGAATTTGAAACCCAGAAATTCATTTCGCAGGACATCATCGAGCGCTTTCGCGCGCTGGGCGTCTATCGCGCTCTGGTCGCCAAGCGTTTCGGCGGCGACGAAAAATCGCCGGCCGAGTTCTGCCAGCTGGTCGAAACCATTTCCGCCGCCGATGGCTCGGCCGGCTGGGTGGCAAGTTTCGGCATCGGCGGCGTCTATCTCGCGGCCTTGCCGGTCGATACGCTGAAACAACTCTACGCCGATACGCCCGACCTGGTCTTCGCCGGCGGCATTTTTCCGCCGCGCCCGGCCAACTACGTCGAAGGTGGCCTGATGATCAACGGCCGCTGGAGTTTCGCCAGTGGCTGCATGGGTTCCGATGTGGTCGGCGTCGGCATCGCGCCGACGCGCGGCGATGCCGTCGGCTTGCCGCGCATGGCGGTGATGCCGCGCCGCAAGATCAGGATCGAGCCGAACTGGGATGTCGCCGGCCTGCAGGGCACGGGCAGTCACGACCTGGTGGTCGAGAATGTCGTGGTCGCCGAAGAGTGGACCTTCGTACGCGGCGGAAAATCTTCGCTCGACGAGCCCTTGTACAGCTACCCGACGCTGGCCTTCGCGGCGCAAGTCCTGTCGGCCGTGGCCCTTGGCGTTGCCCGTGCCGCACTAGACGAACTGGTGGCGATGTCTTCCGGCCGCAGCTCGGTGACCGGCGCGCCCCGTCTGGGCGACCGGATCTATGTCCAGCTCGATGTCGCCAAGTCCGAAGCTGCCTTGCGTTCGGCCCGCAGCTGGTTCTACGAAGCGATCGACGATGTCTGGCAGGTCTTGCTGGCCGGCGGCACGCCGAGCAATCAGCAGGTCAGCATGTTGCGCCTTTCGGCGACCCACGCCACCCGGGTTTCTGCCGAGGTGGCGCGCACCGTGCAGATGCTTTCCGGCATGACCGGCGTCTATGAATCCAGCCCGCTCGCCGCCTGTGTCCGCGATGCGCAAATGGTGACGCAGCACGCCTTCATGGGCGACATCACTTACCAGAATGCCGGTGCGATGTTCTTCAATTTGCCGCCGCTGCCCGGTTACCTCTAGATCACCCAACCCCAAGGAGAAAAGACATGAGCGAAAAAATGACCCCGCTGCGCACGCTGTTCTGTATCGGCGTGAATCAGAACTTTTTCGATGCCACCCCGGAAGAAGCGAAGGATGTCTGGGGGGCTTTCAGTGCCATGATGAAGGGCATCGAAAAGCTGCCTGGCGTCAATGTGCTGGGCAACATGGACGACGACCGGATCATGGTCGGCCCGTCCCTCGCCGCACCGTGGACTACCTACGTGCTGGCCGATGTGCCCGATATCGAAACGGTCACCGCTGCCTGCAACCTGTTCCGTACCCTGCCGGTCGGCGATGGTACCTACAAGTTGTGGAAGTACTGCCGCGTCGAGGCCCGGGTCGGTCGTGCCCTGGTCATTCCGGATTGATCCGCGGCATTTCCGAAACCAGCGAGCACCTACCCATGTCTGCCGACGAAATCCTGCTCCAACTGCAATCCCGACTGGCCCGGCTGGAGTCCGAGCAAGCCATTCGCGCCTGCATGAACCGCTACATGGTCTTGTGCGACCAACTGGGTATCGATTCGCCGCTCGACGAATTGCTCGATCTGTTTGCCGCCGATGCCATTTGGGAAGGGGTCGGCGACAAGTATGCCGGGACCTTCGGGCGCTTGAGCGGCCAGCCGGCCATCCGCCAGATGTTTGCCAAATATCTGGTGGAGCCGGCGCATTTCGCCCTCAACGTCCATTTCCTCGCCTCCGAACTGATTCGTCTGGTGACCGAGGATACGGCGACCGGCAGCTGGGTGATGTTGCAGACCTCGACCTTCAGCAGCGGCGATTCGCACCTCAACGCCGCCCGCCTGACGGTGGATTTCCGGTGCGCGGCAGGCGTCTGGCGGATGACCCATTTCCGCACCGAGAACCTGTTCAGCCGGCCGGTCGATCACTGGAATGCGGCAGCACTTCTGCCGGTGCCCAAGTAACAGGCAGCAAAGGATTTTTGACTGACACCGCTCAACCTCAGCAGAAAGAAATAATCATGACTATTGAAATCAAGCCCGCCAAGGCAAGTTGCAACTACCAGGAACTGGTCAAGCACGACCGCGTTCACACTTCGCTCTACACCGATCCCGCCATCTTCGATGACGAGATGGGCAAGGTCTTTTACAGCACCTGGGTGTGGGTCGGCCATGCCAGCGAAATCCCGGAAGCCGGCAGCTTCAAGACGACCTATGTCGGCAAGCAGCCGGTGATCGTCGCCCGTGACCGCAAGATGAAGGTCCATGTCCTGCTCAACCGCTGCCGCCACCGTGGTGCCACGGTCTGCGAACACAAGAAGGGCAAGGCGGCGAGCTTCGTCTGTCCCTACCACGGCTGGAGCTACGCCACCGACGGTTCGCTGCGCGGCGTACCGCACCCGGAAGGCTACGCCGACATTCTCGAAAAGGGAGACCACCCGCTGGTCGGCCTGCGTGTCGAGGAATACGCCGGTATGATCTTCGCCACCTTCAAGGACGATATCGAGCCGCTCGACACCTACCTCGGCGCCGCCAAGAAGTGGATGGATCTGTTCATGAAGCAGGGCGGCGGCTATCCGGTCAAGGCCGGTAACGCCCATCGTTTCCGCTTCCCGGGCAACTGGAAGATCCAGCTCGAGAACACCACCGACGCCTATCACTTCCCGCTGGTACACAAGTCCTTCCTTTCTTCGGTCGACCAGCAGACGCTCGACATGCTCGACTTCGTCGAAGGCTCCGGCTACGTCGAAGACCTGGGCAACGGTCACAGCGTGATGGTGATGATTCCCGAACTGGTCGACCTGGAAGCCAATCTCGATGCCCCGATTCCGGCGCGTTTTGAAGAGCTGGCTCAGCAGCTGCGCGAAAAGCACAGCGAAGAGGAAGTGCGCCGCATCGTACGCGCCGTCGGCGGTTCCGGCTTCAACCTCAACATCTTCCCGAACATCGCCTGTTCGATGGCTTTTTTCCGCGTGCTGCAGCCGATTACCGTCGATCAGACCGAAATCCATCACGTCGTGTTGACCATGGATGGCGGACCGGAAGAGGCCAATCGTACCCGTCTGCGCATGCATGAACACTTCCAGGGCCCGATGGGCTTCGGCACGCCGGATGACTCCGAAGCGTGGGAACGGGTGCAGAAGGGCGCCGGTGCCGGCAAGGATCTGTGGATCCTGCTCAATCGCGGTCTGCCCAAGGAGATTGAGACCGAGGACGGCCGGCGCAGCGACGTCAGTGCCGAAACCGGCATGCGCGCCGCCTATCAGCAGTGGAAAAAGTTGATGACCGCTTGATCCACCAACCAACCTGGAAAAAAATCATGAATACGAATCTGATCTCCCAAGTAAGTGCCTTCATCTGGCAGGAAGCCGACATGCTGGATCACGGCGAATTCCAGCCCTGGCTGGATCTGTGGACCGCCGACGGCCTCTACATCATTCCCATCGACCCGCTCGAAACGGACTTTCTGAATACCCTCAACTACGCCTACGACAATCACGTGATGCGCGCCAAGCGGGTCTATCGCCTGGGCAGCGGCGAGTCGATTTCGACCGTGCCGACCGCCCGGACGATCCGCACCACCTCGCGCTTCCGCATCCTGGCCGAAGCCGGCGATCGCGTCACCGTGCGCTGCGCCCAGAACCTGTGCGAGTTCAAGAAGGAAACCATCCGCCATTACACGGCCGATGTGACCTTCGAGCTGGTCAAGGCCGGCGACAGTTTCAAGATCGATCGCAAGATCATCCGTTTGATCAATGCCGACGATGCCCTCCAGGGTATCGCCTACATCATTTAAGGAGCGCAAGATGAGCCAGGTTGCATTGGTTACCGGTGCCGCGCAGGGCTTGGGCCAGATCATCGCCCAGGAGTTTCTCGACGCCGGCTATAAA
>VIKE01000107.1 GCA_008080565.1 Rhodocyclaceae bacterium | reverse complement strand
GGCGCCGGGGCAGCAGCAGCGGCCGGGGCGGCAGCCGGAGCCGGCGGGGTAGACTGGGTGGCGCAAGCGGTCAGGGAAAGGGCAACGGCAGCAGCAATAAGCAGGGAACGCATGAAAATCTCCTGAAGGTGGTTAGGCGGTAACGGGGACATTGTCTTACGCCAATGTTTCAGTTTCGTTTCACTCCCGGCGACACCGCCCTGCCGCCACCCGGTTTATACTTTCCGCATATCCTCTTTCGACAACACCATGGCCATCATCCGCTGCAACAAATGCACCCTGCTCGCCGAGCAGCCGGACAATCTCGCCGGGCAGAGCATTGCCTGCCCCAAATGCGGCACCCCGGCTCCGGTCTATTCGACCCTGTTTTTCATCGAAAAACTGCTTGATAAATATTTCGATGCCCAGCGCGAGATCATTCGCCTGAAGGCGCCGGCCGAACCGGCCAAGGCCGTTGTCGCAGAGGCAGAACCGGCGAACCCGGCGGAGCCCGACATCGACCTGGCCAACACCGACTTTCTGGCCACTGAAATGCAGCACGGTCCAATCTACGATTGGTTCCAGAAAAAGCAGATCAAGGTCCAGGCCAATATGCGCGGCGTCGATACCAGCGGCTTTTTCGACGAAGTGGCCGAAGCCATCGGCAGCAACTTCGATGTCCTCAAGGACGTCCTTGAACGCATCCGCTGGTCGCAACAAAAAGAGCACGCGAGCACGACCATCCACCTCGAAAAGAGGTCGCCGGCCGAGGCCAAGGCCATCTCGGCCTTCTGCCAGCAGCTTTACGATTTTTCCTTCGTCGCCAAATGCTTCCACAACAAGCCGGAAAACAATGTCCGGCTGATTCTGCAAACGGCGCCGACCATTCGCAATTTTTTCAATGGCGAATGGCTGGAATGGCATGCGCTGATGATTTCCCTGCGCTACGCCAAGGAGCGCCAGCGCCGTTTTTCCTGCGCGCGCGGGCTGAATCTCTTGCTCAGCAATGGCGACCCTTACGAGATCGACGTTTTCATGCTCATCGATGGCAAGCTGCCGATCTGCATCGAGTGCAAGAGCGGCGAATTCCGCCAGAACATCGACCGCTATCTGGCGCTGCGCAAACGCCTTGGCCTTGAAGCCAAGCAATTCGTGATGTGCATTACCGGCCTGAGCGATGAAAACGCCAAGGCCTTTTCCGCCATGTACGACCTGACTTTCGTCAACGAACGCAGTCTGGCCGGGCATCTCGGCCGGCTTTTCTGAGCATCCAACCGCCAATTCGCCTGCGTTCGATACTTGAATCGGAACTGTTTTTGAAAGAAGCAACCTAAGTCCAGTACCCGAACCGAAGATTCGGGCAAATATCAGAACAATTTGGCCGCAATTCCGGGCTGCAATGTTTTCTCGAAAGGAAACACAGTCATGCCAACGATGGGTCAAGAAGCGGTCGACAGAATCCGCCGGGATCATGAGCACATGCTGCACCTGATCGATCGCATCCGATCCGAGTGCACCGAGCGCGGCAAAGTCGACAATTGCAACGATTGTGGCGCCAACCGCAATTGATGTTCATGGAAGATCGGGTGCCATCGGCACATCGCCTTGCCCACAATCAGGCGCACATGGACATTGCCCAACAACTGAAGGCAATTCGTGTCGTCTTTTCAGAAGATGGAAACTGCGTGCTGGCCATTGAGGGCATCGACCATATCCACCACACCCTGCTAGCCCACTTCAAGGACTACGACCAGCAACTGGAGGCCTATCTCATCGAGGCCGCCCTGGCACCTCTGCCCTAGGCCAAACAAACCGGCGATGTATTACGGAGAACGCTTCAACGCCTAGACCCACCTCCTCGGCGCCCTGCTCGCCCTGACCGGGGCAATCTGGTTGATCGTCGCCGCCGCGCTCAGCGGCGATGCCGTGAAGACCGCCAGCGTCGTCGTTTATGGCGTCACGCTGGTCATGCTCTACAGCATCTCGACCATCTATCACAGCGTGCGCGGGCCGTTCAAACGGATCCTGCGCAAGCTCGACCATCTGTCGATCTATCTCCTGATTGCCGGCAGCTACACGCCTTTCTGCCTGATCAGCCTGCGCGGCCCATGGGGCTGGTGGCTGTTCGGCATCGTGTGGACGCTGGCCGTTGTCGGCATGCTGCAGGAAATCAAGCCGCGCTCGGAAGCGCGCATCATGTCGCTGATCATTTACGGCGTCATGGGCTGGATCGTGCTGGTCGCCATCAAGCCGCTGCTGGCCAGCCTCGGGCTGGCCGGCTTCCTCTGGCTGGCGGCCGGCGGCGTGTTCTACACCGTCGGCATCATCTTCTTTGCCTTCGACGAGCGCTTCCGCCACTGGCATGGCATCTGGCACCTCTTCGTCATCGCCGGCAGCCTGATGCATTTCATCGCAATACTGTTCTACGTGGTCTGAATCGGTCAAAATGCCATTGGCCTTTTGACCGACGGAATTCACCATGCGCCAGCTCTCTGCCTCGCTCCTTGCCATCTGCGCCACCGTTGCCCATGCGGCAGGCAACCCGACGCTGGGCGATATCGCCTACGGCACCGATCCGGACCAACGCTACGACCTCTACCGGCCGACAACCAGCGACAACGCGCCAGTCATCCTGATGGTCCATGGCGGCGGCTGGCGGTACGGCGACAAGGACATGAGTCGCGTCGTCAACAACAAGGTCGACCGCTGGCTGCCGCGCGGCATCGCCTTCGTTTCGATCAATTACCGCATGCAGCCCAAGGCGCCGCCGCTGGAACAGGCCCGCGACGTGGCGCGGGCGCTGGCCGACGTGCAGCGAAATTGGCAAAAACTGGGCGTCGACCGCAGCAACATCATCCTGATGGGCCATTCGGCCGGCGCCCACCTGATCGCCCTGCTCGGTGCCCGGCCGGAACTGCTGGCCGAGGCTGGTGCCCAGACACCGCGCGGCTTCATTCTGCTCGACAGTGGAGCGCTCGATGTGCCGGCGATCATGAATGCCAAGCACTTCCGCTTGTACGACCGGGCTTTCGGCAACAACCCGGCCGACTGGAGAGCCGCTTCTCCGATTCATCATCTGCAGCAGGCGACGTCACCGATGCTGGCCGTCTGCTCCAGCCGCCGCGATGACGCCTGTCCGCAGGCGCGCGCTTTCGTCGCCCAAGCGCAGCAAGTGGGAACTCAGGCCGAAGTCCTGGCGCTCGACAAAACGCATGGTGAAATCAATAGCGAACTCGGCGAAGCAACGGATTACACCGCCGCCGTCGAACGTTTTGTTGGCCGGCTATCGCCACAGCTGGCCGAACGGCTGCGCTAGCCTGGCGGCGGTCGTCGCACACCGACGACCGCGCTCGGCTCAAATGCCCTGATTCAGGAGCGGCGTTCCTGCGGATTCCACGAAAACAGCGAGCGCACCGCATTATTCAGCCGGGCCATGGCCGGCTCGATGGATACAGCCACGGGCGCCGTGCTTTTCTGCGGGTTCCAGGCGAACAAAGGGCGGAGCGTTTCACCGAGAGCGCGAGCCCCAGCCAGGGCACTGCCTGTCGCCAGCTTGAGCAGCAACGCCAAACGCTCGGCGAACAGACCGTTCAGACGACGAATTTCTGCAGCACGAAGCTCGCGCGCTTGACGTTCAATGGTCGGGATATCGATGGGGGTCATGATTCACTCCTTATTTGTTGCAATGCAACATTGCACAAATCGAAGTCTAATTGCCGTCAATTCGAATAACAATGATGCTTATTGGCAAAACATTTGTGAATTTTCATCCATAATAAAACCATGGATCGCGCCGCCGAGATGACCGCTTTTGTTCGCACCGTGGAAACCGGCGGATTCACCGCTGCGGCACGGGAAATGGGCCTGACCCCGTCGGCGTTGTCCAAACTGGTCACTCGCCTCGAAGACCGTCTCGGCGCCCGCCTGCTCACCCGCACCACCCGCCGTCTGCAGCTGACTGTCGAGGGCGAGGCATTCTTCAACCGGGCCCGGCCGATCCTGACAGCGATGGACGAAGCCGAGGCCGAAGTGGCCGAAGCCGGCACCCATCCGCGCGGCCTGTTGCGCCTGCATTGCGGCTCGGCCTTCGGCATGCACCAGCTGACACCGGCGATCCCGCGCTTTCTCGAAACGCACGGCGACATCGAACTCGAAGTCACCATCAACGATGTCCCGCCCGCCCCGGCCGATGACCATTTCGACCTGACCATCCGGATCGGCGCGCTCGACGACTCCTCCAGCGTAGCGCGCCGCATCTGCAACCTCGAACGCGTCATCTGCGCCGCCCCGAGTTACCTCGAACGCTTCGGCACGCCGCGCACACCGGACGATCTGCAACAGCACAATTGCCTGTGGATCACCACCCTGCCCGCCTTGCGCCGCTGGCCCTTCGATACAAATGACGGCATCCGGGTCGTCCATATCGGCGGCAACGTCGTCGCCAACAATGCCGAAACGGTGCTGCAACTGGCCGTCGCCGGCGTCGGCATCACCCGCCTGACCGATGTCATCGTCGGCCAGGCCATCCGCCGCGGCGCCCTCGTTCCGATTCTCACCGACTGGCACCACGTCGAACCGGTACCGCTCTTCGTCACCTACCCCAGCGGCCGCCACCTCGCTCCCAAGGTCCGGGCGATGGTGGACTTTCTCGTTGAAGAATTCGGACGCACGCCCTGGCGGGCGTAGGCATCCCGGCTCGTATCCAGCCGCAAGGCGCCAACTGGTGGTCTTTTTCGGGTTCCACGGTCAACCGGAAAAAACACCCAAACTTCAAAAAGGCAGCCAGCACATTGCGTTCCCGGCAACTCCCCCTCTCCGATCCAAATGGACTATTGCACGGAACAACCAAACGCGAAAAAATGCCAACATCAATGTCTATGCATTCTGGCTCAGGCCACCCTACTGTTCCCAAGGATTCCAATGAACTCCATCAAAAAAGCAATCTGCATTGCAGCGATTGCCGCCAGCGCAGGCGCTCAAGCCAGCGGCACTTTCGAAGCAGAGTCCAACGACACGATCGACACAGCACAAAACCTCGGCTCGCTCGTTAGCGGATCTGAAACCAATGTCTTTGGCCTCCGCTTCGACCTCCTTGAAGGCGGTAGCTCTGTCGATTACTACAAGTTCTCGACTGCCAGCACCCTGAGCCTCACCTTTTCAGTCGCCACAAAATTGGGCCCCGCAGGCGGGAACGACCCCATGGTCGGCCTGTTCAGCAGCAGCGGTACGCTGATCGACATGAACGACGACATAGACAGCTTCAACCTTAACTATGACTCGCTTCTGACACGTAGCGTCTCCGCTGGAACCTACTACGTTGCCGTCACTGGCTACAATGAAGATGTGGATAACGACTTTTCCGGCGCCGGCGACAAAAACTGGTCTTACGTTCTCTCCATCTCGGCAGCCCCCGTTCCGGAACCGGAGTCCTATGCCATGTTCCTGGCCGGCCTGGGCGTCATCGGCACGGTTGCTCGACGCCGCAAGGCTGGCTGACCAGCCCAGGTCTGGCACAAACAAAAGCCGGGTACATCCCGGCTTTTGTTTGTGCGGCTTTGACCGAACACTCCGTAACCATCAGGACCAGATACGCGTCGCACCGACCGTCAGCAAACCGAGGTAGGTTGCCGTCAGCGACCCGGCCAGATGCACCGAGGCAAGGCCGATGGCCCAGGCTGGCTGACCGGCCAGCAGGCGCTCGATTACTTCGGCCGAGAAGGTCGAAAACGTGGTCAGGCCACCGAGAAAGCCGGTAATCGCAAACAGCTTCCAGGCCAGCGGGAAATGGGTATTGAGATGAAAGATGCCGACCGCCACCCCGACCAGGTAGCCGCCAATCACGTTGGCCGCCAGAGTGCCGAGCGGCAAGGCGACGAACAACGGATTGAGCGCCAGACCGAGAAACCAGCGCGACCAGGCGCCAAGGGCTGCACCGCAGCCGACAGCCAGAAAGTTGAGCGCGGAAAGGTTGTGCAATGCAGACATACGGTGAATTTTAGCGGTTTATGGGCCCCTACCGTTAAAATGGCGTGATTGAAAACAGAGGTTTTACCGTGAGCAGCCCCAACCAGCCCGCCAGCACCCCGGCCCCCACCGCCAATTTCATCAAGAACATCGTCGAAGCCGACCTAGCCGCGGGCAAACATGCCCAACGCCGCTGGGCCGGGCATCCCGGCACGGCTGCCGATCACGCTGCGGCACCGCTCGATCCGGCCAAACTGCGCACCCGCTTCCCGCCTGAGCCGAACGGCTACCTGCACTTTGGCCACGCCAAGTCCATCCTGCTCAATTTCGGCCTCGCCGAGCAATACGGCGGCCGCTGCCACCTGCGTTTCGACGACACCAACCCGGAGAAGGAAGACCAGGAGTACGTTGATTCGATCATCGATGCCGTCAAATGGCTCGGCTGCTCGTGGGAGAAGGAAGGCGAAACCAATCTCTATTACGCCTCCAACTACTTCGACTGGATGCTGCAATGCGCCGAAGCGCTGATCAGCGCTGGCCACGCCTATGTCGATAGCCAGAGTGCCGACGAAATGCGCGCCAACCGCGGCACGCTGACCCAGCCCGGCAAGAACTCGCCCTTCCGCGACCGCTCCGTCGCCGAGAACATGGACTTGTTCAAGCGCATGCAGGCCAGCGAATTTGCCGACGGCGCCCACATCCTGCGCGCCAAGATCGACATGGCCGCCCCGAACATCAACCTGCGCGACCCGGCCATTTACCGCATCCGCCACGCCACGCACCACAACACCGGCGACAAGTACTGCGTCTATCCGATGTACACCTTCGCCCATCCGATCGAGGATGCGCTGGAAAACATCACCCATTCGATCTGCACGCTGGAGTTCGAAGACCAGCGCCCGTTCTACGACTGGCTGCTCGAACGTCTGGCCGAAGCTGGTCTGCTCCAGCGTCCGCTACCGCAACAAATCGAGTTCTCGCGCCTCAACCTGACTTACGTGGTTTTGAGCAAACGCAAGCTCATCCAGCTTGTCGATGAAAAGCACGTCAGCGGCTGGGACGATCCGCGCATGCCGACCCTCGTTGGCGCCCGTCGTCGTGGCTACTCGGCCGAGGGCTTCCGCCTGTTCATGGAGCGCGTTGGCGTCACCAAGAACGACTCGCTAATCGACTACGTGCTGTTCGAAGATGCCATGCGCGAAGTCATGAACGAGTCCGACCAGCGCCGCATCGCCGTACTCGACCCGGTCAAGCTGATCATTGACAACTACCCGGCAGGGCAGGTCGAGGAGTGCCACGCACCGAATCACCCGCTGCATCCGGAACTCGGCCAGCGCACCGTGCCTTTCAGCCGCGAATTGTGGATCGAGGGCGAGGATTTCATGGAAGTCCCGAGCAAGGGCTTCCGCCGCCTGTTCCCCGGCAACATGGCGCGCCTCAAGTACGGCTACGTCGTCGAATGCACAGGCTGCGACAAGGATGAAAACGGGAAAATCACTGCGGTCCACTGCAATTATTTGCCCGAAACAAAATCCGGCACGCCGGGTGCCGACAGCGTCAAGGTCAAGGGCAATCTGCACTGGGTCTCTGCCGCCCAGTCCTACGCCGCCGAAATCCGCCTCTACGAGCGCCTGTTCAAGGTAGCCGCCCCCGGCGCCCGGCGCGAAGGCGATGCGCCAGACCTCGAGCGGGATTTCCTCGACGACCTGAACACCGACTCCTGCCAGACGATCACCGCCCAGCTCGAAGCCTGCCTGAAGGAGGCCAAGCCGGAGGAGCGCTTCCAGTTCGAGCGCCACGGCTACTTCGTCGCCGACCGCGTCGATTCGAAACCGGGAGCCCCGGTCTTCAACCGGGCCGTCACGCTCAAGGATTCGTGGGGCAAGGCGAGCTAAGGCCATGGCAGGCGGATGGGGGTGCCCGCACGAGGTCAATGATCGTTGCCTCAAGATCAATAACCTGCCGTGCGACCCCGGCATGAAAGGCTGCGAGCTCTACGGCCGCTATCGCTTCGCGGACGAGAGCAAGAACACGCGTTATTGGGAGAAAAAGGGGCGTGCTGACCAGCCGAACGCCGTCCGCGACCAGCCTGCCAAAGACGGCCAGCCGGACTGAACCATGTCGCGCGACGTCGAACAACTCGGCCAGGTTTTCACGCCGCCCAACGTGGTGGCCTTCATGCTCGACCTGTGCACGAACAAGGGGCGGATGCTGGAACCGTCGGCCGGTGACGGCGCCTTCTTTAATGAATTGAAGGCCCGCCAGTCCGATTGCGTCGGTCTCGAAGTCGACCCGCGCGTCGCCCCCGAAGGCGCGCAGGTCTGTGACTTTTTCGCCTACCCGCTCAGCGAGCAGTTCGACAGCATCATCGGCAACCCACCCTATGTCCGTTTTCAGGATGTCACGGTCAACACGAAAAAACGCCTGAAATCGGAATTGTTCGATGCGCGCAGCAACCTGTTCCTGTTCTTCATCGAAAAGTGCATCCGCCACCTCAAGCCGGGCGGCGAGCTGATTTTTATCGTGCCGCGCGAATTCATCAAGCTGACTGCCGCCCGCAAGCTCAATCGCTGGCTGTTCGAGCAGGGCAGCATCACCCATTTCTACGAAACCGGCGACGTTCGCGTTTTCGACGCAGCCACTCCCAATTGCGCCATCTTCCGCTTCGAAAAAGGCCGCAAGGATCGCCGCATGGCCGATGGACGACGCTTTGTCGAGGCCGATGGCCAGCTCATGTTCCTGCGCGACGACCACAGCCTGCGCTTCGCCGACGTGTTTTCGGTCAAGGTCGGCGCCGTCTCCGGGGCGGATCACATCTACACGCACCCCAAGGGCAACATGGAATTCGTCTATTCGAAAACCGTGGAAACCGGCGAAACGCGCCGCATGCTCTACGGCATCAAGCATCCGCATCTCGACAAGCACAAGGACGAACTGCTCGCCCGCCGCGTCAAAGCCTTCGACGAGCGCAACTGGTGGCAGTGGGGCCGCGCCTTCCCGGTCAGCGAGTTGCCGCGCATCTACGTCAATGGCCGGACGCGCAAGCCGGAACCTTTCTTCCTGCACGACTGCCACAGTTTCGACGGCGCCATCCTCGCCCTCTTCCCCAAGAACCCGCGCATCGCCCGCCGCGACCTGATCGAATGCACGATGATGCTCAACAAGGAAGTCGACTGGCAGCAACTCGGCTTCGTCTGCGACGGCCGCTTCCTGTTCACCCAGCGCAGCCTGCAGAACTGCCTGCTGCCGGAAAAATTCTCCCGTTATTTACCGTCTGAAAAGCACAAGGACGTCGCATGACCTTCATCAAGCAACTGGCTGCCGCCTGGCAAAAGAACAACTCGCTGCTCTGCGTCGGCCTCGACCCCGATCCGGCCAAGTTCCCGGCTCACCTCAAAGGGCGCGACGACGCCATCTTCGAGTTCTGTGCCGCCATCGTCGACGCCACGGCCGACCTCGTCTGCTCCTTCAAGCCGCAGATCGCCTACTTCGCCGCCCGTCGCGCCGAAGACCAGCTCGAAGCACTGATCGCCCACATCCACGAAAAACATCCCGGCATCCCGGTCATTCTCGACTCCAAGCGCGGCGACATCGGCTCGACCGCCGAGCAATACGCCGTCGAAGCCTTCGAGCGCTACCAGGCTGACGCGGTCACGGTCAACCCCTACATGGGCCGCGATTCGGTCGAGCCCTACCTGGCCTACCCGGACAAGGGTGTCATCCTGCTCTGCCGGACCTCCAACCCGGGCGGCTCCGACCTGCAATTCCTCGATGTCGGCGGCGAAAAACTGTACGAGCGCGTTGCTCGTCTGGCTGCTGGCGAATGGAACAGCTCGGGCCAGATCAGCCTCGTCGTCGGCGCCACCTTCCCGGCCGAAATCGCCCGCGTCCGCGCCATCGTC
>VIKE01000106.1:10500-12006 GCA_008080565.1 Rhodocyclaceae bacterium | reverse complement strand
TGCTTTGCTGGGGTGTCAGGTATTAAGCCAATCACTCTATTCGACACATCAGAATATCGCTGCCATCTTGCGGGTGAAATTCACGACTTTCAGCCAGAAAAGTATTTGGGCCAAAAAGGACTCAGGAACTCAGATCGTACGACACTCCTTGCGCTTGTGGCAGCTAAATTGGCTATCGATGACGCGGCCCTTGAGATTAATGACACGAACCGCCATGAGATCGGGGTAGTGCTTGGCTCTACTATGGGCAGCGTCCACTCGATTAGCGAATTCGATAAAGAAGGCTTGCGTGAGGGGCCGCGATATGTTAACCCATCACATTTTCCAAACACCGTGATTAACTCTCCAGCCAGTCAAGTTGCAATTCGTTTTGGCTTGCAGGGGCTAAATTCCACAATTTCTACTGGATTTACCGCCAGCCTTGATGCCATCGGCTATGCCCTTAATATGTTGCAACTTGGGCGAGCTCGAATCTTACTGGTCGGCGGAGTCGAAGAACTTTGCATTCAAACTTTCTTAGGCTTCTATAAACTGGGTTTCTTAGCCACTGCACGGAATGGAACCCCACTCTTCTACGCTCCATTCGACTTGAGGCGTTGCGGGGCGCTACTTGGCGAAGGAGCCGTGTTTTTTGTTTTGGAAACTATTGAAAACGCCCAAGCGCGCGGCGTCTCTAATTACGCTGGGTTCTTAAGCTATCACACACAATTCCATCCCGACTCCATGTATAGATATGATCCGGAGGCAAGGGGGTCTATTAGTGTTATGCGTCAGGCGCTCGCTGATGCTGGCTTAAAAGCAGATGCAATTAATTGCATTAGCTCATGTGCTAATGGGAACAAGGCTGGAGATGCAATGGAGTTGACAGCCGTGAGAGATGTGTTTGGTCAGCATATCAATGCGATCCCGCTCAGCGCTGTAAAGTCAATGGTAGGCGAAGCCTTTAGTGCAAGTGCAGCGTTTCAACTCGCAATCGCTGTGGGAGCCATTGTCCGTCAGGAGATCCCACCAACGATTAATGTTGAGCAGAAAGATCCATTGTGCAATGGCCATTGGATTCCTAGTACCAGTCAGCAAGCTCAGGTAACTCATGTGCTGGTGAATAGTTTTGGTCCAGCTGGCTTATGTCAGTCAACATAATACAGCAGAGGAAGTTGTGCGAGAACTGAACGCAATGGGTGGCGAGACCCTCGCACTTCAGTCTGATGTCCGAGAGCTAAAGAGCGCGCAGAAAATCATTGGCCAAGCAATTGAACGGTTTGGCCGGATCGATGGCTTAGTGAATAACGCTGGGATCGTACGCGATAAGGCACTCATGTTGATGGAACCACAAGACTGGGCAGAAGTATTGGAGACCAATCTTACCGGTGTATTTAATTTTTGCCGAGCAGCCATTGTGACATTCATGAAGCAACATTCTGGCCGCATCGTGAACATCACGTCAGTGGCTGGACTGGTTGGAATGTCACGGCAAGTCAATTACTCAGCTAGCAAGGCTGGAGTGAT
>VIKE01000106.1:0-10488 GCA_008080565.1 Rhodocyclaceae bacterium | reverse complement strand
GGACTGGTTGGAATGTCACGGCAAGTCAATTACTCAGCTAGCAAGGCTGGAGTGATTGGATTCACAAAAGCGTTAGCAAAAGAGGTGGCTTCCTTCGGTATTACGGTCAATGCAATCGCTCCGGGGTATATCCAGACAGATATGACCAATTCGATTGATAAGGAGAGAAAAGTAGATATGGAGAAGCTCATCCCCATGGGAAGATTTGGAAAGCCGGAAGAAGTGGCCGGAATCGTCAGCGTGCTAATGGGAAGCGGGGGTTCCTACATTACGGGTCAAGTCATTGTCGTTGATGGTGGGTTGGCGATATAAAAATGATTAGAGCAAATAATATTGAGCAGGAAGTGAGAGCTTTAATCGCAGACATTATTGAGATGGAGCCTGAAAAGATCGATCCAGATGCCCATCTCGTGGAGGATTTGGGGATGGATTCTATGATGGCTCTTGAGATCATTGCAGTCATGGAGAAAAAGTACAGGATTCAAATCCCCGAGGCAGAGCTCCCCAAGATTACTACGTTAAATCGGGCAATTGAACTAGCGAAGAAATATGTCAAATAGTACCATCGCGCCCACTCAATTAGATTTTGAACAGATCAAACAAATCATTCCTCAGCGGTTTCCTTTCTTAATGCTCGATCGCGCCGTGGAAATTGAACCAGGTGTTCGCATAGTTGGTTTGAAGAATTTGTCAGGCAACGAGTGGTTTTATCAGGGCCATTTTCCTAAAAGGGCACTTACACCTGGCGCAATGATCTGTGAAGCAATTGCCCAGACAGGGATTGTGTTTTTTCATGTAACTCAATCAAGTCATTCCGACGTTACCTATTTATTGGGTAGTCTCAAGATACGATTTATCGAACCTGTTTTTCCAGGCGATCAGCTACGGATTGAAGTCACACCAATTAAGCTGACCTCAGCCGCTAGTATTTTGAGTGCCATGGTTAAAGTGAATGATCGGATTGTAGCAAGAGGTGAATTTGCTTTGGCAGTAAAAGATAACGGCGACTTATGAAGCGGCCACGCATTGTTGTGACCGGTCTGGGTGTTGTTTCCTCAGTTGGGATTGGCTGGGAAAAGTTCTGGCAGGCTCTCTTGGCAGGTCGCTCAGGAATTAGTGAAGTGGCGGCTTTTGATACCCAAAATTTTCTAACCCATCGTGGTGGCGAAGTCAAAGTCTTTTGCCCAGAGCAGTTCATCCCCCCCGCACGATTCCGGCGGTACAACCGGGCATCACAGTTTGCGATTGCGGCCTCCACACTGGCGCTGCGCGATGCCGAGCTGGAACTCACTGCGCTACCGGCAAACCGTGTTGGTGTCTCGATTGGCACCACTATGGCCGAAGCGCAGGCGATTGAGGCCATGGACTGGCTGTGGGTTAAACGCGACGTGCAAGCGATCCCGCCCCGCCTGGTGCCGCAGTACCCCGGCAACATGATCGGGGCCCACGTGGCGGCTGAACTACGCTGCCAAGGCCCTAACATGGTGATCGCCACCGCCTGCGCGGCTGGCAACTACGCGCTCGCCTATGCGTACGACCTGCTCCGGCTGGGCAAGGCCGATGTGATGTTCGCGGGGGGCGCCGATGCCTTCTCCCGGATCGCTTTCATGGGGTTCAACCGCCTCCTCGCCGTCGCCCCCGAGCGCTGCCAGCCGTTCGACAAGGACCGCAAAGGCATGATGGTGGGAGAGGGCTCCGGGGTTCTGATGATGGAGCGTTTAGACGATGCCAGGGCGCGCCGCGCGCCGATCTACGCTGAGCTCGTGGGCTACGGGATGAGCTGCGACGCCAACCACATGACGATCCCAAGCGTGGACGGTGTGACACGCGTGATGCAGAACGCGCTGCGCGATGCCGGGTTAAGCTCGGATGATGTTGACTACATCAACGCGCACGGGACCGGGACACCAGCGAACGACCGGACCGAGTGCGCTGCAATCCGTGCTGTCTTCGGCAGTCGGACGGATAAGATCCCAGTGAGCTCCACCAAGTCCATGATTGGCCACACCATGGGGGCCGCCAGCGCGCTGGAAGCCATCGCGTGCGTGCTGGCGGTCAAGCGCAACCGCCTGCCACCCACCATCAACTTTGAGACGGCCGATCCAGAGTGCGACATCGACTGCGTCCCCAATGTCTCCAGGTCGCACCGGGTCCGCGTGGCTCTCAATAACTCCTTCGCCTTCGGTGGCAACAATGCCTGCCTGGCCTTCAGAGAACTTGATTAACGCTCCGCGGACGACGCTTGACACCCATTACGATGTCATCGTCATCGGTGCAGGAGTGGGCGGCCTGACCACCGGCCTGTACCTGGCCAAGGTAGGGATGAAGGTGCTGATTCTTGAAAAGCACTGGGTGGTGGGCGGGTGCTCGAGCTCGTTTCGGAAGAACGGCTTTTACTTTGATGCCGGCGCCCATTATCTGAGCAGTTGCCGCGAAGAGGGCCAGGTGGGTCGTCTCCTTAACGACCATAACCTTGCCAGCAGGTTGACCCTCCTCAGGCCGGACCCTTCCGACGTGGTGGTTATCCCTCCGCTTGAAGTCCCCATCCGTCCAGGGCTCGACGCACTTGTGAGTGCGTTCCAGGACCAGTTCCCTGGCCAAGCCTCTGAGATTCGGGTGTTTTTCGAGTTTGTCTGGAACACGGACGCCATGACGCTGTATGTCAAATTGAAGGACCGGACGTTCGACTCAGTTTTGCGAGAATTCATTACCGATCTGCGCTTGCGGTCCATCCTCGAAGTCTTGTTAGGTAACATCGGCGTTCCCGCGTCGCGAGCCTCCGCGTTGGCCAGCGTCTTCATGTTCCGGGAGTTCGTGGTTGACGGAGGGTACTATCCCATAGGAGGGATGCAGCGGTTCTGCGACGTCTTAGCGGAGCAGTTTCAAACCTATGGGGGAACGCTCTGCGTCGCCACAGCCGTTGATCAGGTACTCACCGAAGGATGCAAGGTCACAGGGGTGTTACTCTCGAGAGTTAAGAACCGGCAGATTCCTGGCGGACTGGTGATCACGTCAGACTACGTCGTGGCCAACTGCGATCCTATTCAATTGACAACGCGGCTATTGCGCTCAGGAGATCGAGTGCACCTCGCCGTTGCGGAGACTGAACGCCGCGTGCCATCCATCTCGGCATTCATGCTCCATCTGGGCACTCGCAAGAGCATCAAGGAGATCTGCCGCCATAAGGCCTACATCTGGTACTACCCCGATTGGGATGTCGATCGATGTTACCGCGACTGGATGGATGGACAGGTGGACTTTGGTGACAGCTTCCTGTTTTGCGGGTTTCCATCCTTCCACGATCCCGCCCTGGCGCCAGCTGGCAAGGATTCCGTCCACATCATCATCGGTGCACCGTATAAGGATGCCAACTTCTGGCAACAGCACAAAGAGCGCCTTGCAGACTCCGCCATCCGAAGAGCTGAGCGGTTCATTCCCGGCCTCTCCGGCCTCATTGAGCTGAAACTGATCGCTACGCCACAGACGTTGGAACGGTACACCTGGAACTATCGTGGCGCGATGTACGGATGGGCCTCGACGCCCGACCAAGTGGGAGAGCACCGTTTTGGCGATACCATCGGGCTCGATAACCTCTACCTGGCGGGTCACTGGTCTGGTCCCCCCGCTGGCCAGGGAGGAATTCCCATGGTGGTATATGCTGGCCGGTCAGTTGCCAACCAAATCGTCCGATCAGTGAGACGTCGAACATATAGGAGCGGTCAACTGGCCGAATCCAGTCACGCAACCGGCGGAAGCAATGGCAGGCATTGACGGCAGCTACGATGCCATTATCATCGGCTCTGGTATTGGGGGGCTGGTTGCGGGGACCTATCTTGCTAAGAGCGGCATTAAGACGCTCATCGTCGAACAAGCTGATAAGGTGGGAGGTTACTGCGGGTCGTTTAGCCGTGACGGCTATCGATTCGACGAAGCCGTCCATTACATCAATAACTTTGGCCCACAGGGATTCTTACGAGCGATTTGCCAGGAGCTCGGCGTTGAATCACTCTTCGAGGTGCTCACCATCGATCCCTCCGATCGGCTCTTGATGCCGGGGGTCCAGGTCGCCATTTACCACAATGCGCTTCGGACTACGGAAGAGCTCTCGCGAACCTTTCCTAAGGAACGGCGTGCGATCAAACGGTTTTTTGATCTGGTCGGCGCGTTTCACTTCGCCTCGCTGTATGTGACGTATCAGCGCCGGACCTTCCGAGAACTGCTCGATGAATATTTCGAGGATCGCCGCCTCAAGACGGCACTAGGCCTCTTCGCGACCACGATGGGGTTGACGGCCGACAAACTTTCAGCCCTTTCTGCACTGGCCTATTACAAAGGTTCCATCTTGGATGGCGGCTACCACTCGGTGGGTGGGGCTCAATCCTTTGCCAACGCGCTGCGTGATCGGTTCCTTCAGCTCGGAGGCGAGATCTTGCTATCACAGAGAGTGACGCGCATCCTCATTCAGCAGGGGACTGTGAGGGGGATCGAGCTGCAAGAGGGACACCGTGTTTCTGCAAAAACCATGATCTCTAACTGCGATGCCACCCAGACCTTCATCAATCTGGTTGGGGAAGAGCACGTAGAGCCGGGGTTCGTGCGGTGCCTGAAAGCGCTCAGACCTTCAACTTCGACTTTAGTGGTGTACCTTGGCGTTGAGCGGTCACTGAGAGATGAGGTTCCTGATTGCTGCAACCTATGGTATTTTCCCCATGAGGACAGTGCGTCAGGGTCCATTAATATCGTTGAGGACGATCGGCCTAACGGCTTCGTCCATATCGGGCTTTCCTCCCTCCACGATCGCACGATGGCTCCAGAGGGCTGCGAGAGCTTGGTGTTGTTTTGTGGAGCATCGTATATGACTGTGGAATATTGGCGGGAGCAGCGGGATCGTCTCGCCGAGATCTTGGTCGAACGAGCCTGTCACGCCATCCCGCAACTCCGTGGTGGAATTCGGGTGAAACTTCCGGCGAATCCCCACACCTTGTTCCGCTACACCCTCAACCGGGATGGAGCCTATCGAGGGTGGGAACCTACACCAGACCAGACGAAGCTTGGACTTGTCCCTCAGAAGACCAGCGTGGAGGGTCTCTATCTCGCTGGCCATTGGATTACGACGCCAGTTGGCAATGGCGGCGTCTCTATGGTCGCACAATCCGGAAAGAATGCCGCAAGAGCCGTCACCACCTTCCTACGTCGCCATACTGAAACGGTTGTCGGTACGGTCAGCGCATGAACAAGTTTGCATTTTTAAATCATTATCTCAACACTGACTTGCTGCATGAACGCTTCAGCCTACCATTTTTCCGCCATTTGTCGCACCAGACCCTTAAGAACCTCATCGCTTTTCTTCCCCCCTATCAATACATGAACATCGGACCTGTTTATTCAACGTCAGGAGCGCGTGCCGAGGGAATTGGAATCGCCTGTCCTTTACTTCCAGAGCATTTTGTCACGTTGGATGCGAAGCGGGTTCTGCAGAAAATTGTTGCGGCAGGCAAAATTGGGGAACGTTTTGGCGCAACAATTCTTGGGTTAGGAGGATTCACTTCTGTGTTCGGTGATGAAGGAGAAGAGGTGTCCAGATTTTTACGAATTGCGGTCACTAGCGGAAACACCTATACCGCAGCATTAGCGGTACAGGGATTAATAGCTGCTGCTAACTTGGTAGGACATCGCTTGGAGGAGTGCACTCTGGCCATTGTTGGTGCTACAGGAGATATTGGAAGCGCGTGCACAAGACTGCTAGCACCACAGGTTTCTCGAGTCCTTTTGTCAGCTCGTGATGAACGGCGTCTAGAGGATTTTACCGCAACTTTGCAAGCATGCTCATCGACAACCGTTCAAGTGGTTAGGTACACTACAGAAGCAGTGAGAGAAGCGGACTTGATCTTGACGGCCACTAGTGCGCTGACAACAATCATTGAGCCAGAAGACTTGCGACCCGGCGCCGTCGTCTGCGACGTTTCTTACCCTGCAAACATCACTCGAGACGTCGCAAAGCGACGGAAAGATGTCTTAGTGTTTGAAGGAGGGTTAGCCACATGGCCTTATTACAACTCCCTCCTGCAGAAGGATAAACTACAGCGTTTCGGGCCTGCGGGGACAGTTCATGGTTGCTTGGCGGAAACAATGGTTTTAGCGCTGGAAGGTAGGTTCGAGAACTTTTCCATCGGGCGTGGATATATTATTGAAAGTCGTGTGCGCGAGATCACCATGCTCGCAGAAAAGCACGGTTTCCGGCCCGCCCCCCTCCATTGCGGGGCGACCTTTTATACCAATGAAGACATTCAACGCATAAAGGCGGTAGTTGCGTCTTATAGACGGCGTACTGCCACTGCCACATGAATATCTATTCGGTTCCTCCTGCATTGGGTGCTCTTCTTTGCCTCGGCTTAGGTGCTTTCGTATGGTTACAACAGAAGGCGGCGGAAACCCATATCACATTTTTTGCTCTTTGTTTCTCAATTGTCATTTGGCTGGCGTCTTATGCGATAGCGTATTCTACAACGAACCCTCAGTTAGCCGTTTCGTGTGCTCGAGTGGCGTGTACCGCTGTCGCGTTTGTGTCGGTGTTTCTATACCATTTCGTCGTTGCGTTCCTGGGAATTATTCGTGAACGTCGTTACGTCTGGTACTGTTATGGGATCACCTTCGCATTTTTGCTAGGATTTCTATTTAGTGATGTCCTCCTTACTGGGACCCATAGGTATTTTTGGGGATTTTATTCAAAAGCTGGACCCTTCCACCCCTTCTACCTCCTTGTTACCTATGCAATGTGGCTTCGCTGCTTCTACCTTCTGTATCGAGCAATGGGGTCTCAGTCCGACTCCTTGCGGCGGAATCAAGTCAAGTACACTTTTACCGCATTCGTCATCGCGATCCCTGCCACAATTGACTACATTCCAAAGTATGGGATTGAAATGTACCCGTTTGGATTCCTTTTTGTCCTTTCCTTCATTTTCATTACGGCCTACGCAATCTTACGACACCACCTACTGGACATCGAAGTTGTTATCAAGCGGACGGTGGTGTTTGCGGGGTTGGCAGGGTCGGTGGTGGCGGTGGTGTCGCTGGTTGCGTTCGTGTCGCAGGACGTGCTGAGCCGCTTCGTCGAGATTCCGAAGTGGCTGTCGAGCGTGTTCGCGGCGATGATCATCGCGGCGGTGTATGGGCCGCTGCGGAACTGGCTGGTGAACGTGACGGAGCGGTACCTCTTCCAGAAGAAGTACGACTACAAGGAGCTGCTGAAGCGCTTCACGGATGAGGTCATGGTCATGGTGGACCTGAAGCAGTTGGTCCAGATGACGGTGAACACGCTCTCCGAGACGGTGAAGCTGGATGGGGCCAGCCTGCTCCTCCTCGACAAGGACAAGCGGACGTATGAGCTGGTGGCGTCGCGAGGCGCAAACGGCCGGCACATCGCGTTCGACGAGCAGGAGCAGTTCATCCGGTTCCTGCGGGAGACGCACGAGCCCATCGGGCTCGATGGGCCGCTGGGGAAGGTGCGGTTTCCGGGGAGCGTCCACCTCTCTCTCAAGCAGCTCAACGCGCGGCTGTGCCTGCCGCTGCACCTGCACGATGACCTCATCGGCGTCCTGTGCCTAGGGAAGAAGAAGTCGGACGAGGAGTTCACGAAGGACGACCTGGACATCCTGCTGCCGCTTGCGCGGACGCTGGGGATCGCGGTGAGCAACGCGCAGCTCTTCGAGGAGCTGGCGAAGACGCAGGCGGAGGCGGCGCAGAAGGAGAAGCTGGCCGTCATCGGGACGCTGTCGGCCGGGATCAACCACGAGATCTGCAATCCGCTTGGCATCGTCAAGGCGCAGTGCGAGGCGTTCCTCCTAGACGTGGAGGACGGCATCCTGGTGGGGAAGTCGGCGGGGGATCTGATGGACCGCACGACCGCCATCATGCGGGGGGCGCTGAAGCAGATCGACCGGGCGACCGCCATCACGCAGAAGCTCTCGAACTTCGCGAAGCCCATCAAGGAGCCGACCGCGCAGCCGGTGTCGGTGGCGCAGGAGGTGGACGAGGTGCTGCTGCTCGTGGGCCACGACCTGACGCTCGAGAAGATCACGGTGGAGCAGGAGATCGCGCCGGACCTGCCGCCCATCGTCGTGGACCGCCGGCAGCTCCAAGAGGTCCTCTTCAACCTCATCCGAAACGCCGGCCAGGCGATCCAGCCGCCGGGCACCATCCGGGTGCGCGCGCACGCGAGCGGGGAGGGCCAGGTGCGCATCGAGATCGCCGATACGGGAAGCGGGATCCCGCCGGACAAGCTGGGGAAAATCTACGACCCCTTCTACACGACGAAGGAGCCGGGGAAGGGGACGGGCTTGGGCCTGTTCATCGTGCGGCAGATCGTGGAGCGGAACAAGGGGCGCATCCGGAACAAGGGGCGCATCTCGGTCGAGAGCGTGGTGGGCAAGGGGACGACCTTCTTCCTGGACTTTCCGGTGGCCCGCCAGGCCGCGGCGGTGGCGTGAGCGGGAAAGGCGGGCTCTTTGATTTTCACGGTCGTTGACCAAGCCAGGCGTGCCATCCGGCTCACGAAGGAACGGCTGGAGCATATCCTGGAACGTCCGGAAATGGGCGGTCAAGAAGACCGGATCCGAGAGACGATCGCCCTCCCGGAAATCATCAAGGTCAGCCGGCACGATCCCGATGTCTTGTGCTACTATCGTTGGTATGAGGCCACTCCGGTCACGAAGAAATATCTGGTCTGCATCGTCAAGGTCCTGAATCATGAGGGATTTGTGATCACCGCCTTTTACACGGATAAGGTGAAGGGAGGCAAGACGGCATGGCAAAGGTGAAAGTGTGGTATGACCGGGAAGCGGACTACCTTGAGCTCGCCACAAGCCGGAAAAAGGGGCACTTTAAAGACGTCGGCAACGACATCTGGGAGCGGGTGGACGAGAAGGGCCGCGTTATCGGATTTGCCATCGCGAACTTTACCAAACGCCTGTCTCGACGGCATGAGGAGGTGGAGCTGCCGTTGGAGATCGCCTTCCGTGAGTGAGCCTGCACGGCAACGATCGTGATCTCTTGGAGAAACCATGAAGCGCACCCGGAATGGCGCCAAACTAGTGGGCCGCATCGTGACGCGGCTGCGCGATACCTACCAGCCCTCACAGGTGTTCCTGTTTGGGTCGTATGCGCAGGGGCGACAGACGCGGGATAGTGACCTTGACCTGTTAATCATCAAGGATACCGCGAAGCCGTTTTTTAAGCGCTTGTTCGAGGTCCGCACGCTGGTCTCACCGCTTGTCCGAAGGCAGCCGTTCGACCCCATCGTCCTCACTCCAAAGGAGCTGAACAAGCGGCTGGCCCGTGGCGACCAATTCTTGCAAGGCATCGTGAGGAAAGGCAAATTAGTGTATGGCAAGCGGTGAGTCGCGGTACCCGCAGGACTGGTTTCGCATTGCCGCGAAGGATCTCCAGAGGGTCGCAAGGCGATTGGCGGAGAAGGATGTGGATGACGCCGCCTTCCGTCTGCAGCAGGCGGTCGAGAAGGGCTTGAAGGGATTCCTCTTGGCTAGAGGATGGCGGCTGAAGCGCGTCCACGACCTCGAACTCCTGCTCAGCGATGCCGTTCGTCACGATCGGGGCTTGGAACGGTATCGGCTGTTTTGTCGGCAGGTCGCATCGTACTACATCCTTGAGCGCTACCCGACGCTTGAAGAAAGCCCATCCTTGGCTGAAGTGCGGGATGCTTATGCTCAAGCCAGAACGCTTGTTCGCAAGTTGCGTAGTCGTGGGTCGTGGGGTCGGCGGCGCGCTTAGACGCGAATGGCGGAGCGACCGCGGCTGGTGGCGATCGACGACGAGGCGGAGGGCCCCAAAGTATGTGATATAGTATGACTAAAAGTAAGGTGAAAAGATGTCCAAATTGAAAGTGACCCTCAGCCTGGATCAGGAGCTGCTGGGCACGGTGGACACCGCGGTCAAGCGCGAGCTGGCCGACTCCCGGAGCGCCGTGGTCGAAGAGGCCATCCGCCTGTGGCAGGTTGAGCAGAAACGCCGGTGGGTGGAGCGGGAGACGGAGGCGTATTACCGCGCTCAGAGCGCCGCGGAGCGGCGGGAGGACCGCGCGTGGACCAAGCTCTCCGGACGGGCCTCCAAACGGTTCTGGGAGGAATAGGCGCTGCCCGATCCCTTTCCGCAGCGAGGGGAACTGTACCTGGTCAAGCTCCCCGGCCACCCGCTCGACCGGAAACGTCGCCCTGCGCTGGTGGTTTCGATCGATGCGCGCAATCGGTGGGCCAACGACGTCATCGTCGTTCCCCTCTCCACGATGCTGCGGCCGGCCCCAACCCACGTGCTCATGCCAGCAGGGGAAGGCGGCCTCCTTCGCGATTCAATGGCGAAATGCGAGCAGGTCACCACGCTCGACAAATCCTTTCTCGTGCGCGGGCCGTTTACCGCTCAGGTCTCCGAGCGCCTCATGGCCCAGGTTGAGCGTGGGATCCTGTGCGCCATTGGGAT
>VIKE01000105.1 GCA_008080565.1 Rhodocyclaceae bacterium | reverse complement strand
GTCCTCGACCGGCGCCCGGCCGAGTGTCGCCAAGCGCCCCAACTCCACTTGCGCCGGCAGGAACCCCTTTTCAGCCGCGCCGCGCAGGCGCCGGATGGCCGCTCCGCCATCGCTTCCGCCCGGCCCGAGGGCGCCGGCGAACTCCCAGCCCGCCAGCACTGTGGCGGCAGCGGCGCTACCGGCCTGCGCCGCCTTCTCGAAATACACCCTCGCCCGCAATGGGCTGTCGACGGCGCTGGCCGGCACTTTCTCCCCGATCAGCCAGGCCGCCTTGGCCGAACCCTGGTCGGCCGCAGCCGAGAGCCAGCGATAAGCGGACGGCAGGTTGGCCGCGAGCCCTTCGCCCCCTTCCAGGTAGCAGGTTCCCAGTTCGAGCTGCGCCTCGGCGTCGCCGAGCCGCGCGCCCTTGATTGCCTTGAGTATCCTCCGTGATGCCATGCCATCGAGCCTGTCTGTGAGAAAACGCGCATCCGCAAAATTCACCGCCGATAATGCCTATCCGACATGCATTCGCGCGGCATGCGCCGAAAAAAACACGTCGCAATAATACAATACAACAAGCGATGATCGCCCCTGGAACCGCCGGCGACGGAACTTGCCTAATTGGAATCTTCATGATGAAGACGAGTTGGACATGATTTGGGCCGCCGACAGGTCGGCCGAGGAGAAGCGACATGAAACGAAAGCTGAGATCGAAGGCGGGCGGTGCTGCCGCCGTGATCGCCGTGATGGCGGTGCCGACCCTGCTCTGGGCCCAGGGAAATTATCCCGACGCTTCCGGCAACTGGAGCGAGCAGGGGCCGCATGAGAAGATGCGGCAGCCGCCCGCACCGCCGCCAGGCAGCGCCGAAGACGAACAACGTGAGCCGGGAGCCGAAGCGCGCGGCGCCCGCGGTCCGATACGCGGCGACGAGCAGCAGACGATGCGGCGGGACCAGCCATCCGCCGACGCGACCTATGAGGCGTTCCTCGAGTGGCAGAAGCAGGGGACGGAATCGCCGTGACACTCCCCGCTCATGGTCAGCCGACGTAGCGGCGCGCGCTCCTAAACGCTGTACTTGATGCCCGCCCGCACCAGACGCGGCATGCCACCTGGATGCCGCGGGTGCGGTCCACGATGTAGGTCTTGTCGGTCAGATTCTTGGCGGTGAGGAACAGCGTTGCGGTCTTGGGCTGCAACTGATAGTTCAGTGAGGCGTTCCAGGCCGTGTAGGCGGCGATCTCGCCCTTCTGCCCGTCAGCAGTCGGCGCCAGGGTATTGGCGAAGTCGGAATATTGCTTGCCGACATATTGCGCCTCGATTTCGCCGCGGAAGGGGCCGACGCCATAGCCCAGCGCTGCCGTCAGGGTGTGTTCGGGCGCGTAGGGCTGACGGTTGCCGGCGACGCCGACGATGGCTTGGTTCGCCACGTTGCGGAAGGCTGTTTTCTGCTCCTCCGTCGGCAGCCAGGTGTAGGCGAGGCGGCTGAAGACGCCGCTGCGATGATCCGCCTGGGCGGTCAGTTCCAGCCCTTCGAACAGGGCCTTGCCCTGCGACAGCGGCGTGCTGCTGCCGGCGATCGAGCCGACTGCAACCAGATTCCGGTAGTCGTTGCGGAAGTAGGCCGCCTGCACCGAAGCCCAGGGCTGCGGCTGACTGCGCAAGCCCAGTTCGAAGTGGGTGGATTCTTCGGGATCGACGTCGGTGAAGGTGGCGTTATTGTTGATCAGGTCTTCGACCCTGGGAGGCACGAAGCCCTTGTGCAGACTGGAAAATACCGTCAGGGCTTGGCCCGGGTTCCAGGTCACGCCGACGCCTGGCATGGTTTTCGAGACCTTGGTCGATCCGCCCTGGCCGGTGAGCCGGTTGGTGCGCTCGGCCTCGATGATCTCATGGCGCATGATGGGCGTGATGTTCCACTGGCCAATGTCGAAACGGTTGGCGACGAAGGCGGAATAGGCGGTCGTCTTGGGCAGGTTGCTCTCCACCAGGGTGCCGCTGCGGCCGGTGGAGCTGGTGGCGTTGATCTGCTTGCGGTCCTGCTCTTCGAAATGGGCCTTGACGCCGGCCTGGAATTCGCCGAGGC
Organism: Rhodocyclaceae bacterium; assembly: GCA_008080565.1. Classification (GTDB taxonomy): domain Bacteria; phylum Pseudomonadota; class Gammaproteobacteria; order Burkholderiales; family Rhodocyclaceae; genus Azonexus. The sequence continues at coordinate 12,386 of VIKE01000105.1, read as the reverse complement.
CGTGCGCCAGGGTCAGGCGCGGCTCGATGCCCAGTTCTCGTAGCTGAGCAGCCGCCCCTGGACGGAGTTGCAGGCGTCGGGGGCGACCGCCGTCCCGGCCAGCCGGGCGGCGTTGAACGCGGCGCCGCATTGGCTGTCCTGGCTGTTGCTGGCCCGCCGCCACCAGTCACGGTCGAATTGGGCGTAGTAGACGTTGGTCACCAGGTTCGACCCCTTGCCGAGGTCGGCCTCGTGGGTGGCGGAAAGCCCGGTGCGCTTGGCGTCGAACTTGTCGTTCTTGAAGGGATTGTAGCGGGCACCCAGCCGTTCGAACTCGGCCTGGGTCAGCCCCGAATAGGTGATGGTGGAGTCTTCCTCATAGTAATTGGCGCGCAGGGTCAGTGCCTGGCTGGCGCCGATGCCCATGATATATTTCAGGTTGAGGTCCTTCAAGGCCTGGTCCATGTTGTCCCGGGCACCCTCGCCCGCCTTGTAGGCGTAGTCCAGCAGCAGTCCCTTGCCGACGTTGATCTTGCCGTTGACGTAGTCGCGGCTGCCGGCCGCGAACTGGGCGTAACCGCCGAAGTCCTGGCGTGGCGCCGGAGTGATGTAGTTCACCACACCGCCCACGGTTTGCGGACCGAAAAGCAGGGAGCCGGCGCCCTTCAGCACCTTGATGCGCTCATAGCGGTCCACCATGGGATGGTAGTAGCTCGCATTGTCGCCGTAAGGGGCGTAAGCCAGCGGAATGCCCTCCTCCAGCAGGGTGATCTTGGTCGAACGAGTCGGATTCAGGCCACGAACGCCGATATTGGGGCGCAGGCCGAAGCCCTCTTTATCCCGCGCGTGAACTCCGGCCACCTTGCGCAGCGCTTCGTTTACGGTGAAGACATGGCTGTTTTCCAACTGGCGCTGGTCCAGCACCTCGGCCGCACCCGGCACGCGGGGCAAGGCTTTGGGCCCGCCGACGACTTCGGTCCAACCTTACCTGCCAACGGCGTCTGGACCCGCCGTTTCCTTTACCGGTAACGCAAATGTAATTTGCTGTCCACCTTCCTGACAGGACGAAATTCTTAAGATGAGAAGACAGCCGGATGACTAAATCGCCGTCCGGCCTGATCAACCTTATGGCAAGGAGCACACCATGAAATCGAAATTCGCAAGCCTGGCAGCGATCGCCCTGCTGGGTGCCACCGGCACGACTGCGGCATTCGCCCACGAAGACTATTCCGAGGGCGGTTCCTGGCACTGGCTCGAGCATGTCGCCCAGGCGACGGGGGGCAGCCAGGCAAATGCTGCCGCACCGGTCGGCCAAGGCGCCAGCGAGGAGAACCGGCACATGAGCATGGATCACGCGCCGAGCGCCGCCGAGAAAGCCAGGAAACCCGGCCCGACCCGGTTCGTTGACGGGGCTGGCGAGGAAAACAGGCACTGGAGCATGGATCACAAACCGGTCGCGGCCAGATAGCCGCACGCGAAAAATCGCGATGCCTGCGGCCTCCACGCGTTGGAGGCCGCGCTGTGCGCGGTCACTCCTGGCCGTCAATTCTGGCAGACAGGAATTTGTTGTAGCCACGCGACAGTCACCCAATCCCCATACCCAGACGACGGGATTGTTGACGAAGATCAAATTCCGGCCGCTGCCCCAGAATAGAGTCTGGAGTCGGACCATTTCAACAATCAAGAAGGGGATTCACATGCATCAAAAACTACTCATCGCCGTGTTGGCCGCCGCCGGCCTCCTGTCCACCACCGCAGCCCAGGCCGAGTCGCCCTGACTGGTGCGGGCGCGGGCCGTTTACGTCGATTTCGACAACGGCCAGAAGGACGGCCTGCAAAGCAACGTCGGCGCCAAGGTGTCGGCCGAGGAGCGCTGGATTCCGGAAGTCGATATCAGCTACTTCCTGACCAAGAACATCGCCGCCGAACTGGTCCTGACCTACCCGCAGGACGTGGACATCAAGGTCGGCGGCAGCAAGCTCGGCACCATCAAGGCACTGCCGCCGTCGCTGATGCTGCAGTACCACTTCACCGACCTCGGCGCCTTCAAGCCCTATGTCGGCCTGGGCTTGAATTACACCCTCTTTTCCAAGCGCAACATCAACGGCACCGGCGTGCGGGTCGATGATTCGAGCACGGGGCTCGCAGCCCAGGTCGGCGCCGATTACCTGCTCGACAAGAACTGGTCCCTGAACCTCGACGTCAAGTACATCAAGATGGATACGGACGTGAAGGTCGATGGCGTAGGCAAGGTCGGCAAGCTGGACCTCAGCCCCTATACCATCGGCATCGGTGTCGGCTATCGCTTCTGACCGATGCGAATAGCTTAAGCGAGAGCGGCTCCTGCGGGAGCCGCTGCCGTTTTGAAGTAACGGTACAGCGCCAGGCGCATTTCACGGTGCAAGTCCGCCTCGGTCGCCTGCGCAATCCGGGCATACAGGGCCGCGGCAATGCGCCGGAAGGCCGCTACCACTTCCGGATCGAAGTGCCGACCGTTCCCTTCGTCGATGGCGGCCAGGGCCTCGGCAAGCGGCATGGCTGTCTTGTAGGGGCGAACCGAAGTCAGGGCGTCGAACACGTCGACGACGGCGAATATCCGCGCGTGGCGGGGAATAGCCGCACCCGCGAGGCCGTCGGGATAGCCCGTTCCGTCGAAACGCTCGTGGTGGTGGCGAATGACCTGGCCGCCCCTTCAAGCCACGCGTTTCCGGCGACGATATCGAGCCCCAGGAGGACGTGGGTTTTCATGATCAGGAATTCTTCACGGGTCAGCTTCCCGGGTTTCTGCACGATTTGGTCGGGGATGCCGATCTTGCCCACGTCGTGCAGGAAGGCGCCGGCCACCAGATCGGGAATCTCCGTGGCCGGGAGGCCGAGCGCTTCGGCCAAGGCGATGGCATAGAGGGTGACGCGGTAGTTGTGGGCGTCCGTGTCGGAATCGCGCTTGGCAACGGCGTTGCCGAGGGCGCGGACGAGGGAGAGGTTGGCTTCCAGCAGGCGCCTGGAGAGGCCGCTGGAATGCCGCAACATGGCCAGCATCAGGGGATAGAGCAGCCCGCTCGTGGCGAATCTGTTGCCGCTGGTGGCGCAGGGTGTCAGGATCCAGGCGGTAAGTTCCTTCGAGGTGGCCGACCGCGTTTCCGTCGCTCCCGTGCAGCGGCAAGAGCACCCGGATCAACCGCTCCCCGCCCGCGTCGACCCAGTAGCCGCGCTCGACCCGGGGTAGCGGCCAGTGAAGGGGTTGGGCGCGAATGGCCGCGATCAATTCCGCAGGTAGGTCGCCCCAGACTTCATAGACAACTTCCCCTTTGCGGTCGAATACCCGGATGCCGACGAAGCGGGCCGGATCGAGCAACTGCTTCAGGGCCGCATGGGCATCGGTCACCCCCGGCTTGAGGAGCATCTGCATGGCCGGCGATTCGAAATGCCGGGCCGCGGCCTGCGCCCGCTCGACGGCAGACTCCTCCGTCCGGTGCGTTTCCACCACGTAGGCGATGCCGCCGGCGGCGGCACCGATGGCGGCGGCGGCGACCGCCATCCTTCGGGCGAGTATCCAGCGCAGGGCGGCAGTTGTCTCTGGGAGGACAGTTGTCATTTCAGCGAATTGAAGAGTTCCATCATCATCTTGAAATGGCCGCTGACCCGATCCATCGAAACTGGTACATCAAGGTATTTTCGGAGAACTTGGTGCGTTCCACGTCGATTTCGACCGTATTGCCATCAGCGCTGGCTTGGTTGGGGACATGGCACTTGAGCGGGATCGGCGGCGTCGCGCCAAGCGGCTGGCCCGGAAGGTGGCCGGCGGCCGAGGCGGCGAGCTTCATTGGAACCGTGTTGGCGGCGGCCTGGGCGATGCTCAGCGCTTCCCCGAAATCGATATCCACCGCCTTGTAGCCGGGGGTATCGGCGTTGGCGATATTGGATGCCCGGGATGCGGTTCGCTGCTTGGCGGCGTCATACCCCCCCACCGTGGCCGCCATGCGGCGCCCCTCCCCCCGAAGTGCCGCCATGGCCGCCATGCCCCCCGGCGGCAGGGGATTGCCCGACCGCTTGCGACAGCGCATCAGCGAAAGGCCCCCGGTGCCGCCGTTTCCGGTCGCCCCGGGCGCGGCACCGTGATTGCCGTGCCCGCCAGCGGCGGGCGGTTGAGGACTTGGGGGCGTGGCGATCGGGTCAATCGTCGGCATGGCGTCTCCCTCATTCGTTGCTGATCAGAATGGCCTTGACCGGGTCGATGGGCCCGACATCATGCCACTTGTCGCCGCTCCCCGAGCCGGCGGAACCGTGGCGGCAACCGTGGTTGCACTCCATGGCCCAGCGCTTCATCAATACGGCCTGGCAGTAGCTAAAACGGATCGTGTCGGGTTCGCATCCTGTGGCTTCGGCGAGGACGCGACAGGAACAGCGATCGCCATGCTCGTCATGTTTGCTGGTCATCTCGAAAAAACCGGCGGCCCCGAGACGGGCGCGCCGGCACGGATACGGGTTACTTCATGTCCCGCGGATGGAAATGCTTGCTCTTGTCCTTGGCGGCATTGGGCTTGTCGGACTTGGCATCGGGCATCGACTGCGGAACGCCCGTCTTTTCCTCCACATGGGAGTGCGGCTTCATCTTCTTGACCGCCTTGTCCGCCTGCATGTCGGCCACCGGCGCCTTCGCCTCGGCAGCCTTGTCGGCGTCCGAAGCGGCTTGGACGCCCAGAGAAAACACCATGGCGGCGAACAGGCTGGCAGAAAATACGATCGGTTTCAGTTTCATAGCTATAGCTCCAAAAAATTGAGGGAATGAAAGTGTCAGTGCAAACCGGACAGCCGGAGTTTACGCCCCGGCGGCCAGGCTGAACATGGCGTGCCGATCGCGATGGTATCGGTTTCCGCCTGTGCCGAAAATTATTTCTTCGTCAGGCCGACCAGGACCTGCCGTTGCAGCTCGACTCCACAAGATACGGTGGAAGCCCAGTGATCCAAGGCGATTCGACCGGTCGCCGCGAGAAAGTCGGTGCCATCTCCCCGCAGCCAGGCTTCGCGATCCGTATCAACCTGTTGAAGAAACTTGCGGGTGGTTTGCGCGCCGAGGTCCACAAGGTGCTCGCAACACCTCAACCCCAGGTTGGAAAGATCGAAGGCCGGCACGAGTTCACGGCAATCGCTTACTTCTACTTTGTCAGATTAGAAAAACAGGCTCAACAGGGCGCCGTCTGATATAATGCAATCAATTGTTTATAAAAGAGTTGTCAATTACGATGCCAGCTCAAATACCCCAATAGCATTGCTGCGCTGGTTGCTTCCGCACTCACGCACTTCGATTCCCACTTCGCGCCGTACCTTTCTTGCTTCCAGAGCCGTACCCGCTCGGTCGAAGACGCGGCACGCCTCTATTTGCACGGCTTGTTCCAGTGTCGGCGGCGCAATCTGGAGAAGATGGCCGAGACCGTCTCGGGCAGCCAGTACCAGCGGCTCCATCACATGCTGAGCGAATCGGCGTGGAATCGCGGTGGCGTACGCCGGCAACTGATTGCCGATGCGAACGCCCATTTCGGCCACGCCAGCGCGCTGGTGATTGACGAGAGCGCCTTCGCCAAGAAGGGCGACATGTCCGCCGGTGTCGCCCGCCAGTGGAACGGGCGCCTGGGCAAGACCGACAACAGCCAGGTCGGTGTCTTCGCCGCCGTCGTGCGGGATCGGGTCGCCGCGCTGGTCGAGGGGGAGTTGTATGTCCCCGAGGAATGGTTCGCCGATGCGGCCCGCTGCCAGGATGCTGGCATTCCCGAGGGCATGGAGTTTTGCACCAAGGGCGAGATGGCGCTGAGCATGATCCATCGCTCGCGGCGGGAGGGGCTGCGTTTCGCCCATGTCGTGTTCGATGCCGGCTACGGACACCTGCCGTGGCTGTTGCGCGCCCTGGATGGGGAGCGCGAAACCTTCCTGGCGGAGGTCCATTCCGATCAGGCGATCTACCTGTCCGATCCGGCCCCGGCCGTGCCAGCGCGCCAATCGGCCAAGGGCAAGGCACCCTGCCGTTTGCAGGCGCAGACCCCGCCGCTGACGGTGACGGCCTGGGCCGTTGCCCAGCCGGCGTCGCGCTGGTGTCGGCTGTCGGTGCGCGAGGGAGAGAAGGGTGAAGTCGTCGCCGATTACCTGAAGCAGCGGGTGTGGCTGCGGGACGGATCCGAGCAGCGGGCACGCTGCTGGCATTTGCTGGTGCGCCGCGAGATCGACGGCACGAAGCTGAAGTTCTGCCTCTCCAACGCCAAGCCCGAGGCGAACTTGCGCCGCTTGGCGGACATGCAGGTCGCCCGGCATTTCGTCGAGCGGGCTTTCGAGGACGCCAAGGGCTCGTGCGGCATGGCGGACTATCAGGTCAGGGGCTGGCAGGCATGGCACCATCACTTGGCGCTGGTGATGGTCGCGCTGATGTTCCTCGCCAAGGAGCGTCTGGCCCATCGCGACACAGCCGATCTGCTGTCCTGCAACGATCTGGTCGAGATCATGCGCCACAAGCTGCCGACCAAGATCGAAACCGATGCCGACCTCGCCGCCTCCATCGAGGATCGCCATCGACGACGACAGATCGCCAAGGATTTTGCTTACAAAAAACAAGCCGCTATCCTCTCAGCATCGGATTGAAATGGAATCTGACAAAGTAGAATTACGCAGATGTCGTAAACGTGCAAAGAAAAGCGTTCACAGTCAATGACGTATGAGATGCTCTTGTAAACAGCCCGAGAATGGCGCCTACTCTTGTTATTTATCGAGGGGCAAAGATGACGTTGCAGGAAGCATTTTCAGAGGTTGAGGATTACCGCAGAGGGCCGGCGCAGCGATACGAGCTCAAGGAAATGATCGTCATGGCAATTTGCGCGGTGTTGTGCGGAGCGGACGGTTGGGTCGATATCGCGGACTGGTGCGAAGGCGAGGAAGACTGGCTGAAGACGTTCCTTGTTCTGAAAAATGGGACGCCGTCGCATGACACGTTTGGCGAGGTGTTTCGTGTTCTGGACGCAACGGTGTTCGAGCGTTGCTTTCGGCAGTGGATTGCCAGCATCGTTGGCGTGGCCGAGGGGGTTGTGGCGTTCGACGGCAAGACCGTGAGAGGATCGAAAGACGGACCGAATACGGCACTGCACATGGTCAGCGCCTACGCCACCACGCTGGGCGTATCGCTGGGACAGGAAGGCTCGGCGGGCAAGGGTAACGAACTGGCGGCGATCAAGGCATTGTTGGATACTCTGATCCTCAAGGGCTGCATTGTGACGATGGATGCGTTGGGCTGCCAGACCGAGGTCGTCGAGAAAATCGTCGCTCAGGGAGGGGATTATGTTCTGGCGGTGAAGGACAACCAGAAGAATCTGTCGCAGGCGATCGTTGAGTTCTTCGATACCGCCGCTGCGTTTGACTTCCGCAACGTCGACGTACAAAAACGCACCTCGGTCGAGAAGGATCATGGCCGGATTGAAACCCGCCGAGCGGTCTTGGTTCCCGACGTGTCGTGGATGGACAAGTCCATGCGTGAGGGATGGAGGAAACTTGCCGCCGTCGGCATGATCGAGTCCGAGCAAGAGATCAAGGGCAAGATAAGCGTTGACCGGCGCTACTTTATCGTCAGTGCCGGGGTAAAGACGGTCGAACAGTTTGCTCACGCTGTGCGCGCCCACTGGAGCGTTGAGGCCATGCACTGGGTGCTCGATGTCACTTTCCGTGAGGACGACTGTCGCGTCCGAAAGGGACACGCCACCCGCAACCTCTCGGCCATTCGTAAATTCGCGCTCTCGGCTTTGCGTACGGGGACGCAATATTCCGATCGAAGGACGCCAGACAACAGCAGCAAGATCAGACTTCGTTTCATGTAATTCCCTTGCGTCAAGACTTCTCGGATATGTTCGCGCTTGATCGACAAGATACCGTACCCTGCCTATCGATCACGTGACCCGGAAATTACATTCCCCTGTCAACCAATGAGTCTTTGGAAGACCCGGACAATTCGCATTGATGAGGCCACCTCGTCATGCTCCAAACTGTGCTCACGCATGGGTGTCAGCCCAGATATTCCTCGCCCAGCCGAGGGCGATCTACCCTTCGTCTCGCTGCGGGCCGCCGAGATCCCGCCGGCGCCCGGAACCGTCAGCATGGTCCTTTTGGCAGGATCGTAGCGGTGCACCGAGGCGACATGGATGACGTTCCTCGCGTCGACGAAGCTGTAGCACGTGTTCGTCATGAGCGGCACCGGATTGGGTTCCTGACCGGCCAGCAAGTTGAGGATGGCTGCGGCCGCCACTTTGCCATGCTGGTTCGCCATATGTCCCGATTTCGGCATCTGGGGCGCCGGAAAGGCGTCGTCGCCGATGACATGGATGCCCGGCGCGCTGGCCGATTCACGTCCGCCAGTCCACCTCCACCCAGCGATTGTTGATCAGTTTCAGCTAGGCATTGGCGGCGATGTCGCCAGCGCGCTGGGGTGGAATGATATTGAGCACATCGCCGTGCACCTTTTCGAATTCGAGAAGGGCCATGCTGCCTACCACGTCGATAGCCTGCACTTCGCTCGTTGTCGGTGGCTCGCCACTGCCCGGCGGCGGGACCAGGTCACTACGACATCGAGACAGGAACACGGCACGGCAAAACAGCGCTCGCCGTTCAGAGCATCTATCGTCGCGGTCGCCACGAGATGCGCAGTCAGGCGACAACGTTGATCAGCGTCCCCATCGGTTGTCCCTGGGCGTTGACGACCGGCTGCGTTCGTCCTGGCGCCGGATGCGCTCCTTGAGTTGGGCGTCCTGGCGTTCGGTCTGTCTTGATTCCAGGAGTTGCCGGCTCTCGACCGATTGGCGTGTTGCGCCAGCCGCGGTATTGGTGGCGGACGAAATGGAATTGATGGTCATGAGCGTCTATATGGACGCCTCCCGTTTGCCAAGAATGATTTTGGTGTGTTGGGACAGATAGGCTGCAGTTCTATATCCGGCCTGTTGTGCAGGGATAGCCCTGCTGGCCCTGATGGATTCCGCCGAGCCGCGCCTCATTTTCCTTAATGGCGCATCGCTCAATGGCCGGCGTGCCCGCCGGGTTTGCGAACATTCACTTCGGGCAGCTGTGGCTTGCCCTGCGCCGGCATCGACTGCCCGCCTTGGGTGCTGGCGCGCGGTGGTTCCGCCATCGGCACCGTCCATTCATAGGCTCGGCTGCCGGCGGGATGCCCGTACCAGCCCGGATTCAAGTAATCGCCAGGCTTCTGGTGGCGTCTGACCTTGACGACGGTGAACATGCCGCCCATCTCGACCGATCCGAATGGCCCCTGGCCGCCCATCATCGGCAGGGTGTTGTCCGGGATCGGCATTTCCATCGCCCCCATGTCGGCCATGCCGCGCTCGCCCATCGCCATGTACTCCGGGATCAGGTCGTTGATCTGCTTCGCCACGCCGCGCTGATCGACCCCGATCATGGTCGGCACGTCGTGGCCCATGGCGTTCATGGTGTGGTGGCTCTTGTGGCAGTGGAAGGCCCAGTCGCCTTCCGCCTCGGCCACGAACTCGATCTGGCGCATCTGGCCGACCGCCACGTCGGTCGTCACTTCCGGCCAGCGCGCCGCCTTGGGCACCGGGCCGCCGTCGGTGCCGGTGACGACGAATTCATGACCATGCAGGTGGATGGGGTGACTGGTCATGCTGAGGTTGCCCATACGGATGCGCACCCTGTCGTTCTGCCGCACGTTGAGCGAGTCGATGCCCGGGAAGACCCGGCTGTTGAAGGTGAATAGGTTGAAATCGAGCATGGTATGAACCTTCGGCGTGTAGCTGCCGGGGTCAATGTCGTAGGTGGCGAGCAGGAAGCAGAAATCGCGATCCACCGCGTCGATAAACGGATGATGTTCCTTGGGGTGAGTCACCCAGAAGCCCATCATGCCCATGGCCATCTGCACCATTTCGTCGGCATGGGGGTGATACATGAAGGTACCGGGCCGGCGGGCGACGAAGTCGTAGACATAGGTCTTGCCGGCGGGAATCTGCGGCTGGGTCAGCCCGCCGACGCCGTCCATGCCGTTGGGCAGGCGCTGGCCGTGCCAGTGGATGGTGGTGTGCTCGGGCAAGCGGTTGGTGACGAAGATGCGTACCCGGTCGCCTTCCACCACCTCGATGGTGGGGCCGGGACTCTGGCCGTTGTAGCCCCACAGGTGGGCTTTCATGCCGGGAGCGATCTCCCGCACCACCGGCTCGGCCACCAGGTGGAATTCCTTGACGCCGTTGTTCATGCGCCAGGGCAGCGTCCAGCCGTTGAGGGTGACCACCGGATGGTAGGGACGGCCCGTGGGCGCCAAGAGCGGCGGCGCCGTGTCTGCCGTATCCATGCTCACCAGTTCCGGCAAGGCGGCCAGGGCCACCGGGCTGACCGAGGCGGAAGCGACTGCACCGCCGGCCAGCCCCAGGTGCTTGAAAAAATCTCGACGGGAACTCATGGCGTATTTCTCTCCTGTCAGTGGCCCGGGCGGCCGGTCTCGGCGACCGAGGCCCGAACGCCTGCCGCTGGGGACGGCTTGCCGATCAAGGCCATCTGCAGGTCGCTCTGGGCAATCCAGAAGTCGCGCAGGGCTTCGATATAGCTGTTGACGCTGGCGATCTGCGAGCGGGCATCGGCCAGCAGATCGAAGACGCCGATCAGCATGCCGTTGTAGCGCAGCAGGTTCTCGTCAGCGATGCGCTTGTTGAGCGGGACGATTTCGTCCCGATAGTGGCGGGCAACGTCGTGGGCGGTACGGTAGGCGTGGTAGGCGTCACGCACCTCGGAACGGGCGTTGGTGACGGCTTCAGCGGCCCGTTCGACGGCCTGCAGGTAGATCGACTCGGCCTTCGCCACCTTGGCGCCGCCCCAGTCGAAAAGGGGTAGCTCGAAGCTGATCTCGTAGCCCTTCTTGTAGCCGCTGTCTTTGGTGCCCTCCAAGACCCGGGCCGGTCCAAATTCAATGACATTAACCAGGCGGGTCGCCCGATTGAGCCCCAGGTTCCTGGCCAGGGCTTCGGTTTCGATCCGGATCGCCTGCAGGTCGAGGCGTTGGTCCAGAGCGGTCTGCTCGATAGCGGGCAACTCCTCCGCTGCCTTGGGCAGGTCGGGTAGCCGCTCGGGGAGGCGGAAGGCATCGACGTCTTGCAACCCAAGCAGCCGGGTAAGCCGTTCGCGAGTCACGATCCTCCTCTGTTCCGCTCGCGCCAGATTGAGGGCGGCCTCGGCGTAGAAGCCTTGTTCCCGGGCCTGCTGCAGCTTGTTGATATTGCCGACCCCGGCCATGCGGCGTGCCAGTTCGGCACCGGCATCCGCTGCATCCTTGACCTTCTGCTGGTAGCGCACGCTCTCCTCGGCGGCGATGGCAGTGAAATATGCCTTGCGCGTTTCCGTCGCCAGACGGACCATCTCCATGGCCGCCAGGCGCTGGGTCTGCTCGAAATTGCGCTTCTCGACCTCGACGGCGAGGGGCATGGTGACCAAGGCGAAGATGTTGAAGGTCAGGGCCTGCTCGATCTTGTATTCGCGCCCGCCGGGCTCGGCCTTGCTCGCCCGCAACATCGAGAAATGCGGATTGGGGAAGCGTCCGGCCTGCACCAGATCGGCTTCGCTGATGCCAAGCTCGAAAAAGCTGGCCTGCAGCCCCCGGTTGTTGAAGAGCGCCACCTGGACGGCAGCCTCGACATCCAGAGGTTGGGCGAGCAGCTCCGCCACGCGAGACCGGAGGATATGCCGTTCGTCTTCGCTGCGCGCCCACCGGACCTCCTTGCCGAGCCGTTCGCTGGCCGTCCGATCGATGGTATGGAAACCGCCGTCCTCGGAGAAAGTCGCACAACCGGCCAGGGTCGCGGTGGCGAGGATAAGAATGCCCGGTCGAAGACGGCGCGACAAGTTGACGATCATCGCTCACTCCCGTGCCGATGCCCGGCATGGGCACTCGGTTCGCCCCTGCCATCCGGCAGTTGCTCCGATGGAACAAGGGGGGCGGCCGCGCCATCCAGGTGGCCCATATGGCCGCCCAGGCGCCGCATTTCTTCGTTGGCTTCACGCCACGACTTGACGGGCTCGTCCTGCCAGCCGCGATAGTCGGCAAAAACCGACTGGTACTTCGGCCCGGGCACAAGCGTCGGCGGTGATGGCGCATCGCCCCCCGCCCAGGCCGGAGCGATGGCGAAGATTGCCAAGAGCGTTGGAAATCGCATGGTGGCCTCCATTGGGTAAATTCGGAGTCTACTCGCTCCAGTATCCACATCATGCTCTCGCCAACCTAACAGGAAACTGACCCACAAATTACATTCTCGTAATCTTCAGGAAATGGCCTTGCAGGCACGGCACAATCACCGCAGAGGTGGACCTCCTTAGCCCGAATATTTCACGCCATTGCGTGAAATGAGGTCGGCGGAATCGTGTAAACCCGC
>VIKE01000104.1 GCA_008080565.1 Rhodocyclaceae bacterium | reverse complement strand
AGCGCCATCCACTCGCATGGGTCCGCCCCTGACCGAAAGTCCAGGGCAGTGTCGAGGGTGTGAGCGAAGGCGCGCGGGGAGCCCAAGGGGGCAAACACGACCGCGCGCTGCGGCGAACCGCGTGCTCAAAGGATGGCGGGAACAGGGGCACGGCATCGAGTGCCGGCCGGGTGCTCTGTTGGCCTTGGCGCGCTTCAGGGAGCGCCCAGCGATGAACGCTGGCCAAGCCACGGCGACTTGCACTACGAGAAAGACCTCGGGACCGCCGCCTCAAGGGCGACGGCATTGCCGGGGCGGTCAAGCGGGCGGCTCGAAAGCGCGGCGATTTGCGGAGGATTGCGGGTGGCACTTGCGCGCCCGGGAGAGTGCGGTAAGGCGCATTTATTGTCGCAAAGCGGCGGGCAACGAGGCGGCGGGCGGGCTTGACGGGGGAAATCTCTGCCTCTGGTCCTGAGCGGGGCAACTCAAGTCGATGCTCGCGCGGGGACCGCTCCGGCGGCAACTGCCGCGCATGGGGTTGATGCCCGCCATTTGAATGAGAGCGTAGTGACACACACGCCGCTCCGCCGAGGGATGACGCTTTCAAGTGTCAGCGAAATGTCCGTGCATCGCCGGTTCGCTGACAGCGGGCCGAGCCCAATGCCGAAATCGGCCTCTTTGAGTGGGGATTTCGTGTGGCGGGATCAGATCGCCCTGTCGATGCTGATCGACCTCAACCCTACCTCGGAGTCTTGCTATGGAATTGATCGTTAGAGCGGTGGATGTCGGATTTGATCGTTAGAGCGGTGGATGTCGGATCCGGCAACACCAAATTCGTCACGGCGGCGGCTGGAACCGACATCCGCTGCGCCAGCTTCCCGTCCGTTGCCTATCCGTCGAGCGACGACTCGCCGTCGTGGCCGGCCAGTGAGCGCAAGAAAACCGTGTGCATCCCCATCGGCCCGCTGTTCTATGAGGTCGGGCCGGACGTGAGCCTCGCCGCTGACACCTTCCGTGCCAAGCAACTGCACGACGAATACACCGAGACGCCGGAGTACATGGCACTGCTGCGCGGGGCGCTCTCCATGATGAAGGTGAGCCGCATCGACTTGCTCGTGGTGGGGCTGCCGGTGGCGCTCTTCGCGGTCAAGAAGGCGGCGCTGGAGAAGGCTATGGTCGGCCGGCACGACATCGGCGGCGGCAAGGCGGTGACCGTGAGCAAGGTCCTGGCCGTAGCGCAGCCGCAGGGGGCGCTGGTGCACTACGCCTCCGAGCACCAGAAGATGGCGGAGATCGGCCACGAGCAGAGCCTGATCATCGACCCGGGCTCGCGCACCTTCGACTGGCTGGTGGCCCGGGGCATGCGGCTCGTGCAGAAGCAGAGCTACTCCTTCAACCGCGGCATGTCCGACGTGCTGCGCCTGCTGGCGACCGAGATCACCAAGGATATCGGCTCGCCCTACCGGGACTACGACGCCATCGATCTCGCGCTCCGGACGGGCAAGCAGCCGATGATCTTCCAGAAGCCGTACGACATGAAGCGCTTGCTGCCGCTGGCCGAAACCGTCGCCGAGCAGGCGGTATCGTCGATGATGGAATGGATCGAGGCCCCGCACAGCCTGCAGAACATCATCCTGGTCGGCGGCGGGGCGTTTCTGTTCCGCAAGGCGGTCAAGGCAGCGTTCCCGAAGCACCGCATCCACGAGGTCAAGGAACCAATGTTCGCCAATGTGCGAGGCTTTCAGCTGGCCGGGCAGAACTACGCGAGCAGCAAGATGAACGCCACCGGTAAGGAGCAAGTTCAGGCGGCATCGGGAGAACTCGAATGAGCACCGATACCGTGAAGGACGCCGCACCCATTCGCTTGGTCTTCGTATTGGCGCGTGCCGACCATCCTCGTCTGTACGACGATCTGATCCAGTTCCAGAAGGGCGTTAAACGCATCAATCGCCTGCGGCTGCTGGCCTACGATGGGTTGCTGGCGCAGAGCGGTGTGTTCGCCGGGGTGGGGCGTGGCTTGCCTCATCTGCCTTCCGCAAGTAGCGCGCAGCGACCTCTTCGCGCCAGCGATCGACGCGTGAGCCGGCCATGGGCAAGCGATCGCGCCGGCCGGAGAGCGGCCGGATGGTCAGTGCTTCGGACCTGGCGCAGATGGGCCGCTGCGAACGGCTGGTGGTGTTCGAGCATCTCCATGGAAGCCGGCGTACGGTTTGGCAGCAACAAGCCCGGGCACGCGGGCTGGTCGAGCATGAGCACTTCTATAGGGAAGGCTTGGCGGCGACCGCGCAGGCCGCCCGGAAGGGGCGTTGCTTCATCGCCACCTGCGTGTTCGGCGAAGCCTGGCAGACGGAGGTGCTGCGCCGGTTCAGGGACGAGGCGCTGCGACCCAGCGCTTGGGGACGCCGGGTGATCCGCCTCTACTATCGGGGTGCACCCGGTATCTGCGTCGTCCTGCGCCGATGGCCCTCGTTGCAGGTTCCTATGCGCATGGTCTTGGGGGCGATCGCGACCGGACTTCGCTGGTGGTCAGGTTTGCGTGGAGGCGGCAAGTGTCGGCGCTAGCGTGGGGCGTCGGTTGCGCCGTTGCCGTCGTGGGCTTCTCGCTGGCCATGGCGCGGTGGCGATCACTTGAGACCCATGCCGCACGGGCTGAGCGGGCCTCGCGACCGGCAGCGCTGCGGGATGCCGAGTTGGTCTACTTGGAAAAGCTGTTCCGGATTTCCACGCCCGTCGGACTGGTGGCGAAACTTGACCGGGCATACCGTCTGCCCTCCGGTCTGCTCGTGTTGGTGGAGTTCAAGACGCGCTGGAGCAACCAGCCGTGCCTGTCGGATGTGATCCAGTTGTCCGCGCAGAGGATGGCGGTGATGGGGCAGACGGGCCAGTCGGTGGCCTCCTACGCGTATGTGATGGTGAAGACTCAGGCTGGGCGGAGTTTGCCGACCGCACATTGTCTCGAACTGATGTCAGACGACCAAGTTATTGCCTTGATCAGGCGCCGGGATGATCTTCTCGCCGGGCGCCTCTTGCCTCGACGGCCCTTGTCCCTGCGAACGTGCGATACCTGTTCGTTTCGGGGACGCTGCAGCGGTT
Source organism: Rhodocyclaceae bacterium (assembly GCA_008080565.1). Taxonomy (GTDB): domain Bacteria; phylum Pseudomonadota; class Gammaproteobacteria; order Burkholderiales; family Rhodocyclaceae; genus Azonexus. The sequence goes on along the minus strand of VIKE01000104.1, from coordinate 11,715 downwards.
TTTCGCATTGATCGGCGGTTCTCGTTAGTCGAATTGGCAGCAGCGTTGTCAGGAAAATCCTTCGTTAGATACGTCAGACGGTTGCCCAGCAACAGCCAAGCCTCTTGCATCTCTGCTTCGTAGGTGTGCCGCTGATAGATTCTCTTCGTTCTATTTTCCTCGACATGATTCAAGCATCGGTCAGCGACCTCGGGCAATACGCCCAAGCGAGTCATCATGGTGGCACCGGTCCTTCGTAAGTCATGTGGCCCCCATTTGCCACCTGGCAACGTCAGTGTTGCAATTAATTTGCTACGCCGCTTCATCGACCCGCTGGGCCGTTGCCGGTCGCCAAGTTGCTTGGTGATTGTCTTGCTGGAGACCGCTTTCTTGCCATTGCGGCTAGGATAGACCCACGTTCCTTCGCCGTTGAGCTCCTTTACCTTGCGGAACTGCTTCACGGCAAAATCAGACAGATAGACGTTGTGTGGCTTGCCGTTCTTGGTGTCAGAGATTCGCCATAGGTGGTTGTCGAGATCGACGTCGGACCACCGCGCGCCCAGCAACTCTCCTATCCGACAAAGGGTCGAGAGGGCAATCCAGACGGCAGCCTTAGTTGTCGGCATCAGTCCCGCGCTCGGTAGCTGTTGGCAAAGTGCTCCAATTTCCGCTTCGCTCAGTACTCGATCGCGCTCGCCATCCGGTCCGCCGATCTTGACTTTGCGAATGCTGGCCGTGGGGTCCGCCTCAATGATGTCGCGATCGACGGCAAATCTGAACATTTGCCGCATCAGCGAGAAGACGACCTTTGCCATCCGATTGACGCCGCGGGCGAGGAGCGGGTCGGTCACCGATGTGATGTTCCCCTTCTTGACGTCTTCCACGGCGAGGGAGCCAAGCTTTGGGAGGACATCCTTTTCGAACATGCGGCGGATTTCCTTCCCACCATCCTTGCGGCGCACCAGGTCCACCTCGGCCCATCGCTCGAAAAGATCCTTGACCGTTTGGCGTGCCTGGGCAGCCTCCAGGATCTTGCGCTGTGCTTCCTGTTCGGCTTGCCGTAGCTTGCGTTGCACCTGGGGGTCGATTTGCTGTTTGATTGACTCCCGCGCCTTGGCGGCTTCACTGCGCGCCGCAGCCAGCGGTACCGACTCCAGGCTACCCAGCCCCAGTTTTCTGCGGTTCCCGGCAAATGTATAGACGAGCAGCCAGTCCTTTGCACCCGTTGGGCGCACTCGCAGGAAGAGCCCGCCACCGTCCGCTAGCAGGTACTCTCGCTCCATGGGCTTGGAGTTCCGGACTTCCTTGTCGCTGAGTTCGTGCAGAGCCATTGGACCACCTCGATGATGTCAAACGAGTAAAATCGGGGGAACGATTGGGGGAACACTTAGCGTGCGCTTTGATGGTATACTATGACACGTTATGAAGTTGTTCAAACTAAATAATTGTTTGTAAACAACGTGGTGTTTAGCTTGGGTGGGGCGCGATGAGACCGGCTGATACGTCGCTTCACGTTTATGGGGTGCAAGGGGTCGCGAGTTCGAATCCCGCCGCCCCGACCAAGAGAATCAACGAGTTAGGCCAATCTTCGGATTGGCCTTTTTCGTTTCTGGGGTTTGGGTATCGAGATTGGTGACCAATTTCACAAAATAATCCTTGCCTCATTGAGCTTTTCTCTCCCCCGTTTTAGCGAACATGGCCGCATAGCCAAAAAAATCCCGGCCACTTTGCCAAACGTCACGGTTTGGCGAAAGTGACCGGGAAATACGGTCTGCCTGGTGTTTGTCAGATCAGGTTTTCGGCAGGGTGTGGCTCGGTACCCCGCTTAGACTGCTTGCTCGGTGACTAAAACTCAATGTTTCCTGGAGTAGCCACGGCACAGCCCTGGTTTTTGACAAGCACGAGATTCCGGCTCACAGCGGCGCCGCTGGCATCGGGATCAACGCCAATCATCGCGTCGGCACCAACGGCTTTGCAGGTGACGTAGCCGCTGGCAATCGGGTTTGCGCTGGTGATGCCGACTGATCGCAGAAGTTGGGTCAGCACGATGCGGTCGATGCCTGGCTGGAAGTCGGTGATGGTGTCGACGCCGTCGCGCAGGCTGGTGAACACGAACTGGTCTGCGCCGGCACCGCCGGTCAGGGTATCGGCGCCGATGCCGCCGGCGATCACGTCATCGCCCGCCGTGCCTGTCAGGGTGTCACGTCCAGCTGTGCCGCCGATCTGCTTGAGCAGATTCAGGCCGATGACAACCGGGTCATGGTCAGACGAGCGATAGGCTGTGTTCGTGTAGTAGTCCGGGCCGCAAGTAGCGCAAGCCGGCTGCTTGTACTCCGTGTTGTAGTCGATAATGGCCGGTTCATCGGCATTGATGCGCCAGTGTTTGGCGCCGGCGATCTGGGCGCTCAGGCTGGGGGTAGCCAGGGCGTGGTCGAGGTAGCCGGCTTCACCGTCGAAGACGTAGGAGTAGCCCAGGCTGTTGAAGCGGTCGACCTGATTGACATAGCCGGCGGCGGTGAAGTCGATGATCGGGTCTTCCTTGCCGTAGGCGTTGAGGTCACCAATGACGATCACGTCAGCATCGCCACTGCTTGCCTGCAGGCTGGTGATGTAGGTGCGCAGTGCCTGGGACTGTTCGGTGCGCAGGGCATTCCAGCAACCTTGCCCATCGCCCTGATCAGCATCGTTGCCGGAGGTCGGGCAGCTGCCCTTCGACTTGAAGTGATTGACCACGACGCTGAACTTCTCGCCGTTGGCGGCAGAGAAGGTCTGGATCAGTGGCGGGCGGTTGTGGATGGCATTGGTATCGCTGACGGCGCCGCCAACCAGAGCCAACTTGGCCGGCTTGTAGATCATGGCGACGCGGATGGCATCAGTGCCGGTGCCGCCATTGGGCAGGGCGACGCTGGCGTAGGTCCCGGCTGCGGTGGCGGCATTGAGTGCGTTGACCAGATCGAGCACGGCTCCGTTGCCATTGTTCTGGATTTCCATGAGGCCGACGACATCGGCGTTGAGTGCCTTGATGGCATTGACGATCTTCGCCTTCTGGCGGGCAAACTCGGCCGCATTGTCGGCGCCGCGGCAGTTGGCGGCGGTGGTCGAGCCGCCCAGCGTACAACCCTGGCCAGTCAGGCCTTCGGCGTTCTGGCCGTTAGTGAAGGTGGTGAAGTAGTTGAGGACATTGAAGCTGGCCACCTTGCTTCCGTTGGCTGGAGACGGTAGTCGCTGAGGCCGGAGGTGGTGCTGGTCGCCAGGCCGTAGTCAATGACGCCGGTCAGGCCATCGATGCTGTCGCCGGCACGCACGGTGTTGTCGGCTGCCATGTACGGGGTCGGGTTGACGTTCTGCAGGCTGGAGCCGTCGTCGAGCAGGATTCGGCGGCGGGCATTGTCGTCGGCCATTGCCAGGGCTTCGGCGCTGCCGGCCGGGTAGCGGTTGGTCGGCTTTTCCAGGCGGCCATCGGCTGAAACCGTGAGCTGGCCGTAGCGACCGAGGAAATAGTTCTGGCCGACGGTGAGCGGACCTTCGATATGGACCAGCATGCCTTCGTAGTGCTCAAGATCGCCTTCAACAGTTTCCGGGAAGGCGATGGTGGTCGGCGCGATGCTGATACCGGACGCGAGCACGCTGACCGCCGGGCTGGTCAGTTCGGTAAGCGGATTGGTGACTGCTCCGGCTCCAGTGCCGACTGCGTATTCGGTCACGGTGGCAGCAACGCGGACACGCTGGCCAAGCTGTACGGTGGGGGCGCTGCCGGTGTAGACGTAGATGCCTTCAGAGGTGGTCGGGTCGCTGTCCGGCGTTTCGTCCTGCATGAAGAAACCGCTGTTCATCACCTTGGTGACGACCCCTTGTGTCGTGACCTGCTGGCCAACCAGCGGGCTGGTTGCGCCGCTGCCCTGGATGGCGTGGATCGGCGTCGTGCCGCTGATCGAGACGTTCACCGTGCAACTGGCGGTCTGTGCTTCGTCGTTGGCGAAATTGACGGCGACGGCGTAATTGCCGGCGGCGACGCTGCTGGCGACATTCAGCGCGACCGTCGCTGCTTCACCGTCGGCGTTGGCCGCGGTCAGCGTGCCGAGCGTGAAGCCGGCCGGGGCGTTGGCGGCCAGGCTGGCGGCATTGACGCGGCTGTCGGTATCGCTGGCGCTGAGCAGGACGCTGCCAGCTTCACCGACGGCCAGGCTGCTGGCCGGGCAGGCAGTGATGATCGGGGCATTGGCCGGGGTGCCGCCGCCACAGACGTTGAAGCTCGTGGCGGTATTGCGCGGTGCCGGGCTGCCGGTGGTGAAGTCAGTGCGGTTGTTATTGCTGTCGGTACAGCCATTTGCTGCGCGCAGGGCGGCCGTGGTGTTGCTCAGGGCAACACCAGTATTGGCTGTTTCATAGCCGTTCGGCGTAGTGCCGAAGCCGACCAGATCGACGACGCTGGCGCCGCCGAATGGATTGGCGCCACTTAGCGCCGTGGTCGAATTGACCAGCGCGACCTTGCCGTTGGTCGCTGACATCAGGATTGTGCCAGTCGCATCAGGTGTCGGCAGGCTGGCAGTGCCGCCCGTGCCGGCAGCTTCCTGCACCAGGTAGTATTGGCCGGGTTGCAGCATTACATTGGCAAGCGCAGAAACCTGCCAGGTAGTACCGGTCGCCGAGGCGTACTGCACGGACCAGCCAGCCAGGCTGACCGGACTGACGTCAGCGTTGAAGAGTTCGACGAAATCGTTTTTCAGCGTCGCGCCACTATTGCCGCCTCCACCGTATACCTGCGAAATGACGACGCCGGCGGCGAAGGCCGGCAGGGTGGAGGCCATCAAGCTGGCCGCAATGATGTTGCGGGCGAAGCGGTGGCGGGAATCGGGACGGATTTTCATGGTGTCTCACTCATGGCGAAAAGGTTGAAGAGGCTTTTTTGATCGGGGAAGGGGCCAAAAAATGGCTCCCGCAGGAGCCATTTCAGAATTGCCCGGCGATCAGGCGGCGGTGGTGCGGCGACGGGCGACCAGCCCAATCAGGCCAAGACCGGCGAGCAGCATGGCGTAGGACTCGGGTTCGGGAACCGGGAGGTAAACGATGGAGCCGAAACCTGACTGACCGTCAACGATGTTTCCACCGCTCAATTTGTCGTAGGCAACGAAGGCATCAGAGGTATCGCTGAAGCCGGGAATGACGCTGAACCCCAGCGTGCTGGTTGTGACCGAATACGAGAGGCCAAGAAAGCTGCCGTTCAGAAAGCTGACATCGGGCGTCGAATCGGCATTGGCAATGGTGTAGGTGGTTCCGAGGATGCTCAGGCTCAGGCTGTTGAGGTCGAGAATCTCAAGATCGATTCCGGTCAGTCCTAGGTCGTCGAAGCTGAAACTGCCGGTGAAGGTTTCGCCGATCAGCGAGCCGGAATCCATCATCCCGGAGAAACTGTAGGTAGCTGCCTGGGCGGCCGGGAGGGCAGCGAACAGCATGGAGGCGAAGGCGGTGGTGCGAAGTAACTTGGACACGAAGAATCTCCTGGGAGCGGATCGGAGGGGCGGCATTTGGAAATTGGCCAAAATTTCCGGTTGACCGTGGAAGCGTGGCGGGGCGGTGTAAAAAAACCGCACGGGCCGGATAGCCCGTGCGGTTTAACCGGTATGGATCAGCGGCTGCTACGGCGACGGGCGACGCCGGCGATCAGGCCAAGACCGGCCAGCAACATGGCGTACTGTTCCGGCTCCGGAACAGCGGTGACTGTGAAGTTGCCGTACAGCATGCCGGTCAGGCTGGCATCGATCGGGCCGCTGGCGTTCATATGAACGCCTTGGGAGGCCGACAAGACAATGATGTCGCCGGCTTGAGCCGCGAAAGCGAAATTGACGTTCTGGTCGGCAAACTGTTTGGTCGTGAAGTTGGCCAGAACGTTGCTGCCCTGAGAGACGCGAACACTGGTCTGGAACGTGCCTTCGGAGGAGCCAACCAGCCCGCTGAAGGTGGAGGACAGCCCGGCGAAGCTGACGTTGACCTGCGGGCCGATATCACCGGCATCGGCTACCACTTGCAACTGAACCGTCTTCTCGACAGCAGTGGCGATACCGTAATACTCGATTGGATTGGCGGAGCTGAAGCTGACTGAAGTCGTCAGGTCGAGGAAGCTACCACCGAGAAAGCTGCCAGAGGCATTGCCGCTATGCTCGTAGTCGGTGGTGGTTTCGATAGCGCTTACCGCCGTTCCAAAATCGTTTCCACCGGAAGTGTAGTCGCCGTTGAAGTTGAAGTCAGTGAAATCGACGGTGCCGGAATAGCGGCTGGTAGCGTTGTAGCCAAGCACTTCGAAATGGGCAGCCTGGGCGGAAACGCAGCCGACCAGCAACAGGGAGGCAACGAGAGGTTTGAGCAGATTGGTTTTCATGATTGGAATCTCAAAATAGGGTCAGTTGATCAGTTCTTGACGATGCGGTTCTGCGGTCCGGGGGCAACGCCGCTCGGGTTGGCTTGCAGATACTTTTCGAACGCATCGGTATCGACTTCGCCGCCAAGACGGTCGGTGCCGTTCTTGAGGACGACAAAACCGTCGCCGCCATCGGCCAGGAAGCTGTTGACCGTGACGCGGTAGCTGGCAGCGGTATCGACCGGCAGGCCGTTCAGTGTCATCGACGTAATGCGGGCGTTACAGGCATTGGCGGCGGTGTAGGCGTAGCTGAAGCCGTTGGAGATCTGGAGGATGCGTTCCTGTGTCTGGCCGTTGCAGCCGATGAACTGGGTTTCCAGCGCCGTCTTGATCTGCTCGCCGGTCAGGGTCATGGTCACCAGGGAGTTGCCGAAGGGCTGGACGGTGAAGGCGTTGCCGTAGGTCACGGCGCCATCGTAGGCAAAGCCGGCGGAAGCCAGGTTGTAGGGCAGGTCGGAACGGATGCCGCCCGGGTTCATCATGGCGATGACGGCGCCGCCGGTAGCGACGCTGGCCGTGGCGGCCAGTTGCGCGTCAGCGATGACATCGCCGAGGGCGGATTCGCCGGCGGCATTGTTGGTCTTGGTAATACCGGCGGTGATCTTGCCGATGACGCGGCTGGCCGGCACGGCGGCGGCAGCATTGTAGTGGGCGACGAGGTCGGTCAGAGCCGGGTCTTCGGCTGTCGTTGCACCAGTGCCGGTGAGAAGATTGGTGGCGGCGATGCTCAGGACGTTCTTGGTCTTCGTATCGATGACCATGTCGATGTCGGTCAGGTTGCGACCGTACTGGCCGGCCGACGTGACGCGAACCGGCTGGCCAGCGCTGTTGTTGATCAGGCAGTTGTAGGCAGCGTGGGTGTGGCCGGAGATCACCAGGTCCACTTCCGGATGCAGGCGATTGACGCTATCGACGATCGGGCCGGAAACACCAGTGCAACCATTCATGCCGCCAGAAGCGAAGCCACCTTCGTGGATCAACACGACAACGCTCTTGATGCCCTGGGCCTGCAGGGTCGGGATCAGCGCATTGACGGTGTTGGCTTCGTCGCGGAATTCAAGGCCGGCAACGCCGGAAGGCGAGACGATGGTCGGCGTGGCTTCGAGGGTCATGCCGATGAAGGCGACCTTGTTGCCCAGGAAGCTCTTGACGCCGTAGGCCGGGAAGACGGTATTGCCGGATTCGGTTTCAACAACGTTGGCCGCCAGGAAGTCGAACTTGGCGCCGGCGAATTCGCCGTCCTTCAAGTCTTGCGGCAAGCCGCTGCCAGAGAACGGATCGGTCGGGTGGTTGCCGCCCTGCTTCATGCGCAGCAGTTCGGTTTTGCCTTCGTCGAATTCGTGGTTGCCCACCGAGTTGAAGTCGATGCCGATGCGGTTCATCGCTTCGATGGTCGGCTCGTCCTTGAACAGGGCGGAAGTCAGTGGGCTGGCGCCAATCATGTCGCCGGCGGAAACAACCGCGTTCAGGCTGTTCTGGGCGCGAAGGGCCTTGATCTTGGTGGAGAAGCGGGCGACGCCCGGGTTGCTCGACGAGCCTTCGCCAGCCTTGATATAGCCGTGGAAATCGTTGAAGCCGATCAGCTTGACCTTGATCGAATTGCCGATGCCGGAAGCCTGGGCAGCAGCCATCAGTTTCACGCGCTCGGTGGCGCTGATCTTGCCGGCCTTCAGAAGGTCGAAGCTGACCTTGGAGACGTGCGCCAGGAAGGAAGCCTGGCTGCCCCACTGTTGTTCGTCATCGAGAATCTGGTCGTCGATGGTGCAGGTGCCAGCCACGGCGCGATTGGTCACGCCGGAGTTGTAGGTGCCGAAGGTAACGCTGGTCGAAGCGTCGGGGCAGGCGGCGAAGGCCGGGGCAGCGAAGGCGCTGGCCAGCACGAGGGCCAGGGTGGAAAGCTTGAACATGAAAATCTCCTTGGGGCAACGGCCAATCATCGATTCGGCCGGCTGTTTCGAATGTGGCCCGACCGGAGCGGAAAACCCCGGTCGGTTGTGGTGAGGCTTAGCGGTTGCTTTGGCGACGGGCGATCAGACCCATCAGGCCGAGACCGGCGAGGAACATGGCGTAATTCTTCGGTTCGGGAACGGCGGTGACGCTGAAAGCGGTCGTATTCAAGGCTTGCCCGGTGAATTCACCGCTGCCGGCCATCGTCCAGTTGGTGTTGTTGAAAACCAGCGGGGCGTAGGCGCCAAAAGTGGCCAGGCCGGCGCGGGTCGCGGTGTATTCGCCAAAGTCGGCATCGTTGCTCAGGGCGGTGGCATTGAGGCCAATCGTCAGGCCGGCGTTGGTGGTGTTGGCCAGGGCGCTGTTGGCTTCGGTGGTGATCGCCGTAAGGAAGGTGGTCGGCGCAGCAGCACTGGTGCCGAGGAATGCGTAGAAGGTTTCGTCGCTCTTCGACAGACCTAGGTTGGTGCCGGTGCCGGCGGCTACGCTCAGGGTGCCGATGGAGGCCGAGATGACGTCAGGCGAGGCGTCGATTTCGAGGAAGCTCACAACAGTGCCGGCGGCGATGGTTTGGGCACCGGAGTTCCACACCAGAGAGTGCTCGTTGGTGTCGTTCCAGGCGGAACCATTCCACTCATTATCGCTAAAGTAGACGGAGGTGTTGGCGGAGATATCCTTGAGGGCAACGATGGCCCAGCTATCTTCATCGGCATTGAAAGACGTGAAGGCAATGTCGCCAGCCGACAGTGCAGCGTGAGCGTTGATGCCGGCCGCAGCCAGCAGAAGAGCGAGAGCAGTCTTGCGAATCATGGCATTCCCCAGAGTTTTGGTTAGTTGACGTTTTCCGAGTACGAATCCGGATGGGTCAAGAATAGGGAGTCGGCATGACAGGCGTTGAGATGCGATGCCTGATAGATATGATCTGAACGGACTAGTAAACGGTCGGTGTTGCAACAAATTGGCGGCTGGCGATTTGGACGGACGCCAAACGATGTGGCGCTGTTTCGGCTGGCCCGAAATTGTCTGCCTCAGTGGGCCTGCTGACCGTAGCGGGCCATGATTTCACCGTGCTGGCGCCACAGGCGACGCAGGCCTTCAACGCCGAGATCTTCGCTGCTGCTGGCTTCGAGGCGAAAGAGCAGAATCATCATGGCGCGCAATTCCTGGCAGATTCGCGGATCGATGCTTTCGTTGCGCCAGGCGGCCTGGTCGCTGTCCAGAAAAATGCGAATTGACGCGCGATTGCCCAGGTCGACACCGCATTGAGGGGCGAGTTGGGCGATCAGGTGGCGCAGGGCCTGCATGTCTTCGGGCGGACAGTGAGTGTCGGAAACTGAGCGCTGCATCAATATCTCCCTTCGTCGTGGCCAGTGCTGGCGCGATGGCACCATGTCCAGAGAGTATTGCGGCCTCAGGTTTCAGTCGTATGAAGCGGAGAAAGGAATTCGACTGGTATATTTGCCTGTCTTTAACATGCCTGTAATGCTGGCTTCCTAGGATAATAAGATTTTGTGACGGTTCAAATTGATGCAGACCCGATTCGATAGTGCTTTGAAGCAAGGCTCGATTTTTCTGCTCCTGGCTGTTTTGCTGGGTGGGTGTTCCCATCCGGCCTACCGGGATGGCCTCGATTTCATGGCGTCCGGCAAGAAGGAGGAGGGGGTCGCTTCTCTGGAAAAGGCAGCGCGTGATCGTCCGCGCGATGCCGAGATCAAGGCGGCAATGATTCGCCACAAGGGCGAGTCGGTCGATACCTATCTCGATGATGCCGATCGTCAGCGCTCGGCCGGCAACCCCGATGCAGCCGAAGCTGCCTACCGGCGAGCGCTCGCAATCGATGGAAGGAATACGCGGGCCATCCAGGGCCTCGAGCAACTCGCGGTCGACCGGAAAAATGCCGCCAATTTGGCCCAGGCCGAACAATTATTGAAGAAGGGCGACCTGCTCGGTGCCGAGCGCGTGGTCCGTACCGTACGAGCCCAGGACACGCTCAATCCGGTGGCGCGCAAGCTGCAGCAACAGATCGACGTGTTGCGCGAGAAGGAAATGAACCCGTCGGCCAACCCGGCCGTCAAGGCGGCGCTGGCCAAGCCGGTCGTGCTGGAATTCCGCGATGCGACACTGAAATCGGTCTTCGAGGTGTTGTCGCGTTCGTCCGGCCTCAATTTCGTGTTCGACAAGGACGTCAAGGGCGACACCAAGGTGACCTTCTTTGTCCGCAACAGCCCGCTCGAAGACATCCTGAATCTGATCCTGAAAACCAATCAGCTGGAAAAGCGCCAGCTGAATGACAACAGCTTCCTGATCTACCCGAACACGCCGGCCAAGGCCAAGGAGTATCAGGAACTGGTGGTGCGCAGCTTCTATCTGGCCAATGCCGACGTCAAGCAGGCGCAGATCCTGGTCAAGACGGTGGCCAAGAGCAAGGACGTCTTTGCAGACGAAAAGCTCAACCTGCTCATCGTCAAGGACACACCGGACGCCATGCGGCTGGTTGAACGGCTGATCGAGTCACTCGATCTGGCCGAGCCGGAAGTGATGCTGGAGGTCGAGATTCTGGAAGTGACGCGTAGCCGGTTGAACGAGATTGGTGTGGATTGGCCGGATTCGGTTGGTTATGGCGCTCTGCAGCAGACGATAACGACGACGACGAGTACAGCCGCCGGCATTTTGCAGAACGTTGTACCGGGCGGGACGCTGACACCGGGCTACATCAGTCTCAAAAATGCTTCCGGTCTGACCAGCTTCGTCGCCAACCCGGGCCTGACGCTCAATCTCAAGGGCCAGAACAGCGATACCAACGTGTTGGCCAACCCGCGCATTCGCGTCAAGAACCGCGAGAAGGCGAAGATTCACATCGGCGACAAGCTGCCGATATTCACCACCACCTCGACGGCCAACGTCGGCGTTTCCGCCTCGGTTACCTATCTTGATGTCGGCCTCAAACTCGACGTCGAATCGAATGTCACGCTCGACGACGAAGTGTCGATGAAGGTCGGGCTGGAAGTGAGCAGCATCGTCAAGGAAGTGGCTGGTCCCTCCAGTTCGCTGGCCTATCAGGTCGGCACACGCAGCGCGAGCACCACGCTGCGTCTGAAAAATGGCGAAACCCAGGTGCTGGCCGGGTTGATCAACGACGAGGAGCGCAAGTCCACCAGCCATATCCCGGGCATTGGCGAAATTCCGGTGGTTGGTCGTCTATTTGGCAGTCAGCGCGATACCTCGGTCAAGACGGAAATCATCCTGCTCATCACGCCGCGCGTCTTGCGCAATATTCATCGTCCCGATTTTGGTCAGCCGGCCTTGCCGTCGGGTACCGAAGCGGCCGTTGGCTCGGCACCGATGATCATCAAGTCGCTGGGCCCGAAGTCGCT
>VIKE01000150.1 GCA_008080565.1 Rhodocyclaceae bacterium | reverse complement strand
TCGACGCCGACGCTGTTCAACAGCGGCACGCTGCATTCGCAGCTGTCGTCGTGCTACCTGACCACCGTCGCCGACGATCTCGACGGCATCTACCAGAGCATCAAGGAAAACGCGCTGTTGCAGAAATACGCCGGCGGCCTCGGCAACGACTGGACGCCGGTGCGCTCTCTGGGCAGCCGGATCAAGGGCACCAACGGCCAGAGTCAGGGCGTTATTCCTTTCCTGAAAGTGGTCAATGACACGGCGGTCGCCGTGAACCAGGGCGGCAAGCGCAAAGGCGCCGTCTGCGCCTATCTCGAAACCTGGCACCTCGACATCGAGGAATTCCTCGACCTGCGCAAGAACACCGGCGACGAGCGCCGCCGCACGCACGACATGAACACGGCCAACTGGATTCCCGACCTGTTCATGCAGCGGGTCATCGACCACGGGGCATGGACGCTGTTCTCGCCGGTCGATGTGCCCGATCTTCACGAAAAATTCGGCGCCGAGTTCGAGGCGGCCTACGTTGCCTACGAGTTGGAAGCCGCCGCCGGCCGGCTCAAGCTGCACAAGAAAATCCCCGCCCCGGCCATCCGTGGATCACCTTCAAGGATGCCTGCAACCTGCGCTCGCCGCAGCAGCACTGCGGCGTCGTGCATTCGAGCAACCTGTGCACTGAGATCACGCTGAACACCTCGGACGAGGAAACGGCGGTCTGCAACCTCGGCTCGGTCAATTTGCTGGCGCATTTGAAGGACGGCGCCTTGGATCAGGCCAAGCTGGCCCGCACCGTGACAACCGCCCTGCGCATGCTCGACAACGTCGTCGACATCAATTTCTACGCGACGCCCAAGGCGCGCAACGCCAACCTGCGCCATCGGCCGGTTGGCCTCGGCATCATGGGCTTTGCCGATTGCCTGTACGAAATCGGCTTGCCCTACGCGTCGACCGCGGCGGTGGATTTCGCCGACAAAACCATGGAAGCCGTCTGCTACCACGCCTATTCGGCATCGAGCGAACTGGCCCGCGAGCGCGGTCGGTATTCGAGCTTTGCCGGCAGCTTGTGGGATCAGGGCATCCTGCCGCTCGATTCAATCAACTTGCTGGAAGCAGGGCGGGGCGGGCATCTCGACGTCAATCGCGAGTCCACCCTTGACTGGCCGGCGCTCAAGGAACGCATCCAACTGCGTCGCCATCGCGCCGACGGCGACCATCTCCAACATCGTCGGCGTCTCGGCCAGCATCGAGCCGGCCTACCAGAACCTCTACGTCAAATCGAACCTGTCCGGCGAGTTCACCGTGGTCAACGAGGCGCTGGTCCGCGACCTCAAGGCGCTTGGCCTGTGGGACGAAGTCATGGTCGCCGATCTCAAGTATTTCGACGGTTCGCTGGCCCGCATCGAGCGCGTACCGGACGAACTCAAGGCCCGTTACGCGACAGCCTTCGAGATCGACCCGGTGTGGCTCATTGAGGCCGCAGCCCGGCGCCAGAAATGGATAGACCAGGCCCAGTCGCTGAACCTCTACCTGGCGCTGCCCTCGGGCAAAAAACTCGATGAAATCTACAAGCTGGCCTGGCTGCGCGGTTTGAAAACCACCTACTACCTGCGCACGCTGGGCGCCAGCCAGGCCGAGAAAGCGGGCGGGCGCGACGAGGCGGCGGTGCCGGAAGAGCCGAAGTTCTGCGCGATAGACAACCCGGAGTGCGAGGCATGCCAATGAATCCCATCCACAGGAAAACCATGAAATTCCGCCATGTTGCCTTGCTCTGTCTGACCCTCTTGGCCGGGCTCGCCGAGGCCGCCGACTGCCCGCGCATCGTCAGCCAGTCGCCCTACATCAGCCGCGCCCTCGATTGGCTGGGGCTGAGCGACTGCGTTGTCGGCGTCAGTCGTTACGACACCCTGGCGCGGCCGGATACCGGCGGCGTCATCGATCCCGATGCCGGAGTGATCGACATGCTGGCGCCCGATCTGGTCATCTTTTCCGAATGGACGCCGGCCGCCAAAGTGACGGAGGCGACGCCTGCCGGCGCCAAGGTGTTGCGCGTTGGTGGCTTTCGCGGCATGGCCGGGGTCGAGGCGATGTTGCGCGACATCGGCCGGGCTGCCGGGGTCGCCGACATCGACCGTCGCGTCGACAAATTCGCCGCCGACTGGCGCGCTGCCGCGTTGGTCGACAGCCGCCAGCGCCGCGTACTGATTCTCTCGGCCTGCAGCAATGCACCGTATTCGTTCGGCCAGGGTACGACGCTGCACGAAGTCTTTTCCGCCGCCGGCTTCGAGGTCGTGACCGACCACGACAGCATCCGCAATTTCAAGCCGGATACGCCGGATGGCGACGTTGCCGCCTGGATCGGCCGGCGCCAGCCCGATCTGATCTTTGCCCTGCAAAGCCGGCGTGGTGAAAGCTGCAACCCGGCCATCGCCAAGCCGGGCATACCCATCCTGCCGCTGACCGGCGAGTACTTCACCCATCCCGGCCCCGATCTGCTCAAGGGGCTTGAAGAGTTGCGGCAAACGATGGCCGCCTTCGGCGCCTGACCATCCTTTTCACGAGAGAACAACATGAACGCAGCTTTTCGCTTTGACGACTGGGATTCACTAGCTCCCCCGGCCAGCCAGCCTGTTCCCACGGTCAACCGGAATTTTTCGCCAAAAATGGAAACCACCGCGGCAAGCCTGGCCCCGACCAACGCCGCCGACAAACGCATCGTCAACGGCAAGGCCGACATCAACCAGCTCGCCCCGTTCAAATACCCGTGGGCCTGGGAGTTCTTCCTCAAGGCCAACCGCAATCACTGGACGCCGCTCGAAATCGGCATGGCGCAGGACGTGCACGACTACCAGCACAAACTGTCGCCGGCCGAGCGCCACGTTTTTGAAAACGTCCTGGCCTACCTGACGACCTCCGACATCCTGGCCATGCGCAACATCGGCCTGGCCGTCATGGAAAAGATGAGCGCGCCCGAACTGCAGATCTACCAGGCCCGCCAGGTTTACGAAGAAGCGCTGCACACCTGGACCTACCAGCACTGCATCGAAAGCCTCGGTCTCGACCAGCAGGAAATCTACAACCGCTACCG